>CP129495.1:737186-1474372 GCA_030584185.1 Acidimicrobiia bacterium | reverse complement strand
CACCAAGCTAGGCGCCCGGCGCCATCGAACCGCACTCCAGGAAGCGTCCGGCCACCGACGCTATTCTTGGTGACATGGCAGCCGACCTGCGGCGCGTCTACCGAAGCACCGAGGACCGCATGCTCGGCGGTGTCGCCGGCGGGCTAGGCGAGTACCTGACCATCGACCCCGTGCTGATCCGCATCGCGTTCGTCGCCCTCGCCTTCACCGGAGTCGGCGTGCTCGCCTACGTGATCGCCTGGATCGCCATCCCCGAGGAGCCCCAGGGCCACGAAGCCGGACCTTCGACTGGCCCGGCCGGGCTGACCACGCCACGCCTGGTGATCGGGGCGGTGCTGGTGGCCGTCGGGGTGATGGCGATGCTGGAATGGGTCGCACCGCTGCGCAGGCTGATCGGACCGGCGATCCTCATCTTCGTCGGCGCCGCCCTGCTCACCACGGGGATGCGCCGATGACCCACCCGGGCAACACCGATCGCCGCATGGGCCGGATCGTCACCGGTGTGCTCCTGGTGGCCATCGGCGGCATGTGGCTGGTCGAGGCGTACACCGACGTCGACGTCTCCTGGGGGGTGATCCTCCCGGCAGCCCTCATCCTCGTGGGGTTGGCACTGGTGCTCGGATCTTCCAGCGGCCGCCACGGCGGCCTGATCAGCTTTGGAGTGGTGCTCACGATTTTGGTGTTGCTCTCGGCGGCCATCGAGGTGATCGCCGAGGTGCCTCTTGCCGGAGGGATCGGGGAGCGAAACGAGGCTCCGACCGAAGCGGCCACCGAGTACCGCTGGGGAGTGGGCAAGATGGTGATCGACCTCACCGGGACCACCGAGTTCCCCGAGGTGATCGAGGTGTCCCTGGTGATGGGGGAATTGGTCGTCGTCGTGCCCGAGGGGGCGGTGGTCGAGGTGCGCGGCACCGCCGGCATCGGTGACGTCCTAGTGCTCGGGCGCTCCTCGGCGGGATTCTCCCCCGAGGTCGTCGAAACGCCCCCGAATCCGGAGTTCAAGATCGACGCCCGCATAGTGATCGGCAAGGTGGAGGTGCGAACCGGATGAAGCGGCACCTGGATGCGCTGATCAGCGGCCTGCTCTTCATCGTGATCGGCACCGCCTTCCTGCTCGACGCACTCGATGTGTGGACGATCCGCATCGAGCGGCTGTGGCCGGTCGCTCTGGTGGCCGTCGGCCTGGCGATCCTGCTCGGAGGGCGAAAGGCATCCCCGGAGCCACCATCCGACGACGCCGGGCCGGCGCCTCAGCCCACCGAAGAACCCGACTGAGTCCGGCTCCGATCGTGATGGAAGGGCAGGCTCGCCGCCGCCAGCCACGGATCCTCGACGCCTGAGTCGAAAGGCTGGCTCCGGTCCGGGACCCGGGACCCGGCCTCGGCCTGCCGAACCTCCCGTAACCAGCTCCAGAGGATCACCGCCAGGCCCAGCATGGAGATCGCCAGGCCGCCCCATCTGATGCCTGCGGCGACACGGTCGGTGAGGTGCAGGGCGTCGAAGTGGCCGAGGATGTACGCCCAGTCGTGCTCCCCGCCCCCGACCAGTGGGAGGCGCATGGTTACGGCGTCGCCGGCGTACACCGAGACGTCCCACGCCGAGGTTCCCGCCCAGGCGAGGCAGAACCCACCGGCGAGCCGGTCGCGACGCGCCACACCGAAGTACCAGGCGAACGCCAGCGGCAGGGCGACCTGGAGGAAGGACCCCGCCATGAACATGGCGATCCTGGGAAGGGGCATGGCCAGCATGTGCCCTGCCTCGTGAACCGCCAGGTCGAACCAGTCGAGGAACGGCACCGGGCGCTGCAGCCCGAACGCCCACCAGGTGATGGCGCCGGCGACACCGAGCCCGGTGAGATGCCTTCCATGATGATGCCAGGTCCGCTGCATTTCGATCCATCGGCGCCCCCGGACGCCACCTTCAGGGCAAATGGGGGCGGAAACGAGTCACGGGCCCCGGAGGGCCCGTGACGGAAAGGCACGATCGAAGATCGAAAATCAGGTCCAGGAACTGCTCTGGGCTTGATCCCGGTGGGAGCCGGGGCCCTGTGAGCGTCCCCTCTGCATCGATGTCGAGTGGGAGTGGATCGTGTCCATGTGGCTCTGATGTGATCGACCCTTCGCCCCGGATCCTGAAGTGCCATCCGGCCGATGGTCACTTCGGACTAGTCACCGATCGGATGACGCCTCGGGGACCACGTACCGGCCGGACTCGCCATGGAACTGCATTCCGGAGGAGAGCCAGGTGGTGAGGTCGGCCAGGCCCATGGGGTGGGCCACGTAGAAGCCCTGGGTCTGGTCGCATCCCGCCTCCCGCAGCAGGTCCCAGACGGCACCGTTCTCCACCCCTTCCGCCACCACCTCCATGCCGAGGCTGTGGACGAGAGCGACGGTTGAGGTGACGATCTTGGCGAGACGCTCGTCGACCGCCATGTCCATCACGAAGGACCGATCCACCTTGACCTGATCGACGGGCAGGCGGCTCAGGTAGGAGAGCGACGAGTAGCCGGTGCCATAGTCGTCGATGGCCAGGCCCACCCCCACCTCGTCGAGTGCGGCGAGTACCAAGCGGGCACGGGCCGAGTCGGCCATCATCGTCGACTCGGTCACCTCCAGGACGAGCAGGTCGGGACTGGTGTGATACTCGTCGAGCAGACGGACGATCAGGTCGGGGAACTCGGGGTCGTTGAGCGACGAGGCGGCGATGTTGACCGCCACCGACAGTTCGTGCCCGGCGCCGCGCAGACGGGACATGTCACGCAGCGCCGCCCTCAACACGTGCTCGGTGAGGCGGCGGATCAGACCGGTGCGCTGAGCGAGCACGATGAACTCGTCGGGGGTCACGATCCCGTGGCGGGGGTGGTGCCACCTGGCCAGTGCCTCGACCCCGGTCACGGCGCCGTCGGCGAGGGACGCCTTCGGCTGGTAGTGGACGGCGAGCTCACCCGACTCGATGGCGTGGCGCAGCTCCCCGGCCAGGGCGAGCCGCCGGGTGCTGTATCCGTCTGAATGCGGGTCGTAGACCTCGAAGGTGGAGCCACCCGACTTGGCCTCGTACATGGCGACGTCGGCGCGCCGCAACAAGGTGGCGCCGTCGGAGCCGTGCTCCGGGGCGAGGGCGATACCGATGCTGCCGGTCACCTGGATCGAGAGACCCTCGCTGAGGAACGGCCGCTGCACCAGGTCGCCGATCTTGCGGGCCCACTCCGATGCCTCGAGAACTCCGTCCACCTCGCGCAGGACGATCCCGAACTCGTCTCCACCAAGGCGAGCCACGTACTCCTCGCCACCCACCGCCTCCGAGAGTCGCATGGCGATGTCCTGGAGCAGGGAGTCGCCGCGCTGATGACCCAGGGTGTCGTTGACCTCCTTGAACCGATCCAGGTCGATGAGGAGCACCGCCACCCGGGTCGAGTCCTGGCGGGCACGCCGCACGGCCTCCTCGACGGCGATGTTGAAATGGAGCCGGTTGGGGAGCCCCGTGAGGGCGTCGTGCAGGGCCTGGTACTCCTTCTGCCCCACCTCGCGACGGAGCCGGTCGACGAGGCGCCCCCGTTCGAAGGAGACCCGGGCCTCCCGGGCCAGCGTCTCTAGCAGCTCGATCTCGCCGCGGGTGAAATCGGCTCCGCGCGGGTTCCCCACGACGATCAGGGTGGCGGTCCCTCCCCCGCCCTCGAGGCAGACGAACATGGCGTCTTCGATGCCCTCGGCCCGATAGTGGTCGGCCAGCGCCTCGGGTGCGTCTGAGAGCAGGAACGACGTGTGGCCGGCGGCCAGGCACTGGGAGAGTGCCGCCAGCACCGCAGGAGGGGCCGGGTGTAGACGATCGGGCCCCTCCACCGGACGGGTGGTGACGGTGGACCCGACGCCTCGCGACAACACGACCTCGGCGTACTCGGCATCGAACAGGTCCTTGACGCTGGTCAGGGTCGAGTCGACCAGCTCCTCGGTGTCCACCGCACCGTCGATCGCCGAGGTGAACTCGAAGGCGGCCTCCAGGTTCTCGTAGCGTGTGTTGAGCGATCCGTACAGGCGCAGCGAGCCCTGGAGCACGGCGGCGAGTGCGGCCACGGCCACCAGCGACAACGGCTCCATGGCGTAGAGGGCCAGCCCACCGACGGCGAGGGCGGTGGAGCCCGTGGAGATGGCGAGGCCGGCGGCCATCGAGCGCAACACGCTTCCGAGGGGTCGACCCGGCTGGTTGAGCACGATGGCCAGGCTCACCAGCACCGCACCGAGGATAAGGGCCACCACCAGGGCGAGGGCCCCGACGGCGAGTCCACCCAGGGATGCCTGCGGCCGATCGGCGAGGAGCGTCCGGTACACGAACAGGGCCGCCGAGGTCTCCAGGTAGAAGAGAGCCATGTTGAAGGCGAGCTTCACGCCGCGCGACCCCCGATGCAGCACCAGGGCGGTCCCGGCACCGAGCAGCCTTCCGACGATCAGAGCCTCCGGGGAGGCGAGTGCGAGGCCGAGCAGGAGGGGGATCTCGGACAGGGACGAGGTGTGGGAGTCGCGGCGCACGTCGAGATGGATGACGAACACCTCGGTGGCGAGGAACCCGACGGCGACCGCCCACCAGGCGAGGGCGTGTGCCGGCACGGGGACGGCGCGCGACGCTCCCAGCAGGTAGAGCGGGATCGCCACCGCCACCATCACTGCCATGAGCGTCCCGAACCATGTCACGCGGCGACGCATGCGCGCCGCCCGACGGGTGGACATGAGGTCCCCTTCTCTCAGTATTCGCCAGGGATCTTGTCGGCGGGTCTGGCGGGCTCCTGTAGCGATCCCTGAGTAGCCTCCCGCCGTGCCTTCGCTCACCCTCGTGGTCAACCCCCGGGCCGGGAACGGACGCGTGTCACGCGAGCTGCCCCGCCTCGTCGAGGCACTGCACGCCGCCGGAATCGACCCGACGGTGGCGATCACCGAGGGCGCCGGCCATGCCACCGACCTCGCCCGAAGCGCCTCCGAGGGTGGTGCCGAGACCGTGGTGGCGGTGGGCGGGGATGGCACGGTCAACGAGGTGGTCAACGGTCTGGTGGCGGCAGACCGTCCCGTCGGCGGGGCGGCTCTCGGTGTCGTCGCCGCCGGTTCGGGGGCGGACTTCGCCCGCACCTTCGGTTTCCCGGCGCACACCGATGGGTCGCTGGAGGGCATCGCGGGCGATGTCGTGCCGCTCGACGTGGGGCGGATCGACTGCATCGGCCGGAACGGCGAGCCGCTCACCCGCTACTTCGTCAACGTGGCCGAGGCCGGGCTCAACGCCTCGGTGGTGCGGGGCGCCGAGCGTCTTCCCCGGCGGGTGGGCCGGGCGCGCTACGTGATGGCCTTCTGGCCGGCGCTGGCCCGGTACCGCCAGACGACACTGGAGGTGACCGCCGACGGCGCGACCTTCCGGGGCCGGGCGTTCAACGCCCTGGTGGCGAATGCCCGCTGGTTCGGAGGAGGGATGAACATCTCGCCTGGTTCGACTACCGATGACGGCATCGCCGAGATCCAGGTGAACACCGGCCCCAAGCGCCAGGCGTTCACCCTGGTCCCGAAGATCTACAAGGGATCCCACCTTCCCAACCCGCGGATCATCGAGATGACCGGGATGGCGGGTCGCATCGAGAGCGACCGGCCAATCCCCGTGGAGGCCGACGGCGAGCTGATCGGCCTGACCCCCATGGAGTTCCGCATCCTTCCCGGGCTGCTGCGGCTTCGAGTGCGCCCGGGCTTCCGATTCGACCCTCCGGCGTAGTACCTTTCGCACCCAAGCGCCCGTAGCTCAATTGGATAGAGCGTCTGACTACGGATCAGGAGGTTGGGGGTTCGAGTCCCTCCGGGCGTGCCGCGCGAAACCCCTGCTCAGGCGGGGGTTTCGGCGCGCGGGGGTTTCGGCGCTCGAGTCGCCGCCATGCCGCGGGAGCCATTCTCGGGAGCCATTCTTCACGCCAGTGACGATCTCCTCGATCAGCACGACATCTTTCGCAGGACGCCTCGCGCCCAGGCGGGCTCGCAGAGTTTCGGCCAGAATGGACCCGGCCACAATCAGGCAGGAGGATGGTTGCAGGAGGGAAGCCGAGGTGCCCCAGATGCGGTCGGCGTATGGTGCTCCGCACTGCTCGTCGCGGTTGGAATCGCGGGAGCCAGTTCTGGGGGTGTCCGTCCTACCCCGGGTGCCGGGGAACTCGATCCGTATCTGCGGGGAGCGCCGCAACGACCGCCACTGGCTCTCGTGGGTCCAGGACAGGTCGTCGCAAGGCGACGTCGAAGTCGGAGAAGCAGCCAGTTGTGACACCCCCCGCGCCAGTACCACCACCTTCTCCGGCTGACGCATCGAGGCCGCCACCGTCCGAGGGACGGGTCGAAACCGTGCGGCAAGCCATTGAACGGTGGAAGACCCAGCTCATTGATACGGGCGGACGAAACCGCCTTCTCTTCTACCGCCACTTTAGGGCGAGCACGCTGGATGTCAGCCCTCACCTGGAGCACGTGGACGAGCAGGCTCTTCACCGTCTTCTCGGCGGGCGCCCGACCGAGCTTCGATCGCTACTTCCCACGCACGAGGATCCAGCGGACCTCGGGAAGCGCGCGAGGAACATCTTTCGCAAGGCAAGGGAGAACCTCGAGGAGCGAGGGATCGACACGTTGTTCCTCGGGGGTGGACGAGCAACCTGGGAGAACGACGGACCAACCCCGGCGGCACCAGTGGCTCTGATCCCCATCGCCTTGACGCCAGTAGGCGCCTCACAGAGTGACTTCAGGGTGTCTGTTGCCGGCGAGCCTGTGATCAACCCTGTGTTGATCCACCACCTCCAGGTGGAGCACGGTGTCGACATGAGCGATCAGCTCTCAGCCAACGGGTTGGCAGACTCCCTCGGGGTTGAGGCGGTCGCCGCGTTGTGTCGTGCGCTTGTCGCCATGTGTTCCCGAATCCCCGGATTCCAGGTAGATAGCGACGTCTACGTTCTCGCGAACTTCGCCTACGCCACGATGCCAATGGTCATGGACCTTGAGCGCTCGGTCGAGCAGCTTGCCGCAAACGACATCATCGCGTCGCTCGCCGGTGACGAGGACGCTCAGCGTGCCATGCGAGAGCGTGTGGTCGATGTCGACCGAACCCTCCCTGACTCCACACCACCCGCGGACGAATTCCTCGTGCTGGACGCGGATGCCAGCCAGAACTGGGCGATCAACACGGCGCTAGGGGGTGAGTCAATCGTCATCGAAGGCCCGCCTGGGACTGGGAAGTCGCAGACCATTGCGAATCTCATCTCCTCGCTTGTCGCTCGCAAGAAGCGGGTGCTGTTTGTTGCCGAGAAGAGGGCGGCCATAGAGGCTGTTACCAAGCGTCTGACAGCCGTTGGTCTCGCGGACATCGTTCTTGACCTTCATGGCGGTGTGAAGAGCAAGAAGGAGCTTGCGCAACTCCTCGGTGACTCGCTCTCAAGAGTGGCCTCAATCCCGGAGCCGTTGATAGGCGATCTTCATGCCGACCTGATCGAACGCCGTCGTGTGCTGAACGACCACGCGAAAGCGATGCATGATCGCAGACCGCCGTGGGAGATTTCGGCATACGAGCTGCAGGCTGCGTTGGTTGCGGCTGGCGAGAAGAACCGCCTTCCGGTCAGGCTGAACGACGCCGCTGTTGACAAGTTGACGCATCTGGAGCGGCGGGCTCTGCGGGAGGCTCTTCTCGAGTGGGTCCAGCTCGGTGGGTCCCGACTCACTTCAGATGTGACGCCCTGGGCGGTATCGGTTGTGAGGACGGGCGAGGATGCACGCGCGGCATATGACGCAGCCCTTGTCGTAGCGCAGGACTCGTTGCCCCGGGCGCGGCACCATCTCACGCAGCTGTTGAACGCGACAGGCCTGGGCAAGCCGGACACCATCGAGGAGTGGGACGGGCTGCTGAAGCTGGTGTCAGCCGTGTCAGCGACACTCGATGTCTTCGAGGAGTCACTATTCGATCAGGATCTCACGGGCATTCGTCTTGCCCTGGACCCGGCGGCCCGGAACGCCGTTTATCGAACTTGGGCGCACGCAACGAGCCGGGGCTATCGCGCCGCCAAGAGGAGGGCGCGTGCGGAACTCAGAGACGGCAAGAGGGTTAGGACTCGCAGCCTTCATTCGCTGATCGCAGCAGCATCGGACCAGCAGACAAAGTGGTCAGTCGCTTCTGTCGACGGAGGCAAGCCACATGGAGCTCATGAGTCGGGACCAGCCGGTGATGCCTTCGAGACGCTTCAGGACGGTCTGGCCGCGCTCGGCGCATTCGTCGCGATGGGTGATGTGACGGCCAACTCCGATGCGGACCTGCAATCGACCACCGATCACCTCGTTGCCGACCAAGCCTGGCTCTATCGCCTACCACGCCTTCGCGAACTTGAAGGTCGTTTGGACGAGGCAGGACTAACGACGCTGCTTGAAGCTGTCAGGAGTCGTCACCTCGACGTGGATGGTGCCTCAGCCGCCTTCGACTATGTGGTTGCGAAGAACATCTATGACCGGTTGGCCGCACGTGACCCTCATGTCGCGAACTTCGACGGCTCACTCCATGCTCGACGCGTTGTGGAGTTTCGCGACCTGGACAAGCAGCACCTGGACACGACGGCTGCGCGCGTGCTGAGGGCGGCAGCTGAGCTAGCCGTCGCGACTCGCGACGGCCATCCCGAACAGAACCGACTGGTCCAGGCTCAGGCAGGTCGAAGACGGGGACACCTACCGCTGCGCGGGCTGCTTGAGCAGGCGCCCAATGTCATCACAGCGCTTCGTCCGTGCTGGACAATGTCGCCCCTTCTCGTTGCTGAGGCCATCCCATCTGAGAGGACACTGTTCGACGTGGTCATATTCGACGAAGCGTCGCAGGTGCCCCCTGCCCATGCAGTCGGAGCGCTAGGTCGTGCTCACCAGGCGATTGTCGCTGGCGATCGTCGCCAGCTCCCTCCGACATCCTTCTTCCTGGTGACCGATATCGACGAGGAGGTGGAGGAGGAAATGGATCAGGCTCTCACCTCGGCCAATTTCGAGTCCATCATCGATGTGCTACTGGCGGTGCCTCTGAGACCGTACATGCTCACGTGGCACTATCGATCTCGCGACGAGCGGTTGATCGCCTTCTCGAACGCTCACCTGTACGGCCGCGCTCTCACGACGTTTCCTGGAGTGGCAGGTCGAGACTGCCTGCGCCATGTACACGTTGTCCATCGTCCCAGCCCGGGGATCAGCACGAGGAGCAACCCGGACGAGGTGGACCGCGTTGTTGACCTCATCCTTGAGCACGCGTCGGACCGGGCGGGTGAGTCACTCGGAGTAATCGCCATGGGCCTGCACCACGCCCACAACATCGAGGAGACCTTACGTCGGCGCCTGCAGGATCATGGCGACGGCTCGCTGGACGCTTTCTTCGATGAGGCCGCACCCGAGCCGTTCTTCGTGAAGAATCTCGAGCGTGTTCAGGGAGACGAACGCGATGCCGTGATCCTTTCGGTGGGGTACGGGAAACAGGCAGACGGCCGTCTGCTTTACCGATTTGGACCGTTGAACCAGGAGGGCGGGGAGCGACGACTCAATGTGGCGGTCACCCGAGCTCGGAGCCGCATGACGTTGGTGTCGTCGTTCTCGTCGCACGACATGGACCCCAACCGGTCATCTGCCCAAGGCGTCGAACTGCTTCGTCACTATCTGGCGTACGCCGCGAGCGGAGGAAGCGAACTTGGCGAAGGCGTGGTCACACAACACCCGATGGATGCATTTGAACTGGATGTATATGCGCGTCTCTCTGCGGCTGGCATTGCGCTCACCCCACAGTTCGGCGTCAGCGGATACCGGATCGATTTCGCAGCATCACACCCCGAGTACCCAGGACGCATGGTTCTCGCCATAGAGGCCGACGGAGCTTCGTATCACGCAAGTACCACTGCACGAGATCGAGATCGCCTCCGGCAGCAAGTCTTGGAGGAACTTGGATGGATCTTCCACCGCATCTGGTCCACGGAGTGGTTCCGGAACCCCGAGGCCGAGACTCAGCGGGCTCTCGGTGCCTGGCGCGACGCGGTACGCCGGTCCGACGAGGAGGGAGATGAGGAGCCGGTGCCAAGGTCGTCGAGTCCCACGCAGCCCGCCATGACCCCTAGCTTCCGGACCCGAGGCCCAAGGCCCACGGTCCCTCGGGGTCTGCCGATCACCGACTACTCGCATCAGCAGCTTGCGTCACTTGCGAGGTGGATACAATCCGACACGCTCCTTCGAACCGAGGACGAGATGATCGAAGAGATGATGCGAGAGCTTGGATTCAGACGGAGAGGTTCCCGTATCGTCGCTGCACTAACCCTGGCGATCCGATCGACCCGTTAGGGCCGGAGTGATGAAGCTCCTACGCTGCATGGAGTCGTCAGCTGCGTGAACGCGTCAGGCTCCGTGGCTGGTGTCGTGTTGCTGTAGCACGTCGGTCTCGAACAGCACATCGGCGATAGCCTCGGTTGCCTCCTTCTTCTCGTCGCCCACGAGGTGCCCGTAGACGTCCTTCGTCATGGCTAGCGAGGCGTGACCTAGCACCTCGGAGACGACCCACAGAGGGGTTCCCTGGGCGAGCATGATCGACGCGGCGGAGTGCCTGTGGCCTGACCCTTTGAGATTGGTCCATCCGTGGTGAGAGTCCGAGGCCCACACTGTGTGGGTGAAGGAGGATCATCACGATGGCGAGACGACGACATACGCCGGATCAGATCGTGCGCAAGTTGCGGGAGGCGGATCGGCTTGTCGGGGAGGGCGCCGATGTGGCTGCGGTTGCCAGGCATCTTGAGGTGTCGGAGGCGACGTATCACCGGTGGCGGAACCAGTACGGCGGGTTGAAGGCCGACGACGCCAAGCGTCTCAAGCAGCTGGAGGGTGAGAACCGGCGGTTGAAGAAGATCGTGGCCGACAAGGAGCTCGAGATCGACGCGCTGCGGGAGATCGCCCGGGGAAACTGGTGAGCCCGTCGAGGCGACGCCGTGCCGTGGACATGTTGACGTCCCGGTTGGGGTTGTCGCAGCGGCGGGCGTGCGCGATCGTCGGTCAGCATCGTTCCACCCAACGTCACACCCGCAGCGACCCGGACCCTGATCGTGGTCTGCGCCGGTGGCTGAGGCGGTTCTCGAAGGCTCATCCCCGGTGGGGGTACCGGCGGGCCCACGCGGTGGCGGTGCGTGAGGGGTGGGCGGTGAACCGCAAGAAGGTCCAGCGCCTGTGGCGAGAAGAAGGCCTGCGGGTGCCCGCACAGCGGCGCAAGAGGCAACGGCTCGGCGACTCGACCGCTCCGGCGGATCGGCTCCGTGCCGAGCATCCCAATCATGTGTGGGCGCTCGATTACCAGTTCGACGTCACCGCCACGGGACGGACCATCAAGATCCTCCACGTCGTCGACGAACACACCCGGGAATCACTCAGCGACCTGGTGACCTACTCGATCGACGCCGACGCCACCGTTGGTGTCTTGGACAAGATTGTCGGCCAACGTGGAACCCATCGCCGCTTCATCCGCTGCGACAACGGACCTGAACTCACCGCCAACGCCCTGCGGGACTGGTGCCGGTTCACCGGAGCCGGCACCGCCTACATCGATCCCGGCGCTCCATGGCAGAACCCGTGGGTCGAGTCCTACGGGTCCCGGATGCGCGACGAGCTGCTGTCCATCGAAGCGTTCGACACCCTGTTAGAAGCCCAGGTCCTCGTGGCCGACTGGAGAGAGGAGTACAACGACTACCGTCCCCACTCCGCCCTCGGGATGCTCACCCCAACCGAGTACGCCCGGCAATGGCGGACCAACCACCCAGAAGAACTCTCATAACGGGTGGACCAACAACCGGGGTCCGGTCAAGCGCGTCGGCGTCGATCCCGGTGACTTGTTCGGCCAGCCAGAAGTACTCGGCCAACGTGACATAGCGGGTCACTCGGAGAGGCGTTCCAACAGCTCTCGGTCGCGTTCGAGGAGGCGCGTGGCGCGGCTGGTGAAGTCCTCGTCTTGGCGCACCCGTGCGATCTCGGCGCTGAGGGCGTCGATGATCAGGGAGTTGACGCTGGTGCCCTGGACTCGGGCGACGGCTTCGGCGTCTTCGGCGAGGTCTTCGGGGAGGCGTACGGTGGTCTGCTTGGCCATTCAGTCATGATATCGCGACATCGCGACATCGCAAGCCAGCATTCTCGCCGCGGGAGCCAAGCTGGGAGCCAATCTCGGTGGATCGGTACAGACCTCTGTGGACTCCCCCGGACTCGAAAGCCAGTTGCCCCGGGCCGCGTGGACTCTCGTGGACGCCCTTTGGAGATCTACGCATCCGGAGGTTGGGGGTTCGAGTCCCTCCGGGCGTGCTGTGCGAAACTCCTTCGATCGAGACGGTCGCACCCCTGCTCCCTCCGGGTCTTCTCCCCATTCGGGAGGCAACCTCGCCAGACTCGGTCGGGTCCCCTATCCGGGGCAGATGGCCTCGGCGCCGGCAGCGCAGTACTCGACCGACCCTCCGATGATGGTCGCCAGCACCTCCACCGAGGGGAGCCGGTCCGCCGGGATGGTCAGCAGGTTGTCGGTCAGAACGATCAGGTCGGCCAGCTTCCCCGGGACCAGTGATCCCACCAGGTGGTCCTGATGCAAGGCGTACGCCGAGTTGATCGTCATCATCGCCAGACCCTGTTCGACCGTCACCCCGCCGTCGGCCATCCAGGCGGGCGGCTCGCACACGCTGCCGTCCTCGGCGATGTTGGCCCGGGTGACCAGGCTGAACAGCTCGATGATCGGACTCACCGGCGGCAGAGACGGGTCGTCACCGTGCCAGGCGACGATCAGACCTGGGTTTGCCTGCACGATGTCGATCGGCCTATCCCCGTACTCCTTGTAGAAGTCGGTCCATCCGATGTCCGGAATACACGCCGACGACATGCCGAACAGAGTGGGGACGATCCCCAGCTCTCCGTATCTGGTGACGACCGCCTCGGTGACGATGGCGTTGTGCTCGATCCGGTGCCGCCTCGTGTTCGGGCCGCCGGCGAGCACCTCGGCGTAGGCATCCTGCGCCTGGGCGATGGCGAGATCACCTTGGGCATGGATGATCACCTGATAACCGGCGGCGTCGGCATCCCGAATCCACCCGGTGAGGACCTCGAGGTCGTGATACGGAGCACCGACCTCGTAACCGACGAGGAAGACCTCGCTGGAGGCCAGCAATCCGCACACGCCCCCGTCGGCGAAGATCTTGACGCCCCCCACCCGGACCCTGTCGCCGAGCACCGAATCGGGGGCGAGCGCCTCGTACCAGGTACCGAACTCGTCGCCACATGGATCGGTCCTCGTCAGGTACAGCGTGGTGCGCACCCGAAGCTCCCCACTGGCGGAGGCGGCGATGAACTCCTCCGGGAGCCCTGGCTCGATCGAGGCGTCGCCTAGCGAGGTGATGCCGTTCTCCAGCGCCAGCACCTGCCCGGCGGCGATCCCGCCCATGTCGGTGAGGATGTGCGTGTGGGCGTCGACGAACCCGGGGGCGACCACGCGGCCGCCGAGATCGATGACCGTGGTGGCGCTGCCGATGTGGGCTTCGACTTCGGCTGCGGTGCCCACGGCGAGGATCAGATCTCCCTTGATGGCGATCGCCTCCACCGTGCCGAGGTCGGGGTCCATCGTGACGATGTCACCACCAAGGAATACGACGTCGGCGGCCTCGACTGCGACCGAGGTCGAAGTCGATGGGGTCGACGAGCTCGTGTGCGCCGCCGTAGTGGTGGTCGCCGCCTGGGTAATAGAGGTCGTGGTGGCGGGGTTCGATGTTGTGGCCGGGGCGGCATCCCCTCCGCAGGCGGCGATCAGAAGCAGGAGGATGGTGGCGACAGAGATCTGCTCAGGCATCGGGTGACCCTACATCCGAAAAATCCAATCGTTCGTTGCCTCTCTCCCCCCGCCGCGGAGTACCCCGAAGGGGGCAGACCCCGCCAGGAAATCGTCGCGCCCGCGCCCCCTCCGGCCCTCCGAACCAGGGAACGCCGTCGTCGACCTCTCGGGCCGGTGTTTCCTCCCCCCGCAGGGGGGAGTTCGGCGAAGCCGGGAGGGGGGAGAGAGCAACAGCAGCCTGACCCGGTGTCGCTGCAGGTGATGTCGCGCTCGTGCCCCCTCCCGCCCTCCGGGCCACCACCCCTTACGGGGGAGGGCATGTCACCGGATCTGGGTCGCGCCCGTGCCCCCTCCGGCCCTGCGGCCGCCCCGACCTACCGAACCCGATGCGAACGCTCCACCACCCCGTACGTCCCACCCTCCAGGTACAAGAAGGTGTGCAACGACTCGTAGGGGTCTTCGGTCTCGACCACCGACCTGTCGATGCTCGCGGCCACGATCTCCCCGAACAGCACCACCTCGTCACCGAAGACGAGGTGCCTCTCGAGTCGGCACTCCAGGTGCGCCCGGCACTCCTCCACCAGGGGTGGCGCCACGGTGCTCGCCGGGATCGGGGTGAAACCCGCCGATTCCACCGGCCGGGGATGCGGCAGGGCGTGCGCTGCCCAGACTCGCTCCACGAGCTCCGCCGGCGGCACGTTCACCACGAACTCTCCCTGGCGCAGCACGTTGCTGGCGGTCCAGTGCCCCAGCGAACAGCCCAGCACGAGCGTCGGCGGCTCCAGGACCATCATCGAGATCCACGACTTCGGGGCGACGTTCGAGGTCCCGTCCTCGTTCACGGTGGTCACCAGGACCACCTGCCCCACCAGAGGCGACGGCCGCCATGTCCGTTTGTCGGGCGAGAAGGCCACCTTCATGGATGGATTGTGCCTCGTCGCTCCCGGCGGCGAGGCACCTCCTGGCCGAACCTAAGGTTCCTGCAACCCGGGAGGTGGCATGAACGAGCAACTCGAACGCCTCGGCAGCAGGTTCTGGGACCTCGCCCTGGAGAGCAGCCCGATGTGGGCCAGCCTCCTCGGCGACCATCGGTTCGACGCCGAGGTCGAAGACCTCTCCCGGGAACGCGAGGACGCCCTGATCGAGGCGTTGGGCGGGATAGCCGACCAGACGGCCGCCATCGATCCGATCAACCTGGACCGCCAGGACCGCATAGGACGCGCCGTCCTGCTCGCCGAGGTGGAAGGGATCAGGGGCTCCCTGCAGAGCCGGATGGCCGAAATCACGGTGGATCCGATGCTGGGGATCCACATGGACATCATTCAGGGGATCCCTCAGCTGAGGGCCATGGAGGACGCCCACGCATGGGCGTTCGTGGAGAAGGCCTCCAAGGTGGGCAGGCTCTTCGACCAGGCGATCGAGCGTCACCGCCAGGGAGTGGCCTCCGGCCGCACTCCGCCCCGGATCTCCGTCGAGAAGGTCATCGGCCAGCTCGACGCCTACGCCGCATTGCCGATGAACAAGAACCCGTTCCTGCAGATCACGCTCCCCGAGTCCTGGGACGACCTGCAGAGACAGCGCTGGCGCAACGCCATGGCGGAGCAGATCACAGACTCGGTCACCCCCGGATTCGCCCGATATCGGGAGGCGGTGGCCGGCGAGATCCTGCCGGCAGCCCGGCCCCCTGAGCGCTCGGGGGTGTGCTGGCTCCCCGACGGCGAGGAGGTGTACCGGCGGGCGGTGCACCGCTACACCTCGCTCGACCTCGACGCCGCCGACGTGCACCGCATCGGCCTCGACGAGATCGGTGCCCTCGAGGACGAGTACCGCGACCTCGGCGCCAAGGTGCTCGGAACCGACGACATCCCCATCGTCTACGACCGCCTACGCAACGACCCCGACCTCCGCTTCCGGACTGCAGAGGAGGTGCATCAGGCCGCCGAGAGCGCTCTGCAGAGGGCCCGCCAGGCGGTCCCGGATTGGTTCGGTCGGCTGCCCGAGGCCCCGTGCATCGTGCAGCCGGTACCCGAGGTCGGCGCCGAGGACACCACCATCGCCTACTACTTCCCACCCGCCGACGACGGCTCCCGGCCCGGCATCTTCTTCATCAACCTCTCCCAGCCCGAGACCCGCACCCGCTTCGAGTCGGAGGCCCTCGCCTTCCACGAGAGCATCCCCGGCCACCACCTGCAGCTGGCGCTCGCCCAGGAGCTGGAGGGTCTGCCCTCCTATCGCCGCCACGCCCTCATGACCGCCTACACCGAGGGGTGGGGGCTGTACACCGAGCGCCTCTCCGAGGAGATGGGCCTGTACTCGGGCGATCTGGAGCGGATGGGTGTCCTCGCCTTCGACTCATGGCGGGCGGGCCGCCTGGTGGTGGACACCGGCCTGCACGCCATGGGGTGGAGCCGCCGCCAGGCGATCGAGTACCTGGAGGACAACTCCCCCCTGGCGACCAACAACATCGCCAACGAGGTGGACCGCTACATCGGGTACGTCGGCCAGGCCCTGGCCTACAAGATCGGTCAACGCGAGATCTTCCGCCAGCGAAAGATGGCCGAGGAGGCGCTGGGGAGCAGCTTCGACATCAAGGGCTTCCACGACGCCGTGCTCGAATCGGGCGCGGTGCCGCTGGAGGTGCTCGGCGATCTGGTCACCGAGTGGGTGGAGTCGCAGTCGACGCCCTCTGCGTCCTGAGCCACGCGGCCACGACGGCGCTCAGCAGCGCCACGGCGGCGCTGATCAGGAAGGTCTCGGCCAGGACCGTCGCCGACAGACTGGCCTGGGCGGCTGCGGCGGCGTCCGGGTACGCCGGGTCGGTGAGCGGCGGGAGCACGATCTCGCTGCGCAGCGTGCCGTAGCGGTGCAGGGCCCAGGCGGTCAGCCCGGCGAGGCCAACCGTGAGCCCCACGAGCCGGGCCACCACTACCAGGGCAGCACCCACGCCGCGACGGTCGGCGGGAACGGTGTCGACCACGGCGGCGGTGATGGGGGCGGTCATCAGCCCCAACCCTCCGCCCACCATGACCAGATGAGCGGACATCGCCCAGGCCGACACCCCCACCTGCCACTGCAACCCGGCCAGAGCCAGTCCGACGGTGGCGATCACCGCCCCGGTCAGGACGGGGAGACGCCGCGAGGTGCGGTCGGTGAGCCATCCCCCTACCGGGGAGGTGAGCGCCATCGAAGCGGTGAGGGCGGTGAGCACCCATCCGCTCACCACCGCCGCCCTCCTCAGGTCGTTCTCCACCACCAGGTTGACGAACAGCGGAGCGTTGACCATCGCCACCGCCAGCACGGCGCCGAGAAGCAGGTTCAGCACGAGGGCCACCGGCACCTCCCCCGAGCCCACGACGGCAGGTTCCAGGAGCGGGTCGGGAGCCCGCCTCTCCCAGACGGCGAAGACCGCCAGCGAGGACAGTCCCACCAGGAACAGCGGCCACACCGGCATCCCGCCCGACCGGCCGAGCCCGGCCAGGTCGGATGCGGTGGCGATGTCGCCCAGCTCGAGGAGGCCGGTGGCCAGGGCCACAAGCCCGATCGTCATGGCGGCGGCACCCGGGAGGTCGAGGCGCCGCCCGGGCTGTGGCTCACCCAGGTCTCGCATCGCCCACCAAGCCAGCCCGATGCCGATCACCGCCAGCGGGACGTTGAGGTGGAACTGCCAGCGCCAGTCGAGGAACCGCACCAGGAGGGCGCCGAACAGCGGGCCCCACACCCACCCCAGGGTCTCCAGGGCCCCGAGGATGCCCAGGGCTCGGCCCCGCTCCCCCTCCCGGTAGACGTCGCCGACGGCGGACAGCGCCACCGGGACCATCGCCCCGCCTCCGAGGGCGGTGAGGACCCGTCCCGCCAGGAACGGTCCCAGCGTGGTGGCGTGGGGGATGAGCAGCGAGCCGATCCCGAACAGGGCAAGGGCGGTGACGAACACGCGCCGTCGTCCGAAGACGTCGCCAAGGCGACCGGCGATCGGCATCACCGCCACGTAGGCGATCAGGTATCCGTTGACGATCCAGGCGGCGCGGTCGAACCCTTCGGGCAGGGGGATGTCGAGGTCGCCGATGATCTGGCGCAGCATCGTGGTGGCGACGGTCAGGTCGTCGGCGGCGACGAAGACGCCGAACCCGACGACGGCGAGCACCGCGCCCGCCGAAGCCCGTCTCCGTCCGCCCACGATCAGCCCGGGGGCGTGACGGTGAGCGGCCCGTCGTAGGGACCGAGCACGATCCGCCACGACGTCTCGCCAGCATCGTCGTCGGTGGTGAAGTCGGCCTGGCGCAACCGTGAGGTCTCGGCATCGACCAGCAGGGTGATCCGCACGGCCTGCCCTTCGACCAGGCCGGCGGTGAGAAAGTCGACCCGCTCCGCAGAGGCGGTGCCCTCCACCATATAGGCGCCGTCACGGCTCCCGGTGACCTGGGCGTCGGCGAGCCCGCCTGAGAGGACCGCCACCCAGCCGTCGCTCCCGAAGACGATCGCCGGGTTGAACCCGGTGCCGGGGGTGAGCTCGTTCCAGGCGCCCGTCAGCGGCTCGGTGATCCAGGTCCGTTCTGCAACCGAGACGGTTGCCAGCTCGACGGTCAGGTCGCCGACCTTCATCTGGAGGGCAGCCGAGGCGCGGTCCGGCGCCACGTAGGCGCCGGTGGCAGAGACGAACCCGAGCCCGGTGACGAGAACCGGGGCACCCGATGCGGTCATCTGAAACTCGGCGGACTCCACGGAGGCCATCGCCTCGGCGGCGCGCGGCAACAGATCGGTGGCCGAGGGAAGGTCACCCGTCGCGCCGTCGCCGCAGGCGGCGACCAGGAGCAGGGCGATCAGCAGCCGGCGCATCCCGGCAGGGTATCGCCCTGCCCGGCGTCACTCAGCCCTGGTCGGGTCGCTCACCGATGGTGACCGTCACCGTGCGGGGACCGCCACCGCCACCGAGCACGACCTCCACCTCGGTTCCGGGATGTGTGGAGCGAACCATCCGGGCCAGGTGGTCCATCGACTCGACCGCGGTACCGTCGAACGAGATGATGCGATCCCCCGGCTCGATCCCGGCCTCGTCGGCGGGAGAGCCCGGGGCGACCTCCACCACCTGGACCGATGCGCGCCTGTCGACCCCGCCGATTCCGAGGTAGCCGCCGGCGTCGATCACGACCGGAGGCGCCTCGTCGCCGGAACCGTCACCAGGTGCCGGAAGCGGCACGCAGGTGAACCCGTGCTCCCATCCGCCGAACGGGCCGTCACCGCCGAACGGGCCGTCCCCGCCGAACGGGCCGTCCCCGCCGAACGGGCCGTCCCCGCCGAACGGGCCGTCCCCGCCGAACGGGCCGTCCCCGCCGAACGGGCCGTCGCCGGGGAACTCTCCAGGGAGGTCGTCGAACGGGAAAGGAAGCGCCGTCGAGTTCTCTTCGGCCGTGGTGCGACCCATGACGAACCCGCCGGCGAACACGGCAACGGCGACGAGGAAGGTCATGGCCCAAACCATCGTGCGGTCCTGCTTCGGATCGGCGGGGGTAGCGGCCGGTTCCGCCGGTTCTGGCGCAGGGGCCGTCTCCGCCGTGGTGGCCTCCGCATCCTTCTTCTTTGCAGCCATGGTGTCTCCTGGTTCGCTGTCGATGAGGACGCTCGGCCCCGGCCCAAGGTTCCCACCGCAAGATGAAGATGCGATGAGAACCGGCGCGCCGAAGCGTCTGAAGGGATCGTGCACCCCGCCTTCGAATCGCCACAACCGGCGCGTTCCGGACCGACGGCTCGGACCAGGCGCACCCACGGCACCCAGGGCTGACCGCTTAGGGCTGCTTCCTTCCGGACCTGACCCGTTTCACGGCGCCCCGCCGCGTGGGACCCGGCCTTCAACACCACGTGTCCGGCGCTGACCCGACCATGGACGACCCTCGGGCGGGGATTCGGCCCCGCGTATAGAGGGTTTCGGGTTCAGGGCACCCCTAGCGCCCCGCCTAGCACGATCGCAGGGAAGGGTAGCGATCGGCGGGGGCTCGATCACTGCTGTGTTTCTGGCCCATGCGAAGGGGAGGAAACCGTGAGCCTCCCTTCCCCACTGGCGATCAGATCGGAGATCCGAAGGGCCGGCGGCGACGTTCCCTCCCCCGGGAGGTGGCCCGAAGGGCCGGAGGGGGCAAGGCGAAACACAGGGCCGGCGAGATTCCCTCCCCCGGGAAGTGGCCCGAAGGGCCGGAGGGGGCAAGGCGAAACACAGGGCCGGCGAGATTCCCTCCCCCGGAAAGTGGCCCGAAGGGCCGGAGGGGGCAAGGCGAAACACAGGTCCGGCGAGATTCCCTCCCCCGAAGGGGGAGGTGGCCCGAAGGGCCGGAGGGGGCAAGGCGAAACACAGGTCCGGCGAGATTCCCTCCCCCGAAGGGGGAGGTGGCCCGAAGGGCCGGAGGGGGCACTACGCGACATCACCCACGGCAAGGCCGGGTCCCAACCACCGTTGCTTCTGCCCCCCTCCCGGCTTCGCCGTACTCCCCCCTGCGGGGGGAGGAAACACCGAGCCGTCGCCACGTCGGAGTACCACTCCGACCGTGGGCAGGGAGTGTCGTCTACTCAGTCGAGCCTCGGATCCTCCCCGCGGCGCAGTGCCTCGACCCAGCCGGCCACCGTGTTGATGGCGGCCGCTGCGTCGTCGGCAATCTCGGCGTTGTCGAATCGCAGGATCATGAAGCCGAGCGACTCGATGTACGCGGTACGCGCCGCCTCGTCCCTCCAGTCATGCGAGGGGTCGTCGACCTCGATCACGAGCTTCGGGTCGAAGCAGGCGAAGTCGACTATCCACTCGCCCATCGGCACCTGGCGACGAAACCTGGCACCGGCCTGTCTGCGCGCGATCCCTCCCCAGAGGTTCGCCTCCGAAACCGTCTGCTCGCGTCGCAGGCTCCTGGCCCGAGCGGCGGCGCGAAGCGAGTGGGCAGGTCTGGGCACACGATGATGATGAGTCGCTGGCGGCCTTGGTGGAAGACGGTCGTCATCGTGCGCGAACACTGGCCAAGGTCAGAAGGGCTGGCGCAGAGGTTCCCTCCCCCGAAGGGGGAGGTGGCCCGAAGGGCCGGAGGGGGCACCACGCGACATCACCCACGGCAAGGCCGGGTCCCGATCACCGTTGCTCCTGCCCCCCGCCCGGCTTCGCCGTACTCCCCCCTGCGGGGGGAGGAAACACCGGGCCGTCGCCGCGACGGATTCACCCCACTGCGAAGGGGAGGAAACCCCGCCCCATGCAGGGGGAAACGGACCCACGACCGGACCCCCAGGAGTTGCGGAGAGAGAGGGATTTGAACCCTCGAAGGGGCTTTACACCCCTTACTCGCTTAGCAGGCGAGCGCCTTCGACCACTCGGCCATCTCTCCATGCCGCCCCCTCCGGGACGGATCGCGGAGGGAGTGGGATTCGAACCCACGGGACCCCGAAAGGCCCAGCAGTTTTCAAGACTGCCGCCTTAGTCCGCTCGGCCATCCCTCCACGGGGAATCATCGCAGACCTTGGGGCGGCAGCCGTACTGGCGGAGGGGGTGGGATTTGAACCCACGGGACCGGTAACCCGGCCCAACAGTTTTCGAGACTGCCGCCTTCGACCGCTCGGCCACCCCTCCACTCGACCGACGCCCCCTCATGCGGGATCGGCTCCGGCCGCCGAAAGTGTAGGGGCGCTCAGCCGGGTCGACCCCGCTGCCCCTCGAAGAACGCCTCGAGCAGGTTCCCCGCCTCCTCGGCGAGCACCCCGGCCACCAGGTCGCATCGATGGTTGAGCCGCTCGTCTTGGGGGACGTTGTACAGGCTCCAAGCCGCCCCCGCCTTCAGATCGGGCGCCCCATACACGATCCGCTCCACCCGGCCCCACACGGCCGCCATGGCGCACATGGCGCACGGCTCGAGCGTCACCACCAGCGTGTGGCCGGTCAGCCTCCAGTCCCCCGCGGCGCGGGCGGCGGCGGAGAGGACCAGGATCTCGGCGTGGGCGGTCGGATCGGCCCGCTCCTCCTTGCGATTGTGATCCCGGGCCACCACCACCCCGGACGAGTCGAGGAGCACCGCACCCACCGGCACGTCACCGTGTTCGACGGCTGAGCGCGCCTCTTCGAGTGCCAGCCGCATCGCCGCCTCATATGGTTCGACGTCCATGCCCTCTCCTACACTCGCGGCCATTCCGGAGGGATCGCATAGTCTGGCCTAGTGCGCACGCCTGGAAAGCGTGTTGGCGGTGAAAGTCGCCACGGGGGTTCGAATCCCCCTCCCTCCGCCACGGCCCTCCGCTCCTCATCCGCCCGGCTTGCGCAGCACGACCCCGTAGACGAACCCGAGTGGGCCCATCCTCCAGACTCGCTCCACCGGCAGCGGCCCCCCGGCGTAGAGGACCTGCGGCGGCGGCAGCCGGTCCAGGCTGCGATGCAGGTATCGATACTCCCGTAACGCCCCCACCGCCAGACCGGCGAGGGGCAGCACCACCGCCGTCCCCGCCCGGTGCAACCGCCGCTTCCACGCCCGCTCCGGACGCCCCAGGTCGACGATCGCAGCCACGCCGCCCGGTCGCAGCACCCGCGCCACCTCGGCCAGGGTCTCGGGCAGGGAGTCCAGGTTGCGCACCACGTAGGCGGAGAACACCCCGTCGAACGACCCGTCGGGGAAGGGGAGGCGCTCCCCCTTTCCCACCACGCGCAGCGGAGCCTGATTGAGGGCGAGCATCCCCGGCGCCGGGTCGAGCGCCACCACCTCCCGGTCGCCGAAGTCGGAATTGGCCGCCCCGGTCCCCGCCCCCAGGTCGAGCACCCGCCCCGGGGGAAGGTGGGCGATGGCGGTGCGGCGCCAATCGTCGTCCCGACCCAGCGACAGGATCCGGTTGAGCCGGTCGTAGCGCCGGGCGATCCGGGAGAACACCTCCCGACCGCTCACGACAGCCGCTCGAAGCCGGTGTAGGGGTGGAGCACCTCGGGGAGCAGCACCGACCCGTCCTCCTGCTGGCCGTTCTCCAGCAGGGCGATCAGGGTGCGGCCCACCGCCACCGCCGTGCCGTTGATGGTGTGGGCCACCGTCGGGTCGCCGCCCTCGTCGCGGTAGCGGATCTTCAGGCGACGCGCCTGGTAGTCGGTGGTGTTGGAGCAGGAGGTGATCTCCCGGTACCCGCCCTGGCCGGGGAACCAGGCCTCGATGTCGTACTTCTTGGCGGCCGAGTCGCCCAGGTCGCCGCTGCACACGTTCACCACCCGGTAGGGGATCCCCAGCGCCTGGATCAGCGACTCCTCGACGGCGAGCAGCGCCTCGTGCTCCTCCCACGACCGCTCGGAGCGGGCGAAGGAGAACATCTCCACCTTGTCGAACTGGTGAACCCGGAAGATCCCCCGGGTGTCTTTGCCGTAGGTCCCCGCCTCGCGCCGGAAGCAGGTGGAGAACCCGGCGTAGCGCAGGGGAAGGTCGCCGCCGGGGAGGATCTCGTCGGCGTGCATCGCCGCCAGCGGCACCTCGGCGGTGCCCACCAGGAACAGGTCGTCGGCCTGGACGCTCCCATCCTCCTGTGACACCCCGACGGCGTACACCTGCTCCCGGGCCCCGGGGAAGAACCCGGTCCCGAACAGTGCCTGGTCGCGCACCAGCACCGGGGGCACCACCGGGGTGAAACCCTCGGCTCCGAGACGGTCCAGCGCCCAGCGGACCAGGGCGAACTCGAGCAGGACCGCCTGCCCCTTGAGGAAGGCGAACCGGGATCCCGACACCTTGACCCCGCGATCCACATCGAGGATGCCCAGCCGCTCGCCCAGGTCGACGTGGTCGAGCGCGGTGAACCCGAATGCCGGCGGATCGCCCCACCGCTTCACCTCGACGTTGTCCTCCTCGCCGCCACCCCTGGGGACCGACCCATGGGGCGGGTTGGGCAGCGGGACCCACACCTCGTCGAAGCGGGCGTCGAGCTCGTCGGCGAAGGCGAGGGCCTCCCGGTAGCGGTCGGCGAGGTCGGCGGCAGCGGCGATGGCGGCCTGCTTCTCCTCCCCGGAGAGGCGGGAGATCTCCTTCCCCGCCCGGTTCTGCTCGGCCCGGATCTCCTCGGCGGCCACCCGCGCCTTGCGTCGCTCCTCGTCGAGGGCGACCAGGGCGGCGACGTCCACCTCCAGGCCGCGATGGGTGAAGGAGCGGGCCAGGGCCTCGGGGTCGGTGCGCAGCAGGGTGACGTCGATCACGGGGGGATGGTAGGTCGGCGGCGGGAGGCGGGCGGCCCGGCTACTCGGCGCCGAGGGCCCGGCGCACGGCGGTCTCCTCCTCGATGGAGAGTGGCTCCACGCCGGCGCCTTCGACGACCATCTTGGTGAAGAACAACGACTGGCGGGGGCCATGGAGCAGCGTGATCACCAGGCCGTCCTTGCGCTCGTTGAGCAGGGCGATCGCCCGGGAGAGGTGCCCGGTGCGCTCGTCGTTGGCGTCGAAGGTGACCACGGCGGCGTAGCGGATCGCCCCCGGCATCCGGTCCACCAGCGACTTGAGCACCGGCTGCATCCGGGCCACCGCAGCCTCCACCATGGCCAGATCCTCGTCGAGGCGGCGAATCTGGTCG
Source organism: Acidimicrobiia bacterium (assembly GCA_030584185.1). Lineage (NCBI taxonomy): Bacteria > Bacillati > Actinomycetota > Acidimicrobiia > Acidimicrobiia bacterium. Next base: position 1,449,991 of record CP129495.1, on the reverse strand, counting down.
AGCAGGTTGGCGTCCCGGGGGAGGTTGGCGAACCGCCGGCGTTCCTGCAGGGTCACCACCAGGGCGACGGCGCCGACGGCGAGGGCGACCAGGGCGACGATCAGGGCCGCCATATCAGCCGTCCGGGTTGACCAGGAAGCGGAACGTCACCAGGTCATTGTCCTCTTCGTCGTCCCCGGCGGGCAAGGAGACGGTCAGCTGGTATGTGTCCCCCTTGACCACCGGAAGGTCCGAGTACACCAGCGAGACCCCGGTGCCCGGATCCAGGCTCGGGACTTCCTGTTCCGCCTGGTAGAGGCCGCCCTGATTGGAGAGGAGGGAGAGCCGGACCACGATCCCCGTTGCCGGCACGTTGCCACGGTTGGTGACCGTCACCTCGGCCTTCTGATCGGCGGTGACCGCCAGCACCGGCAGTCCACCCGACTCCCCCACCGCTCCCGGCTCCAGCTTGAGGTCGGCGACCGCCAGGTCGTTCACCGGGGTGATGGTCCCGGCGACGAACATCCGCCGCGCCAGGTCGCGCGGGTCGAACAGGGAGTCGTCGGCGGTGGGGACGAACGCCACCGATGGCAACGGCCCGCCCTGGAGGGTGGTGTCGACGTCGCCCAGGGCGCCGCGGAAACCGCTGTAGGCACGGTCGCCGACCCGCAGGTCGGTGAGGCCCCGGGTGAGCGACTGCACCCCCTGCTCGTCGAGGGGGTTGGAGGAGAGGGCGAGTATCCCCTGGCGGGCGTCGCTGATCCCTGACCGCCAGGAGGTGGCGGCGATCCTGAGGAACAGGCTGGCCTCGAGCATCGAACCGGGAGGCTCGGCATCGTCGAGAAGGGCGACCATCTCCTCCACGTCGGCCTCCATCGACTCCAGCCTCTCCAGCAGTGTGGCCCGGTTGAGCGACTCGACGTCGGTGACCAGTTCGGTGAGGCGCTCCGACACGTCGGAGGCGGTGGTGGCCACGGCGAATGCACGATCGAGGTAGGCGCGCCCCAGCTCCTGGTCGCTCTGTGCCCGGGTGACGCCGTAGGCGATACCCAGGAACGACCCGACCAGGGCGAGTGTGGCCAGAAGGCGGCGCCGCCGCTTCTTCCGGACGGCAGGGCTGTATGACACGGGGTGGGCGAGGGGGGAGTCGAACCCCCACGAGCGTTAGCCCACAGGAACCTGAATCCTGCGCGTCTGCCAATTCCGCCACTCGCCCCCGAGGGCCGGGAATCGTACCACGGGCCGGTCGGAGCGCCCCGGGCGCCGTTAGCCTTCCCGGGATGGGTGTGGCAAAGGAAATCGAGCGCCGCCTGGAGCGGCTGGTGGACGGCCTGGCGGCCCGGCTGTTCCACGGCCGCATCCATCCCGTTGAGCTGGGCGCCCTGATCCTGCGCCGGGCCGAGGAGCAGATCCGCGAGGTGACCGGGGGATGGGCGATCCCCAACCGCTATCAGGTGTCGATGGGGGGCGAACCGGTGGACTCCGAGGCGCTGGCCGCGGTGGAGGACGAGCTGTGCGCCTTCATCGAGGAGACCGCCACCGAGCGGGGCTGGCGGCTGGAGGGCCCGGTCGAGGTGGAGGTGACCATCGACCCGGGGCAGCGCGGCTCGGAGATCCAGGTGGCCGCCTCCAACCGCAGGGGCACCCGCCCGGCGTGGGCGGCGCTGCATCCCCTCGATCCGGATGCCGCCTCACTGGAGATCCGGGTGAACCGGGCCGTCGCCGGCCGGTCGACCGCCAGCGACCTCCACATCCCCCACGAGGAGGTCTCCCGCACCCACGCCGTCATCTGGCGCGAGTCCGGCACCACCTGGATAGGCGACCTGGGGTCCTCCAACGGCACCGCCGTCGACGGGAGCCCGGTGGAGGGACCGACACCGCTCGTCCTTGGAGACGTGATCTCGTTCGGTGGGGTCCGCTACGAGCTCGGCGTCCCCCGATGAGTGCCGCCCCGCTGCGGTTTCGCTGGGCGACCCGGACCGACACCGGGCTGGTGCGCGACCAGAACGAGGATGCGGTGTTCCCCGACCCCGGGACCGCAGGCGAGGCGGAACACCTGGTGGCGGCGGTGGCCGACGGAATGGGCGGGCACGCCGGCGGTGAGATCGCCTCGGCGGCCGCCATCGAAGCGGTTGCCACCGTGTCCGGGCCGGCGACCATCCGCGTCAACGCCGCCAACCTGGCGGTCCAGGAGGCGGCGGCACAGCGCCCTCGCCTCAGCGGCATGGGGACCACCCTCACCCTCGCCATCTTCGACGGCGACGGAACCGTGGAGGTGGGCCACGTCGGCGACAGCCGGGCCTACCTGCTCCACGATGGCTCGCTGACCAGGATCACCGCCGACCACTCCTTCGTCGCCGAGATGATGGCCGCCGGGCGGATGACACAGGCCGAGGCCGAGGCCCATCCCTACCGCAGCGTGCTCACCCGGGCGGTCGGCCTGGAGCACACCGTGGAGGTGGACGTCTTCGAACACGAACTTGCCGCGGGCGACCGGGTGCTGATCTGCTCCGACGGGGTCACCGCCCTGCTCGAAGACGAGGAGATCCTCCGCATCCTGACCGAGCACGACGACCCGGAGGGTGCCGCCGACGCCCTGGTGGCGGCGGCCAACGCCGCCGGCGGCATCGACAACGTGACCGTGGCGGTGGTGGACGCCACGCCGGCGGGTTCGGAAGAGAAGTGATCCGGCGCCGGTACCTTGGCGCGCTTGCCGCCCTGTGCCTGGTCGCCGCCGCCTGCTCCGGCGGTTCGGCCGATCCGGCCACCACCCTGGCCGCCACCACGACGCCGGCGACCACCACGACGAAGGCGGCCACGACCACCACCACTTCGCTCCCGCCGGGGGTGGACCTGATCCTGAGAGGTGGGCCGATCGTCACCATGGCCGACCCTCCGCTGGCCGAGGCGGTGGCGGTCACCGGCGACAGCATCGTCGCCGTGGGCACCGAGGCGGAGGTCATGGCCCTGGCAGGTTCCGCCACCAGCGTCGTCGACCTGGGGGGCCGCGCCCTCTACCCCGGGTTCATCGACGCCCACTCCCACTGGTACGTGTGGGGCGGCGCCTGGGTGGGCCTGCACGGTGCTCCCGAGGTGACCCAGGCGCTCTTCGCCCGGGGGTGGACCGGCACCACCGAGATGGCACTCGACCCCTACTGGTGGGACGGCGTGGTGGCGGCGGCCGAGGTCGGCGAGATGGGGGCCCGGGTCGACGGCTACATGGCGCTCAACGCCCCGCAGGGCGAGGAGAAGTACCTCGAGTGGTTCCGCGGGCTGGGGTTGACCCCCGGGACCATGATCGGCGACCACCTGCGGATCGTCGGGGTGAAGCTGTACGTCGACGAGGCCTGGGGGTCGATCGACAAGTACTCGCAGGAGGAGCTCGACGCCGTGGTGGCCGAGATGCACTCGGCGGGCTGGCAGATCGCCGCCCACGTGGTCGACGACGACACGATGGACCAGATGCTCCACGCCCTGGAGGCGGCGATCGCCGCCGACCCCAGGCCCCATCGCCATCGCATCGAGCACGCCGTTGAGGTGCGCGACGATCAGCTGGAGAGGCTGGTCGCCCTGGGGATCACCGCCTCCGTGCAACTCGGCGGGATAGAGGCCGAGTTCCCGTTCGACCCGCCCTTCTGGGAGATGATCGCCGACACCGGGCTGGAGACCGTGTGGCGGTGGCGGGACATGATCGAGGCCGGGATCACGCTCGTGGGGAGCGTCGACGTCCCGCCACCGGGGTTCGTGCTCGGCCCCACCTCCAAGTCGCCGATGCGGATGGTGTACGGGGCGGTCACCGGGTGGTCGGAGTCGGGTGCCGAGCCCTGGGAGGGACGGGAGGCGCAGCTGCTCACCATCGAAGAGGCGATCCGTTCGCTCACCGCCACCGCCGCCTGGATCACCTCCGACGAGGGCGTGCGGGGGAGCATCCAGCCGGGGCTGCTGGCCGACCTGGTGGTGTTCTCCGCCGACCCGCTTGGGTTCGGGGAGGATCCCGAGGGCCTGCTCGGGATCACGACGGCGGCGACCCTGCTCGGCGGGCGTCTGGTGTGGTGCGGGGACGGTGAGGAGGCCCTGTGCGAGGGGTTCGGCCAGCCGATGCCGGTGCGGGTGCTCGACGAGTCGACCCTGGTGCCCAGCCCGCCCGGCTGAGCGGCATTTCATGGGATCGGAACCATCCAAGCTCCGTGCGAGGGTCGCAAGCGACGGCGACCTGCGACTAGCTCAACAACGGTTCGAGGGAGTCGCGGACATCACAGACTGCCTTGCAGATCTTCCCTGCGACGATCCCGACCCGATTGAAGGGTTGAGGGCCTTCGCTGATCACCACCTCGCAGGAGAAGACGAAGTCGATGTTCGGGTTCGGCTCGGAACGCCAGCAGAACGCCGCGATCTCTGTGCCGTCTTCGAGCCGGCGGTCGGCTGTCACGAACTCCCACTTCCCGTCGGGTTCACCCATCCACCCGACCGATTGGAACTGCCAGAAGGCGAGATTCAGGTTGCGGTGCTTGTCGGCGTTCGACAGCTCACGGAGCCGGGCGAGGGGGTCGCGTCCCGGTCTAGATCGGTTGTAGGGCTGCACCCTCTGGATGACTGCGAAGGCTTCGGCGGATACACCGCCGACCTTCTCAGCAGGGTTGAACTCGCTGAGGCTCGCGGCGATGGGGAACCCGAGCAAACGCAACTCGCGTGACGTCACTTTTCGCCGATTCTTCAGCCACAGTGCATGAATCATGTGATCGAGCGCAGATCGGCAGTTGTGCAAGAGATCACCCAGGATGAGGGGAACATCGTCAGGTATCGGCTTGCGGACGTCGAACCGGAACATCTCGCGTCGCGCATCCTCCACGGGATGTCGGGTGATGTCGTAGAACTCACCACGTGCCGCGACACGCGCGACAAGGTTCATCAGGTCGTTCAGATGCTGTTTCGCCCTGTAGAGCTTGAGGTCTACCCCTCGCCACAGGCCGATGGCATGGTTGGCACTACTCATGAAGGACAAGAAGGCGCACGGCGAATTCGAGACTGCTGAGACCGAGACCCGGACGGCGGAGACGCGCAATGCCATCCCGGTGTGATCCAACCGGGATGTGCTCGGGAGGCTCGAGACGGCTGTTCGTGAAGACATGGTTCGAGCCGAGCCTGGTTGACCAGCAAGGTGGCCGACCGCCTCGTGGTCTTCTACGACTGGCAGAACGTCTACGAAGGCGCTCGGGAGGCGTTCTTCACAGACGCAGATCCTCGACCCAGGGGCCAAATCGACCCCATCGCCCTAGGGCACCGGATTGCGGCGAGGCGTGTGTCTCGCATTCCCCGCGTCTTTGGTGAGGCACGCCTGTACATGGGCCGCCCGAGCAACAGCCGAGATCCGCGTACATACGCTGCACACATGCGCCAATGCGCAACGCTGGAGAGGAACGGTGCCGTCGTGCGGCATCGAACACTCCGCTACCGCAACGGTGTGCCGATCCAGAAGGGTGTGGACGTCCAGCTGGCCGTGGATTTCATTCAGGGATGCATCAAGCGCGAGTTCGAGGTCGGAGTCATGTTCTCCAACGACACCGATTTGGTGCCCGCATTGGAGGCGGCCCTCGAGATCCACGCTCGAGGCGGCCCGCGGCCGGAGGTGGCTTCGTGGCGCGGCCCGGCCGGAAGTCGCAACCGTCTTCGCGTCGGTGGGGCTGACCTGAGATGCCACTGGCTCGACCGGGACGACTACCAGTCGTCCGAAGACGCTCGCGACTACAACATCCGCCAGTGAATTGAAAACCCCGCCTGTTCGCCCGAAGACGAACGGCGGGGATGATTGGCGGTCAGCCTACCAGTCACGGGGGACCTCGACCACACCACGATCGACCATTTCCGGCGGGCGTCTGGTGTGGTGCGGGGACGGCGAGGAGGCCCTGTGCGAGGGGTTCGGCCAGCCGATGCCGGTGCGGGTGCTCGACGAGTCGACCCTGGTGCCCAGCCCGCCCGGCTGAGCGGCATCCGATGGGTTCCACCACCTGGGGTTACCATTCCCCGCCGTGGACGAATCCCGTGTCCTTCTGGGCCGCTACGCCCTCATCTCCCACATCGCACGCGGGGGGATGGCCGACGTCTGGGTGGGGCGCGACGAGCGCCTGGGGCGAAACGTGGCGGTCAAGATCCTCCACGGCGAGTACGCCGCCAGCGACGCCTTCGTGGAGCGGTTCCGGCGTGAGGCGCAGGCCGCAGCCAACCTGACCCACCCCGGGGTGGTGGCGGTCCACGACTGGGGCGAGGACGACGGCACCTATTTCATGGTGATGGAGCTGGTCCAGGGGCGGAACCTGCGCGACGTGATCCGCTCGGAGGATTCGCTGCTGCCCCGCCGGGTGGCGGAGATCGGGTACGAGGTGGCGGCCGCCCTCTCGGCGGCCCATGCCCAGGGCCTGGTGCACCGCGACATCAAGCCGGCCAACATCCTGCTCACCCCGGACGGATCCGTGAAGGTGGCCGACTTCGGGATCGCCAGGGCCTTCGACGACACCGAGCACCTCACCCGCACCGGGGCGGTGATCGGGACCGCCACCTACTTCAGCCCGGAGCAGGCACAGGGACATGTCGCCGACGCCCGCAGCGACCTGTACTCGCTGGGGGTGGTCCTGTACGAGATGCTCGCCGGGGCGCCCCCCTTCACTGGGGAGAGCCCGGTGGCAGTCGCCTACCAGCACGTCCGCCAGGATCCGGAGCCGCCCTCCTGGCGCGACCCCAACGTCCCCGCCGGCCTGGAGGCGGTGGTGCTCAAGGCGTTGGAGAAGCACCCGGACGACCGCTACCAGTCGGCCGCCGAGATGGCCGACGACCTGCGCCGGGTGCTCGCCGGGCAGGTGCCGCTTGCCTCCCCCAGCAACGAGGCCCCCACCCGGGTGATGACCGCCGTGGCGGCGTCGCCGTTCGAGGAGCCCTACGAACCGCCCCGGCCCCAGTACGAGGACGCCTACGAGGTGTACGACGAGCCGCCCCGGATGGACCGGACGACGATCACGATCGGGATCCTGGCGGCGGCGGCACTGCTCGGGCTGGGCCTGATCCTGATCCTCAAGATGGTCGGGGGTGGTGGCGATCCGACCGGCCTCACCATCCCCGAGGTGCGGGGGATGACCCTCACCGAGGCCCGCCTCGCCCTGGACGAGGCGGGGCTGACCCGGGTGGGTGAGGAGACCGTCGCCGACCTCGAGATCGCCGCCGGGCTGGCCGCCGGCACCGATCCGGCAGCGGGCACCGCCGCCGAGGAGGGTGCCGAGGTGACCCTGCTGGTCTCGGGCGGTCCCGCCAACGTCAGCGTCCCCCGGGTGATCGACATGACCCTCGAAGACGCCCGGGCGGCGATCGAAGCGGCCGGGCTGGTGGTGGGCGAGATCAAGCACGAGGCGTCGCCCACGATCCCGGCGGACACGGTGATCGGGCAACTGCCGGCGGCGGGCGATCTGGTGCTCTCGGGAGCCACTGTGGACCTGACGGTGTCGGCGGGCGCCGACGCCCTGATCGTGCCCGAGGTGGTGGGCAAGACCGAGAGCGACGCCCTGTTCACCCTCGCAGGCGCCGGGTTCCAGCCGTCGCAGATCGTGATCGAGCGCCGCCCGTCGGCGGACGTGCTGGAGGGGTTCGTCATCGAGACCGAACCGGCGGCCGGGGAGGCGGTGGCCCTGGGAGGGATCATCACCGTGGTGGTCAGCGAGGGTGCTGTGCCCTCGGTGGTGCCTCTGGTGGTGGGTGAGGACCCGACGGTGGCCCAGGCCACCCTGGAGGAGTTCGGGTTCGAGGTGGTGTTCGGCGAGGAGATGGAGCTGGCCTGGAACGATCCGCTGTCGGGGAAGGTGGCCGACCAGGACCCGGACGCCGGCGACACCCTGGAATTCGGAGCTCAGGTGACGCTGCGGGTGGGGCGGGCCGCCACCACGGCGGTGATCCCGTCGGTGACGGGCGATTCGGAGTCGACGGCGCGGTCCGAGCTGGAGGCGGTCGGCCTGGTGTTCGACAAGGGAGCCGACACCCTGCTCGCCCCCGGGGACCCGAGCATCGGAAAGGTGGTGTCGCAGAACCCGGCGGCGACCACCACCCATCCGGTGGGCACCACGGTGACGGTGAGCATCGGCATCGAGGGCGCCCTGGTGCCCAACCTGTTCACCGGCGGGGCGGCGCCGTGCGCCGCGGCGGTGACCGAGGCCACGGCGCAGAGCCAGATCGCGGCAGCCAACCTGGTGATGGCCACCGGGACCGCCGTCGACGAGTACGCGTACTCGTCCGACCCGGGCCTGGACAGCCACGCCTGCGAGGGGCGGGCGGTGGAGCAGACCCCGCCGCCGGGCACGATCCTGGAGAAGGGCTCGACGGTGACCGTGGTGTTCGACATCGTGCGGGCGCCCAGCGACGTCGACGTCTACGGGCTGCCTGTGGACGGGCCGGCGGAGCCGAACGCCAGGGGCGAGTTCCCGGTGTTCACCTGGACCCAGGCCACCACCGACGACGGCCTGTGCCACGACGCCTCGGGGCTGTATGACGGGACCATCCGCAAGATCGATCCGCTCCCGGATCAGGTGATCCCGCTGGTGGCCGGGAAGTACGAGATCAGGTACTGGCTGGCGGTGAACGACCCCACCAAGGCAGCCTGTCCGGCGTTCGGCCCGTAGGCGGAGTATCTTTCGCCGCACCTGCGAAGTGGAGGAAGATGCGAAGTCTCGGCGCCGCCGCTCTGACGATGCTCCTGCTGGCCGCCGCCTGCGGCGACGACTCGGGAGGGCTCCCGCTGGGGGCCACGAGCACCATCGCCGCCACCGCCGCCCCGGCCACCACCGAGGCCCCCGCCACGACGGCCGCACCGGCGACGACGGCCGCCCCGGCCACCACCGAGGCCCCGGCGACCACCGTCGCTCCGGCGACCACCACCACTGCGGTGTATCCGATCGGCACCCTGGGACCGCCCCCGGTACCGCTGCCACAGTTCCTGCCCTGGGGGATCGGGTTCGCCGACTTCGGCGACGACATGGCCTCAGTGCTGAACACCGCCGGCCTCATCTGGGGCGCCCCGTCGAACGACACCGGCTGGTTCAGCGGCCCCTTCACCTCAGGGGTGTTCGATTCCGGATCACTCGGGTTCGGGTACTGCTACGGAACCCGGGCCCGGCGGGTCTCCTACCTGGGGAACACCATCACGCTGATGTTCACCGACAGCGATTTCTACGCTGCCGGCGGAGTGGAGAACTTCATCTGGTACGGGTACACCGGCACCACCCCGCTCACCTCGGGACCGCCGTTCAGCATCGATGTGGGCACCAGCGTCGCCGACGCCCTGGCGATGTGGCCCGGCTCCACCGTGTCCCAGTCGGAGCTCGACGGCTCGATGCGGTTCTGGTACATCCCCGGCGGGTTCAAAGGTCAGGACCGTCTCTCCGGGCGCGTGACCGGGCTCACCGGCGCCCATGCCCTGATCGACGTCGACGGCGGCCAGGGGTGCGGCTGGGAGTAGCCCGCCGGTAGCCGCGCCGACCGGGCTCTGCGGATAGGCTCCCCAGGCACGAACAGGAGGATCATGCGCCGCTTCATCCCGATCTCGCTCGTTCTGGTGCTGCTGGCCGCCGCCTGCGGCGACGACGAAGGCGGGCTGCCGTTCGGCTCGACCACGACGACGGCCGAAGGCGCCACCACCAGCAGCGAGCCGGCGGCGACCACCGAGGCGCCTGCCACCACCGCCGCCCCTGCCACCACGGCGGCGCCGAGCACCACGTCTGCCCCTGCCACCACGGCGGCGCCGGGCACCACCGCCCCGGAACCCACTCTGGGACCGCCCCCGGTGCCCACCCCCCTCTTCCAGCCGTGGGGAATCGGGTTCGCCGACTTCGGCACCGACCCGGAGACGGTCCTCGGCCTCGCCGAGATCCTCTGGGGACCGCCCAGCGGTGACACCGGGTGGATGCCCACTTCCTCCGGCTCGTTGGGCGTCTGTCCCGGCACGCAGGTGCGCCAGGTGATGTTCCTGGGCGACGCCCTGACCCTGATGTTCTCCGACGTGGAGGCGTTCGTCGCCGGGACCGCCCCCAAGTTCGTCTGGTACGGCTACTACTCGCCGGCGATGACCCGCCTCACCGCCGGCCCGCCGGACAGCATCGACCTGGGGGTGACGGTGGCCGAGATGTTGGCCATCTGGCCGACGATGAACATCGAGAGCGACGACCCGTTGTTCGGCGACGCCTTCTGGATCAGGCCCGACGCCGGGTTCCAGTACCTCGGGGGGACCCTCACCGGCACCAGCGGCGCCGACACCATCGAGTACGTCAACGGCGGGTACGGCTGCGGCGAGTAGCCCGCCGCCGGGCCGCTAGCCTTGCGCACCATGCCGAAGTCGAAGGGACGCCGCAGGCCGAGCCGGGCCATCACGCCGCCGCCGGTGCGCAAGGAGAGCAAGGTCTCGCCCACCTGGTACGTGGTGCTGATGTTCTCGCTGATGGCGGTGGGGGTGCTGGTGATCATCCTCAACTACGTCGACGTGATGCCGGGGGGGCAGCGCAGCATGTTCCTCTACACCGGGCTGGCGTCGATCGCCGTCGGCTTCATGATGACCCTCAACTACCACTGAGCGGTCGAATCACACGCGTGTAGTTCTCCCCAGAGCGGTCCACAGGTGTGGACAGGATCAGTCGGCAGGGCGGGCCAGCCACACCGCAGGGCGGTGGCCGGCAGCGGACCCGGTCCAGCCCACGGCGACCACACCGGAGCCCCAGGCCACCGCGTACTCGATCCGCTGATCCTCGGTGCCGCCGAAGGCCGCCTCGTCGTGGGGAACCCGCCACCAGATGACCCCGTCCGACGAGGCCCAGGCGGCCCCGTCGAGGTCGCCTCCTGACCAGTCGAACCCGACCGCCACCACGAGGGTTCCCGACGCCACCACCGAGTTGATCCGCTGCCAGTCGGGTCCGCCGAAAACCGCCTCGTCGTGGGGGACCCTCGTCCAGACGAGCCCGTCGGGAGAGGTCCACACCGCGGCGGCCATGTCGACCCCGGACTCGTCCCCGCCGGCGGCCACCAGGCCGGACCAGGAGGTGGTAACGGATCTCATGGTCTGATCGGAGGGGCCGCCGAACACCGCCTCGTCGTGGGGAACCCGTGTCCAGACGAGCCCGTCGGCAGAGGTCCACACCGCGGCAGCGGCGTCGTAGTAGGACGACTCGAGGCCGACCGCCACCAGGCCGGGCCCGCCGGCCGTCACCGCGTTCATCATCTGCTCGCCGGGACCATCGAAGACCGCCTCGTCGTGGGGAACCCGTGTCCAGGCGAGACCGTCCACCGAGGTCCACACCGCGGCATGCCTCTCGCCTTCCGACCACTCGAACCCGACAGCCACCAGGCCGGGTCCGCCCACGGTAACGGAGTTCATCCCCTGCCAGTCGGGACCGCCCAGTGCCACCGGGTCCGCCGGAACCGGCGACCAGGTGAGCCCGTCGGCAGAGGTCCACACGCCGGCGTCGACGTCGACCTCCGATGAGGTCCAGCCGACCGCCACCAGACCCGGGCCTGCGGCGACCACCGAAGTCATCATCTGCTCGAAGGCGCCGCCGAAGGTCGTCTCGTCGAAGGGGACACGCAGCCAGTTGGAGCCGTCCTCGGAGGTCCACACCGCGGCGTCCTTCTGGCTGTCGGTCTCCTGCCAGCCGACGGCGACCAGGCCCGGACCGCCCTCGGTCACCGCCATCATCTCCTGATAGGCGGTGCCACCGAAGGCCTCCTGTTCGTCGGGCGCTCGTTCCCAGGAGGTCCCGACGCCGGCGGCGGTGGTGACGGTGGTGGTCGTCGACACGGCCGTGGTGGTCGTGGATTCGGCGTCCTCGCCGCATGCGGCTAGGACCAGGAGCAGGCAGACACCGACGACCAGACGATGCGACATGCCACCTCCAGGGCGAAAAGGGTGCGGCAGCGTACCGGCCCGCCGGCCATCCTCCGCCGCCACGAACCTCGACCACCACCGAGCGGTCGAATCACATCGGTGTAGTTCTCCCCAGCACGGTCCACAGGTGTGAACAGGACTACGCCGGTTCCATCTCCTCGCGACAGTGACGGGGGGCGGCGATCTCGTCCCCCTGGGCGTGGGTGACGGTGAGGCGCAGCCCGCACACGGTGCAGCGGAATGCGGCCTCCACCTCGACCACGGCATCGGGGTCCGGCTCATCGGGGCCGGGCCGGGCGAGGAGGCGCACCCCCCACCGCCCGGTGCGCCACACCAGAAGGCCGATGGCGACGGCGATCGCGACCGGGATCACCTGATCCACGGTCAGACGGCTTCGAGCAGGGTGGCGTTGGCCATGCCCCCGCCCTCACAGATGGCCTGCAGGCCGTAACGCGCGCCGGTGCGGCGCATCTCGTGGATGAGGGTGGTCATCACCCGGGCTCCGGAGCAGCCGAGGGGGTGGCCCAGGGCGATGGCCCCGCCGTTGACGTTGACCTTCTCCCAGGGGACGCCGGTCTCGGCCAGCCAGGCCCCGGGGACGGAGGCGAACGCCTCGTTGACCTCGAAGAGGTCGACGTCTTCGAGGGCGATCCCGGCCCGCTCCACCGCCTTGAAGGTGGCGGGGATGGGGGCGCTGAGCATGATCACCGGGTCGGCACCGGCGACGGCGAAGGAGCGGAACCGGACCAGGGGGGTGAGGCCGAGGCGCTCGGCGACGTCCTCGCCCATGACCAGGAGGGCGGCGGCGCCGTCGGAGATCTGGCTGGAGTTGCCGGCGGTGATCCTCCCGTCCGCCTTGAACGCCGGCTTCAGGGAGGCCAGTGCCTCGGCCGAGGTCTCACGGCGGATCCCCTCGTCCCTGGTGATGAGGCCGCCGGGGGTCTCCACGGGGACGATCTGCGAGTCGAACCGGCCCTCGTCGGCTGCCAGGGCGGCCCGGGTGTGGGAGTCGAGGGCGATCGAGTCGAGGTACTCACGGGAGAGCCCCCACTTGTCGGCCATCATCTCGGCGCTCAGGCCCTGGGGGACCAGGCCTTGGGCGTAGCGGGCCAGCATCTTGGGGCCGAAGGGGAACCCGGGGCCCTGTTCGGCGGTGACCCCCATGGGGATGCGGGACATGGATTCGACCCCGCCGGCGATGGCCACGTCGTAGGCGCCGGCCATGATCCCCTGGGCGGCGAAGTGGACCGCCTGCTGGCCGGAGCCGCACTGGCGGTCGACGGTGGTGCCGGGCACCTCCTCGGGGAAACCGGCGGCGAGCACGGCGTTGCGGGCCACGTTGAAGGCCTGCTCCCCGGTCTGGGAGACGCATCCGAGGATGACGTCGTCGACCAGCGCCGGGTCGATGCCGGTGCGCTCGATCAGGGCGGAGAGGGGGATGGAGGCGAGATCGACCGGGTGGATGTCCCTGAGGCCCCCGTTGCGGCGCCCCACCGGGGTGCGGACCGCATCGACGATGACTGCGTTGCGCATGACTGGTCTCCTCTCGGCCGACGACACCGTGGCGGGCAGGGGCCCGCCCGCACCCCCCGTGGGGGCGATGGCGTGGAGATGAGGGGATTCGAACCCCTGACCCCCTGGATGCAAACCAGGTGCTCTGCCGGACTGAGCTACATCCCCTTGAGGCACCCATGTTACGAACCCCGGGAGGGGATCGGGCAGTTCCCGGGTTGGTACACTCCCGGTTCCCCGAGGGCCCGTAGCTCAGCCCGGTTAGAGCGCATCCCTGATAAGGATGAGGTCGGTGGTTCGAGTCCACCCGGGCCCACCGAAGACACTGGGTTTTCAACGACACAGTGAGTCCAAGACTCGACTTCGCGCCGATCCGCGTGACACGACATGACACGAGATGACGCGTCTTGTGGCACACTCTTGTCACGCTCAGCAATCGCGCGGGTGCCGATCGCGGTCCTTGGATAGTCTCACTGGCCTATGAGTATCTATACCGAGATGAGCGAGCCGGAGCTCGTCGACTATGCAGCGGGGCACGCTGGGGCGGCTGGCGCCGGTGCGCTCGCTGAACTCACGCGGCGACATGCTGAAGCAATGCGGGCGAGCAGCCGGTCGATCAAGTGCCTGACATGGACGCTCGTCGTGCTCACCTCCGTGCTGGTGGGGCTGACCGTCGCCCTCCTCGTGCTGACGGCTTCACTGGACTGAACACCAACTCCGTGTCGACATGGCCTTCGAGTTTCGCGTCACCGTGCCTCGCCAGAATGGATGGGTGACCGACCCAAGGAATCAAGAGCTTGCGGGATAGTCCGGCGGCTCCAGGGGCCCCTTCTTCGAGATGCTGCGCACCGAGTGACCGCCCTCAAGCGTGTCTATCGGGTCTTCGAGGGGAACTGGCGGAGCCACAGGGGATTCCTGGACAGCCTCAGGGATCCCGACATCGCGCTCCCGATGTTCGACATCAGGGACGGGTCGAGTCTTGATCGAACGCTCCAGGAAGCTGAATGGCTCCTCGTGAACTTCCTTGCCTCCGCGAAAGCCCTCATCGATCACACTCGCCGACGCGTCGAGGCGAGTGGAGGCGGGGCAAGGGGGAGTCGCGGCGGTTTGAGGTTGCCGCGAAAGGCGTGGGGCTCGTGGCAACCGCCCGGGGTGTGCCGCTGTGGCGGGGGGCGGCGCCGGTCTTCGTGGCAACCTGTTTCGAGCTCTGACTTGGGCATTCTCCGTTCCCGCCACCCTGCGCGAGCTCAATCGTCGTTGCTCTATCAAAGAGCGCACGCCTCCGCGGCGCGCCCTGTCACAGTTCCCATCCATACTGTGACCTCGCGAGCAGGTGATGGATCAGATCTTCAGCACGTCTCACCGGACCGACAGTTCGCCGGCCGCATACACCGAGACCCACTACCAGTTTCTCGATCGGGTGGCCGGTCCGTTCTGGGACGAGATCCGAGGCGTACTCGAGTCGATGTTCGCCGAGTACCCGCAAGACCATCGGCAAAGGCTCCTTACTCGGCTTCGGGGTCGGCCCGACGACTACTGGGGGGCCTACTGGGAGCTCGCCCTGCATTCGGCCTTCCTCCACCTCGGCCTCAATCCGACGGTGGACCCCGAAGTTCAGGCCGGCGGGACCACCCTGACACCCGACTTCCGGATCTCAGATGGAGTCCGGTCCGCGATCGTCGAGGCCACGGTCCTGAACGAGCCCCGCCAAGATCGCTCAGCAGATGCGCGACAGGCACCAGTGCTCGAGATGCACTCCGGCCTCGAGACGCAATATCACATCCTTCATGTCGTCTCGGTGATCGATTCGAGCACCGCTCCGTCGCTCAACCGCTTGCGAAGCTCGATGGAGGCCTGGATCACAGAGGTCGAGACCAGTGCGCCGCCGGCCGTTGAACCGCCTCGACACAACCGGACCTTCGATGACTCTGACTGGTCGATTGCGCTGGAACTCGTTCCGCGTAGACCATCTCGCTTCGGCCCACGGAAGGGGATCGGCATGGGGCCGGCGCGGGGCCGGTTCGTGAGCGATCACGCCGACATCGCCAGCTCCCTTCACAAGAAGGCGAAGCGGTACTCCCTACTCCATGAGCCACTGATCCTGGCATGCCTGAACCTTCGTTGGACAGCCTCGAGTGAGACCTGGCCGCTTGCTCTCCTTGGCGTCGGGTGGGAGCACCCTGAGATGATTCGCGACGGCCAAATCAACCCTTCGTGGCGCAACGTGCCAGAAGGGCTCTGGCTCACGCGCAAGGGAGTACGAGACGAGCATGTAGCCGCCGTCCTCGCGGCAGACAATCTCGGCCCGTGGTACCTGGCTTCCCGAACACCAGTCCTCTGGACGAACCCGTGGACCGGCCAGACACCTCTCTCCTTCGGCGTTACTCAAAGAACCGCCGACACCGCAACGGGGGAGCTCTCGGAGTCAGCCGGTGGGAACCTGTTCAGGGATACGCTCGGACTCGGAGACAACTGGCCACCAGGCGAGCCGTTCCCAAGCTGATGACGCCCCCCACCTGACCGTACAGTTGTCTATACAGATGACCGATATGTGTATAGGATTATGTACGCCATGCCATCCGCACGCTCAGACACCGAACCCCTCGATCAGCTGGGGCCGATCTTCCGCTGGTCAGATGCCCGCGATGCCGGGCTCACCAACCCGCGCCTCTACAGGATGCTCGATCGCGGCGATATCGAGCGCATCGGACATGGTCTCTACAAGAAGGCCGGATGGGAGACAACCGATACCGACCTGATGGAGATAGCGGCAGCAGCGCCAAGAGCCACCCTCTGTCTCCTGTCTGCATTGGCACATCACGACCTGACAGACCAGATCCCGTCGCGATACGACATCGCCCTGCCACGGGGGACCTGGCACCCGCGCCTTCCCATCCGGATTCGTTGGCACTCGTTCGGCACGGATACCTTCGAGCTCGGTCGCTCGACGCTCCTCCTCGAGTCGGAACTCACCATCGGCATCTACTCCCCTGAGCGTTCGATCATCGACGCCTACCGGCTACGACACAACGAGGGTGACGACCTGGGGCGAGAGGCCCTCAAGCGGTGGCTTCGTCGTGGAACCTCACAGCCTTCCGATCTCCTCCGGCTCTCACAGTCGTTTCCCAAGGCCGAGGGCTTGCTGCGTCATGACCTCCAGGTCCTTCTGTGACGGACGACCAGGGGAACCGCGGGCACTCGCAGTACGGGAAGCTTCAGCACGCGGCACGGGAGGCTGGCCGCAATACCCAGGAGTTCCTGGTCATCTACGCGATGGAGGGGTTTCTCGAGCGTCTCGCGCTATCGGATCACCGAGACAACCTGGTCCTCAAAGGAGGGATGCTCCTCGCCAGGTTCGATGCGCGTCGCCCAACTCGTGACATCGATATCCATTCCGACTCCCTCAGCAACGATCTGGCCACCATCGCCGACGTCGTCAGCGACATCCTCCGGATCGATGCCAGCGATGGTCTCCAGTTCGACCTCGCGGATCTCCGGGCGGAGACCATCCGCGATGAGGACGAGTACTCCGGAGTGCGCGTCGCGGTCGGCTGCAGCCTCCACACAGCTCAGATCAGGCTGACGGTCGACGTCAATGTCGGAGATGCGGTCTGGCCGGAGCCGGAACTCATCCGGCTACCTCGCCTCCTCGGCGGGCAGCTCCCGCCTATCAATGGCTACCCCCTGTCCATGGTCTTCGCCGAGAAGCTTGTGACGGCCGCACAAAGGGGCACAGCCAACACTCGTTGGAGGGATTTCGCCGACGTCTATCTCCTGACCGGTCAACAGCCCCTCGACAGCGATGAGGCCCGGAAGGCGATCCGAACTGTCGCCGAAAGTCGAAGCTTTGCTCTGCCGCTGCTTTCGGAGGTGCTGAGGGGATACGCGGAGCTGGCCCAGGCCAGATGGACGGCGTGGCGAAGCCGCCAAGAGCTGGAGGATCGCCTCCCAGCGAGCTTCGCCGAGGTACTCGCACTGGTCATCGCATTCGCAGACCCTCTCTTCGGATCACAGATGGAACAATCCGATTGGGATCCAGGCGAGAGACGATGGGTTGTCAGCCCTTAGAGATGGAGGTGGATCGACCCCCACCTCCGGCGGCACTGAGCTACGCGGGCGTTCTCACCCGGGACCAGCTGCTAGGCGACGCCGAGGAACCTGCGAATCGCCTCGCGGATCACATCGCTTGCGGTTGTGTGGTCTTTCGCGGCCCGGGCTTCGATGGCGGCCCGGAGTTCGGGATCGATCCGGACCGGGAATACTTCGGCCGGTCCCACACCCATGAGCGGTCGTCCGGGGCGGCGCCTGGTCTTGAGCTCCTCGACGTCGTACTCGGTCTCGACGACATCTGTCGCCAGCTGTTCGATCACCTCGTCGGTCAACGTGCGGCCGGTGCGGGTGCGCCGCGCCTTCGGCTCATTCATGGGTGTTCCTCCCCAGCCGGTGGGAGCAGGTTGTAGAAGGTCGGCCGCAACGCCATGGCGTGGATCACGAGCTGCACGTCGTCGGAGATCTCCAACCAGACCACCTCCAGCAGGTTGCCCGCCTGATCGGGGCCGATCGCCAATCCCTTTGGCGGATCGGCGTCTGGCTCCAGATTGACGAAGGTGACGGCATGGGCAATGGCATGCATGATGGCGTCGTCGTCGATGCCGTGCCTGTTGGCGGAACTGTGGATCTCCACATCTCAATATCGTAATACGTAATCACCGGACTGGGAACCCACCCGCCTGAGTCGGATCATGCACTGGGATCACCGAGCCCGGCGGCAAGACGGTTCGAGTCCTGTTAGGCCCACCCACCATCCTCCGGAGTCCTCGGAGACCCTCCGAACGAGCCGGTACCCCTTGGAGAGGCTTGTCCCGCCCTTGAGGATGAAGTCGCCGGCGAACTCGGACGCCATCACGCGGAGGACCTCGCTGACCCAGTAGTCCTTCTCGACGGCGGTGGCGCTGATTCCGAGCCATTCCCCGGCGGCGTCGATTGTGAGACCGAACTCGGCTCGGTCCCGGAACCGCGACGGAACGGGCACGCTCACGTGGCTGGGACCAGGTTCTGGCCGCCGAGCTCGCCGCGCGCCGGGGGGACTCGCTTCGCCTCGTCCGGGCGGTCGAGGGCCGTGAGCAGCCGGCGGAGGCGCTCACGGACGCGAGGCGGCTCGGTCGCCGAGGCACGGACGACGCGATCCAGTCGGATCGACCCGGTCATGACGAGAGTCTGGATGCGTCCCAGTGCTTCCGGAAGAGGGCTCTCCACGAGACGTTCCCAGTCGCGCAGGGTCTCGAGCAGCGCAACTTCCGCAGATCGGAGCCGTTCGTCGCGACGGCGCGTGCTGGCACTGCGGCTGACGAACCGGACGCCTCGGGCGGGTCTCGGCGTTCGCCCCGGCACCGCGATCGTGTCGAGGCGGGGAACTTGTGTGGTGAGCCCGAGCGCCAGAGCGGCGCTGGGGCCGGCTGGCCCGATGCCGGGCTGGCCCACGACCTCGTCGACCAAGCGCTCGGCGGGCGGGGGCGCCATCCCGAGTGGCGTGGGGGTCCCCCTCCAGTAGAGGCCCCGACGAACACGGCGTAGCTCACCCGAACGGGCAAGACGCGACAGCGCCTTGGCGACCGCCTCGGGCGAGCCCGCGAAATCCTCGGGACGCCAGAAGCGGTCGCGTGAGCTAAGGATCCTCCCCCGAATGTCCGCGGAGACGCTGGTGGGCTTCATGGTCGAGATCTTAACGCATTGTGGCGGTACCGCGTAACGCAAAGTTGACACCCATAGTATGACAGGTCCTTGCCGGGGCCCACCAAGGCACCAACCTCTTCTGTCTTGAATCTGCGGAGATTCCCAGCCTGATCAAGCCGCGCAGGCGTCGGGCCTTGACTGCTGCCGGGTCGACCGAGCGCTCCATGGCCAATCCGAAGTGGAGCCTTGGCCACACTCCCTGATCTGGGGAAGGAGGCCGGTGGTTCGAGTCCACCCGGGCCCACCGACCCTGTCGATCAACGGAGAGCAGGGCCGCGAGGGAGACCCTGGCACTCCGCAACGCCAAGAGACGTACCTTCGGGCGCTCCGCACCATCCCGCACCTATCGATTCATGAGGGCCACTTTCGGGAGGACATCAGAAGAAGGCGACTAGCCCACCCGCGTCGCGGTGGCCCTGCAACAGTCGAGGTGCTGATCACGGAGGAGAAGGGTTCCGACGTCAACCTAGCGACGTACCTCATCCACGATGCGCTCACCGGGGCTTGCGAGACCTCGATCGTCATGTCGAACGACTCGGATCTGACTCTCCCGATCGATCTTCTCGGTCGGCAGGGCTATCCAGTCGGGATCGTCAATCCGCATCCACCCGTGAAGGCCAGCAGGGACTTGCGCAGGGTTGCTGCGTTCTACAAGCAGCTTCGACGAGGGACGCTTGCCGGCTGCCAGTTCCCGGAGACGTTGGTGGACGACCAAGGCGCCTTCAATCGCCCACCGGCCTGGGGCCACCCGCCTCATGAACGCCCCCACAAACGCAGAGACCCGCCTCGCGGCGGGTCTCGCACCCAGCCACCGAAGCGGCTGAGGGGATGCATTCATTATCGGGAGGGTCTCGTGCGTAGTCAACCCGATCTTGGGATGGGCGAAGCCGCGATGCCGAGACGCCACCTTGCGGTCAGGACCGGGTCACATCTGCCTTGCGGCGAGGCACCTTGGTGTCCGTCCCAGGTTGCCGGGCTCCCGGAGGAGCCGCTCTTGATGTACGGGGGGAAGTGTAGGGGGTGGGGGTGACGGGGAAGGGGGGCTACACCCGATCGGCGTACTTGCGCTGCGCCGCCTGCTTGGAGACACCGAGCATCGCCCCGATCTGTGCCCACGAGCGTCCCAGGCGGCGGGCCCGACGCACCGCATCGAGCAGATCGTCCTCGATCCGGATCCGCTCCCCGACGAGTTCGGCGATGGTCTCCATCGTTGAGGCATCGGCCGGAACCAGATCGGCGGCATCCACCCGATCGGCCCAGGCCTCGAGGGAGCGGGCGCGGGTCATGCCCAGTCGCTCTGCCTGATGCGCTTGTCCATCAGGATGGCGTAGATGTAGGACGGAGCCGAGAGGTCCTGGACATCCGACGTCGATCGCAGTGGAACCCGAGTCAGCGCCTTCTCGATCGCGGTGCGGCTGATCATCCGGTTGGTGGTGTCCAGGTAGATGGTGCGACCACGCGCCCGGTACGTGAAGGGCTTTCCCCGGATCTGGCGGCACTCCTGCCCCGAGTGGTGAACGATGCGCCGCCACACGGTGTCCGGGTCGATCGGCATGCCTCAAGCGTACGTGAGTCGTTCGAGTCTCGTGAACCCCGATGTCGTTCGTCCTGATGATCTCGTCTGTGAGCCTCCCCTGGTTCGGTGGCGACTTTGGGGTCCCTCGGGTTTCGCGGTGGTAGGTGGTCTCCGTCCCCGTCGGGGTGGCGGTACCCGTGAGCCGACGGTGGCCCCACGGGTCGACCCCGAGCTGGGCGTCGAATCCAAGAGCGTCGCAGCCGTGCCAGGGTCCGTGGTCACCGACGAGTTCGGTCTCGTGAACTCGACCCCCTACAGAACGTCGACGGCCCGCGCCAACGGCACGACTCGCGTAAGCACATAGGCGAGGACCGGGACCTCGTAGTTGTCGTAGGGGAACACCACGGCGCTTTGAGACCGCTCCCTGCTGGTGTCCCCGATCAGCAGTTCCCTGGTGCCGATACCTAGAGCACCGACGGCCTTGAGCTCGGCGTCGACATCGACTCCAGCGAGATCGGAGAGGCCTTCGACCGACTGCTTCCGCCAACCGGCCCAGCGGTCGCCTTTGGGATAGGCCTCGGTGAGCCGACCCAGCAGACGGCCGCGACCGACCGAATGGAAGCCAATGGTGAGACCGTGGGTGAGCCGCTTCAGGACTGGATGAGAGTCATAGGCCTCGCTGGCTCCGACCCACGTCTCGCCGTTGTCGGCGCGGCGCAGCACGACGTCGATGAGCACGTGACCGCCGCTGATCTCATAGGTGGTCTCGACCCCCGAAATGCCGGTGGCCCGGGCCGGCGTCCAGCCGAAGGTGACCCGTTTCTCCCTGAGGCGGCGGATGATGACTCCGGAGTCGGTGGGTATGTCGCCCGTCTCGCCGGAACGGATCCGCATGCGGTCGCGTCGGGCCTGGATGATGAGCCGCATTCGCGACCATTCCGGCGGGCACAACGCGTCGGCTTCATCGAGGCGCCCGGCTTCGACGAGTTCCTCTATCCGTCGATGCAGCGCCCGCGTCGGCCTCTGTGGCGGCGTCGACGAAGGCTCAGAACCGTCGGGGACGAGAGCGAGGAGCGCGCCACGCATCTCGGCGGCAGAGTCGAACCGAGCACTGCGGTTCGGTTGCAGCGCCTGCCCCAGCACCGCAGCGAGGCCGCTGCCGACGTTTCCGATGTCGAGGCTCCCGCTGCGGGGATCCCGACCGGCGAAGGGGTGCACGCCGGCGGCGAGCTCATGGATGACGATCCCGGCGGCGAACAAGTCCACGTCGACGTCGATGGCATCGAGGGACAGGCCGGGTGGCCGGTACTCCGCGGTGCCGGCGGCAGGGCCATCGGGATTGTTCGCCGAAGCTCCAAAGTCGGTGAGGACCGCCCCCCTGCGAGCGACCACGACGACGTTCTCGGGTTTGACATCGCGGTGCACGATCGTGTCGGACCCCGAGGTGTGGATCACCGAAAGGGCGTTGAGGATGTCGATGCCGAGGTGGATCGCCTCGGCCTCTTCGAGGGCACCGGCGTCGATCAGTGAACTGAGCGGTTCCCCGTCGAGGTACTCGTACGCGACGTGCCAGCCCAGTTCAGGATGGCGGTCGATGGCGAGCGCGTCGACGACGTTGGGATGGTCGATCCCATGGAGCACCTTGAACTCGCGGCGTGCGATCTCCTCGGAACCGGGTGAGCGAAACAGCTTGACCGCAACATCGCGGCCCAGCACGGGGTCGTAGGCCCGATACAGGGCAGCGGTCGACCCGGCCCCAATGAAACCCAGAACGGCGTAGCGGCCGATCTTGGAACCGGCTTCGAGGTGACCCTCGGCGTCGTACTCGATTTCCTCGACGACCGGGGTGTCAGTGGCCGCGGGGCCGCCGAGTAGCGCTTCGAGGAGGTAGGCAGCGCGAGGAACCCGTTCACCGGTGAGCTTGGTAGCGATCTTGCGCATCAGGCGGGCGTCGGGAGTGTCGAGACCGTCCCAGAGCGCTTCGATCACCTTCCCCAGCCCGAACAGGTCGGAGTGCGGGCCAGCCGGACCGCCGAGCACTTCCGGTGCCAGGAATCCGGAGTCCTCTGGGAGCATCGTCGTAACCGCCGGGTCGCCCGCTTCACCCCCGGTGATCGAGAACCCCCGCAGTACCACACCGTGGTCGGGCCGGAGCTCGATCCACCTGGGCGCCAGTCGCCCGTGGACGATGCCGTTGTCGTGGGCCTTGGCGAGCACCCGGGTGAGACCCATCACGATCTCCCGCCGCGGGATCTCGGCATCCCCCTCGAGGGCGTCGGCGAGGCTCGGGCCGACCTGGGTCTCGGACACCAGCACGATCGACCCGTCGTCGAGCTCCACAGGATCACGCATTTCGGCGAGATTCGCATCCGGTTGAAGTCGTGCCATCGCCTGCACCTCGTCCCGGGCTCGGCGCAGCCTCCTCTCTCGGCGCGCCTCGTCCACGAACCGGGCGTACCCGATGTGCCTCAACTCGACCTCTTCACCCGTGAAGGTGTTCACCCCCGACCAAATGCGTTCGAAGTCGTCGGATCTCAGCAACCCGGTGGTCTGGTAGATGCCGAACCGCTCCCCCGGCTCGATCGGGCGGGCCACGAGCCCCAGCTGCTCTCGGATGCGAGTGCGGGTCTCGCCAGCGATAGGACGGGGATCGGCGATCGGGGCCATCAGCCGGGCATCACTCAGCATCTCGACCGCCCGCTCCAACAGCACCACGCGCTCGCGGTGTGAGGGGTGGATCTGCAGGAACTGTGGGTTGCGGGCCAACACCACCAGGGAATCCACAGACACCGTCTTCAGCGTCGCGTCCGCCGAAGCCAACCGGCTCTTGACCCTCCTGGCCTTTGCGTTGGTGGCCAACACCGGATTCGCACGGTACTGGCGATCCACAACCATCTCGTCCTGAGAGATCAGCACCTGCCCCGCCAGGTCCTTGATCTCCACCACCACCGCACCCCATGGGGTCAACACGAACAGGTCGACATCATCGATCCGGTCGCGATGCACCATCTGGATCCCCGGCACCAGCAGCACGTCGCCCGGCAACTCTTTGGCCAGGTACTCGACCACGCGGCGTTCGCCGTCGTTCTGGGGAGGCTGCGCCCCCGGCAACCAGAGCAGCTCAGCCATCTCCCGACCCACCTCCACTTCTCATTGCCAGAAGATACTCAAGGCCGAGGCCGCCGACCCAATCATTGGCGGATCGAGCGTCAATGGTGGTTCGGCGCGCGGCGCCGATGATCCGCTGCGAATCCTCAAGGGTCGGGGCGGCCGCCGCGACCTCCCGATAGTGCTGGTAGCGCGACACTGCGAGAATGCCGATCACTCTGCGATAGGAATCTGCATCAAGGAAAACGCCGCCGACTTCGCTGCAAGCAATGGGGCTGTGATGCGCCGGATCTGGAGTTGCCGCTGCGATCAGATGAGCGAGTGTGCTCACGCGCGTTGCTCCTGCGACCTGACGATCCTCGCGACCCGGTCGGCAGCTTCGAGCGGATTCTCGTGCGCCCAGACTCTGATCACCTGCCAACCCAGATCCTCAAGTCGCTGAGCGACTTGACGGTCCCGCTCCGCGTTGCGATCGAGCTTGGCACGCCACCATTCGGCGTTCGCCTTCGGGTCGGTGCCATGGTCGGGACAGCGATGCCAGAAGCAGCCGTCCACGAACACGACGAGCCTCGCCGACACGAAGACGATGTCGGGCCGGACCCTGGGAAGCCCGGCGATGGCCCGCTGCACTCGGAACCGCAGACCCCGACGATGGAGGGCAGACCGTAGTGCCAGCTCCGCCGGCGTATCTTGCCGAAGCGTCGCTCGCATACGGTCGCGCACCTCGGAACTGACTGCGGGTGGCCCTGGTGTCACGGGCTCGCGAGCAGATCTCGACTATACGGGTGCTCGAGAAGCCAGGCCCCCACGAGCTCCCGCAGCCGGCCTTGGTAGTTCGACAACGGCTTGAAGCCTCCGATCCAAGGGAGCGACGCCTCGGACAGCACCGCGCTCACATTGCACCATTTGTACTCCACTGCCTTGGCAGTTCGTCCGGGCAGCAGGCGTTGCGCCCGACGCCTGTGTTCGGCTTTGGTAACACTCGCTCCCGCCAGTTCGCACATCAGCATCACGAAGTACGAGTCCACTGCGACACGGATCTCGGCGTCGGACCACGCCTTACGCACCTGGAAGCCCCTCAGCCAGCGCCGAAAGCGCAGCGGCGTAACCGAGCGGCATGGGAACTGCATCACCGATCCACTTCGCCAACTGAGAACGAACCGGTGGCGTCGTCGGATCAGGCGCGAACACATAGGTGTCCGGAAAGCCCTGGAGCCGAGCGGCCTCACGCGGCGTGAGTACCCGACGCCTCGTCGGATGGGTGTAGCGGCCCCGGCCTGGTGTCATGAATCCCGTCGTGATCGTCGGACTGGGACGATCGCGATGAAGTCTCCCGTATACAGCGGTGTACGACGTGCCCTCGCGATGGCTCTTTGGCCGCACCTCGAGCGCTAGGTCGTGCTCCTCGTTGTCGAAGAGCCAGTCGATCCGTGCCTGATTCTCGGGGCTCACTTCGGTGACCTGGGTCATGGGGTCGCCGTCGACCCTGTCCTCGAGATCTGCGATCGCCCACCAGATAGATCGGGGCTCATCTTTGAGCGTCGCGGCCACGTCGGTCAACGGCAGTGGCGCACGATCACGACGTGCGATCAAGAAGTGCCTGGTACGAGTCTGAGGCCAGCCGAGTGCCGACGCCGACAGCATCCCGTCGACCACGGTGTAGCCCTCACTTCTGAATAGTGCTCTCGCGGTGTCGACCACGCCTTCGGTGTCGTTGAGCACCGCTGGCACGTTCTCGATGATGCACATCGGTGCGCCGGCCGCTACCGCAAACGCCGGCACGGTCAGATACAAGCTGTTGCGCGGATCCGACCGGCGCGTGCGGTTGTTGAGGTTCGAATGCCCCTGGCAGGGCGGACCGGCCAAGATCAGGTCTACGCCATCGGCGACACGCCGAACGTCGTCGACGATGATCTCGGGCCTGTACGAGAACCTGGCCCCACCGCCGGAGTCAGCGAATCGGTAGTCGATCAGGTTGTTGACAGGCACGGTCGTTCGCCGACGGCTCGCGTGGTTGGCCGCGTAGATGATCGTCGCCTCCTCGTCCTGATCGGCGATGAGCTCCGAGACGGCCTCGACACCGAGCTCCTGCGCGAGGAGCTGTACGCCGTTTGCCAACCCACCCGGTCCGCAGAACAAATCGACCGTCCTCAGGGTCCCGCCAAGGGCATGCGCAGGTTCAGGATGCCGACCCTCGAGGTATGCCCTCCACCACGCTCCCTTCGGATCGATCGGCGCTTGATCGGCGACTGCAATCGACGCGTCGACGGCCAGCCCACCCAATCGGAGCCGGTGCCTCACAGTGCGTTGATGTACCTCAAAGACCTCGCGGGTCGAACCCCTGGTGAGTGGCGGGGCGATCTCATGCATCTGCCCCATCATCCCAGATCGAGTCCACGATCTGTGCCGCCTCCAGATCGTCGTAAGTGTGGAGCACGATGTTCGTCCACGTACGATTGAGCCGCCGAGCAGCGGCCCGGAGCGCGTCGGTCTTCAGTCGGTCTTCGACCTGTCGCCGGGCGAGCGCCCTGGTCACAGCGGGTGCCGATCCGGTACGAACACGGATCACATGGCTTCGCCAGAAGTCGGTGCCCATCCGCACCGCGGACGCCAGCTCGGCGTGGTCAGGACCACCAACGGCTTGTGCCCGAAGGAACATCCGGGTCAGCACCGACTCGGTGTTGGACCTCGCGTCCACGTACTTGTCATGGTGACCTCTCTCGAATGGTCCGACTTCACGCCAGGCGATGAAGTCCCAGAAGTATCGGAGGGCCAAGTACCTCCAAAACCCTCGGTCGTCGAGGACCTCGATCGGAATCGAGCTCAGTGCACCGTGGATCAGGATCGCAGCGACCCCTTCGAGCCGGTCGCGGTCCTTGTCTGTCCAGGTCGCCATCTCGCCTTCGATCGCCTTCGCAGCCTGCTCGATCGGGCGCAGGTCGATGTCATCGCCGGTACCGAGCCAGTCGGCGAACGGTGCAACGGCGGGGCGGTGACCCTGGGCCATCTGTACTGCCAATGTCTGGCACTTCGATCTGGTGAGGACCGGGTATCTCACGAGTCACCGTCCTCGAGAAGATCAGCAAACCCAGCGAGCAAGTCGATCGCGTGCTCGGCCCCGGCAATCACCTTCTCGGGCGATTCTCGGACCATCTCGACCAGACGGTCACGCGTCGCCGGGGCAGCACCAGGCCCAGCGACCAATCTCACCACACTGCCGACCAGGCTCAAGCGCAACTCGTCGTACGAGCCGAATTCATCCGCCTCCGCCACCGCCGCCCTTCTGATCACCGCGCCAACGAAGTCGTACGCCATCTGCAGCTGGACAGCCCGGCTGGCCGCCGATCTGCGCCTGGCGTTGAGTTGCGCCAGAAGCTTCTCGTCGACGTAGAACACGGGGGCCTCCTGCTGAGCGAACGGCTCGAACACGTTGTGCTCCCCAAAGGAGACGAAGCGAATGGCCCGGGGCGGGAGGCTGAGTTCCTTGCGGGTGTCGTCGGTGAGAGGGGTCGGCGTCATGATCGCTGGCCCTGCGGAGGTCTCGACCCGATACCTCGCCCTGGTGACCCAGGTTCCCTTCAAGTAGGGGCGAAGCGGCTGCGGCTCAAGGTCGTGGGCAAGAATCACGCTTGCTTCGAGCGCGAATCCGGAAAACGGAGTCCGGAAGGCCGGCGATCGCCGGAGGTCCGTGAGCGAGGTGACGCGGCCTAGCTCCGACACGCGTCCGACCGGGACATCGATCAGGGTGTCGGCGATCTTCAGATATGGACTCGACGCGATCACCATCAGGTGAAGGTCGTCCGGGCCGAACCCGCCCTTGCCAGATGCCTCGAGGAGGTTCTCGACGAACTCGGAGAAGCCGCCATCGGTCTGGGACCACTCGAGGG
The DNA here is from genome assembly GCA_030584185.1 of Acidimicrobiia bacterium. Classification (NCBI taxonomy): domain Bacteria; kingdom Bacillati; phylum Actinomycetota; class Acidimicrobiia; species Acidimicrobiia bacterium. Next base: position 1,422,354 of record CP129495.1, on the reverse strand, counting down.
ACACGGGCAGGGATACGAATGCCTCCGGCGAGAACTCGGCCACGATCCCATCGCCGGCCGGACACACATGTTTGCCAAACAGAAGCCGAGTCTCCTCGAGCACCTGCTTCAGGCTGTCCAAGCCGACGAAAGGACGGACCGTGCGCGTCTCGCGGCTCATCGATCGTCCCCATCTGCATCGTGCAGTACCTCGATGACGACGCCGTCCGCGATGAGCCTTCCGGTCCACAGCGGGTCGTACGACTCGGATCGGAAGGAGAAGGCGGCGTCAGTGCCGCGTTCGAGTCGACCCACCCAGACCCCGACGTCCTCCAGTTCGAATCCAGTCGGAGCGGTGACGTGCAGGACCGCCGTCTCACCGACGCGATCGTCCTCGAGGAACCGGTAACTGATCGAGATGCGAACCAGGGCTTGTGACGTCTCGGCGTGATCTGTGAGTCCGAACGAGGCGCTGCCGACTACCTCGATCTTGCCGGCTTCGGTTGCCTGGGGTGCCTGCTGCAGGGCGATGGACACGGGTCGGTTGTCCGGTGGTGGAGGGTGCGGACCCTTCCCGCCACCAGACATGAGCTTGCGCACGATCGCGCTGAAGAAGGGCAGGTCGATGTCCTCAGGCGGGGGGACCGGCGGCTTCAAGCGGGTTCGGTGGTTGTTGACCGTCTGCTTGATGCGCTTCAAGACGTGGTCTGCCATGGCCAGGGCCTCACCGCTCACCTCGCCGTCGTCGGCCTTGGCGCGCCATGAGTCGTGTGCCTTCGGCTCGGTCTGCCGAAGCAGCTCATCGATCGATTCATCGGCCACGAAGGAGCCCCTGATGAACGGCGTAGAAGAGCCGACCTGGAAGTATTCGACGACCATCCGAGGGCCTCTCGTCAGCGCGACGAGGCTTCGGTGCGCTACTGCATCATCGTCGTCGGCGACCGTGTCGGCATACGACCAACCGCTGAGATCGGCGACCAACCCGATCGACCCCACATTCGGGTACCGCGGTTTGCCGCCCACCTGCGGGGTCTGTGGCCCGTTCAGCTGGGCGTACCAGCCGTCCTTGTCCGGCTTACTCCGACCGAGGGCGACCTCCCACGACTCGATGAATGAGTGGAGCACGGGGTCCTGCATCGGACGTGGGTGGAGCGTCACACCGTCGTAGTCGACGACGGTCACCGTGAAGTCGTTCATGTGGATCGCGGGCCACCAAGACCGCTCCACCGCCCGGATCAGGTCAGCGGGCTCGACCGACGGATCGACGAGAAGGAAAGTAGTTCCCAGCTGCTCGGATACCGTGGGATCACGAACCGGCAATCCGGCCCCAGCAGCCAGCTTGTCTGCCTCCTCGTTCTCGAAGGGTTGGATACGCCCGGCGGCGCCGCTGCTCAAGGTGCCGATGCCGGGATGGTTGACACCTTCGAGGTCGTGTGGTCCCCAATACGTCACACCGAGCAGCCGGCGCGAAACACCAGGATCGTCGGCCCGCTCTCGGAAGCACGAGTAGGCGAGCACCGACCGGATGCGTGAGCCGTTGATGAGACCTGCCTTGCCGTACCCGTACGAGCCGCCGGCGCCGCTTGCCTTCTCGGTGAATCCGATGCTCATAAGGGCCATGAACATGTGGGACTTGTTCTGGTCCCACGGCCCATGCATGCCAGACGCGCCGTGTTCGATGACTCTCAGGACGCGCAGTGGCGTGCCTTCGTCGCCGATCGAGTCAAGGGCGTCAGACCCGGCGAGACCTACCTTGGCACGATCGATCCGACTTGCGCGAGAAGCGAGACCAGCGAGGTCCATCGCTTCCACGATGGCTTGGCGATCCGAGCCGGTGAGCTCGAGGAATCGAAACTCCATGGCGAAATCCGGGGCGTCGGCGCCGAGCTCCCGGCTGAGTTCGATGCCCGCGTCCCAGGAATTCTGAATGACCTCCCGGGCGAGCAACGTGGCAGACGCCGGGGGATCGCCGACCGCCAGAATGCCGGGTGCCTTGGGCTCTTCATGACGGAAGATCTTGGCCAGGTCGCCGGACATCCCAGGACGGCCCGCATCGGTCTTCTCCCACTCCCACAGAACCTCAGACAGAGCTGTCCTCCTCGCTTCTGGCAGAAGATAGAAGTCCTAGTCGCCGGTGTCCAATGGTGTCTCCCAGCCACCTGGAGAGTCGCACCTATTCGTTCCGGCCACCGAGTGCCCCCCTCCCCCCGCGGGGTAGCAGGGGATCAATCCGACACAGAATCGGGCGGAGGAAGACACTACTTGGTCCGTGTGGTCGCGGCCTGGCGCGCCCTGCCCGTCGCTAGCTCCTTGATCATCCGGTGCAAGAGCGCTGCTCGGGCGAGAACAAACTCGTCGTAGGCGTCTGCCGAGTAGACGTCGCTGCTCATCGGCGGAAGGACATGGGACTGGAGCACAGCTTCGACATCGCACTTCATCCCCTGAAGCACATCGCGAATCTCGCTCAAGTACTCACTCGGCGGCCGAGCACCGATTCGCTTGTTCGTCTCATTGTCAATCATGGCTCGATTGACAATGAGATCCGACTCAGCACCCTTCTTGTGCTTGGCGAGCCATGCCTGGGGGAATATGTGATGGGATTCGACCTGCAGCTCCCTCATCGAATCTGGAGTGACCGGCATTCCTTTGTGGAAGTCCCGGCACTTGTTGTTCAGCGTCATCGCGACAATCCCCCGATAGAGCGCCTTGAGATTCGTACGCGCTGACTTAAGAATCTCCATGTCAAACGTGAACCCCGCGACAGCTTCAGGTGGGGTCCCGCCTTCAAACCATGACTCAAGATCCACGTAGTCACGACCCGCCTGGGAGTTGCCGCCTTGGTCGTAGTTCCTCATGAAGACCGTGCACCAGAAGTAGCGCTCAACAAGGCCTACGAGCCTGCCACGCTCCGGGCCTTTACCAGCCGAAATCTTGTGCCAGATAGCAGAAAGCGGGACAAGCATGGTCGCGTAGGGCATCCACGCCTTGTCCAGCACGCCACATTCGTCGCGGAGCATGCGAACGGCAGCATCGGCTCCCTTCGTAACAGACTCCCAATAGGCGGTGAAGTCGGTAGCAGTCAACTTGAGCACATCCGATCGTTGAGCCGATGCAGATGGCTTTTCACCGGCCGGGACCCTGGCCCGAGTCGTACGCACGGAAACCGCCTGCAGCAGCGAGTACGGGTCAACACCAAACTCCTTAAGGAGAGGGTATTCTGCCTGGGCGTTATCCCAATGTGCGCGGAGATCGACGCCATCGGGCCAGAACCTCGCCGTCAGAAGCTCAAAGACCGTGAGTGAGACGCCGCGCAGGTTCAGCGTCTCGAAAATCTTGCACACTGCGTCAAGGCTCGTCTTTTCCGGCAGGCTCACGACTGGAAACTGGTAATGCTTCACCGGATCTACCCAGCTCTTTACAAATTCCCGGAACGCCTTCCGTGCCGCGGGATCACCCCTCTTGTTGCGGTGTCCGTCAACGGCTTCTAGCCAATCATCAAGCCCATCGACGATCTTCGCTACCGGCAACAGCTCTTGACGAGCCTGGTCGTCGACCTTGGTTACCGCTCGAGTGCGGGGACTTCGTCCGCGGCGTGATCGAGCCAAGACCGACTTCTCCACATCGTCAGAGGTCGGCGAGTCTTTCAGGGCCTTGAGGTCAAGGTAGTAGATCGTGTCTCCAACCCCTCGAAGAGCCTGGTACAACGCCGTCAGGCGTTGCTGTCCGTCCAGGACGAGCTTCGGCGGACTTTGGGGCTTCCCGGGCGGTACACCCTGGAACCACCGCTCACGAAAGATGCCCCTTGCCCCCGACTGCTGGAGGAAAAGCAGCGCGCCACACGGGTATCCCATCATGATTGAGGCAATCAACGACTGAACATCCGCCGGATCCCAAACGAAGTCACGCTGGAAATCTGGCAAAGCGAGCTGGTAGTCATCCATATCACTCAAGAGCAGGCTGACTGATCTCGCGTACGGGACGACGGGCTCAATCAGCTCGGATCTAGGTATCACTCTGTTCCTCCACGTTCTTCGTCCAAGCCGCCGTCGGCTTCACGATACCGAGCAAGGCCAGCGGAGAGCGCCAGGGACAGGCACCGCGACATCTTGCCGGTCACCTCTTCCCCGCGCTCCCTCGCACCTCGCCCGCCTCGTACCGCTCCTGGTTCTCACGAAGCTTCCTCCACACCTCCACACCCAGGTCCACGCCAAGCACGTCCGCCAGCCTGACCAGGTACTGCAGGACGTCGGCGATCTCGTCGGCGGCGGCCCGGCGTTGGTCATCGGTGAGGGCCGCCGACTCGTCCGGGGTGAGCCACTGGAACACCTCGAGCAGCTCCCCGGCCTCTGCGGCCAGGGCCATCGCCAGGTTCTTCGGGCTGTGGAATTGCTCCCAGTCCCGGTCGGCGGCAAACCGGTGCAGGTACTCCCGCAACTCCCCCAGGTCTAGTTCGCTCATGCGTCCTCCCGCACCGGCTCGTCGGCGGTGACGGCTGCAGGCTCCTGCCCCGCCGGCGGCAGCTCCAACCTGCTGAGCACGAAGTCCCGGGTGGACTCGTCCTCGAAGTACACGAAGCAGCCCTTCAGTCCCCTGGTCAGCAGCACCCGGTAGGTCTGCTTCACCAGGGCGGTGAAGGCCTCCTGCGAATCCCTCGCCGCCCGGCGCACCACCGAGTCCTTGGAGAACTCGGACTGGCCGACCCAACCCTGCCGCTGCCGGTACACGAGATCCCTCCCGAACACCACACCCACGTAGTCGAACTCGAACCCCTGGGCGGTGTACACGCAGCCCACCTGGTCGAGCCCTCCCGGGTCCGACGCCCAGAAGTTCGACTTGGGGATCCCGGGGGCCAGACGGGCCGCCTCCGCCCTGGCGTTCCAGGGCATCTCCCAGTCGTCCACCTTCACGTCGGGGACCAGGGTGCCATCGTCGCTGGGATTCGACCACGGCCAGCAGAACCCGGCGACCAGCCGCGCGGTGTGACCCTGCGCCGCCTTCTGATTGATCAGTGCCTGCAGTTCCCGGGGCGAGTCGACCACGTCGAACTCGAACCGATCCTCGGACCCGAACAGCACGTGCGGGGTCCTGCGGATGTCGAGCGTGTTGTCCACCCATTGCACGAACCCGTCAGATCCCCCGCAGCGGAACTGGGCCTCGAGCTCGTAGTCGAGCACCTCGACCCCCCGGCGACGCGCTGCGTCGCGGATCAAGGCGGCACTCCCGGTTTCGAAGGGCCGCACCACCTGAAGGTCGTCGAGGAAGAACACCGACACCCGGGCAACGTCGATCAGCTCGTCCACCTGGGGGCGATCGGTGCGATCCGCCTTCCTGGTGAACCGGTTGTGGCTGGTCTGGCGGATCCGGTGGGCCTCGTCGCAGATGATCACGTCGAGGATCTCCGGATCCTCGTTCAGATACGAGTTGAAGTACTTGAAGATGGCGCCGGCCCGCCGCCCCACCACCCTGCGGACGTTCTCGGTGAACGCCTTGGACCCGGTGGCGTGGTGGGTGGTGTACCCGGCGCGGGACAGTTCGGCCACCAGGTTCAGGGCGATCACCGACTTGCCGGTGCCGGGCCCGCCGTTGATCACGAACACCGCCTTCTCGCCGGTGGCGTGCCTCTCGGCCACCCGGGCCAGCACCGAGTTGAACACCACCCGCTGCTCGTCGAGCAGGGTGTAGGTGGGCTCTCCCTCGATCATCTTCGCCGTGTGGTCGAGCAGTCGCTTGTGCGGGGCGTACCGGCCGCGCAGCACGGTCTCCAGGATCGGGATGCCGCCACCGTTTCCCAGGTGCAGCCGCAGGTACCCGGCGAGGTCGGTCGACCGATCCCCGGTGAAGATCGGGGCCGCCTGCAGCAGGTCGAGATGACGGCTTGCGAACAGCTCCGACTCGGCGTCGAACGTCATGTTGTGCAGGAAGGAGCAGGTGCTGAGGGCGATCTCCTGCGATGTGAACGCCGAGTGGGTGTCGGCCAGGTACTGGCGGTAGCCGAGCACCTGGGCCGACGGATGCAGCACCTCGCGCTTGCGCCCGCCGACGAAGGTGACGACGCACTCCTCCACATGGGTCGGCTCGGTCGCCGACCACTGCTTCAGCTCGACGATCACCCCGTGCGGCTGGCCCGAGCCGTCGTTGCCGGTGAGCATCACATCGAGGCGCCGCGAGCTGAGCGGGAGCTGCCACTCGACCACCACCCCGTGATCGTCGAGCCCGGCGTGCTGCACCACGTTGCCCATGGCCCGCAGGGAGTTCTGCCATGCCGCCACCTCGGACTGCGGCGCCCGATACCGGTACTGCTCGAAGAACGATGCCGCGATCTTGTCGCCGATGGCGTTGAGGGTGGCATCCTCGACGAACTGCGGGGTGGGGCCGGAGTAGAGGTGCATCGGTACGGGGAGGGTACCGGGGCAGCAAGGGGGGTGTCAGGGGCCGGAGATTGTCCCCGACGCGCAAAGGCCCGCCTTGCGGCGGGCCAAGCGGTCCCGGCCACCGAAGTGACGCGGGTGGGTTGCCGTTCATTATCGGGGCGTCCGACGGGCTAGTCAAGGGATGACCCTGCACTTACCTTTGCGGGATGGCGACTTCCGTCTACATCGACGGCTTCAACCTCTACTACGGCCTGCTTCGCGGGAAGGCGAATCGCCGATGGCTCGACCCCGTGGCGTTGTCGGCTCGGCTGCTACCTGGCACCACGATCGCGAAGATCAAGTACTTCACGGCCCGGGTGCGCGACTTCGACGGATCAGGCGCTCATCAGCGGCAGGACGTGTACCTCCAGGCACTCAGGACCATCCCCCATCTCGACATCATCGAAGGGTCGTTCCGGATCGGTGCCAGAAGGCGGAAGCTCGTCGATCCGCTCGATGACGGCACCACCTTCGTCAGGGTCTGGATTCCTGAGGAGAAGGGTTCCGACGTGAACCTCGCCGCACACCTCGTTCTCGACGGTGCACGCTGCAAGTACGACCGAGCACTCGTGATCACCAACGACTCCGACCTCGCGGAACCGATCCGTCTCGTCCAGCACGAACTCAACATGGACATCATCATCGCCCACCCATCCAAGTCGATTGCAGGGGCGCTCGAGAACGTCCACCCGGCATGCTCGATGCCCATCCGGGTCAATTCGATCCTGCAGTCACAGTTTCCCGACCCGGTACTGGATCGAACTGGCCATCCGATTCGCAAGCCAAGAGGCTGGTGAGCCCGAGGTCGGGCCAGCGGCCAATCGAGGTCCGCCCCCGCCTGGACCTGGACCCGAGGAGGCGCGTGGGCCGACCCATCGGACCCATCACGATCTCGGAGGTCGGCGGCACCGAGGCCGGCCGGGAGTTCCTCGTCGAGGCGACCAGCCAGACCGGGACCATGGGATCGACGACCGTCACCGAATCCCGCACCGAGTCGGGCACCACGGTGACCGTGAAGTACGCCGGCGGGTGAGCGAGGGCGTTTCCGGGTCGGCTCGGTCCGGGGCCCGCGGCGGGTCGGATCCGGGCGATGTGACCATCGTGGGCGCCCGGCGGCCCTGTGGCGAGGGGCTGGTCCCCGGCTGTCCGTTGCGAGACGATGGCCGCGGCGCGGCGGACTCGTATATATCTACCTAAACCGGGTACCATGCCGCCAGACCGGGTGATCCTCGAAGGACCAGGAGCACGGATCGTGATCGCACCCGACACCGCCGGTCGCTACCGGGCGGAGGCGTACCCGCTCGACCTGGCACGACGCCGCCCGGAGGAGTTCGCCAAGGTCCAGGCGCTGCTCCACCGGGTGGCCCAGGTGGGGCCCCAGGGGATCCGCAACACCCAGCGGATCCGGCCGCTCGGTGACGGGCTGTTCGAGATGAAGTCCGGCGACACTCGTCTCTTCTGGTGCTACGGAACCACACCCGGCACCCAGCGCACCGTGGCCCTGCTGAGCGGTGTCACCAAGAAGCGCCGTGCCCATCGACCCGAGCACGTCAACGCAGCCCGTCTGATCATGAGCACCTACAAGGCATCGTCATGAGGTCGCTCCCAAGTCTTCTCGGTGCCACCACACCCGCCTTCGAGGCCGAGCGGTTGATCCTCGCCACCACCGAGATGATCCTCGGCATCATGGAGGAGCAGGGAGTCACGCGCGCCGTGCTGGCGGATCGGCTCGGTCGCACGCGGGGGCATGTGTCGCAGGTACTCAACGGCGACCGCAACATGACCCTGCGCACCCTCGCCGAGATCCTCCACGCCCTCGACGGTCGGGCGGAGATCACCGTGACGTCGCCCACAGCGCTGGCGACGGCCGAACGCCACCCACAAACGCCTGACCCTCACTGAGCACTCGTCCCACCCGCCACTCGAGCGACGAATCACGGCGCAGGGGCAGCGGCCCGTGGCCGGGGAGGTCGCCGCAGCGGCAGAGACCGCCGCGAGAGTGGGCTGGACTGCCGTCGCGACCACTGCACTGTTTCCACGGAGACGGGTGACGGGTCGGGTATCGCACCGCTCCAGTGTCAATTTGCTACCTTCGTAGCCATGCGCACCTGCTCAGGTAGCGACGGTGACCCCCTCCGTTGTGGAGAAGAGCCGATCCTTTTCAAGATTCCGCTGGCCGGGGACTCAGGACACGCCGCGTTCGCGAATGGCAAACCCCTCTCTGCCAGAGAAACCCGACACTTGGCACAGATGGGCGCCCAGAGGGCGGACAATCGATGACTCGGCGTTCAGCTCCGGCGATGAAGGTGGCCCGGATCATCCCGGTTACGGGGATCGGTAGTGAGGTTGAAGCGGAGCAGAGGGCAACCTCCGCCACCCTCGCCGTTCTGTCGATCGTCAACGATCTCGCGACCGCGTTACTGGGTCCCATGGGCGCGCCAGGCGCGAAGCGCTCGAGAGTCGAGGCGTTCACTGAGGTGTACTTCGGTGGCGCTTCGAAGAGGGATCGGCCGGATGGCTTGATCGTGGTCACATATGGCAAGACCCAGTGGAGGGCCCTGGTCGAAGTGAAGACGGGGTCGGGCACCCTCGACGCCGACCAGATCAACCGCTACTGGGACATTGCTCGGACCGAACGGATGAACGCTGTGATCACCATCTCGAATGAGATCCCCGCGGAACACGGCAGCCACCCCACCCCAGGTCTCAAAGTCACTGCCAAGTCACCCGTCAGGGTGCACCACCTCTCCTGGTCGGAGGTTCTCCTCACAGCCCGGAGGATCAAGGACCACACACCGATCGACGATCCCGAACAGTCATGGCTGCTCAATGAGCTGATCCGTTACCTGGAGCACCCCAACTCTGGAGCGCTCACCTTCGACGACATGGGCCCACACTGGGTCGCTGTGCGCGAGGCAGCGGCCACGAAGACCCTCAACTCTCGATCCCTGGGGACTGAAGAAGTCGTCACCGCCTGGGAGCGACTCATCGGGTTTGCGGCGCTCAGGCTTTCTTCGGCGGTCGGCGAGGACGTGCGACTCGTACTGGCTGGCGATGAACGTAAGAACCGGTCCCGCGCCCTCAAGTCAGCTCTGTGCGAACGCGGAGTCCTCGACGCCACCCTTCGCATCCCCAAGACGGCGGGGGATCTGGAGCTGGAGGCGGACCTCAGAGCGGGCCAGCTCACCGCCGCGATCAGCGTACGGGCACCCCAGGATCGCGGTGCTCGCGCGCGGGTCACATGGCTCCTGAACCAGGTGGGGGGTGCTTCACCCGATCTCTTGGTGGAGAGCTACCCGAAGAACGTGAAGACCCCGGCCGTAGCCCCACTTGGTGAGATCATCGAAGACAAGCGAGCACTCCTCGATGACCTCCGCCGCGACCCATGTCGCTTTCGGGTGGTGGCCAGAACGCCGATGGGTTCAGGACGCAAGTCAGGCCGGAAAAGCTCCTTCATCGAATCGGTACTCGGGCTAATCGATACCTTCTACGACACGGTCGTCCAAGAGATTCGAGAGTGGCAGCCACCCACGCCCCAACGTCTCGTGTCCGAGTCCGAACCCCAGAACGAAGACGAATAGACCTGTGATCGCCCCAATGTGGGGTGATAGACGAAGTGCAGCCCAGCGGACGCGGGTTGAGCCCGACACCCTTGGCCGTGACCCGGGCCCCCCCTCACCCCTCGATGGTCACGAAGGAGTTCGCCAGGTCACGGGCGACGCCGCCGACCTCCATCCAGAACCGCTTGTTCTCCGGGTCGCCGGGCACGAAGAGGTGGTCGTACTTGATCCGGTCGTCCCCCAAGACGATCGACTCCCAGCCGCTCTTCTACACTGACTGCATGGGTCGACTACCTCTCGCAGTCTCGACTGCTGCCCTATTGCTTGGACTGACGGCTCCGGCATGCTCAGGCCAGGACTCTGGCCAAACCCTGGATACGGGCACCCTCAAACCGATGGGTCAGGCCCAGCGTGAGGCACAGCTCTATCAGATTGTCGTCGACGAAGCGCAGTCGTTGGGTCTCCCCATTGCCCAGTTCGACAGAGCGGGCCTCGTCGCTAGCGCATACCTCATGTGTGACTCTCACAGTCTCAGTCCTCTTTCCGAATCGGATTTCGTTTCGTCGGCATTGGCGGCATGGGATCGGTCCGATTCTCAAGCGCGGGCAGCAGCAGAAGCCGCCGGTTGGACACGCGATTCGATGGCCGTGATTGCTGCCGTCCAATACTGGACTGCAATGACACTTATCTGTCCGTACCGTTGAGGTAGTGGGCCACATTGCCTCTGTCTGAGATGCCAGACACCTACTCGCCATCATCGTACTTGCCAGGATTCAACAACCCGACAATCACCAGATTACTAGACAACGTGAGCCTACCGCCGCTGCGCAACAGTCATCGATAACCCCCGGAGGATACACGATGATTGCTAGGATCCGCTTCACATGGCTGGGGTTGACTCAAGAGTCAACAACTCTTCTACGTCATGACGAGAGACGTAAGTGAGGACGCTGTCCAGTAGCTGTGTGTTACTCCTGCGTCACGAGGACTCCAGTAGACGCCACGCCTCCGCAACACCACGAGCCTTGACTTTTCTCCCTGGTCGAACGACCACGGCACGGAAACCGGCCGTTTGGGTATTCGCATGAGGAATACCTGGCCATCTCTTACGTCGGCATTGAAGGATCTGAACTCTCCGGTACGTCACTTCATGGATCATCGCTTTCCGAATGTGGGCGACCTTCAACAAGCCTATAGGGATCAAGTCGGACCCCTGATTGTCCGAAAGTGTGATGGTGACCTCAACCTCGGAACACTCGGCGGAGCATTCGACTGGATGGTCCGCTTCCTGGTACACCCTGAACCTGACCTACGCCTCGCCGTCCAGGGCGCGATGCTCTCTCGACTTCCTGGATTACGGGGTGCATTCAGCGAGCTTACGGCGTCACTGGGTTTCGGTAGGGGTGGCACTGCCAGCTTCCAGGGGCCAGTGCGAGGATCGTCGCTGGACCACGATGTTCTTGCAAGGGGATGCTGGGTGCTCGCCCTTTTCACCGAGGTGGTCCGGGTAGGAGTAAAGCCCGGATCGCCCCTACGCTATCCCAGTTCTCGCGGGGTCCGAGGCGAGACGCTACTCGGCTTGGCGCCTGACGCCGCAATCACGCAGTTGGACGAACTTCGGGCGGTGACCGAATCGGTGCTACTCCCTACCCTGGCACGACGGAAAGGGCGATGGGATCTTGGGCCTACTTTCGATGGGTCACACTTCCTGTCCGGCGATGCCGATCTGATCGCAGCAGGGTTACTCCTTGAGGTGAAGACATCGCTTGGCCGCAAGGGAAAGGACGGGATGCATAGGCCAACCCTCGACAAGCAGACGGTCCTGCAGCTCGCGGGGTACACCCTCATGGATTTCACCAATAGATACGAGATCTCAGAGCTCGGCGTTTTCTCAGCCCGGTACCGAAGTCTGATCACATGGCAACAATCTGAGTTCTTCAATACCCTTGGCAACCGCCACGTCGACCTTGCCGCTGAGAGGGAGGCATTCTCTAGCTTGCTCCGGAACATGTGAAGGCAAGTCAGGCCGGTGCAGCCATGGACTGGGCCGATGACGTCGCGTACGCCGTCCACGATTCCGAGGGCTTCGCTTCTAGGCATCGATCGCCCACGCGCGCCGGAACGGTGTGGATACATTCGCCGGTGCCCTAGCGATGTACTCGATGGCCTTCGCCCTGTTCGTCGCGGGGAGCCCGTCGATGTAACGAATAGCCGAAGTGACGCTGAAGGCTGCACCGCTCTTCATCTCGAAGTTCGGTTCGAGGTCGGTCCAGACGACCCCGTCGATGTCGCCGGCCTCGGCCCACGCCTTGATGGCCTTCACTGCAAGGTCATCCCGTCCGCGGCAGTCGCCACTCTCCAGGTCGACAAAGCCGATCCGCGACTCCTCGGTCTCCTCTCGCCGGCAAAGGTCCCCGATCGCGTCGCCAAGATGGACCTGCTGGCTCAGGACGGAGTAGGTCTGGCATGGATCACCATGCTCCCGGTCGATCACGAGTGTGAGCCTGCCATCGCGGGAAACCCTGGAGAACTCGAGGGGAAGCACCGGGCCGGTCCCCTGCCAGGGTCCGTCTATGGGCAAACTGCCTGGATTCCAAACAAGAGAGCCCCACCCGAGAATCGTGATCCTCATGCTCGACCTCCCACACTCGTGCTCTCAGCACTTCGGAACGAACGGCGCCGGTCTGCCACGACGTCAGGTGACCCCAGCGTACGTCACACCCGAGCGAGCACCCCTGGCGAGTCGGCCGGACCACGGCGGACGGCCAACCGCGAACACGTGAAAAGGGTGTCGCATCCGCTTCCGCCGCACCCCCCCTCACCCCTCGATGGTCACGAAGGAGTTCACCAGATCACGGGCTACGCCGCCGACCTCCATCCAGAACCGCTTGTTCTCCGGGTCGCCGGGCACGAAGAGGTGGTCGTACTTGATGCGGTCGTCCCCCCTCGGGATCCGCTCCACGCTGCGAGCCGCGAACTCCTGCAGCTGCCTGGCGTTGGCCAGCCGCCCGTTCACCGCCACGTAGTACAGCCCCAGCTTCTCCACCTGGCCGATCTCATGACCCAGGCGCCTCCCCGCCTCCACGAACTGGCGCAGCGTGATCAGCACCCGATCCCCGAACGACATCGCCGGGATCACGAACTGGTTGACCACCGGGATCCGGCTCAGCACGTCGCTCCCCTTGGGACGCCCCCCGATCCGCTGCTTCATCCCCTCCAGGCTGAACCCCGAAGACCCGGCGAGCACGAACGCCACATGGCCACCCCCAAGGTTCACATCCAGGTGCGGCATCAGCACCTCGTACGGCCAGGGCTCGCCGGCGTGGGCGTCGGCCTCGTCGATCAGGCACAGCACCGGCGGCTCCAACCCGGCCAGCCCCTCCAGCCCGGCCCGGAATCCCTCCTCGTCCAGGCGAGCCAGGTTCAGCTCCACGTAGCGGACCGCACCCCCCATCCCGGCGGCGACCTGCTCCACGAAGAAGGTCTTGCCGCTCCCCGGCGCCGCCCACACCAGATGGTTCTCCCGCCGCCCGGAGCGCTCCTCCAACCCGGCGACGATCCGCACCCGGGCGTCCTTCAGGTCGTTGAGCACCCGGGTCTCGTACCGCGTGTAGGCGCCGACCACCTGATACCGGGAGAGCCGCACCTCGTCCATCGCCGCGATCAGCGGGTACTGCCAGTAGGGGCTGGCCTTCCCCGCTTCACGCAGGGCGTCGTGGTACGCCTCCACGTACTCCTCGCCCCGCTCCAGGTAATCGGGTGCCAGGCGTTGGGTGAACAGCGGGCCGCTGAAGATCTCCGCCCAGGTGGCAACCGGCAGTATGTAGTCCTCGCTGGCCTGCGAGTACAGCTCCCATCTCCTGACGTGCTCTTCCGACCGGAAGAGGTTCATGCGGCTTCAGTTGAACGCCCCGGAACCCTCCCGCCACTGCACGAACGGCGAGATCTGATACCCCACCACCGTCTCCGGGTCTACCCGCACCCCGCCGTCGCCCATCACCACCCGGATCTGCTCGCCGCAGTCGAGGCAGGGCATCTCGGCCACCACCTCCTTGCCCGGGACCAGCCAGCGCACCGCCAGCGACTCCATCCCTCACAACCCGAACCAGCCGTGGTCCCCGTCGATGGAGATGCGCACGTGGGTGGGCACGTTGGAGAACGGGCCCCACGCCTCCACGTAGTCGGTGTCGTGGCTCATCCAGCAGGTGGCCGCCGGGGCCGCCTCCGCCGCCTCCCGCTGCAGGATGCGGGCCTCCTCTATCGGCACCCCCAGCACCTCGGCCAGCTCGGTGTAGTGGGGGGCACGACGGTGGGTCACCATGTGGTCGAGGATGGTGGTGTAGGTCTGCTGCAGCAGGTCGGTCGACATCGACACCCCCCGGGGAAGCCGCGGTCACGGCGAGGCTACCTCTCCAGGCGGCGACGCGCCGGGAGCACGGTCGAGGCACGCACGGCGCGATCGGCGGCCCGCCACCGCGGAGGGCAGTCGAGGCAGTAGGCGGGCTCGTCGGTGACCATGACCACGATGGCGCAACCGGAACCCATCGGCACGTAGAGCACCTTCCAGGAGGGTGCCCGGTACGACTCGGGGAGCCCCTCGAGGCCACCGCACCTGGCGTCGATCTCCTCTGCCGCCTCCGATGCCAGTGCCGACCACATCCACTCGTGTGCGCCATTCGCCGTTGCCGCCAGTATCCAGCGGCCCTCGATCGCCACCAGCCGCACCGGGTACCGGCCCGGGTCGCGGTGATGCTTGGTCGCCGGGATGAAGTGCGGGGCGTGACCGCCGGTGTAGCTCATTCCGCCCACGTGGTGGGTTCTCTGTGAGGTCGATGGCATGTCCGCTCCTCTCGCGGGACGGACACCGGCGCCTCACGCCCGGTCGGGTGGCGGCGACACGGACCTTGGTTGCCCTCTCGGGCCACATCCGCCTGACGGCGAAGGCACCTTGGGTGTCCGTCCCAGGTTGCCGGGCCCGCCGGATGCGGGCCGCTCTAGATGCGATCCCGATGATAAGGGGTGGCACCGTCGGAAACCGCCTCACCTGGGGTCAGGACGGGCCGAGACCCCCGGTGCCAAAGGACCCCGTCGCTCGGGACGCCCGGCACTGCCCCTGCCGCTCCTGATTCGATACGGTTGAATCGTCCCGAAGAAGGAGGCTCCTCATGAACTTCGACGGCAAGGTGATCGTGGTCACCGGCGGCGGCAGTGGCATCGGCCGGCAGCTGGTGCTCGCCCTGCTCGCCCGGGGGGCCAAGGTGGCGGCGGTGGACATCCGCTCCGAGAACCTGGAGGAGACCGCCTCCCTCGCCGGCGCCGGAACCCGCCTCGCCACCTTCGTGGTCGACGTCACCGACGCCGGCGCCGTGGCCGGGCTCCCCGACAAGGTGATCGCCGCCCTCGGAACCGTCGACGGCTACATCTCCAACGCCGGGATCATCCAGCCGTTCGTGCGGCTCAAGGACCTCGACCGGGCCACCATCGACCGGGTGATCGACGTCAACCTGTACGGGACGATCCACATGGCACGGGCCTTCATCCCCCACCTGCTCGCCCGGCCCGAGGCGCACATCGCCAACGTGTCCAGCATGGGCGGGTTCCTCCCGGTGCCGGGACAGACCGTGTACGGGGCCGCCAAGGCCGGGGTGAAGCTGCTCAGCGAGGGACTGTACGCCGAGATGCTGGGCACCGAGGTGGGCGTCTCGGTGATCCTGCCGGGGGCGATCGCCACCGACATCACCGCCAACTCGGGGGTCGAGGTGCCGG
Source organism: Acidimicrobiia bacterium (assembly GCA_030584185.1). NCBI lineage: Bacteria > Bacillati > Actinomycetota > Acidimicrobiia > Acidimicrobiia bacterium. The sequence continues at coordinate 1,406,639 of CP129495.1, read as the reverse complement.
TGGCGGCGGACTCGGGCAAGGAGTACCGCACCACCTCCGCCGAGGACGCCGCCCGGATCATCCTCGACGGGATCGAGAAGGGCCGCCTGCACATCTTCGTGGGGCGCGACTCCCGGATGATGAACCTGCTCACCCGGCTGGCGCCCCGGCGTGCCGCCCACCTCATCACCAAGCAGATGAAGGACCTCCTGCCCTCGTAGAGGGACGGCACCCGTCGACGGCCTGGGGTGGGGAACCGCCGGCCGCAAGAGCGAAGGGCTTCCCCATACCGGGTTGGGTGTGTATGTTATGCGCATGTCGCGGGTCAACGTCTACCTGCCCGACGAGCTCGCCGCTGAGGCGAAGGCGGCGGGCCTGAACCTCTCCGGCCTCACCCAGGAGGCGATCCGCTCGACGCTCGCCGCTCGTCGCCTCGACGACTGGCTCGACGACGTCGCCGGTCTCACCCCACTCGACGTCGATCGGGACGCAGTCGCCGTCGCCTTGTCCGCAGCCAAGGAGGAGTTGGCGGGCCGTGCCTGAGCGGCTCATCGTCGACGCCTCGGCGATGATCGAAATCCTCCTCGGAAGCGGGCGGGCGCAGGCCATCCACGCTCGACTTCGCGGACACGAGCTGCACGTACCCGCCCACTTCGACGCCGAGGTCCTCTCCGCGCTCGGCCGGCTGGAGCGATCCGGCCACCTGGAGGCCGCCGACGCGGCCGAACGGATCGAACGCCTCGCCGCCGCCCCCTTCGAGCGGCACCCCCTCGCCCCGCTGCTGACGGGCGCCTGGCAGCGGAGGCACAACCTCCGCCTCGTCGACGCCCTGTACGTCGAACTCGCCGATCGGATCGAGGCGCCGATCGTCACGGTCGACTCCGGCCTCGCCGCCGCATCACCTACGGCCGAACACGTCGACCAACTCGACACACCCTGACCTCGGCGGTGATCGCCACCAGCATTCATCCCGGCGCGCCACGGCCGAGGCGCTCGGAACCGCCGTCGGGTCGACCATCCCGGCGGAGTACCCCGGGCCGAAGGTGCGTCAGGCGGCCGCCTCATGGTCAGGCGACATTGCGCGGGATCCCGAAAACTCCTTGACCTTGGAGTAACTCCAAGGTCTACGGTGTTGTCGAGAGGCAGGGAAGGACCCCCGTGAAGATCGGTGAAGCCGCCGCTGCGGCCGGCCTGGAGCCATCCGCCATCCGCTTCTACGAGAAGCAGGGAGTCCTGCCGCGGCCTGCGCGCACCGAAGCGGGGTACCGCCGGTACGACGCCGACGACGTCGCCCTCCTCCGCCTGGTGCGGGGGGCACGGCGGCTGGGCGTCCCCCTCGACGACGTCAAGGAGATCGTCGCCCTTCGGGTCCGGGGCGAGGCGCCATGCGCCGTCGTGCGCCATGCGATGGCCCGGGAGGCGGAGATGATCGACACCCGCATCGGCGAGCTCCAGGCGCTGCGCCAGGAGCTGCTCCGGCTGCAGGAGCAAGCCGACCGCCTCGCCGACGACTGGCCCTCCGGCTCCTGCGTGTGCCACATCGTCGAAGGCGAGAACCCACCGGTCACGAAACGGAAGGCGCCGAGATGAACGAGCGGATCGAGCTCCAGGTAGAGGGGATGCACTGTGACGGGTGCGAGACCACCGTGGGCGACGCCCTCGGCCGGGCCGGCCTCGGCGACGTCGCCGTCGACTGGCGGCGGGGAACCGCCACCGGCATCCCCACCGCCGCCTTCGAGATGTCGACCGCCACCAGGGAGGTGAGCGCCGTCGGGTACGGCCTGGTCATCGCCCCGACGCCCGACCCCGCCCCGGACGCCACCGGCGCCGGCTACGACCTGGTGATCATCGGCTCCGGGTCGGCCTCCTTCGCCGCCGCCATCAAGGCACGCGACCTGGGAGCCACCGTGGCGATCGTCGAGAGCAGCGAGATCGGCGGCACCTGCGTCAACGTGGGATGCGTCCCCTCGAAGGCGATGCTGCGCGCCGCCGAGGCCTACTGGAAGGCCGGGCACGGGCCGTTCGCCGGGGCCGAGACCATGGCAGGGGGCGTCGACCTCCGGGCCATGGTGGCGCAGAAGGACGCCCTGGTGGCGAAGATGCGAACCGACAAGTACCAGGACCTGCTCCCCCATCACGGGATCGACCTGATCCGCGGGACCGCCGCCTTCGTCGACGGCGACACCATCGCCGTGGACGGGCACCTGGTGAAGGGGTTCCGCTTCCTGATCGCCACCGGCGCCGCACCGTGGATTCCACCCATCGAGGGGCTCGACACCGTCGACCACCTCACCTCCACCACGGCCCTGGAGCTCGACGAGGTCCCGGCCAGCCTGATCGTGGTCGGCGCCAACGCCATCGGGCTCGAACTGGGCCAGCTGTTCACCCACCTCGGGTCGCGGGTCACCTTCGTCGAGGCCCTCGACCGGGTGGCCCCCTTCGAGGAGCCGGAGATCTCCGAGGTGATCGCCCGGCGGCTCGAGGCGCAGGGCGCCACCGTCCACATCGGCGCCCGGATCGTCGCCGCCGGAAGGGCTGGGTCGCGGTCGTGGCTGGACCTGTCTTCGCCGAAGGGCCCGGTCCGCCTGGAGGCCGACCGTATCCTGATGGCCACCGGGCGCCGGGCCCGCACCGCCGGGCTCGGGCTCGAGGCCGCCGGGGTGGAGACCGACCAGCGGGGCCAGGTGGTGGTCGACGCCGACCTGCGCACCACCAACGAACGGATCTACGCCGCAGGTGACGTCACCGACCTCCCCCAGTTCGTCTACGTGGCCGCCCTGGCGGGGAACGTCGCCGCCGAGAACGCCCTGCGGGGCACCACCCGCAAGATCGACCTCACCACCATGCCCCGGGTCACCTTCACCTCCCCGCAGGTCGCATCGGTGGGGCTCACCGAGGCCCAGGCCCGGGAGGGGGGGAAGCGGGTGATCACCTCGATCCTGCCGATGTCGGTGGTGCCGCGGGCGATCGTCGACGGGGACACCGAAGGCCTGGTGAAGCTGGTCGCCGACGAGGCGTCGGGCCACCTGCTCGGTGCCCACGTGATCGCAAACGACGCCGGCGATGTCATCCAGGCGGCGGTGATGGCGCTCAGGTACCGGGCGACGATCGACGAGATCGCCACCACCTTCCACCCCTACCTCACCATTGCCGAGGCCCTCAAGCTCGCCGCCCAGGGGTTCGGCAAGGACGTCGCCACCCTCTCCTGCTGCGCCGCCTGAGGCCGGCGGCGAGCGGAACATCTTGCGGTGCCGCGGCGTTTCCGGGAACACCCCGAAAGGACACCGGCATGCCCGACCTGGCCCTTCTCATCCTGCGCCTGGCCCTCGGCCTGGTGCTGCTCGCCCACGGGGTGAAGCACCTTCGCAACCGCCAGAAGACGATCGCCTGGACGGCAGCGATCGGGTTCGAGAGCCCGAACATCCAATGGTTCTTCATGGCGTTCGCCGAGATCGGCGTCGGACTGTCGCTGGCCTTCGGGCTGCTCACCTCCCTCGGTGCCGCCGGCCTGGTGTCGCTGATGGCGGTCGCCTTCTGGACGGTCCACCGTCACGCCGGATTCTGGATCACCGCTCGGCCAGATGAGGGATGGGAGTACGTGTTCGTGCTCGCCGCGGCGGCGGTCGCCATCGCCCTCCTCGGACCGGGCGAGTGGTCGATCGACCACGCCCTGGAGATCGCCGACGACCTCGACGGCGAAGTCGGGCTCGCCATCGTCGGGGCGGGGGTGGGGGCCGCAGCCGCCCAACTGCTCGCCTTCTTCCGGCCCGGTCGCCTCAGTCGCTGATCGGGGTTCGATCCGTTACCAACCGGGTGCCCGGCCGGTAGGTGGACCAGGCGAACCAGAAGGTGTCCAGGTGCACGACCCTCTCCAGGCGGGAGCCTTCGAGCGCGCCGGCGACGGCGCGCCCGGTGATGTCCCAGGACGTCCCGGTGGAGGCGTCCACGAATTCGCCGTCCTCACCCACCTCGAACTCCATGACGGTCCGCTCCACCACCCGGACGAACACTCCGACCGAACCCACATCCTGCCCCGTCGAGATGGCGACGTCGTCGAGGGCACTGGACTGTCCCGCCTTCCAGAAGATCACGATCGGGACCCCGCCCACTTCGGCACTCGTGGCGCTGGCCGAGTCGGCGACGAGCGCGTCGAGAGCCCAGGCGACCGATTCCTCGCCCAGGGTGACGCCCACCACACGGCGCATCGCCGCCGCCCTGTCGTCCACGGTCCCGTCGAAGAGGAAGGGCTGGTTGTCGACGTCGTCGTACCCGTCGTAGGGGTTGCGACCGTAGTCGCGGGTGAACCCGGTGGCGTCACGGTCGAGCACCAGGCCGTCGGGGAAGGTGGCCTTGAATTCGGCCCAGGAGAGCAGGGGCGAGGGGATCGCCTTCAGGACGGTCCCGGCGAGCATGCCCACCACGGCGGTACCGTCGTAATGGGTCCACAGGCTCTCGGTTGCCCGGTCGTACATGACAAGGGCCGAGCTGTACAGGCTGCCCGAGGTCCCGAAGGTGGTCACCACCCCGTTGATGGTCCACCCATAGGCGACGGCGCTGTTGCACAGCGGGCAGTAGGTCACCGCCACCGGCACGCCGCCGACCACGTCGTTGACGATCTCGTGCCAGATCAGTATCTGTGCCGGGTAGGCGCGGGCGTCGCCGTCGATCTCGATCACCACCACCGCCTCGGTGTCGGCGAGCCAGGCGTCAGCCTCGCTCACCGAGATGAACTGCGGATCGTCGATGGGCGGAATCCCGTCGGGAGGCGGGCCCCCGGAGCGGATGTCCGACACATCGACCAGTGGCGGCGGGAACTCGGGGGCGTTGCGATCGCTCAGGGCGGAAGGGCCCTCGGGAAGCGAGCCGAGCGGAAGCCCCTCGAGCACCGGGCCTTGCGGGATGGTGGTGGCCGCCTCACTGGTGGTGACGGTGGGATCCTCGCCGGACGTGCCGGTGCAGGCGGAGGCGAACAGCGCAAGGGCAGCCAGGGCGAAGGACGGTCTGGTCATGGAGGCTGCAACCGTCCGGGAGGTGGATGCCTTCCCGTCGGTCAGGTCGGGGCCCGCTTCGCGGCCGCTCTGCGGGAATGATTCCGGGAACCACCACATCCCCCGCGGAGTCGAACCGGGCGTGGATCAAGACGAGGATCTCATCACCCAGGCCAACCTCTCCAGGCGCCTGCGGCGCCAGACCAGGCGCGCCTCGGTGGCTGTGATCGGCGGGTCGACGGTGGCTCTCGGCATCGTGCTGCTGCCCCTCCCGGGGCCGGGGACGCTGGTGATCCTGGGAGGTCTCACCATCCTCGGGCGGGAGTTCCCCCGGGCGGCCCGTGCCGCCCTGCGGACCCGCCAGGCCGCCCGCCAGACGGTGGACAGGGCAAGGCGGTCGGCGCTCAGGCAGCGGTGAGGCCGGACGAGCCGACGGGACCGGCCCTATCCGTCCGGTAGCGCTCCACGAAACCGACCATTCCCGCAGCCACCGCCATCCCGAGGGCGGCGAACACACCCAAGGGGCCGAACCGCCCCGCGCCAACCAGGATTCCGCCCACCGCCGGACCCACCGCCCGCCCCAGGGCCATCACCGCCTGGGCATCGCCGGTGCGTTCGTCGGCCACCAAGGACCAGTCGGCGATGGCACCGAGCACCCCGGGCACCGCCATCCAGAAGGCGAAACCCCAGGCCGCCATGCTCAGGTAGAAGACCACCGGGTTGGGCACCGCCACCAGGGTCCCGGCGGAGGCCACGATCACCACCATCCACGGCCACGATCGCGCCGGGCGAGGGAGGCGGCGCGCCCCGATGAGACCGGTGAGGGCGTTGAGGCTGTATCCGAGGGAGACGGCCACCGCCTCCATGGCGATCTCCCGATCGGCGAGGGCTCCGACGAATACGAACAGGGAGGATCCCGCCATCGTGAGCACCCCCAGCCCCGCGATGAGCACCAGGTTGGACCGCGACGGGCTCATGGCTGCGCCCCGGCGGCGTTCGCTGGGCTGGATCCGCACCGGCAGCAGGGTCACCGGCAGCGTGGCGGCGCCGAGGAGCAGGTACACCGCACGGTCGCCACCCCACGCCGCCAGCCAGCCGAGGAGCGGTGCGGCCAGCAATGCCGACACGGGGCCGACGGCGGCCACGTCGCGCATGGACGGTCCGCTACGCATCGCCTCCGCCCAGGCCAGCCAGGTCATCACCCCGGCGGCGGCCCCGGCGACGAAACGCAGCACCAGGAGCAGACCGAAGTGGCTGCCGGCGGCACTGGCGAGGTCGGCGAGTCCCCCGACCACGGCGGCGACCACCAGGAGCGACCGGCGGGCACGCCACCACCTGCCGGCTACGAAGGTCACCACGGCAAAGCCTCCAACCTGAAGTGCCGAGATCAGCCCGGCGGTGCCGAGGGCGACCCCGTAGCGCTCCGCCACCTCGGGGATCAAGAACGGTGTGGCGGCGAAGAGGAGGGAGACCGAGGACGCCGCCACCAGCAGGGCCACCGGGGCGCCCCGGCGGGTGGCGAGCATGCTGCGGATCGGGGCGAACACCCTGAGGAGTGTATGGGGTGAGCGGTGGCGTGGCCGCCCACATGGTCTGGCGGCGGTCTCTCCCCCGGGGAGGTGGCCGGAAGGGCCGGAGGGGGCAACACCCGACCGGTGCTACAGCAAGACCGGGCCACGATCCGTGTTGCTTCTGCCCCCTCCCGGCTTCGCCGGACTCCCCCCTGCGGGGGGAAGAAACACCGGCACCCCCGGCTTCGCCGGACTCCCCCCCGGGCTACTCACCCAAAGGGGGAGGGAACGAACCGCCTACTTGAACCAGATGGTGGTCTCCACCTCGAGGGTGGACAGGTCGTTGGCCTGCAGGCTCCGCCACGACAGGGTCCACAGGGTGTCGCCGATCACCAGCGAGCGCACGATCTGTGGGTCCTGGTTCTCGTAGTCGGGCCAGCAGAGCTCGAGGCGCTCATCCTCACCCAGGCCGCTCAGATCGATACCGGCCTCTTCCTCCAGCCAGCCACGGGCCTCCTCGAGCGGGATGATCTCGCACGATCGACCCCGGTAGCCGCCCTTGTCGTCCTCGCCGCACACCTGGATGACGGCATCACCCAGGTAGCCCTCGGCACCCTCCACCTGCTCGCAATCGGACTCGGGCATGTCGGCGGTGTCCCGGTGGTGGTTCACCCGCCCGAACTCGCGCAGCCCGTCGTCGGTCTTGAGCACCAGCGCCCCGAAGAACTGGTCGGCCCACACCGACAGGGGAAGCACCACCATGTCGGACGGCTCCCAGTAGAGGAACGCCAGGTGGTCCCACTCGGCCTCGGTGTAGGAGTCCTTCAGCGAGTAGGAGTCGATCTCGCGTGGGTTGGCCGGGTCGGAGACGTCGAACACCGACACCTTGGCGCCCCGCACCCGGCCCTCCGAGTCGGCGTCCTGGCCAACACCGAGCAGGCGACCCTCGCCCAGCGGATGCAGGTACGCCGAGTAGCCGGGGATCTTCAGCTCGCCGCTCACCGACGGGTTCTCAGGGTCGCTCAGGTCGAGCACGTACAGCGGATCCACCTGGCGGAAGGTGACCACATACCCGGTGTCGCCGATGAAACGCACCGAGTAGATCTGCTCACCCTCGCCCATGTTCCCCACGGAGCCGACAGCGGCCAGCTCGCCGTCGCGTTCTCCCAGGACCACCACCTGCGACTCGGAGTCGTCGCTGCCCCAGGGCGTGCCCAGGGTGGTGGCCACCCGCAGGAACCCCTCGTGCTCGTCCATGGCGAACTGGTTGAGCAGGTGCCCCTCCACCGAGCCGCTGGCCCGGTAGTCGGCCGGCCCCTCACCGGCGATGTCGAACTTGTGGATGGCGGTCCGGTAGGTCTCCTCGAGGTCATCCATCTCCGTGCCGAACCGTTCCCAGGCGTCCTCGGGAATCCACACGTTGGTGGCCACGTACAGGCTCTCGGTGGAGGCGTACACGGTCTGACCCTCGGCTATGACCCCGGTCCCGCCGCCCACCTGCAGCGACGAGTTCATGTCCAGGGTCGTGATCGACAGGGTGTCGAACCCGGCGAACTCGGCGGGGCGGTTCATCCGGTTGCAGTCGACCACCAGGCCGGAGCCGGTCTCCCGGCCGTCGGCGTCGTAGGCGGTGTAGCCGGGGAGCCAGGTCTCGATCGTCGACTGCTCGATGATCCTGCGGTTGGCCTCGAGGGCGATGTCCTCGGCCGACTCGTTGGAGGGATACACGAACGGCAGGTCGTGCGGGTACGAGGTGAGGACCATCCGCACCGTGTCGCCCACCTTGCGGGCACTCAGATAGGTGCCGTCGAGGCGGACGGTGCGCACCACCTGCAGGTTGGACGGGTCGCTCATGTCGATCTCCTGGACCACAGACACGGGACGGCCCCATCCTCCGGGTGCGATGCGAGCGGCGTCTTCGGCGAACATGGGGATCCCCCACAGGTCGCCGGCGGAGAACACGATGGCGCGCTCGCCGCTGAGGAAGAAGCGGTGACCCCACCCCGACTCGAGGGTCAGCTCGTCGACGAGCCGCGGGGTGTCGCCGGAGACGTCCACGTAGCGGATCACCCCGTCGATGATGGAGACGATCCGGGTGCCGTCGGTCTTGACGATGTCCGGCTCGTCCACCCCGGCCACCTGCACGTTGGTGCCCGAGTAGTCGACGCCCTCCTGGCCGCCTGCGGTGGGCAGGGAGGCGGCCGCGGTCGTCTCCACGGCTCCTTCCCGGGCGGCATCCTCGGCGAACACCGGTCCGTACCACATGGGACCGCCGCTCAGCCCGTAGGGTCCGACCCGCTCCAGCGCCTCGGCCTTGAAGTGGGCGAGGACGGCGTCACAGGCGTCGAACGGAGTGAGGCGAGCGGTGAAGGTCAGGTTGCGCGGGTTGAACGAGGAGCCTGCGGCAGAGATGGTGCCGCCGGTCGTGGTGGTGGATGAGGCGTCATCGCCACAGGCGGCGAGCAGCAGCCCCATGGCAACCAGCAGAGTAGAGATCCGGCGCATGTCAGGGTCCTCCCGTGGAACGTCGCCGCTTTGACGATATCCGACGCCGGAGCGGTTCCCGGTAGCGTGGCATCCGTGCGAATCCTCCTCACCAACGACGACGGCATCGACGCCCCCGGCCTGCTCCCGTTTGCCAGAGCCCTGAGCGGGATCGGCGAGGTGGCGGTGGTCGTCCCCGACCGGGAGCGCTCCTGGGTGGGCAAGGCGATCACCCGCTTCGACCCGGTGCACGTCGCGGAGCGCACCGTGGACGGCATCACGGTGTTCGCCTGCACCGGGTACCCGGCCGACTGCGTGCAGTTGGGCCTCAACGGAGTCCTGCCGGAGCGGCCCGAACTCGTGCTCTCCGGAGTGAACATCGGATACAACTGCGGGGCCGCCTACCTGCAGTCCAGCGGAACCGCAGGGGCGGCGCTGGAGGCGGGGATCGCCAGGGTGCCGGCCATCGCCTTCTCCACCGGGTCGAGCGGAATGCCGTGGGCCGAGTGGAAGCGATGGATCCTCACCCCGGAGGCCATGCCGGTGTGGGAGCGGGTCTCCATCATCGCCGCCGGCATCGCCATCGAGGCCTTCCCCCACATGGTCCCCGGGGAGGTGCTCAACGTCGGCATCCCCGACGACGCCGACGACGCGACCGAGCGACGCATCACCCGCGTGGCCGAGGTCGGGTACGCCCGGCTGTTCGCCGAGCAGAGCCCGGGCGTATACACCCATGCCTACGGGGACCTGGTCACCGGCCCCGACGGGCTGGACGGAACCGACGTCGAGGCCGCACGCGAGGGCGTGATCTCGGTCACCGCCATCAGGGGCGCCGGCAACGGCCCGGCCAGCAACGGGGTCCTCGAGGCGCTGGCCGGCTCCTGACCCGGGCGATCAGCCGCCGTCTGATGCCGGGATCCACTCCGGGACGAAGTTGTCCGGGCAGATCTCCAGCAGCAACGGGTACGGGTTCTGCAGGTTCTCCAGGTCGACCCGTCGCGACCCGGGCATCCAGCCGAAGTGGAGATGGGGCGAGTCGGTGTTGCCGGATCGCCCGAGGAGGCCGATGACGTCGCCAGCGCGCACCCGGGTCCCCGTCCAGATCCACTTCTCCCAGTAATCGAGATGGGCGTAGTAGTAGACGTCTCCGGTCGAGTCGGCCCGGATGTAGATCTGGCGTCCCCCGGATCGGTGCCAGCTGGCCTGCACCACCACCCCGTCCTCGATGGCCTGCACCGGGGTGCGCATCGGGGCGATCAGGTCGGTGCCCTTGTGGGAACGGCCGCCCGGGCGCGCGTCGGCCCAGTCGTCGACGAACCAGTACTCGTCGCCCACCACCGGACACGCTCGCTCCGGCCCCCTGGCCGCCGCCACCACCCGGAGCTCCAACAGCGCCCGGCGGAGCCCCGCCCACTCGCCGGCCAAGCGCTCCGCCTCCCGGGCGGACGCAGGATCGAGGCCGGATCCGATCGGCTCGGCACCGTCGAGCTCGACCTGCCATCCCGCCGACAGGTCGAGGACCTGTGCGGCCGTCTCCGATCCGAGCGCATCCTTCAGACGCCTGGCGGCGGTGGAGCGCACCGTCCCGAACAGGAGGTCGAGGTCCTCGAACCCGGAGTCGACCGCCTCGCCGAAGCGAGCGAGGCGATCAACCTCCCGCACCCGCTCGATCCTGGACTCGACCGTCGCCAGCAGGTCCTCGAGGGTCGCCTCGTCGCCCGCACCGGCGGGGAGGGCGGTCACCACAGCGAGGAGGACCATCAAGGCGATCGACACGGGGCGCAACATCGAACGACGGAGCCTAGATGGTGAGGCGCTCTCCGGTCCCGCCCCGGTCAGCCGGGCCCCATCGCGGCTCGCCGGGGCAGGATCACCGGCTCGCCGCCGGGACCGCGCAGCACGGTCACCCTGGCTCCGGGGAAGAGGGCGATCGACTCCTCGGTGAGCACCTGGGCGGGCGTGCCCTCGGTGACGACGCTCCCGTCGACCAGCAGCAGGGCCCGATCGGCGTACTGGGCGGCGAGGGTGAGGTCGTGGATGGCCGACACCACCGCCATCCCGGAGGCGGCCCGCAACCCGTCCACCAGGTCGAGCACCTGTTGCCCGTGGCCGATGTCGAGCGCCGCCGTAGGCTCGTCGAGGAGGAGCACGCCTGCATCCTGGGCGAGAGCCCGGGCCAGCACCACCCGCTGGCGCTCTCCACCCGAGAGCGTTCCCAGGCGTCTTCCGGCGAGTGGGGCGGCGTCGAGACGCTCCAGGGCGGAGGCCGCGGCCTCCCGGTCGGCTGCCGACTCCAGCCCGAAGTACCCGGTGTGCGGGGTCCTCCCCAGGAGCACGTAGTCGCCCACCTCCATTTCGTCGGGAAGGACCGGGTGCTGGGGCACCACCGCCACCAGGCGGGCGGCACGCCTGGCGTCGAGACCCGACACCTCCGCACCGGCCACCCGGATCGACCCCGCGTAGCGCACGGTGCCGGCGATGGCACGCAGCAGTGAGGTCTTGCCGGCGCCGTTGGGCCCGATCACGGCCAGCCAGCCTCCTGGCTCCACCGCGGTCGACACCCCCGACACCACGGGCCTGCCTCCGAAGGCCACGCCGGCATCTCTGAGCACGACACCGCTCATCTCGGCGCATCCCGCTGCGAGTTGCGCAGGACCAGGAGGAAGAAGGGCCCTCCGAAGAATGCGGTGATGACGCCGATGGGGACCTCGGCCGGGCTGGAGACGGTTCGGGCGAGCAGATCGGCCAGCACCAGGAAGGCGCCTCCGGCGAGCACGCTCAGAGGCAGCACCACCCGCAACGCCCCACCGGCCAGCAAGCGCACGGCATGGGGCACGACGATCCCGACGAACCCGATCAGGCCGCTGACAGCCACCGCCCCGGCGGTTCCCAAGGTGGCGGCCAGAACCACGACCAGCCGCACCCGGTCGGGCCTCACCCCCAGGGTGCGGGCCTCCTCCTCGCCGACGGAGAGTACGTCGAGGAGACGGCGGTGGGAGAGGATCACCGCCGCCGAAACGACTGCGTACGGAGCCATCATCACCACCTCCGACCACCCGACCGTTCCCAGGCGGCCCAGGATCCACGAGTACACCTCGCGGATCGTGTCGGCGTTCTGCTGCTGCACGAATGTCTGGGCTGCGGTGAGGAACGCCGCCACCGCCACTCCGGCGAGGATCAGGGTCACGCCACTGCGTCTGCCTCCGGAGGCGGCTCCCAGGACGTAGGCGGCGGCCACCGCCGCCACCGCCCCGGCGAAGGCGGCCACCGGCACCAGGGCCGACACGGACCCGGCGACGACGATCACCAGGGTGGCGCCGAGACCGGCCCCGGCCGCCACCCCCAGCAGGTAGGGGTCGGCCAGGGGGTTGCGGAACACTCCCTGGTAGGCCCCCCCGGCCAGAGACAGGGTCGCCCCGACCAGGAACCCGAGCGCCACCCGGGGCACGCGCAGCTCCCACAGGATCGCCGCCTGCCGGTCGTCGAGACCGGAGTCGACCGAGACCAGGGGCAGCCGGTCGACCAACTCCATCAGCACGCCTCCCGGCGAGAGCGACGCCGGCCCGACGAGGATCCCGAGCACGACGGCGACGAAGGCGACCACCCCGACCGAGATCAGGGTGACGCCCGGAATGCGACGCCGGGTCAGGCGTCGCTCCCGGCGTGCACGGCGACCGCCACCTTCTCCAGGAACTCGACGAGGCGCGGGCCCCAGCGAGATGCCAGCGACTCGTCCACCGGTATCACCCGACCCTGGCGCACGGCAGTCATCGTCTCCCACCCGGGCCGCTCCGCCACCGCCTCCGGGGTGACACCGCAGCAGAGGGTGTCGGCGAGGAACACGAAGTCGGGGTCGGCCTCGACGATGAACTCGGCCGAGAGCTGGGGCCAGCCGCCGCCGGCGGCGTCGGCGATGCTGGACATCCCGAGCATCCCGTACAGGGAGCCGAGGAAGGTGTCGGAGCCGACCGAGTAGTAGGTGGGATCGAGCTCGTGGTAGTAGGTGAGCGGCTCGGTCGCCTCGGGCAGGGTCTCGAGCAGGGCGGCGATGTCGGACCGCATCGACCCGGTCACCGCCTCGGCACCCGCCCTGTTGTCGGTGAGATCCCCCAGTTGGAGGATCTGGACGTAGACGTCCTCGACGGTGACCGGCGCGTCGAGCACCAGCGCCGGGACCCCGAGAGCGGCCAGACCCTCGACCACTTCGCCGGGGTCGAAGGTGAGCACCACCAGATCGGGATCGAGAGCGGCGAACCCTTCGACGCTCGGGTTGAAGGCGTCGAGCCGGGGAAGTGCTGCGGCCTCGGCCGGGAAGTCGGAGAAGGCGTCGACGGCGATCACCTGGTCCCCGGCGCCGATGGCGAACAGGATCTCGGTGTGGGTCGGGGAGCCGGAGATGATCCGCTGCGGTGGAGCATCCAGGGTGATCCCGGCGATCTCCACCGAGAACCCGGCTGGTGCGGTGGTGGTCACCGCGGCGTCGTCGCCGCAGGCGAGCAGTACGAGGGCGAGCAGCAGCGCTGCGGTCCTCCTCATGAAAAAACCTCCTCGATTCCGAGGAGGAGGTGTTGTCGCGCCGTTGCTGGCTGGCAACCCTTCCTCCGAAGGTGTCCAATCCGACGACACGGCAGGCGACCCGACTCGTCCCCTCGAGGGGGCTTCACGGTTGCGGGACAGCGCCGGATTCTCACCGGACTTCGCTGGCCGTGACATCACCGGCTCTTCACCGGCACGGCGACTCTAGCGCCGGCGGGCAGGCCCCGTCACCGGCGCCGACCGGGTCTACCCTCCGGGCGTGCCCACCACCCGGACCCTGTCGCGCTGGACCCTCTTCGCCACCGTGACCCTGGTCGCCCTGGGCGGCTTCACCCGGGGAAGCGGCAGCGGGTACGGCTGTGCCGACCGGTGGCCGCTGTGCGAGGGAGGGGTGCTCGGCGGTCTGCTGCCCCGCTGGGAGTACCACATGGTCATCGAGTGGTCCCACCGGTGGCTGGCCGTCGTCGTCGGGCTTCTCATCGTCGCGCTGCTCATCGCCGCCTGGCGGGAAAGCCGCCGCCGCACGGTGCTGGTGGCCGGAGCCTCTACGGCCCTGGCCGTGGTGACCGTGCAGGCCTGGCTGGGGCGGATGGTGGTGAAGGGTGACCTCGACCGCGACCTGGTGATGGTCCATCTGGCGGTCTCGTTCCTCCTGGTGGCGGTGCTGGTGCTGCTGGTGGTGGCCACCCGAAGCCCTCGCCAGGAGATGGTTCCATCGGCGGCGCGCGCCTGGACCGCCGGCCTGCTGGCGATGCTCGCCTACGGGGCGATGCTCCTCGGATCGTCGGTGCACAACCAGTTCTTCGAGGGATGGCCGCTGGTGTCGGGGAGGGTGTTCCCCGAGTTCGTCGACCGCCAGGTGGCGCTGCACTGGGCGCATCGCCTCACGGCGGGAGCGGGATGGGCGATGGTGAGCGTCGCCGCCTGGCGGGCCGGGCGACGAGGGCTGCCGGAGCGCCACTGGCTTACGACCGGGGCGGTCGCCTTCACCGGGAACGTCGCCCTCGGTGGTGCGCACGTGGTGACCGAGGTGACATCGGCGGCGATCGTCTCTGCCCACATCCTGCTGGCGGCGATCGCCTGGGCGGCCCTCGTGGGCGCCACGGTGATCGCCGCCGGGTGGGCGACCCGACCCGTCGAGGCGTAGCATCCCGCCGGTGACGGCCGCCATCGAACTCCCCCGCCCTCGCGCCATCCCACGGTGGCTGCTGCGGCTGGGATCGTTCCTGGCGATCCTGGCCTCCCTGATCCTCATGTGGGAGGGCTACAAGGCACTGGGCCAGGCCACCGGCGGAACCATCCCCTTCACCGACGTGCGGCTGCCGGTGCGCACCGACGACACCTCGATGCCCCACGTCAAGGACATCTTCGCCGCCCTGTTCCGCCCGGTGAGCCGGGGCCGCAACGCCGACATCCTCGGATGGCTGCTCCTCAAGAACGCCCTGACCACCTTCCATCGGGCGGCGGTCGGGTTCGTCATGGGCAGCGTCGCCGGGTTCGCCCTGGGCGCCCTCTTCACCCGGTCCCGACTGCTGGAGCGGGGCCTGATGCCGTTCGTGGTGGTGTCGCAGACCATCCCGCTGATCGCCATCGCCCCCATGGTGGTGATCTGGGGCGGGTCGGGGGCGTGGCCCTCGTGGGTGGTGGGCGCCCTCCGCCTCGACGACGCCGGATTCTCGGTGGCGGTGATCTCCGCCTACCTGACGTTCTTCCCGGTCACCATCAACTCGCTGCGGGGCCTCCGCTCACCCGATCCCAACGCGCTCGAACTGATGCGCTCCTACGCCGCCACCGAAGGCCAGATCCTCACCAAGCTCCGGGTGCCGGCATCGATTCCCTATGTGTTCACCGCCCTGAAGATCTCGGCGACGGCGAGCATCATCGGGGCGATCATCGGCGAGCTCCCCGCCGGGGTCGGCGACGGTCTGGGCCGGGCCCTGCTCACATTCTCGTACTACTACGTGAGCGGCCCCGAGAAGCTTTTCGCCACCATCATCGTCTCGGCCCTGCTCGGCATCGCCTTCGTCTCGCTGGTCACGCTGGCCGAGCACCTGGTGGTGAACCGGGGCAATCGGCGACGCGCTCCGGTTGCGGTGGAGGGCACCCCCGTCTGACGGTGCCTCAGATCGGGGGAGCGGCCCGGGTCAGGTTGTTGAAGCGGTTGAACTCGGCGGCGAACCCGAGGCGCACCGTCCCCCTGGCTCCCGAACGGTGCTTGGCGATCTCCACCTCGGCGACGCCGAGGTTCTCCGGGTTGGTGGTGTCGTAGTAGTCGTCGCGATAGATGAACATGACCACGTCGGCGTCCTGCTCGATCGCCCCCGACTCGCGCAGGTCGCCGAGGCGGGGTCGCTTGTTCTCCCTCGCCTCCAACTGCCGGTTGAGCTGCGACACGGCGATCACCGGCACCTTCAGCTCCCGTGCCAGATTCTTGAGCGACCGGCTGATGTCGGCGATCTCCTGCTGCCTGTTGTCGGCGGCGCGCGGGCCCTGCATCAGCTGCAGATAGTCGACCACCACCAGATCGAGACCCAGCGACCGCTTCAGGCGCCGGCACTTGGCCCTGATGCTGGTGACCGTGAGGTCGGCCGAGTCGTCGACATACAGGGGCATCTCGAAGAGCTTCGAGGATGCCTGACTCAGCTTGCGCCAGCGGTCCATGTCGAGCTGTCCGGTGCGGATCTTCTGCGAGTCGACCGATGCCAGGGATGCCAGCAGGCGGTGGACGATCTCCTCGCGGCTCATCTCCAGGGTGAACACCGCCGACACCCGCTTTCCCAGAGAGACGTTGGTGGCGATGTTGATCGCCAGGGTCGACTTGCCCATCCCGGGCCGGGCCGCCATCACCACCAGGTTGGCGGGGTGCAGTCCGGCGAGCATCCGGTCCAGTTCGTGGAACCCGGTGGGGATTCCGGTGATGTCCCCGGCGGTGGCACCCAGCTCCTCGATTCGCTCCAGGGTCACCTTCAGCGAAGGGCCGACCGGCTCCAGGCCCTGGCTCACCTTGGCGTCGGCGACGGCGAACACCGCCGCCTCGGCCTGGTCGAGCACCTCGGCGATGGGCACGTCGCCGCGACCGGCCAACGCACCCACCTCCGCTCCGGCTCGCATCAGGCGGCGGCGGGCCGAGGTCTCGTCGACGATCCCGGCGTAGTAGTCGACGTTCGAGGTCGACGGCACCGCCTCCATCAGGGAGGTGATGAAGCCGACCCCGCCGATCCTCTCCAACAGGTCCTTGCGCCGCAGCCAGTCGGCGACGGTGACCGGGTCGATGGGTTGGTTGCCGTCGAAGAGGGCGACGACCGCCTCCCACACCGATTGATGCGCTGGCTTGTAGAAGTCCTCCGGTCGAAGGACCTCGAGGGCGACGTTGGCGGCGTCGACAGAGAGCATCACCGCGCCCAGCACGGACTCCTCGGCCTCGATGTTGTGGGGTGCCCCCTGGCCGAAACCGGTGCGGGATCCGTCGACGGTGGTCATCTCCTCCTACGCCGGGATCACGTCCAGCACGATCTGGAACTCCACCTCCGGGTGGGGCTTGACGACGACCTGATGCAGGCCGATCTCCTTGATGGGGCCGGCGAGACGGATCTGCTCGTTGCCGACGCTGATGCCGGTGTATTTGGCGATCGCCTCGGAGACGTCCTTGACGCCGATCGAGCCGAAGAGCCGGCCTTCGTCGGCGGCACGCGCCGCCACCACGACAGTGGTGCCCGACAGCGCCTGGGCGACCTCGTCCGCAGCCTGACGGGCGTTGCGATCGGCCTCCTCGCGCGCCGTGCGAACCTTCTCGGCGTCGCGCAGGGCGCCGCGCGTCGCCGCCACCGCCTTGGAGCGGGGCACCAGATAGTTGCGTGCGTAACCGTCGGCGACGTCGACCACGTCGCCGGTCCGCCCGAGGGCGTCCACGTCCTGGATGAGGATGACCTTCATCGGCCCAGGTACGGCAGGAGTGCCATCTCGCGTGCCGTCTTGATGGCGACCGCCACCTTGCGCTGGCATCGTGGGCAGGTTCCGGTCACCCGCGACGAGCGGATCTTCACCCGATCCGACATGAAACGGCGGAGGAGGGCGACGTCTTTGAAGTCGACCTTGCCGTCGTACTGGGTGCAGATCAGGCACACCTTGGGCTTGGCGTTGCGCCCGCGCAGACGCTCGGGAGCGCGCCGCTTCACCTTCGGCTTGGGGTTGTTGTTCCTTGGCATGTGTCCTCCTGGGGAAGTCTTCTAGAAGGGCGCCTCATCGGGCCCGTAGTCGGTGCGGGCCACCGGGCCGGCAGGGGTCGATCCTCCCCCGCCGCCGCCGGCTCCTCCTCCGCCACCGCCGTCGCCGGAACGCGGCGACCTGGTGACCGATGCCGTCGCCCAACGCAGGGACGGGCCCATCTCGTCGATGGCCACCTCGACTATCGAACGCTTGTCGCCGTCCTGTGTCTCCCAGTTCCGCTGCTCGAGGCGGCCGGTGACGATCACCCGCATGCCCTTCTGCAACGACTCGGCGGCGTTCTCGGCGGCCTCCCTCCACAGGGTCCCGCCGAAGAACGAGGTGTCCTCCTGCCATTCACCGTTGCGGTCCTGGTAGCGGCGGTTCACTGCGAAGCGGACCTTCGCCATCGCCATGCCGGCGGGAGTGAACCGGAGTTCTGGATCGTCGACGAGATTTCCGATGAGGGTCACGTGGTTAGATGCCATTGGTCCACCTCTGGGCGCAATAGGGTGCGGGTACGGGCCCCATTGAAGGGGCTTGGTGTGACACTCGCACGGCTACACCGGGCGGACGAACTTGTGGCGGACCACCTGGTCCGACAGGCTCAGGGCCCGGTCGATGTCGACGATCGCCTCCGGCTCGGAGTCGAACCGAAGCACCGAGTAGTAACCCTCGGTGAGGTGGTCGATCTCGTAGGCGAACCGCCTCTTGCCCCAGAAGTCGTCTGCCGCGATGGCGGCCCCGCGTTCGGCAAGGGCGCCGGACAGTCGTTCCACTTCCTTGCGGACGTCGGCCTCAGCCATCTCCGGTCGGAATATCGTCATCAACTCGTAGGTGCGCACGATGCGCTCCACCTCCTTTGGACACTCGCATCTGCGAGAGGCCCCTGACGGGGCAGGTTCGGGGAAGGGCGGCAGTGTATCGCAACCGGAGCGGGTTGCGGAAGTCGGGTGTTCGTGGGGACCTCCCTCGTCTCCAAGAGGGGCAGAGGGGCCTGAGGGACCGGAGGGGGCAAACCGCGACATCACCTGCAGCGACACCGAGTCAGGCCACTGTTGCTTCTGCCCCCCTCCCGGCTCCGCCGTGCTCCCCCCTGCGGGGGGAGGAGACACCGGCGCTCCTAGCCGCCGAGATCCAACCTGAGGTCGGTGATCGCCGCCAGCCTCCCCTCGGGCGCCTCCACCGCATAGCGGTAGGCACCAGACGGGGTGTGGGTCGGGCAGGGGTCCGCCCGGCAAGGCTCCATCGTCAGCAGGTCGACGAATCCCCCGTCCTCGCCGAAGAAGGCGACCTCGAGTGCGATGAGGGTGTCCTTCATCCAGAAGCCCGCCCGGGTGTCCTCCTCGAAGACGAACAGCATCCCGTCGAGGTCGCCCAGGTCGGTGATACCCATGAGCCCTCGGGCGCGCAGCTCGGGGGTGTCGGCCACGGCCACCGACCACCGCTCGCCGGACATCACGATGGTGGCGCGGCCGAACTCCTCGAGGACCATGATCGGACCCGTCGTCGGCCCTGCTCCGAGCGTGGTCGAAGCCGGGGAGGAGGCGCATGCCGCCACCAGGGTGGCGACGGTCAGGAGTCTGAGAGAAGCGCTCGTGCCGCCTCCTCGGAGAGGTGATAGCTCTCCTCGTCGGAAGGGAACTCCCCCTTCTGCACGTCCTCGAAGAAGCGGCGCACGGCCTCCACCGCGGTGGACTCCAGGTCGGCGTACCGGCGGACGAACTTCGGCGTGCGGCCGCTGCCCGACATCCCCAGGACATCGTGGAACACCAGCACCTGTCCGTCGCAGTCGGGCCCGGCACCGATCCCGATGGTGGGCGCCGACACCTCCTTGGTGATCAGCCCGGCGAGCAGGTCGGGGACACCTTCGAGCACTATGGAGAACACCCCCGCCTCGTCCAGTGCCCGGGCGTCGGCGATCAACTCCCGGGCCGCCTCCGCCTGCTTGCCCTGAACCTTGTAGCCGCCCATGGCGTGGACCGACTGAGGGGTCAGTCCCAGGTGGCCCATCACCGGGATCTCGGCGTCGAGGACCGCGGCGATCATCGGGAGCCGCTTGCGGCCGCCCTCGAGCTTCACCGCCTCGGCGCCACCCTCCTGCACCAACCTCCCGGCGTTGCGGACCGTCTCCTCCGGTGAGACGTGATACGAGAGCCAGGGCATGTCTCCCACCACCAGCGCCCGGGGTCGGGTGCCACTCACGGCGGCGGTGTGATGGACCATGTCGTCGACGGTGACGGTGAGCGTCGTCTCCCGGCCCAGCACCACGTTGGCCAGGGAGTCGCCCACCAGGATGACGTCGGCCTCGGCGGCGTCGGCGATGCGCGCCGACGGGGCGTCGTAGGCGGTGATCATCCGAATCCGGGGGCCGCCCTTGCCGGCATGGACGCTGGGGGCCGTGATCTTGTCGCGCATCTCTCGTCCTTTCTCTCCACCCCTGCGGGTTGGAGGAATCCGTGCGCGTCTTCGAATCGATTCGCCCTTCCGTGGGATCCGCCGCAACTGTCGCCGGTCCCGTGGGCCCTCCCGATGATAGGGGTCGGCGGGGCTCTCCGTAGACAGGCCGCGACCCAGGAGGCATTCGGCGGGTAACTTCACCCCCGATGGCACGCAAGGACATCACCATGACCGAGAAGGAACGCGCCGAGTTCCTCGAGGCCGGGATGACCCTGATCGTCACCACGCTGGGCGGCGACGGCCACCCCCACACCGCTCCCATGTGGTACCTGCTCGACGATGGGGCGATCGTCTTCAGATCGTTCACCAAGTCGCAGAAGATCGTCAACCTGCGCCGGGACCCCCGCATCACTGTCCTCGTAGAAGAGGGGATCGCCTACCCGGAGCTGCGAGCCGTGATGATCCGGGGAAGGGCGAGGCTGGTCGACGGAGAGGATGACCCCGCCTACCTGCTCGGGTTGTACGGCCGACTTGCCGCCAAGTACCCCATGGTCGGGCCGGAGCCGATCACCCTGGAACCCGAGGCGCTGGAGGCGGCCTTCGGGCGCCATGCCCCGAAGAACACCGCCGTGGTCGTCGAGCCCGACCGGATCGCATCGTGGGACCACCGCAAGCTGGGCGGCGCCTACTGATGGAGCGGACGAAGGATCGAAGCTCGTTTCCGGGAACGGGACGCCCTATCCCTTGAGGTAGGCCTCCAGGGCTTCCCCGGTCATGTCCTTGCCTGCGGCGAACGCTTCGACGAAGTCGTGGGCCTCCGAGTCACGGAACTGAACCGGCGGGCTCTTCATGAAGTACGACGCCGGGGCCAGCAGCGGGCCGCCGATGCCCCGGTCGAGCGCCAGCTTGGCGCAGCGCACGGCGTCGATGATCACGCCTGCCGAGTTGGGCGAGTCCCAGACCTCCAGCTTGAGCTCGGCATTGAGAGGCACGTCGCCGAAGGCGCGGCCCTCGATCCTGATGTACGCCCACTTGCGGTCGGTCAGCCAGGGGACGTAGTCGGAGGGCCCGATGTGGACGTCCGTGTCGGCGAGTTCCCGGTCGAACTGCGAGGTGACCGCCTGGGTCTTCGAGACCTTCTTCGACTCGAGGCGCTCGCGCTCCAGCATGTTCTTGAAGTCCATGTTCCCGCCCACGTTGAGCTGGCTCATGCGCTCCACCACGACGCCGCGATCCTCGAAGAGCCGCGCCAACTGCCGGTGGACGATGGTCGCCCCGACCTGTGACTTGATGTCGTCGCCGATGATGGGAACCCCCGCCTCGTGGAAGCGGCGCGCCCACACCGGGTCGCTGGCGATGAACACCGGGATGGCGTTGACGAACGCAACACCCGCCTCCAGGGCGCACTCGGCGTAGAAACGGGTCGCATCCTCGGAGCCGACCGGCAGGTACGACACCAGCACGTCGGCGCCCGAGTCACGCAGGGCCTTGACCACGTCCACGGGCTCGGCGGCGGACTCCTCGATGGTCAGCCGGTAGTACTTGCCGAGACCATCGAAGGTGGGGCCCCGCAACACCTCGACGCCCAGTTCGGGCACCTCGGCGAAACGGAATGTGTCGTTCATCCCACACCACATCGCCTTCGACAGGTCCTGGCCGACCTTGGCGGCGTCGACGTCGAATGCGGCCACGAACTCCACGTCACCGACGTGGTACCCGCCCAGGTCGACGTGCATCAGGCCCGGCACCCGGGCGCCCGGGTCGGCATCGCGGTAGTGGGTGACGCCCTGGATCAGCGAGTTGGCGCAGTTGCCCACTCCGGCGATGGCGACCTTGACTGTTGACATGTGTCCTCCTCTAGGAAGCAGCGGGGGCGTCGTCGTCCCCCTGTTCGGAAGCGATGAGCTCGTCCAGCCAGGCCACGTCGGCCTCGGCGGAGCGCACTCCATGCTCCATCAACGATTGCGTGTAGCGATCGACTCGGTCGGCGGTGTGCCTCATGGAGGAGCGTGCCGCCGCGATCCGCTCGCGAAGCACCGACTTGCGGCGCTCTAGGAACCCGATCCGGGTGTCGGGATCCATGTACTTGAAGAAGGCGAGCCTCACCCGGAAGGCGCTCGTGTTCTCCACCTCCGAGGCCTCGTCCTCGAGGATCTCGTGGAAATGCTCCTTGCCCTCGGCGGTGATCCGGTACTCCTTGCGACGACCGGAACCCGAGGCGCTCTCGACGAAGCCGGCCCGCTCCAGACGCCGCAGCGCCGGGTAGACGGAGCCGAAGGAGATCCGCCAGAACCCCAGATCCACCAGCCGCTGTTTGATCTCGTAGCCGTGGACCGGGCCCTCGCGGAGCAGTCCGAGAATCGCCATGTCGAGCATTGTGTGAATCGTTATATCGGCTCGATATAGCGATGTCAACTCGAGGAGATGAAGGTTTTCGCGAGACGACGAGTTCCGGCGGTGAGTTGCTGCGGTCCGAGTGCCCCCTACCGGGCACCCCTTCCGGCGAGGCGAGCCATGATCGGCCCAAGTGTCGCCGTGAGCAGGACGTACCCCGCAGCCAGCGGGCCGAGCCTTCCATCGACACCTGCGGCCAGGCCGAGGCCGGCGATGACTATCGAGAACTCGCCGCGAGCCAGCAGCAACGCCGCGGCGCGCACCCGGCCACGCCCGCTGATCCCGGAACGACGGCCCGCCCACCAGGCGGTGAGCGCCTTGGTGCCCACGGTGGCCGCCGTCAGCAGGAGCACGTCGACGGCAACGCCTCGCAGATCTTCGGGGTTGATCTGCAGGGCGAAGAACACGAAGAAGACGGCAGCGAACAGGTCGCGCAAAGGAGACAGCAGGGCACGTGCCCTGGCCACGGCGTCACCGGAGACTCCGATCCCCACCAGGAAGGCACCCACCGCCGCCGATACGCTGAGACGCTCGGCGAACCCGGCGACGAGCAGGGTCACCCCGAGCAGGGTCAACAGGTTGACCTCGTCCGAGCCGGAGAAGATCAGCCGGCTCACCCGGTCTCCGTGGCGAGCAGCGATCGTCAGGATCGCCGCCACCGCCATCAGCGCTGCAGCGACGGTGAGCACAACACTCGATGCAGCTCCGCCGACGGCCACGGCGGCCAGGATCGGCAGCAGCACGGCCATCGCCAGATCCTCGAACACCAGCAGCATCAACACGAGGGGGGTCTCCCGGTTCCCCATCCAGCCGAGATCGTGAACCAGCTTGGCGATCACACCGGACGACGAGATGTAGGTGATGCCGCCGAGGAACAGGGCGCCCGTCGTCCCCAGGCCCAGCAGGAGGCCAGCCACGAACCCCGGGGTGTAGTTGAGCACCAGATCGAAGATCCCCGACCCCAAAGTGGAGCGCATGCTGGAGACCAGCTCCCTGGCGCTGAACTCGAGGCCCAGCATCAGCAGCAACAGGATCACTCCGAACTCGGCACCGGTGGCGATGAACTCCTCGGAGGTGACCACGGGGAACAGACCGCCCTCACCGAAGGCGAGCCCGCCGATCAGATACAGCGGGATCGGCGACAGGCCGATCCGCACCGCAAGGCGGGCGAGAACGGCCAAGGCGAGGATGACCCCGCCGAGCTCCAGGAGCAGCCGCGCCCCTTCGTCCACGGCTCAGCCCGATCCGAGGATCTGGTGTGCCGCCTCGACTCCTTCGGCGGTCCCGACGACGACCAGTACGTCACCGGGCTCGATGGTGAACTCGGGCCCCGGTGCCGGGAACGGATCCTCGCCCCGGAGTACGGCCACCACCGAAACACCGGTGCGGGTGCGGATCCGGGCATCGCCGATGGTGCGACCGGCGTACGGGGTATCAGGATCCACGCCGAGCCAGTCGATCGCCAGTCCCTCGATCCGGTGGATGGTCGCCAGGGTCTCCACCACCTCGGTGCCCCCGAGCACGTCGACGAGGTCGTGCGCCTCGTCCTCATTGAAATCCACCGACACCTCCACGGCATCGGGATCGTCCGGGGAGCAGACGAACACCTCGCGGCGGCCCGACCGGTGGTGGATGACACCCACCCGCCGACCCTCCTCCGTGGTGAAGTCGTACCGGATGCCCACGCCGGGAAGCCGGGTCTGCTCGATGCGTCCCATCGGACCGCCCTTCAATCGACTACGTCGAACGATTATCGCCGACCGTTGGGCGCTTCACCGCTTCGGTTGCGGCAGCCAGTTGCCGCAACGGGTCACGACAGCCGGCTCCGCAGCCAGGCGATGTCCTGGCCCTGCTCCTCGGCACCCCCCGGGGTCTCCACGATGGCGACCGCCCCGGCGGCACGCACCAACCCGACCAGCAGATCCTCGGGGATCTCGCCCGCTCCCAGGTTGGCGTGGCGATCCCGGCGGCTTCCCGCCGGATCGCGCGAGTCGTTGCAGTGCACCAACGACACCGCACCGGTCATTGCCGTCACCCGGTCGACCAGGGTGGACAGGTCCTCGCCGGCGGCCCAGGCGTGACAGGTGTCCAGACACACACCGACGCCGAACTCTCCTATCGCCTGCCACATGGGGCCATAGTTGGCGCACTCGCGAAGCACGGCGTTGCCGCCCCCCGCCGTGTTCTCGAGCAGGATCGGCACCGACCGCTCCACCGACTCCATGGCCTTTCGCCACCGCTCGAACCCCACCGCCAGGTCCTCGTCGTCTCCGACGTGCCCGCCGTGCACCACCACCCCTGCGGCTCCGATCGTCGCCGCCGCCCGGATGGTGTCGTCGAGGATCTTGCGGCTCGGGATCCGGATCCGGTTGTTGGGCGACGCCAGGTTCACCAGATACGGAGAGTGGACGAAGATCGGGATACCGGATGCGGCCAGCTCGGCGGCGTCGTGTCGGGGCAGTGGGGCCTTCCAGGTCTGCGGGCTCGAGAGGAAGATCTGTATGGCGTCGGCGGATCGGGCCGCAGCCTCCTCCAGCGGCCGGTCGCTCGGGACGTGGGCGCCTACCGGGATCACCGACCGGCCCCGGCGGCACGGTGGATCCCCGGTTCGAGCAGAGGAGCCAGACGGTGCGCCGGTACCTCCCAGTCGTCGGTCCAAAAATGCAACCAGGGAGGGTCGGCCAACCCTCCTTCCGGGTCCACCGGAACCATGTCGGCGTCGTGAAACCTGATCGAGAGCACCTCGAAGGCGGCGCCTTCGTCGTCACGCACTCCCGACCTGATCTCGGCGATCGCCTCCCACGGAAAGAGCCGCGGAAGGTGCCTGGCCCCGTCCACCCGGATCGAGATGCCCTCGTCCCCGGCCCGCAGCAACGGTCGCGGTCGCAGCAGGCTGTTGACCGAGAGCCCCATCGCCGCCACACCGGAGAGGAGGAGCACTGTTCCGAACGCCCGATCGCGACGCTGCTGGGCCTGGCCGTCGGCGCTGAGCACCGTCTCCTTGACCTCGACGGTGCTCCCGAAGGCGTCGATGGTGGTGCCGACCACCCGATCCCAGGTCTCCGGGGCGGGGTACCAGCGGTGGCTCCACATCATGTCGACCGCCAGCAGGATGGCGGGAACCGCCAGCAGGGCGAGGAACATCAGGCGCAGCGACGAGCGGAAGACGACCACGTTCACGGTCGAGACTGTACGACGGATCGCGGCCGAGGGTGATTCATCGAATCGCTCAAGTGTGCCCTGGATGCACCGAACCAGACATCACGAAGGCCTCAGGCCGTCGGATCACCTCCCTGTCGGGTGTGGGGCCGTCCACCGGGCGGCCCCTCATCCGTCATCGGGCGAATCGGATCGGCCCACGGGTCGCCGGCAACGGCATGGCGCAGCCGCTGCGGCCGCACCACCATGCGTTCGCTCCTGCGCGACCAACGCAGGAGGAACACCCCCCCTACGATCGCCCCCACACCAAAGACGGCACCGGAGATCACCAGCACCGATTCCGCTGAGCTCACCGGCCGAACCGTCGCTCACGGCTGGTGAAGTCGCGCAGGGCACGCAGGAAGTCGACCCGACGGAACCCGGGCCAGTGGACGTCGACGAACGAGTACTCGGCGTAGGCCGCCTGCCACAAGAGGAATCCGGAGAGCCGCGACTCGCCGCTGGTTCGGATCACCAGGTCGGGATCGGGAAGGTCGGGGGTGTAGAGGTGCCGGCCGATCTCGGCCGCATCGATCCGGGCAGCGATCTCCTCTCCGGCCAGGCCCTCGGCGGCCAGCTTGCCCACGAGATCGCGTACGGCGTCGACGATCTCCTGGCGGCCGCCGTAGGCAAGAGCGATCGTGAGCCTTCTGCCGTTGCTACCCGAGCGGCCCTCGAGCCGCTCCGCCGCATCGCGGAGCCGCTCGGGGAGCAGCTCCAGGCTGCCGATGACGCCGTAACGCAGATCGCTGCCCCCGGGCGTCGAGGGAAGCCTCTCGAAGAGCTCCTCCAGGACGTCGTAGTAGGGATCGAGCTCGGATGCGGGTCGCTCCAGGTTCTCACGAGAGAGCAGCCAGCAAGTGGTCTCGGCTATCGACAGGTCGCGACACCAGCCGAGGAACTCGACCAGTTTGTTCATGCCGGCCCGGTAGGAAGCGGCGTAGTCGGCCATTCCGGCCCTGCGGGCGTAACGGCGATGCCCGTCGAGGATCACCCCGACGTGGTGGGGGAGCCGCGACCGGTCCAGTGACCGGACCAGCCGGCTCTCGTACAGCCGATAGAGCGGTTGTCGCCAGCCGCTCGAGCCGCCTTCCTCAGCCACCGGCCCTCCCGAATCGCCTCAGAGCCCGCACGCCGAGATGCCGTCGAACACTCCCCCCTTGAACGCCTCGAAGCGCTGGAAGGCGCTGACCGCTCCCTCCGATCCAGGCACCGCCGAGAGCAGCAGGAAACCGGCGATCCCCTCCTCGAGATCGCCGGCCGAGAGCCACAGCTGCATCGGGTTGTCCTCAAAGGTCAGCGCCGCCGTCCAGGCACCGGCCATGCAGTCGACCTGCAGCTGGGCTTCGGGCCCGAACACCGGATACTCGAGCCGGGCCAAGACGGCCCTCCCCCACAGGTCGGCGAGGACCAGCGCCATGGCGAAGTCGCCGATCTCGTCATAGAGATAGGGGAACAGCCCTTCCCCGTCCCAAGCGGCGAAGTCCTCGTCCTCGCAGTAGAAGGCGTTCCCCGGATAGAACTCGGGGTCCTCGAAGAAGCCGCCGCACGAGGGAACGTCCCCGCTCGACGGGTAGTACTCGTAGGCGCCCGACATGGGGATCCACTCCATCCCGAAGGCGTCGGGGAAGACGATCGCCCAGAACCCCTCGAGGGCGTCGATGAGGACGGTGGCTGCGGTGTCGTAGGGGAGGTTTCCGCTGTACGCCGGGTCGAGCTCGATGAAGACGACAGGCGGATAGGTCTCCTGATACGTGTCGCAGGCGGCGACCCCGTTGTTGAACCCGTCGAAGAAGGCGGTCAGACGATCGAACGAGCCACCGTGGGCGTTGGGGCCGTCGGGGGCGGTGCCCAGGCCATCACCGATGAGTAGGAACCCGGCCATGGCCTCTTCGAGGTCGCCCGGCTCCAGGATCAGGTTCTGGCTCTGCCCCGAGTCGACGTAGAAGGTCCAGGCCCCTGCCAGGCAGTCAGCCTGGAGCTCCTGGACGATCGTCGGATGCTCGTCGGAGAATCCGAAACGCGCCTGGATGGCGTGGCCCCACTCGTGGGCCATCACCAGGGCCACCGTGAAGTCTCCGTACTCCTCGTAGAGGGGAAGGATCAGATCCTCGATGTCCCACTGCACGGTGTCGTCGACCGAGCAGTAGAAGGCGTTCTGGGAGTACGACTCGGGACCCAGCGGCCCGCCACACTCGGGGACGTCGCCACGGGACACGTAGTAGGGCCCGAAGGCTGCCACCGGCTGATAGTCGATCCCCCAGACCGCCGGCATCTCCGCCGACCAGAACTCCTCGAGGTCGACGATCGACAGGGAGATCAGCTGGTCGATGGTCAGCGGGCCTGGATCGGGATCAGGATCCGGATCGGGACCGGGCGGGGTACCGCCGCAGGTGGTGATGATGTCGACCGCTACCGGGTCGGAGTCGCTGAAGGTCTCCGACCACTCGAGGAACTCGGCGAGATCCATCCGCTCCTGGATCTCCTCGATGGTGCACAGGCAGAAGCCGTAGGAGTCCTCACCGGTGCACCCCTCCATGTAGGCATCGACGATCTCCTGCGGATACTCGTTCGCCTCACCGGCGGTGGTGGTGGTCGCCGCCCGGGTGGTCGTGGTGGCCGAGAGCGGGGAAGCGTTGTCGCCGCACGCAGTGGACACCACCGTGAGCGCAATCAACACCACCAACAACCTTCTCATCGTGAGAACCTCCTCATTCCCCGCCAGGGTCCCGGTCTGGGGGCGGTGTCGGCGAGATGCTCCACCGCCAGGGGTTCTTCGAACAGTTCGGTCATGCGGCCTCGCAGCCAGACATCGAAGGGATCCTCGGAGCCGGCCAGGGCAGCCACGCCGGCGACCGGGGCCGAACCCTGAACCGCCGTCACGAACAGGTCGCGGCCGTCCTCGTGTACCAGCGACATGGCGACGCGCCCGATGCCGCGGCGGCGCTTGGATTCGGCCCACTCACCCCGGCGGGGGCCCATCAGCTCGGCGACCAGGGCTCGGGCGCCCTCGGCCATGCCCGGGCGGACCGGGTAAACGTGGAGTGCAGAACTCCCGAAGGCATTGGCGCGAAATCCCATCGCATGGAATGTAGCGGCCGTCGGCTGCGATCTCTTCCATTGGGCGGCGGTTCTCGCCAACTAAGCCGTCCTCGACGCCTAGCCTCGCGCTCCCCATGCGCATCCTCGTCACCGGCGCCACCGGATACATCGGAGGCCGCCTCGTGCCCCGCCTCCTGGAGGAGGGCCACGAGGTTCGCTGTCTGGCTCGCAACCCCAAGAAGTTGGCGCTGCATCCATGGCGACATCAGGTGGAGGTCTTCGCAGGCGACGTCCTCGACCCGGGGGCGGTGAAGGAGGCGATGGAGGGATGCCAGGCCGCCTTCTACCTGGTTCACTCGATGGCCGCCGGCAAGGGGTTCGAGGAGATCGACCGTCGAGCGGCATCCTGCTTTCGCGACGCCGCCGAGGCATCGACGCTGGGGCGACTGGTGTACCTCGGCGGCCTGGGGGACGAAGGCGACGAGCACTCGCCCCACTTGAGCAGCCGACACGAGGTGGGAAGGATCCTGGCCGAAGGCGCAACACCGGTGACCGAGGTGCGCGCCGCGGTGATCATCGGGTCGGGCTCCCTCTCCTTCGAGATGCTTCGTTCACTCACCGAGGTCCTCCCGGTGATGACCACACCCAGATGGGTCAGAACCCGGTGCCAACCGATTGCCGTTCGCGACGTGCTCGAAATCCTGGTCGGAGCGCTCGAGGATCCGTCCACGGAAACCAAAGTCGCCGAAGTGGGCGGCCCGGAAGTCCTGACCTACGAGGAGATGATGCAGATCTACGCCGAGGAGGCCGGGCTGCGAAGGCGCCGCTTCGTGCGTCTCCCCTTTCTCACACCCCGCCTGTCGTCGCTGTGGATAGGACTGGTGACGCCGCTCCCCCCAAGCGTCGCCCGACCGCTCGTGGAGAGCCTCCGGTCGGAGGTGGTCGTTCACGATCCGCAGGAGCTGGTCGAGATCGAGCCCACCCCGTATCGGGAGGCGGTCAGGCGCGCCCTCTCCAGGCTTCCCGGCGGTGTCATCACGCGATGGAGCGACGCCGACTCCCATCCGGCGGCGCCCGTTGCCACCGATCCCGACTGGTCGGGAGGAACCGTGTACATGGACCGCCAGGTCGTTCCCACGGACACCGATTCAGAGCACCTGTTCTGGGCCTTCAGTCGGATCGGGGGACGCACCGGGTACTACGGACTGGATTGGGCCTGGCGGATCCGTGGCCTGCTCGACCGCCTCGTCGGCGGGGTTGGCCTGCGGCGCGGGAGGCGCCACCCCACCGAGGTCCGAGTGGGAGAGGCGATCGACTTCTGGCGAGTCGAAGACGTTGTCGCCGGCTCCAGCCTGCGGCTTCGAGCCGAGATGCGGCTGCCCGGCGAAGCCTGGCTGGAGTGGGAGACGCGGCCCACCGAACACGGCGCCGACCTGGTGCAGACCGCCTGGTTCCGACCCCGGGGGCTCCCCGGACGCATCTACTGGTACGGCCTGCTCGTCCCCCACCGCATCGTCTTCCCCCGGATGGCCAGGCGGATAGCGGCCGCCGCCGAGGAACGCGGATACGCCTGCCGATGAGCCAGGTCCTGCTCACCTCGGGGCTGGTGGCGGTGGGGGCATTCACCGTGTTGTGGGTGATCAGCCTCCTGGTTCGGGACGCCTCGATAGTCGACCCGTTCTGGGGGCCGGGGTTCGTTC
This sequence comes from Acidimicrobiia bacterium, assembly GCA_030584185.1. Lineage (NCBI taxonomy): Bacteria > Bacillati > Actinomycetota > Acidimicrobiia > Acidimicrobiia bacterium. Next base: position 1,376,204 of record CP129495.1, on the reverse strand, counting down.
TCATCGCCTGGACCGCCTTCGTCACCGCCGAAGACCCCGGAGGCAGGGGGTTGTTGCTGGCGATCCTGGTGACCGTGTGGGGACTGCGACTGGGATTGCATCTGGCGATACGCAACCTGGGCAAGGGCGAGGACTACCGGTACCAGGAGTTCCGCAGGCGGTGGGGTCGGCGATTCCCAGCGGTCAGCCTGGGGACGGTGTTCCTCCTGCAGGCGCTCCTGGCCTGGGTGGTGTCGCTCCCGGTGCAGGTGGCCATGGTCGACGGCGGCGCTCCCGGCCTGATCGCCATCGCAGGTGTCGCCGTGTGGGCGGTCGGGTTCTTCTTCGAGACGGTGGGCGACCTTCAGTTGGTCCGCTTCAAGCGAAGCCCGGAGAACGCGGGGACGGTCATGGATGGCGGACTATGGAGGTACAGCCGTCACCCCAACTACTTCGGGGACTTCACCGTGTGGTGGGGTCACTTCCTGGTGGCGGTGGCGCGCCCGGCCTCGCTGTGGACGGTGGTCGGGCCGCTGCTGATGTCGTTCCTCCTGCTCCGGGTCAGCGGGGTGACCCTCCTCGAGCGCACCATCACCAGCCGCCGCCCCGGATACGAGGAGTACGTGCGTCGTACGAGCGCCTTCTTCCCCAGGCCCCCGAAGCCATGACCGACGGCGCTGCGGAGACCAAGCAGACCGTCGGTTGGCGGGAGTGGGTGGGCCTCCCCGACCTCGGTATCCCGCGCATCGAGGCCAAGATCGATACCGGCGCCGTCTCTTCGTCGATAGACGTCTCCCGGGTACGGCTCATCCCCGATGACTCCGGTGACCGGGTTCGGTTCCTGGTGCACCTCGATCGCGACCGCACCGTGGAGGCGGAGGCACCGATCGTGGACGTGCGAACGATCAGGAATCCGGGACGGGGCGGGCGCGAGGAGGAGCGCGTCGTGATCCGCACCACCCTCGAAGTCGCAGGCGAGCACTGGTCGATCGATGTCAATCTGGCGCGACGCAACCGGATGCAGTACCGCATGCTCATCGGGCGCGAGGCGATGAAGGGGCGAGTGGTGGTCGATCCGGATGCCTCCTATCTGCTGGGTGACCTGCCATGAGGATCGGAGTCCTCAGCAGGCAGGCGTCCCTCTACTCCACGAGCAGGCTGGTGGAGGCCGCCGGTATGAGAGGTCACCAGGTCTCGGTGGTCGACTACCTGCGCTGCTACATGGACATCACATCGAAGCGCCCCCGGGTCCTGCTCGCCGGAAGGGAGCTCGCCTTCGACGCCGTGATCCCTCGCATCGGCGCCGCCTACACCTTCTACGGGACTGCGGTCGTGCGCCAGTTCGAGATGATGCACGTCCTCACCGCCAACGAATCCCAGGCGATCGCCCGGGCGCGCGACAAGCTGCGGTCCCTGCAGCTGCTCGCTCGCGCCGGCGTGGGGCTGCCGGTGACCAGCTTCGCCCACTCGACGAAGGACATCGACGGGCTGCTCGAGGTCGTGGGGAAGCCGCCCTATGTGGTGAAGCTGCTCGAGGGCACCCAGGGCATGGGTGTGGTGCTCGCCGAGACCCGTAATGCGGCTCAGTCGGTGATCGCAGCCTTCCGGCAGCTCGATGCCAACATCCTTGTGCAGCGGTTCATCACCGAGGCGGAGAACACCGACCTGCGCGCCTTCGTGGTCGGCGGCCGGATAGTCGCCTCGATGGAACGAGTCGCCGCCGAAGGGGAGTTCCGGGCGAACATCCATCGGGGGGCCACGGCCAACCCGGTCGAGCTCACCGAGGCCGAGGCGGCCGCCGCCATAGCCGCCGCAACCACTCTCGGTCTGGACGTGTGCGGGGTCGACATGCTGCGGTCCCGGTCCGGCCCCCTGGTGATCGAGGTGAACGCCTCCCCCGGCCTGGAAGGAATCGAAGGAGCCAGCGGCGTGGACGTGGCGGGGGCGATCATCGAGTTCCTCGAAGGGCGCCTCGCCGCCTCCACCTGAGACTCGGCCGACGCCAGCCCGCAAAAGGAGCTGCCGTCGAACTGAGGCTCCGCCGCCTGATGCTTGTCGGGACGCCCCTACTGCTGCCGTTCGGCCCACCAACGGTCGAGAAGGCCCAGGGCCTCCTCTTCGGAGAGCGGACCATGGTCGAGACGATGCTCGAGCAGCATGTCTAGGGCTTCCCCCACCATCGGTCCCGGCGCCAAGGCGAGATGCTGCATGACGGCGTGTCCGTCCAGCGGCGGCCGGATCGAGTCGATCTCCTCCTGTTGGCGCAGCTCGGCGATCCGGCGTTCCATCTCGTCGATTCCTCGCTGGATCTGCCGGGCCTTCTTGTCGTTGGCCGTGGTGACATCGCATCGGACGAGGGTGTTGAGCCTCTCCAGGAGGTGGCCGGCGTCTCGTACGTAGCGACGCACCGCCCTGTCGCTCCATCCCAGCTTGAAGGTGTGGGGACGCATGTGCAGATACACCAGATCCACGACGTCGTCGACGTCGTCCTTCGGGTAGCGCAGCTCCTGGAGGCGGGAGCGCGTCATCCGGGCCCCGACCACCTCGTGGTGGTGGAAGGAGACGCCCTCGGGACCGACTTCCCTGGTCTGCGGCTTTCCCACATCGTGGAACAGAGCCGCCAGCCGCACGATCCGATCCGGCGGGCACTTACCCACCACGGCGATGGTGTGGGCGAGCACGTCCTTGTGGCTGTGCCGGGGATCCTGTTCCAGTGCCAAGGCCGGGATCTCCGGAATGAAGTGCTCGGCGAGACCGCTCTCCACCACCCCCCATAGAGCCGCCTCGACATGGTCGCCGACCATCAGGCGGTCCAGCTCCTCCCGGATCCGCTCGGCACTGACGATCACGAGGCGATCCGACATCGCAGCCGCCGCGGCCAGGGCGGCCGGATCTGGCACGAACCCGAGGGTCGAGACGAACCGGTACAGCCGCAGCATTCGCAGCGGGTCGTCTCCGAAGGCGATCTCGGGAGAGAGGGGGGTACGCAGCAGACCGGAACCGAGATCGACCAGGCCCCCATGGGGATCGATGATCTCGGGCTCGGGCACGATCCGCAGCGCCAGGGCGTTGACGGTGAAGTCGCGCCTGGACAGATCGGTGGCGAGGTCGTCGGTGAACTCCACGGAGGGCTTGCGGCTGTCGTCGCGGTACACCTCGCTGCGAAAGGTGGTCACCTCCACCAGGACTCCATCGAGCCTGGCGCCGATCGTGCCGAACTCCTTGCCCACGGTGACGACTCCTTGTGCCCACCCCTCGAGCAGTTCGTGGATGACGTCGGGAGGCGCCGCCGTGGTGAAGTCGTACTCCGTCTCCTCCCGCTCCCGCCCCAGCAGGGCGTCGCGCACTCCCCCCCCGACCAGGAACGCCTCGTGACCGGCGGCGGCGAAGCGCTGCGCCACGCGCGCCGGCACGCCGGTGGCGCGCAGCAGGGGCTGAAGCCGGGCCGGGATCATGCGGCGATGGTATTGCCGCCCCGACGAGGAAGGCGAGCCAAGCCCCGATGTCCCAGGAGGAGCACGGCTCCCACCGGCAAGGTGGCCCGAGACACCTCAGGTGCCGAGCAGGCCCAACTGCTGGGCGCGCAGCCGCAGGTCGGCGGGCTTGGTGGCATGGAGCAGGGCCACATCGAAGGTGACCACCCCCGACGCCGCCAGGCGCAGGAGTGCCTGGTCGAAGGTCTCCATGCCGTAGAAGGCGCCGTCGGCGATCACGTCGGGGATCTCGTGGGTCGCTGCGGGATCGGCGATGCGCTCGGCCACCCGCTCGGTGTTGATCAACACCTCGACCGCCGGCACCCGGCCCGTTCCCTCGGCTCTCGGAAGGAGCCGCTGGCTGAGGATCGCCCTCAGGGTCCCGGCGAGCAGCAGCCGCACCTGCTGCTGCAACCCGGAGGGGAAGAAGTCGAGGATCCGGTTGACGGTCTCGGCTGCGTCGAGAGTGTGCAAGGAGGAAAGGACCAGGTGGCCGGTCTCCGCAGCCTTGAGGGCGGCATCGACGGTCTCGGCGTCACGCATCTCCCCGATGAGGATCACATCGGGGTCCTGGCGGACGGCGCGACGCATCGCTTCGCCGAAACCGGCGGTGTCGACCCCGACCTCGCGCTGGCTGACGATCCCGACCTTGTCGTCGTGCACGGTCTCGATGGGGTCCTCGATGGTGATGATGTTGACCCGGCGGGTGCCGTTGATCCGGTCCACCAGGGCTGAAAGCGTCGTCGACTTCCCGGAACCGGTGGGTCCCGTCACCAGGACCAGGCCGCGACGTTCGGCGCAGATTCGCTCCAGCACCGGGGGCAGGCCGAGGGCATCGAAGTCTCCGGTGGGCCGCTTGAGCAGGCGCAGGGCGACGGTCAACCTTCCCCGCTGCCGAAAGGCATTGATCCGGAAGCGTTCTCCGTCCTGCGAACTGAAGGCGAAGTCGGCCTCGTTGGTCTGCTTGAACTCCACCTCGAGCCGATCCGGTATCAGCTCCCCGAGGTAGGTGGCGACGTCGATCTCGGTCAGGGGCGGTCGGTCCAACAGCCGGAGATCCCCGTCGACGCGCAGGATCGGCGGGCTTCCGGCGCGCAGGTGGAGATCGGACGCCTCGGCGGCCACGGCCTCGGCGAGCAGCGACTCGATGGCGGCTTGATGGAAACTCATGGGGTTCTTCCGACGGAGTCGGGATTGCTATCGGTCGGCCCTGTCTCCGGCTTGAACCTCATCCCAGTGGCGGCCGACGGCTCGGACCGCCATCTCGATCAGGCCGAAAGCCGCTCGGGGCGAGCCCGGCGACGGAGCCGGCGCCGCACCGTGGAGCCCGGCCAGCAGGGAGGAGGTCGACTCCTCGACCGCCCTCAGGTCGTATCCCCCTTCGAGCACGGCGATCACCGGCGTCCCGTGGGCGGCGAGGCGAGCCGCCATCCAGGAGTAGTCGTCGGTCTCGAGACAGAGGTTGGCCAGGGGATCGAGCCGGTGGGCGTCGAAGCCGCAGCTGATCAACACGTGATCGGGTCGGAAACCTGAGAGGACCGGGTCGACGATGCGGTCGAATGCGGCGGCGTAGGCGTCACCACGCGCACCTGCGGGCAGCGGAATGTTGACGGTGGTGCCGGCGCCGGCGCCGACCCCGGTCTCGTCGGTCCAACCGCTGCCCGGATACTGAGGAAACTCGTGGAGGGAAACGTAGAGGATGTCGGGCCTCGCCTCGAACGCCTCCTGGGTGCCGTTGCCGTGATGGACGTCCCAGTCGACGATGGCGACCCGGTTCCCCCGCCGCGTGAGGTGCTCGGCGAGGATGGCGACGTTGTTGAAGAGGCAGAACCCCATCGCCTGATCGGGGCGAGCGTGATGGCCGGGGGGACGGACCGGCAGGAAGGCGAACCGGGCGCGACCCCCGTCGATGGCCTCGGCTGCGGCCGGCCCCGCCCCGGCGGCGTGCAGCGCCGCATCCCATGAGGCGGAGACGGCTCGAGTGTCGGCATCGAGCGAACCTCCGCCCGACTCACAGAACCGCTCGATGTAGTCGACATGCGAGGCACTGTGGACCAGTGTCAGTTGCCCGACTGTCGCCGGTGGTGCCGTCTCGAACTCCAAGGGGCCTCCCCAGGCCTCGACCCCGCGCAACGCCGCCTCGAGACGCTCCGGGCGCTCGGGGTGACCGTAACCGGTGGCGTGGCGACGGCAGGCGTCGTCGGTGATGATCAGCGCGGGAAGCATCCCAAGGAGGCTAGGACGGTCTTCCGGCGGGAGGGGGCGAAGGCACCGATACCATCTCGCCGGTGACTGCGACCGTTCGGATCGAGGGAACCTGGCCGGGGCCGGTCTCGCTTCGTCGTGGATGGGCCCGCGCCGAGGCGCGACCATGGAACGATGTGATCCCCATGGCGCAGCTCCGTCTCGTCCGGACCGCAGGTCCCGGCTTCATCGGCGATTGTGTCGGCGCCCTGCTCGAAGCCGGAACCGAAGGCGTCCTCTCGCCCCCGCTCCCCAGATCGGCTCAGCGATCCTGGCGTGACGCAGGTTTCACACCGCACACCGGACTCGCCCTCATGCGGCGAAGACTGGACTCGGTTCCTCCGCCGGGTCACCTCGTCGTGGTGGGGGGGAGCGACGACATCGCCGAGGTGCTGCGCATCGACGCCGCTGCCTTCTCATCGTTCTGGCGCTTCGATGCAGCGGCTCTCACCGAATCGATGAACGCCACCTCAGTATCGGTGCTGCTGGTGGTGCGGGGCCCGGAGTCCGGATTGAGCGGGTTCGCCGTCGCCGGCATGGGCTCGCGCCTCGCTTACCTGCAGCGGGTGGCGGTCGACCCCCGACAGCAGCGAACCGGAATGGGCAGATCGCTGGTGAGGGCCGCGGCACGCTGGGCGGCCCGCCAGGGTGCGGGAACGATCATGCTGAACACGATGCACGACAACCCGGCGGCAATGCACCTGTACGAGGCGGAAGGGTTCGACACTCTCGACGAGCCGCTCGAGGTCCTTCGCAGCGCCTGAAGCGGATCCCACCGGCTTTCGGGGGGGCCTGCGACAATCGACCCACCTGACCGGAGGCTGCAGTGATCCGCATCGTCACCGACTCATCATGTGACCTACCGCAGGAGGAGATCGCCCGTCATCGAATTGCCGTGGTGCCCCTCACCATCCGCTTCGGCGAGGACGACTTCGTCGACGGCAACGACCTCGATGGGGACCAGTTCTGGGAACGCCTGATGGCGGCACCGGAGGCTCCATCGACCGCCGCTCCTTCGATCGGGCGCTTCCAAGAGACGTTCACCAGGCTCTCCGGCGAGGGGGCCGATGGAATCCTGGTGGTGACCCTCTCCTCGCGCATCTCGGCAACACACCAGGCGGCGACGCTGGCCGCCGAGCAGTATCCCGGCGGCATCCCCATACAGGTGATCGACTCCGGCCTGGTGTCGGCCGCCCTGGGCCTGGTGGCCCTGGACGCCGCCGAGACCGCGGCTGCGGGGGGCAGCCTGGACGAGGTGGGTGCGGCCGCACGCCGGGCAGCAGCCGGCTCCAACCTGTTCGCCGCCCTGGACACCCTCGACCACCTGCGCCGGGGAGGCCGTATCGGCCCGGCGCAGGCGTTCTTCGGGAGCCTGCTCGATTTCAAGCCGCTGATCACGTTCGCCGACGGGGAGGTGGCGGCGGCGGGTCGGGTTCGAACCCGGCGCAGGGCCCTGGAGGCGGTCATCGCACATCTCGCCGACCTCGGCGATCGTGTGCGACGCCTGGCGGTGGTCCACTCCGAACCGGCCGACCTGTCGAGTTTCGTGGAGTCGGTGGCCGAGACCCACGGGGAGACACCGATGCTGGCGCGTCTGGGGCCGGTCGTGGGAACTCACGCCGGTCCTGGCGTCGCCGGGATCGCCTACCTCCTGGGCGACTCAGCGGAGTGACCTCGTGACCGACCGAGCGGAGCGCGACGCCGAACTGGTACAGGCGTACCTCCGGGGAGACACCGCCGCATTCGAGGAGCTGATGCGCGCTCACGAGGATCGTGTCTTTGCCGTCTGCCTGCGCATGCTCCGGGATCGGGATACGGCGCTCGAGGCCACCCAGGAGACCTTCATCACGGTACTGCGCAAGGCAGACCGGTTCTCGGGTCGAGCCGCCTTCTCCACCTGGCTGTATCGCGTCGCCATCAACACCTGCTACGACCTGGCCCGCCGAGCGCGACGCCATCGAGTCGAGACCATCCCCGAAGGTCACGACCCGGCGGATCCCACATCCGAGGACGGCTACATGTCGGCCGACCTTCGCCCCGAGTTGGAACGGGCGCTGGCTGCGCTGCCCGCCGAGTTTCGGGCCGCCGTGGTCCTGGCCGACGTAGAGGGACTGGGGCTGCACACCGTGGCCGAGGCATTGGGCGTCCCCGTGGGAACGGTCAAGTCACGCCTGTTCCGGGGTCGTCGCCTGCTCGCCGATGCTCTCGGGAACCGCGACCACCCCTCAGACACTCAAAGGGATGAAGCCGATGATGCGTAGATTCGACCTGGACACCATTGCCGCACTTGCCGAGGGAAGGCTCGACCCCTCCGATGCCGCCGCCCTCGAGGCCGCGATCGCCGCCGACCCCAGGGCGGCGGCCGAGCTCACCCGCCAGCGCCTGGCTCTCTCCGTCCTTCACGAGGCACCTGAGCCGTCGCTCACCGACTCCGAGCGCTCCATCCTGCACTCGGCGGTGGCGTCGGCACTGGGTATCGAGGACGGAGCCATCCTCGACCGGAGATCGACCGCGGCAACGGGCGCAGGAGTTCGTCTGAGCCCGCCTGGCGAGAAGCGGATTCCGTGGGGAGCCATCGGGGTCGCCGCAGTAGGCCTGGCAGCCCTGGTGATGGTGGTCCCCGTTGCCGACATGCTCTCCTCCGGAGGCGACGACTCGGCAGGGGCAACCACCTTCGCCGAGGCCGCCGTCGCCACCGCCGAAGACGGGACCGATACCTCCGAGAGCGCGCGGGAGCCTTCTGCCGCAATTCCCGAGGAGGACTTGAAGACCTCCGAATCGACGACGATCACGACGGTGGCGGCGACCGAGGTGACCACGACCGAGGCGGCGACCGTCACCGCTGGTGCCGACCCTCTCGAGACGGTCTTGATGAGCGAACTGGCCGCAGTGCGCTCCGATCCCGACCAGCTGGCGACGCTCACCGCGGCGGCGCTTCCCGAAGCAGCCTGCGCGCAGGAGGCCGGGGCCCTGCTGGCAGACGTCGAGTTCGACCACTTCGAGTACGTGCCCACAGAGGAGGCCGGCGCGGCCACCGGCTACGTCGTCTACTTCGCCGTGCCTGCCGAAGCCGACCCAGTCGGAACCCTCTACGCCTTCCCGGTCGACGACTGCACCTCACCGGTCGAGATCCCCTGAACCCGCCTCGCTGCGGTGCCTGTCGCTGGCCTTGGCCCCGACGGGTCGACGCTAACCTCGGCCCATGACCCAGCCAGCGGACGAAGGGCCCGATTTCCCGGTGCGAATCGCCGAGTTCCTGGAGGCTCTGGCGGAGCGCATCCGTAGCCTCACCGTCGATCGCGTGGCCCGGGTCATCACATTCATCACCCTGGGCATGGTGGCGATGGTGCTGGTCGCAACCGCATTCATCTTCTTCCTGGTCGGGCTGTTCCGCCTCTCCGACCGCTTGATCTACAAGCTGTGTGACTGTGGGGGATCGATGGAGATCGCCTACGCCGTCGTCGGGGGAGTATTCCTGCTCGGCGGAGCGTTGTTGTGGGCGAAGCGCACCAGAGCGGAGAGACAATGACCGAGAAGGTGATCATCGTCGGGTCGGGTCCGGCCGGGCTGACCGCCGCCATCTACGCGGCGCGCGCCGGCCTCGACCCACTCGTGATCGAAGGCATTGCCGCCGGCGGACAGCTGATGCTGACCACCGAAGTGGAGAACTATCCAGGGTTTCCCGACGGGATCATGGGCCCGGAGATGATGGGCCTCTTTCGCAAACAGGCGGAACGGTTCGGCACCCGATTCATCACCTCCGACGCATCACGCGTCGACTTCTCCTCGACTCCCTTCGGCGTGTGGGTCGGCGACGAGGAGCACCGGTCGGAAGCGGTGATCGTGTCCACGGGCGCGTCGGCCCGCTGGATGGAGGTCCCCGGTGAGGAGAAGTTGCGCGGCCATGGCGTGAGCGCTTGCGCCACCTGCGACGGGTTCTTCTTCAAGGACCGGGAGATCGTGGTGGTCGGAGGCGGCGACTCGGCGATGGAGGAGGCGCTCTTCCTCACGCGGTTCGCCTCCAGGGTCACCGTCGTGCATCGCCGTGACGAGTTCCGTGCATCGCAGATCATGGCGCAGCGCGTCCTCGACCACCCCAAGGTCCAGGTCCGGTGGAACGCAGTCGTGGCCGAGGTGCTCGGCGACACCGCAGTGAGCGGTGTCGCCCTGAAGGACACCGTGACCGGCGAGGTGGAAGAACTTGCCACGGAAGGGGTGTTCGTCGCCATCGGCCACACGCCCAACACGGACCTCTTCCGCGGTCAACTCGACCTGGACGAGAAGGGCTATCTGAAGACATTCCAGGGGACCGCCACTTCGGTGGAGGGTGTGTTCGGCGGCGGGGACGTCGTCGACCACACCTACCGGCAGGCGATCACCGCAGCAGGAATGGGCTGCCAGGCAGCCATCGACGCCCAGCGGTGGCTGGAGAACCAGGAGTAGGGGCGACCACCGGAAGCCCCCTGTTCGCAAGAGACCAAGACATCCAAGGAGGTGAGGCCCGCAAGGGCACACGACATGGGAGACAACACGATCACCGCAACCGACGCCGACTTCGACTCACTGATCGCCGGCGACACCCCAGTTCTCGTCGACTTCTGGGCCGAGTGGTGCGGGCCGTGCCGCATGATCGCTCCGATCGTCGCCGAGATCGCCACCGAGTACGAGGGGAAGCTGAGGGTGGGAAAGCTCGACGTCGATGCCAACCAGCAGACCGCCCTCAAGTACGACGTGATGAGCATCCCGACCTTGATCGTGTTCCAGGGCGGCGTCGAGAAGAAGCGGATCGTGGGGGCCCGGCCCAAGCACGCCATGCTCGCCGACCTCGCCGAGTTCATCTCCTGACGCCCGGTCCTGCGACCATTGCGCCGTGGCGCTCTATCGAGTAGGTGACACCGGCGAGGCGGTCCGAGACATTCAGGACCGCCTGGTGGCGCTCGGGTTCTCCACTGCTCCCGACCCGCCCGGAGTCTTCGACGAAGGCACGATGTCGGCGGTGCGCGCCTTCCAGAAGGCGCGGCGACTCACGCCTGACGGGATGGTGGGACGCGAGACCTGGCGCACCATGGTCGATGCCGGACACCGCCTGGGGGACCGCCTCCTCTACCACCGGATGCCCATGCTCCACGGCGACGACGTCGCCGACCTGCAGCGGCGCCTGAACGCCCTCGGTTTCGATGCCGGCAGGGTGGACGGGATCTTCGGCGCGGCGACCCTGCGCGCCGTGCTCGACTATCAGCAGAACCGCCAGATGAGCGAGGACGGGATCGTCGGGCCCGAGATGGTGGGCGAGCTGAGCCTGGTCGGCAGGGAGACGGCAAAGATGGGACGCCACCATGTTCGTGAGCGGGTGTGGCTGTCATCACTTCCGACGGGCCTGGTGGGTCAGCGGGTGTTCATCGACGCCTTCTGTCGCGACGATCACGAGGCGGCGGAGGCCTGGACGGCGGCCGGCGCCGCGTCGCTCACCGTGCGCGACGTCGGGGGTCAGGCGATACTGTCACGGTCCGCCGACACCAGGCCCGCCGAGAGGCTTCGCGCCGATCACTCGAACGAGGTGGCGGCCGACATGGTTCTCGCCTTCTGTCATCCCGACAGCGACGAGCCCGGCATCTACTACTTCGCGTCGGCGCAGACCCACAGCGAGGCCGGTGCGGCCATCGCCTCAGGGTTGGCTGCTGCGCTCGGGGTCAAGCCGCTGGGCCGAAACACCCCGCTGCTGCGGGCGACGCGGGCCCCGGCGGTGGTGGTCTCGCTTCCCCGCCTCGATTCGGCACTCGGCCGGACTGTCGTGCGAGACATCGAGTCGTGGCTGCAGGCGGCGGCCGAAGGTCAGCCTCCGAGAAGTGCGCGGTAGATCCGTTCCAGGTCGTCCAATGAACCGAAGCGCACTGTGAGGCGGCCTCCGCCGCGCCTGCTGTAGTCGATCCGAACCGGGCTACCCAGCCGTTCCCCCAGGCGTTCCTCGAGAGCGAGGATCTGCGCCGAACGCTCCACCCGGGGTCGCGGCTTGGGCGCCGAATCACCGTCTTCGCTCTCACGAGCCCGTACCGCATCCTCCACCTGGCGCACCGACCATCCCTCGGCGACGGCCCGCTGCGCCGTTCTCACGGCGAATGCGATGTCGCTGGTTCCCAGCAGCGCCCGGCCCGCACCGGCGCTGAGGGTTCCCTCCGCCAGAAGAGCCTGAATCGCTCCGGGGAGGTTGAGAAGACGAACCGTGTTCGTCACCGCCGACCGGCTCTTCGCCACCCGGCTGGCCACCTCGTCGTGAGTCAACCCAAAATCTTCCATGAGGACTCGGTACGCCGCCGCCTCCTCGAGCACGTCGAGGTCCTGGCGCTGCACGTTCTCCACGACCGCCTCGACCAGTCGTCCCTCGTCGTCGCCGTCCTTGATCACGGCCGGGATCTCGGTGAGGCCGGCCATTCGCGCCGCCCGCAAGCGGCGTTCGCCCGCCACGAGCTCATGGCGGCCGTCGGCGCCTGCAGGCCGCACCACGATCGGTTGGAGGAGGCCGACGCTCCTGATGGAATCGGCCAGGGACTCCAGGGCCTCGCTGTCGAATCGCTCCCTGGGCTGGCGCCGGTTCGGATCGATGCTGTCGACCGGAAGCGTGGCGTAGCCCTCCACGGGTGTTTCGGCCGCCAACAGTGCCTCCAGGCCCCGTCCCAGCCCTGACTTACGCGCTGCCATGTCTCCTCCTGAACTCGTCGGCCAGCGCTCGGTACGCCTTGGCACCGACGCTCTTGGGATCGAAGGACTCGATCGGCTCACCGAAGGAGGGCGCCTCGGCGAGCCGGATCACCCGAGGGATGATCGTCTCGTAGGCGACATCGCCGAAGTACTCCCTCACCTGTCTCTCCACATCTGCCGCCAGCGTCGTCCGCCGATCGTACATGGTGATCACCGCTCCCTCAATCTTGAGTTGAGGGTTAAGGTTGGTCTGAATCGCTTGGATCGACCGCAGCAATTGGGTGAGACCCTCGAGGGCGTAGTACTCCGCCTGAATGGGAATCAGCACCTCATGGGCTGCGGTGAGCGCATTCACCGTGATCAGACCGAGGCTCGGTGGTGAGTCGATGAACACTGTCGCGAACTTCTGCTCCATCCTGGAGAGTGCGTTGGCCAACAGACGCTCCCGCGAGTATCGGGCAACGAGCTCGATCTCGACGGCGGCCAGGTCGATGGTGGAGGGGGCGACGAAGAGGTTCTTCATCGCTGTCGGCTCCAGGATCTCGTCGAGGGTGGTGTCCCCCACCAGGACGTCGTAGATCGACCTCTCCACGGTCCTCCGGTCCACCCCGAGACCGCTGGTGGCGTTGGCCTGGGGGTCGGTGTCCACGACGAGAACCCGTTCGCCCCTCTTGGCGAGTGCCGCAGCCAGATTGATCGTCGTGGTCGACTTCCCGACGCCGCCCTTCTGATTGGCGACGGCGACTACGACTCCGTGTGGGGAGACGGGTTCATTCACCGGCCGTCATGATAAGGAGCCAGGCGGCTCCGTCAAGGACCTCCGAGGGAACCCTCTCGATTCGAGCCGCTAGACCAAGTGCTTCGGCCACGCCGATCAGGTCGCGGCCGCGCTCCGGGGGATCCTCTCGCCGGCTGAGTCCGACCACCGATACACCACCTGGAACCAGCATCCGTGCCGACAATCCAACGGCCTCGGGAGGCTTCACAGAACCTCGAAACGTGATGCCGACCCAGGTGTCCGCCACGTCGAAGACGTCGCCCTGGGCGAAGTGGACGTTGGTCAAACCCAACACCTGAATGGCTCGCCTGAGGAGTCGGATGCGCCTTCCGCCACGATCGAGGAGAGTGACCTCGGTCTCGGGCCAAAGGATGGCCAGCGGGATCCCGGGCAGCCCGACACCACTACCCACGTCCAGGATCTCGAGGGGAGGTACCTCCCACGCACTGGCGAATGTGAGCGAGTCGGCAATGTGCCTCCCCCACAAGCGGCCCCCTTCGCGTGGGCCGAGGCCTCCCGCCGGCATCGCTTCAGCGATCAGCCAGGCGGCGAAATCCTCCAGCAGTGCGGCGCGACCTTCATCGAAGCCATGACCCGCCCACTCGGCGGCCCTGGCTGCGAGTTCGGAAGAGTCTGGCACCATGCAAGCATACCCGCGGCTCGCGGCGCACCGATGCCCTCAGGTGGTGTTCCACGTGAAACGGTGTGTCGTACCATCCGGGTGTTCCACGTGAAACGGTGTGTCGTACCATCCGGGTGTTCCACGTGAAACAAGAAGGGGGGCCGACGCTGCCGTCGACCCCCCATTCGAACCTTGCCTACTTCACTCTGCGGCGATCACGACCGATCGACGCGGTTCCTCGCCCTCGCTGAAAGACCGAACGCCCTCCATCTCGGCGATCGTGTCGTGAACCACCTTGCGGTCGGCGGCGTTCATGGGCTCCAGCATGACCTCGCCACCCTCGGACAGGACCTTCTCCGCCAGACGGGCGGCGTAGATCCGGAGTGCCTCACGGCGTCGCTCCGAGTATCCGGCGATGTCGAGCCTGATCTTCGCTCCAGCCATCGTGCGCCGCTGCACAACGGTGCGGCAGAGCTCCAAGGTCGCCTGGATGTTGCTCCCCTTGGCACCGACCAACGCCTCGGTCTGCTCGCCCGTCACGTCGACGAAGATCGCCTCGTCCTCGATACGGCCGGCGACGGTTCCCTCCAGACCGAATGCAGTGAGCAACCCATTGAGGAATGTCGTGATCACCGTTTGTTGTTCCTCGATCGAGATCTCCTCCCGATCATCATCGGATGATGGCGTTCGCACCGGGGCCTCCTTGGCTCGACGCTGATCGGTCTTCTCCCTGCCGGACCGCGGTGCTCTCTCCTTCGAGCGCGAATCACCTGCCGGCGCTCGGTCGCCGACCCTCGGTCGCCGACCCTCGTCGGGTCTCTTCGCTCCGCCCGAGCCTGCGTCCTCACTGCGGCGACCCCCCCGGCCTCGGCGCCTCTTGTTGGCCGACTCCTCCTTGCGCTTGACTCGAACCAGGGCGTCGGTACCCCCCATGCCGAGAAAACCGCGCTGGCCCTCCCTGATGATCTCGATGTCCGCCTCGTCTCTCGACGCAAGGCCCAGCTCGTTGAGTGCTGCTTGTATCGCCGTGTCGACGCTCGGCCCTTCGACCTCGACCCATTCCACCATCGTCAACTCCTTCTGCGCTTCTTGTTGCGCCGCTTCTTGGACCCTTGGGGCCGTCGGCTCTCCGGCCGCTGCGGTGTGGCCGCCTCGGCCTGAGTCTCCACTGCCCGCCCCGGGCCCTGACTGCCGGGCGCACCGCCCTTGGCCTTGGCCGGCCGAGCAGCGGGCTCATCCCGCCTGTCGTCGAGGTTCAAGATCAAGGCCTGCTGGCCGATCCGGAACAGCTGGCTGGCCGCGAAGTACACCACGAGACCAGCGGGAAGATTGAACGATATGAAACCAAAGAAGAGTGGAAAAATCTTCATGATGGCCTGTCCGGGCTGCTGCTGTCCGGGCTGCTGCTTGGCCATCGTCTGCTTCTGCTGCCAGTAGGCGGTGAGAACGACCAGGGCGATGGTGAGCAGGTAGGGAACCGCCCCCATGAAGCTCCCGCTGATCCCCAGCGCCTCGCTGCCACTGAGGGCCTCGTTTGGGGAGACTGCCAAATCCATCCACAAAAAGTCGAGCGACTTTCCGGCGGCGATCGCAGCCTCCAGGTCGCTGCCCGAGGTGACGTACTTCAGGGGGTCGCTCGATGCGGCGGAGAAGGAACGCAACACGCTGAACAGGGCGAACCAGATCGGCATCTGCAAGAGCAGGGGCAGGCAACCCGCAGCCGGGTTGACGCCCTTTTCCTTGTAGAGCGCCATCATCGCCGCCTGCTGGGCGGGCTTGTCGGCCTTGAACTCGCGCTGAATACGCTTGATCTCGGGCTGGATCTCCTGCATGGCCTTCATGGAGCGGGTCTGCTTCAGGGTCAACGGGAACATCACCAGGCCTACGGCGATGGTGAGAAGGATCACGGCGATCCCGAAGTTGGGAATCCATTCGTAGAAGAACGTCAGGGTTCCCCCGAGCAGGTCCTGGAGCCCGTTCCAGATCGACGACATCAACCCACCTCCTCGTCGGGATGTCCGGGCCGAGTCGGTACCGGATCGAAACCGCCTTGGCGCCACGGATGGCAGCGGCCCAGGCGTCGCAACGCAAGCCAACTCCCGCGAACCGCCCCCCACCTGTCGATCGCCTCGAAGGCGTAGGCCGAACACGAGGGGAGGTATCGGCAACGGTTGCCGAGGAGAGGGGACAGGGTTGCCCGATACGCCAGGATCGGTCGCTGCAACCACCAGCCGGCCTGGTACGGGCGAAGCCCGCCGACCAGCCTCTCGCGGGCCTCTGTTCCGGCTTCTGCTGCCTGCACTCTCACTCCTCCTCCAGCGCCCTGGTCAGCCAGGACACCAGCGTCTCGAACGGCGCACCGACCGCCTCCTGGCCGCCGGCGACCACATAGTCGCGCCCGTCTCGGAGCGGGCACCGGCACAGGGCCTCCCGGAGCCTCCGCTTGGCCCGGTTGCGTCGCACCGCCGATCCGACAGAACGACCAACGACCACGGCGACCCGTGGGGGACCCGGCTCGCCAGAGGCAGCGACGAGGGTGATGCCGCCGACCCTACGCCGGACTCCACTCCGTCGCACCCTCCCGATGTCGGTGCTCCTGGTCAGGGAAGCGTAGGGTCGAGCCCTACGCGCTGAGGCGGCTACGGCCCTTCGACCGACGGCGCTTGAGGATGGCGCGTCCGGCCCTGGTCCTCATGCGGAGTCGGAAGCCATGGCGCCGCTTGCGGCGGCGAACGTTCGGCTGATAGGTGCGCTTCATGGGGGGAGTCCCGGGACGAGAAGATGCGTCGGGTCGGAAGGGTACGAAGCCGGCGGCGCAATGTCAAAGGCGGATCACCACAGGCACCACGGCGCGAACAATCGCCGTGTGTCGCGAAAAGTAGACCAAGGCTCAACCGTCACCCAGGAAACCCCATCGGTTGTCGAGGGCGCGAAACTCGTCGTCGAAATCCGTTGAAAACAAAGGGGTCTCATCGCGCGGACCTCGACTGGAGCCGGCGTCTAGCCGCGGATTTCACGATCTTGTGGGCTCCCGGAGCCACTCCATATACTCGCCGGTCACCGGGTGCCCCACCGGTCACTTCCCACCAGCCGGGTTTGGAGGCGCACGGACCACCCGGCAGGGGCGAGAACGGGAAATCCGTCGTTCTCCACAGTTGTGGATAGTCCTGTGGAGAACCGGATGGGAGTAGGGGCCGTTGCCAAGGAGAGAAGGGGAGGACGTGGAGCCGCATCCTGCCGCGGACAATTGGGAGCGCTTTCGCCACGCACTGAAGGGCCGCGTGACCCCCGTCACATGGAGAGCATGGCTGGAGAGCCTGGTCCTCGAGGTGGACGGCAGCGTCGTCCGCGTCGTCGCTCCCAGCGAGTTCCACCTGCGTTGGGTCGCCGACAAGTACAGCGAACTCCTCACCGAGGTGGCCGCCGAGACCTTCCACCCCGGCGTCGTCGTCGAGCTCGCCGCCTCCGAAGATCCTGCCTTTGACGGACCCATCATGGACGACGAACCGGAGCCGGAGCCGACGGCCCCGGTGATCGCTCCCGGGGGGAGCGTCGGACCGGAAGACGGTCGCCTGGTCCCTAAGTACTCGTTCGAGAACTTCGTCGTCGGCCAGGGCAATCGCTTCGCCCACGCCGCCGCCATGGCCATCGCCGAACAGCCGGGCGGCCACTACAACCCCCTCTTCGTGTTCGGCGGCGCCGGCCTGGGGAAGACCCACCTGCTGCAGGCGATCGCCCAGCACGGACACGACCTCAACCCTCGCCTGCAGATCACCTACCTGTCGTCGGAGGCGTTCTTCAACCAGTTCATCGACGGGATTCGCAAGAAGCGCATGGACGAGTTCAAGGGTCGGTACCGCGGCGTCGACATGTTGTTGCTCGACGACGTGCAGTTCCTGGAGGGCAAGGAACAGATCCTCGAGGAGTTCTTCCACACCTTCAACTCCCTGTACGAGGCGGGAAAGCAACTCGTGTTCTCGGCCGATCGGCCGCCACGGTCGCTCTCTTCACTCGAGGATCGGATCCGGAGCCGCTTCGAGTGGGGGCTCACCACCGACATCCAGCCCCCCGACGTCGAGACCCGGTTGGCGATTCTCCGCAAGAACGCCGCCTACGCCCCGGTCAAGGTCCCCCAGGCTGTCCTCGAGTTCATCGCCAACCGGGTGGTGGACAACATTCGGGAGCTGGAAGGAGCGCTGACCCGGGTCACGGCGTACGCCGCCCTGACGCAGCAGCCGATCGACCTGGCCATGGCCGAGGACGTGCTCCAGGACCTTGGCCCGGCCCATGGGCAGGCTCCGATCAGTCCTCAGCGAATCCTGGTTGCGACCGCCGAGTCCTTCGGTGTCTCCATGCCCGACCTCGAGGGCCCCAGCAGGCGGCAGCCCCTGGCCCGCGCCCGACAGGTCGCCATGTACCTGTGCCGGGAGTTGACCGACCTCTCGCTGCCAAAGATCGGCGGCTTGTTCGGAGGGCGCGACCACACCACGGTGCTTCACGGCGTCAACAACGTCAACCGCCTCATGACCATCGACCCGACCCTGTTCGATCGTGTCACAGCCCTGTTGCAAAGTCTGCGGAGAACTCGATGAGTGGTCCACAGGCCAACCGCCACTCATCTGTGCCTGTGGAAGACAGGGTCCCTTCGTCCACAGGTGTGTGGAGGGCCAATGCACCCTCGACCAGCGGATTCGACGATTCGTCCACAATCCACACCCCCTACTACTACTGCTGTTGGCTTATGAATACTGAAGAGAAGTAGAAGAGAGAAAGGCCGATCTGTGCGTATTCGAGCGGAACGCGACGACCTGGTTGACGTGCTCAGCCGAGCTGCCCGGGCGGTGGGGACGCGGGCGCCTCTCCCCATCCTCCAGGGGTTGTACGTCGAGGTCGTCGGCAAGACCCTGGCGGTCACGGGTACCGATCTGGACTTGACCATCCGCACGGAGCTCGAGGTGGAGGTCCTGGAGGATGGGGCGGCCGTGTTGCCTGCGAGGTACGCCGTCGAGGCGGTGCGGAAGTTGCCCCCGGGGGCGATCGTCCTTCAGGCGCAGGAGGGCGAGGTGGAGATCAGCGGCGGAGGGCCGGTGTTCCGCTTCCGCGGGTTCCCCGTGGACGACTTCCCCAAGCTCACCGATCCGGACCTGTCGGGAGCGGTCGAGATCGACGGCGCAGCGCTGGAGTCCGCCATCGCCCAGGTGGCGGTGGCAACCGCCTCCGACGACGGTCGGCCGGTCCTCACCGGGGTCCACTTCGAGGAGCAGGCCGGCGCCCTGCGCATGGTCGCCACCGATTCCTATCGCCTGGCGGTGAGAGATGTCCCCGCCGCCGAGGTGAGCCTCACCGGCCTGGTGCCGGTGAGGGCGCTGCGCGAGGCGGTGCGGGCGATCGGCTCGGGCCAGATCAAGGTGGCGATCGGCGAACGGGAGGCGGCGTTCGCCTCGACGCGGGGAACTGTGACCACGAGGCTGATCGAGGGGACGTTCCCGGACTACAGGAGGCTTCTCCCCGACGGGTATCCGAACAAGCTCCGCATCGACCGGCGAGCCCTCTTGGAGGCCATCGACCGAGCCTCGCTGGTCGCCGAAGAGCACATCCCCGTCAGGCTCGCCCTCCAGGAGGGTGGCGTCGAGGTGAGCGTCAGCAGGCAGGACGTCGGAGGCGAGGTCGAGCATGTCGAGGCGGAGTACACCGGGGAGGAGATGACCATCGCCTTCAACAACAGGTATCTCAACGACGGGGTGACCGCGATCGGCGTCGACACGATCGAGCTCGAGGTCCTCGATCCCCTCAAGCCGGCCGTGCTGCGTGGGGAGGGCGAAGCTGCCTTCCTCTACCTGCTGATGCCGGTACGGCTGTAAGGGGCGGCGTCGGGTGCGCCTGGAGTGGCTCGCCGCCGAGCGCTTCAGGTGTTACGACAGTCTGTCGTTCTCCCCCGCACCGGGGATCAACGTTCTCGTCGGCGACAACGGGGCCGGCAAGACCTCGGTGTTGGAGGCGATCTCCTATCTGGCGACGACGACGTCGTTTCGCCGCTCCCCGGACGCAGCACTCGTGGCGACAGGGGAGATGTCGGCGATCATCCGGGGAGGGTTCGATGCCGGTCCGAGCGAGGCGACCGTAGAGGTGGAGATCTTCGTGTCGGGTCCGCGACGAGCGCTCCTGAACGGAAAGCGCCTTCGCGGACGGTCCGACCTGGCGGCGGTTCTGGCGGTGGTGGCGTTTCTCCCCGACGACCTGGACCTGGTGAAGCGGGGGCCGGCGCTCAGGCGTGAGTTCCTCGACGACCTTGCGGTGCAGCTGTGGCCGGCGGCCGCCGTCGAACAGGTCGAGCTGGAGCGCGTCCTGCGTCAGCGCAACGCCCTGTTGAAGCGTCACGGCCGTGGCGCCGACGCGACCACCCTCGACGTCCTGGACGAGCGCCTGGCCAAGACCGGATCTGTGGTGATGGCCAGGAGGCTGGAGGCCCTTGTCCTGGCCGCTCCCGAGGCGGCCGCTTCGTATCGGGAGATGGACCAGCAGTCGGCTGCTCTCTCCTGGGAGTACGCGGGGTGGGGAGTCGATCTCGTGGAGCCCGGCACCGATCGCGAGGTGATGGGGGAGCGGCTGCACCAGGCGCTCACGGAGGCGCGGCAGACGGACATGGAGCGGCGCCTGACCACGGTGGGTCCCCAGCGGGACGAGATCCGCCTCCTCCTCGATGGCCGCGACGTTCGGTCCAGGGCGAGCCAGGGAGAACAGCGGTCTATCGCATTGGGGCTGCGGCTGGCGGCCTACCGGACCATCGCCACCCTGAGGTCCGTGGAGCCCATACTCCTGCTCGACGACGTGTTCTCGGAACTGGACGCCGAACGCAGCCTGCGGTTGGTTCGTCAGCTGCCTACATCCCAGGTGTTCATCACCTCGGCGCGGCCAGAGGAGGTTCCCCTCAGCGGCCGAACGTGGCACGTTCTCGACGGGAGGGTTGCGGCGTGAGCGAAGGCCTCTACCCCGTGGGCAACGGCCTGCCCGAGTTGCTGAAGAGGTTGGGGATGCCGGAGGAGTTCGACGCGGCTCGACTCGCCGACGAGTGGGATGAGGTCGCCGGCCCGCCGTTCTCCGACCTCTCGGTCCCGGTCGCCTACGGCGCCGGCGAGTTGGTGCTGAGCGTCGTCGACGGGACCGCCGCCTCGCTCCTCAAGTTCAGGATCGGCGACCTGGTGGAGAGGCTCGCCGCCCGCTACGGCTCCGGGTGCGTGACCTCGGTGAGGTTGACCGTCGGAAGCAGAAAAAAGCCCTCTGACGTGGGCTTTCGCGACGACGGGGACCTTCGTTAGGCGCCCACCCGGGGGTATACTTACATCGATGTCGAAGGCCGTCTCGGGGAGCACTGCACCCAACCCCGGGGACGCCCTAGAGAGCACCGGAGCCGCACTGTGGCGGCGATCGACGACCCGAGGAGAATCGTGGTAGCGAGAAGCGCGTCCTCATACGGGGCCAAGGACATCACGGTTCTCGAGGGTCTCGAGGCGGTTCGCAAGCGTCCCGCGATGTACATCGGCTCGACGGGACCCAGGGGCCTCCACCACCTGGTCTGGGAGGTGGTCGACAACGCCGTCGACGAGGCCATGGCCGGCTACTGCACCCGGATCGATGTGACCCTCGCCACCGACGGGTCCGTGGTGGTGACCGACAACGGACGCGGGATTCCGGTGGACAAGCACGCCAAGACGAAGCTCCCGGCGGTCACCACGGTCCTCACCACACTCCATGCCGGCGGCAAGTTCGACGCCGGCGCGTACACGGTGTCGGGTGGACTGCACGGTGTCGGCGTGTCGGTGGTGAACGCCCTCTCGTCGCGCATGGAGGTCACCGTGCTGCGCGACGGATTCCATTGGGACCAGGCCTTCGAGCGGGGCCGCCCGACGGCTGGTCTCATCAAGGGGAAGCCGACCCGGAAGACGGGCACCACCGTCCGCTTCGTGCCCGACGGCGAGATCTTCAAGGAGACCACCACATTCGATTACGACATCGTCTCCTCGCGCCTTCGCGAGATGGCGTTCCTCAACAAGGGTCTCGAGATTCGGCTCACCGACGAGCGTGGCGACGAGCCGGTGTCCGAGACCTTCCGCTACACGGGGGGGCTGGTCGACTTCGTCAAGCACGTCAACTCCAAGCGCGAGCCGCTCCACCCCCACGTGGTCTCGTTCGAGGAGACCGGCGACGAGGCCGAGATCGACGTCGCCCTGCAGTGGACCAGTTCCTACACCGAGAACATCCTCTCTTTTGCCAACAACATCAACACGGTCGAGGGGGGCACGCACGAGGAGGGGCTGCGCAAGGCGCTCACCCGGGCGATCAACGATTTCGCCAGGGACCGGAGCCTGCTCAAGGAGAAGGACGACAACCTGGTCGGCGAGGACGTTCGCGAGGGGCTCACCGCCATCATCTCGGTCAAGGTCCGCCAGCCACAGTTCGAGGGTCAGACCAAGACCAAGCTGGGCAATACCGAGATCCGCTCTCTGGTGGAGGTAGCGCTCAACCGGCTCCTTCCCGACTGGCTCAACCGCCACCCGGGAGAGGCGAGGTCGATCGTCGACAAGTGCATGCAGGCGTCCCGGGCGCGACTGGCTGCCCGAGCGGCGCGCGACCTGACCCGGCGCAAGGGCCTCCTCGAGTCCTCGGGCCTGCCCGGAAAGCTCGCCGACTGCTCATCCCGGGACCCGGGCGAGTCCGAGCTGTTCATCGTCGAGGGCGACTCGGCCGGCGGATCGGCCAAGCAGGCCAGGAACAGCGAGTTCCAGGCGATCCTGCCCATCAGGGGCAAGATCATCAACGTGGAGAAGGCCCGTCTTCCCAGGGTGCTGCAGAACAACGAGATCCAGGCACTGATCACCGCCATCGGCACCGGGATCGGAGACGAGTTCGAGCGGGAGAAGGCGCGGTATCACCGGGTGGTGATCCTCACCGATGCCGACGTCGACGGAGCCCACATTCGCACGCTGCTGCTGACCTTCTTCTTCCGCCACATGCGCGACCTGATCGAGGCCGGCTACGTATACGTCGCCCAGCCCCCCCTGTATCAGGTGAAGGCCGGCCAGGAGGCTTCGTACGCCTACTCGGATCGGGAGCTCGAGGAGATCAAGGCGGGCCTCAACGGGAAGAAGGCTGCGATCCAGCGCTACAAGGGTCTCGGCGAGATGAACGCCGACCAGCTGTGGGACACCACGATGGACCCCGACGCCCGGGTGCTGCTGCAGGTGGGATTGGAGGACGCCTCTCTCGCCGACGACATCTTCCAGACGCTGATGGGCGACGACGTCGAGGCGCGACGCACCTTCATCCAGCGCAATGCCAAAGACGTCCGCTTCCTCGACTTCTAGGAGCCTTCAGGGATGACCGACGACAGGGAAGAGACCGGGCGCGTCGAGCTGATCGACATCGAGCAGGAGGTGAAGGCCTCCTTCCTCGAGTACGCCATGTCGGTGATCGTCTCGCGGGCTCTGCCGGACGTACGTGACGGTCTCAAGCCGGTGCATCGCCGGATCCTCTACTCGATGTACGACTCGGGAAGCAGGCCGACTGCACCGTTTCGCAAGAGCGCCCGCGTGGTCGGCGACGTGATGGGCTGGTTCCACCCCCACTCGGGGGAGGCGATCTACGACGCCATGGTCCGCCTCGGCCAGGAGTTCGCCAGCCGCTACCCGATGGTGCAGCCCCAGGGGAACTTCGGGACGGTGGACGACCCGCCGGCGGCGATGCGCTACACCGAGGCCCGGCTCAACCACCTGGCTCTGAGGCTCCTCGACGGCATCGACGAGGACACCGTCGACTTCGAGGACAACTACTCGGGCGAGCGACAGGAGCCACGGGTCCTCCCGGCGCGGTTCCCCAACCTTCTGGTGAACGGCTCCACGGGAATCGCCGTGGGGATGGCGACCAACATTCCGCCGCACAACCTGGGGGAGGTGATCGACGCCGTGGTCCACTTCCTCGAGAACCCCGACGCCGGCCCCGATGAGTTCCTCCGGTTCGTGAAGGGTCCCGACTTCCCCACCGGCGCCTACATCCTGGGCAACAAGGGGGTGCGCGACGCCCTGCTCACGGGCCGAGGATCGGTGAAGATGCGCGCCGTCGCCGAGGTGGAGGAGGTGCGCAAGGGCCGCTCCGCCATCGTGGTCACCGAGATCCCGTACCAGGTGTCGCGCGATCGGGTCATGGAGAAGATCGCCGACCTCGTGAAGGACAAGAAGATCACCGGGATCGCCGACCTGCGGGACGAGTCGGATCGCAACGGGACCCGCCTCGTCATCGAGTTGAAGCGGGATGCCGTCTCGCAGGTCGTACTCAACCAGCTCTACAAGAACACCCAGCTCCAGGAGACCTTCGGAGTCAACATGGTGGCGCTGGTCGACGGAGTGCCCCGCACGCTCAACGTCGGCCAGATGATCGGCTACTACGTCGATCACCAGATGGAGGTGGTGGAACGCCGCACCCGGTTCCGTCTCGACAAGGCCCTGGCCCGGGCGCACATCATCGAGGGTCTGCTGATCGCCCTGGACAACATCGACGAGGTGGTGGCGATCATCCGGGCCTCGGCGGACACCGAGGTGGCGCGCACCACCCTCATGGAACGCTTCTCCCTGAGCGAGATCCAGGCGACCCACATCCTCGACATGCCGCTGCGCCGGCTCACCGCCCTGGAGACCACCAAGCTGCGCGAGGAATGGGACGACCTACAGAAGACGATCAAGTTCCTGGAGGGACTGCTGAAGAGCCCGGCGAGGCGCAGGGCACTGATAGCCGACGAGCTGCGCGAGGTTCGGGAGAAGTTCGCCGACGAACGCCGGAGCCGGATCATTCCCGACGAGGGGGACATGTCTCTCGAGGACCTGATAGCCGACGAGGAGATCGTGGTGACGGTCACCGGCAACGGCTACCTCAAGGCGGTCAACGCCTCCTCCTACAAGACCCAGGGTCGAGGGGGCAGGGGCGTGCGGGCGGAGACCGTGCGCCAGGACGACCTCATCACCCATCTGGTCCACACCACCGCCCACACCTTCTTGTTGTTCTTCACCAACAGGGGAAAGGTGTATCGGGTCAAGGGTCATGAGATTCCCCGCAAGGAACGGACGGGCAAGGGGGTCCTGGCCCAGTCGGTGATGCCTCTCGGCCCCGATGAGGCGATCGAGGCGGTGGTCGACACCCGCGACTACGAGACCTCGCGCTACCTGGTGATGGCCACCCGAAAGGGCCTGGTGAAGAAGACCGAGTTCAAGGAGTACGAGAGCCGCAACGCGACCCTGGTGGCGATCAAGCTCCAGGAGGACGACGAGGTGGTCGCGGTTCGTACCACCATGGGCAAGAACGACGTGCTGCTCTTCACGAGGGACGGCAACGGCATCCGTTTCAAGGAGACCGACATCCGGGCTACCGGGAGAGGCACGCAGGGGGTCCGGGGGGTCCGTCTGCGGGAGGGAGATCGGGTCGTCTCGGCTGCGTCCGACCAGGAGGGTGACGAGGTGCTGCTGCTCACCACGGGTGGGTACGGCAAGCGGACCAAGCTCACCGAGTTCCGTCGCCAGACCCGCGGCGGTGTCGGGGTGAAGGCGATGAAGCTCACCCGGGTGCGCGGCAGCCTGGTGGCCGCCCGGACCGTCGCTCCCAACTCGGAGATCTTCGTCACCTCGTCGGACGGCGTGGTCATCCGCATGAACACCGACACGATCTCGCGCCAGAAGCGGGACGCCTCGGGGGTGAAGGTGATGAACACGGCGCCCGGCGCGGAGGTGTCGGCGTTCGCCCTGGTGCCGCGGGAAGAGGTCGACGGCGGGGACTGATGGGGGGGCGAGGCGCTGGGATGCCACACAAAGTCCGAGACCCTCGGTAACCTCACAGGACCCGGAACGGGAGCGTCATGGCCGTCCAGCGTGTACGGCGCGTCATTCGAAGAATCGACCCGTGGACCGTACTCAAGGTCTCGGCCGTGTTCAACGCCCTCATGGCGCTGGCGGTCGTTCTGGGGATGGTGATCTTCTGGGCGATCTTCGTCAACGCCGGAATCCCCGACAAGATCAACGATCTGGCGATGCAGGTCGGCCTGGTCGACGGAATCACGCTCGACGGAGCCACCTATTTCAGGATCGTGCTGGTGCTGGCCGTGGTGGGAACCATCCTCCTGACCGGACTCTTCACCCTGGGCGCCGTGATCTACAACCTGATCACCGATCTGGTGGGAGGCATCGAAGTGGTGATGCTCGAGGAGACGACGGGCACATCGGTGTCGCGTCCCCGGGTGACGCTTCCGTCGGGTAGCCGGACGACGGCGGCGCCCAAGCGAGGTGCCATCCCGACACCCCGACCGGCATTGGTGATGGACCCGGTTGATCCTCCGGTCGCCCCTGAGGTGGAACGAACCGCCTGACGCCGTCGGGCCGAACAGCCCTCAGGAGATGTGGGTGGCGACGCCCAGGCCGACCCCAAGAGCGGCCGAGAGAAAGGCGCCGGCGACGTCGGGTGGCTGGCTCCGCCCGGCGGGCGCCAGTCCCCTGGCCACGACCAGCGCCCCTGCCGCAAGGGTGATCCCCTCCAGATGCCACCGATCGTCGGCCACTCCGACCAGGCGCTCCGTCCAGGAGCCATCGACCCGGCCCCTCACGGTGGCCGCCGCCGCTCCCCAAGCCCCTGCGATGGGCACCTCGATGCCGCCCGCCGTCGGGCGCCCCCAGCGCGCGCCGACCGGCGCGGGGAATCCGACGGCGATGCCGCGACGAAGCGGCTTGCCTGGCACGGTCCAGGCGGCAGTGACCTCGGCCGAATCCTCGACCCGCGCCGCCTCGTGGATGGCGAGCGTGGCGGCGAGCCCGGCAAGACCGACTCCATCGAGCAGTGTCAGCCCGGCTGCGGAGTAATGGCCGGCCACCTCCGCCGACGCCTCCCCGGCGGCGACACAGTGAACCCCATCCTCGGCGGCGATGGCGGCGATCGGGGTCGGCTCCGGGTCGTCGGTGATCAGCAGGTCGAACCCGTCGAGCCCACCGATCGTCATGGTGCGACGATCGGAGATCCGTGGACCGTCGTACCCGTACAGTCCGAGCGCCACCAGTTCGGCCTCCGCCAGGAGTATCAGGCCGGCTCGCCTGCCGGCTTCGCCGGTCGGGTGCAGGGCCAGCCGCATCAGGCGGGGTCCCAGCGACCCGGGCGCCCAGGCGGCAGGTGGGGCCGCCTGCAGACCATGGCGGCCAAGCCCAACGCAGTCAGAGCGGCGATTGCCAGGGCGCGCAGGAGGTGGCGGGGCATCCTCGGAGTCTACGGGAAGGACAGGGAGAGGCCAGGAACTAGCCACTTGGAGTAGGGAAAACAAACACTCAAGGTATTTGGGCCTCCGCCGATATCGCACTCGAGCGGCCGGATCGTCCCACTCCACCGGAACGCATGGGGGGATTCCCTTCCTCCTCCAGCGGTCGCCAGCGGCCGATCCCTCTCGAGGGGTCGTCGAGCAGACAGAAGCGGGGCGCCCTGAGGGCGCCCCGCTTCTTCGTCGTTTCGGGGGCCTACTCGCCGCCCGGGTTGAGGGTGACTTCGCGTGGTGTGAAGCCGTTGCCCTCGGTGTCGAACCCGTCGGCCTTGAGGCTCGCCACGGCCGCCTCGGCCAGGTCGGTGCGGTAGGTGCCGTCGGCGGGCGAACTCGAGATCACGCCCTGGCCGGTGGCCACGGTGACCGTCTGCGCCCACAGCAGCGGGTCCATCACGCCGATGCCTGCAGGCGACGGCCAGATCAGCTTGTTGATCTCATTGAGCTGCCAGGCCTGGTGGCTGGCTCCCAAGGTGGGCCCGTTGTCGAGGACGATGTCCACGCATTCCTCGAAGTTGTCGCGGCAGAAGATCCAGCCGCGGAACGTTGCGCGCAGGAACCGCTCGGCGATGTCCTGGTTGGCCTCGTCTTCGAGCCAGTCGGCCCGCACCCAGATGGCGTCCTGGAGCATGGCGGTACCCAGGTCGTTGAAGTCGATGACGCTCAGATCGTCCGGGGTGTAGAGCTCACCGGTGTCCGGGTTGGTCGCCTCCAGCACCTGGGCGTACTCGTTGTAGGTCATGGCCTGCGCCGAGTCGATCTCCCTGTTGAGCAGCAGCGACATGTCGAACGGCTGCTGGACGATTTCGGCCGGGGTCACCTCGAAGAGCTCGATGGCAGCCGTCAGTTCGAACTCGTTGCCGAACCCCCAGGTGCCCACCTTCTTGCCTTCCCAGTCGGTCGGGCTGGTGATCCCCGAATCCGCCCAGGAGACCATGAGGGTCCCGGAGCGTTGGAACACCTGCCCGATGTTGATCAGGTCGGCACCCTCCTCGTTGGACACCAGCGCTTTGGGAACCCAGGCGAGGCCGAACTCGGCCTGGCCCGAAGCCACCATCTGCTGTGGGACGATGTCGACCGCCCCCTCGAGGATCTCCACGTCCAGGCCCTCCTCGGCGTAGAAGCCCTGGTCGACGGCTGCGAAGTACCCGGCGAACTGTGATTGGGTCACCCACTGCAGCTGCACCTTGACGCTGGTCAGTTCTGCGGCTGCCGTGGTCGTGGTTTCGGCGTCGTCGTCACCACACGCCGTCGCCACCAGGGCGAAGGCGGCGAGTACGGCGAACAGGCTGGCGAGGCGTCTCTTCCTCATGATCACTTTCTGTCTCCCTCCCGGCGAAGCGGTCTGCTCGGCCAGGACGCCAGGTTACGCGGCCGGCGGTCGTCGTGCCGGGCTCAGGTCGTTAGGTTGCGGACCGAGGCGTGCCACGGGATGAAGGCCCGCTCCGCCAGGACCACCGCCAGGTAGAAGACCAGGCCGGAGAACGAGGCGACCAGGATCGCCGCCCAGGCCTCGGCGAAGTGGAACAGCGCCGCCTGCTGTGAGATGTACACGCCCAGGGCCTGGCGGGACCCGCCGAAGTACTCGCTGACGACTGCGGCGATCACGCTGAGAGTGGTCCCCACCTTGAATGCGGCGAACACGAACGGCAAGGAGTTGGGAGCGCGCACCTTGCGCAACACATCCCGCGGGGCTGCTCCGTAGGAGTCCATCAGCTCGAGGAACCCCGGGCGAACCTCGGTGAGGCCCCGCACCGTGTTGATCATCACCGGGAAGAAGACCACCAGGGCGACCACCACAGCGCCGGGCCACATGCTGGTGATCGGGAACCAGTTGTTCATGATCGGCGCCAAGGCGATGATCGGGGTCGAGTTGACGGCGATGGCAAGCGGCATGGCGCCGTCGCGGATCAGGGGCCAGCGGGCGGTCACCAGGGCGACGCCCACCCCGGCAGTGGCTCCGAAGGCGAACCCCAGCATCGCCTTGCGCATCGTGAACCAGCCCGCAGAGACGACTACCGAGAACTCCTGTGAGAACACCGTGATGATCCGCGACGGCTTGGGGAGGATGAACCCCTTGATGTCGAAGATCCGGACGGTGGCCTCCCACAGGAGGATCCCGGAGATGAAGATGAGCACCGGGGGCAGGTAGCGGGCGACTAGCCCGAACCGACCGGCACGGCCGGCGACGTGCGTGGTCATCCGGCCCCGCGCAGTGCCTCGCGCACCTCGGTGAGCTTCTCGTAGAAGCGCCGATCCTCGCGGGTGTCGTCGTCGCGGGGTTGCGGCAGGTCGATGTCGATGATCCCGGAGACCTGGCCTGGTCGGGGGGACATCACCACCACCCTCGACGACAGGAACACCGCCTCCGGGATCGAATGGGTGACGAAGACGACCGTGGTGCCGGTCTGTGACCAGATGCGAAGTAGCTCGGCCTGCATTCGCTCCCGGGTCATCTCGTCGAGCGCCCCGAACGGCTCATCCATCAGCAACAGGCCCGGCTCGAATGAGAGCGCCCGGGCGATGGCCACGCGCTGCTGCATCCCTCCCGACAGCTGAAACGGGAAGTGGCGGTCGAACTCGGCGAGTTGGACCAGGTCGAGCATGGCCCGGGCACGGGCGGTGCGATCGTCGCGGGGACGACCCATCACCTCCAGTGGCAGCTCCACGTTGCGCAGCACGGTTCGCCAGTCGTAGAGGGTGGCCTGTTGGAAGACGATGCCGTAGTCGCGATCGCGCCTGGCCTGAGCGGCCGGCTTCCCATTGACCAGGATCTCGCCGGCGGTCGGCTGGGCCAGGTCGCCCACGAGACGCAGCAGGGTGCTCTTGCCACACCCTGACGGCCCGATGAGCGAGACGAACTCGCCGGGGGCGATCGCGAGGTCGATTCCCGACAGCGCCTCGACGCGGTCGGCGGAGCCTTCGTTGAAGGTCTTGGAGACCTGCCTGATCGAGACCGCAGCGGTGCTCATCGGGCGGGGAGGTTACCGGTGCGCAACCGGGATCGCGGGCGGTGCACCTACCAGCCACCCAGGCTGAACTCGCTGCCACCGTCGTCACCTCGAGAGGTCTCGGTGCGACGCCATCGGGCCCGAGAGAACCCACTGTGGTACTCGAGTCGAGCCGTCACGTATTCGTGGTCTCCTCGCAGGCGCCGCGACCTGGCCTGCATCATCAGGGCGAGCGCGGTGGTGCTCGCGGTCAGGATCAGGAGGACGACGACACGCGTCACCCCGCTCTTCGGGGCGATCACCCACCAGCCCCAGCCGAAGGCGACGGTCCACGTCGAGAGCATGAAGCGGATCATCGGGACATTATCGCCGCGGCAGCCAGCCGATTGACCCCACAGGCCGGCCAGGCCCGTCCAACCTTCGCCCGAGGCAGGAGCATGCCGACGTCACTGCGATCGCATCCCGATCTCCGCCAGAGCCGCCGAAGGCGAACCACTCAGGGCCGACCTGACGGTTGCCGAAGAAACCGGTAAACCTTCCAGCCCCTAACAGCGAGTTACCCGCGAGATGACCATTCAGCCAGCGAGGTGGCGCTCCATGACGGAGAGGACGGCGGAGGAGATCGAAGGCCTCCGCTCGATCCATGCCGTCCCCGACTTCGAGTCCTTCTACCGGCGCGAGTACCGCGCCGTCGTGGGTCTCGCGTTCGCACTCTCGGGAAGCCGCCTCGTTGCCGAGGACATCGCCCAGGACGCCTTCCTCGCCGCCCACAAGCAGTGGGACCGCATCGGGGGGTTCGACCGCCCGGAGGCGTGGGTGCGCCGGGTGGTGTCCAACCTGGCGGTGTCGGCCTTCCGGACCCGGGTTCGGGAGGCTTGGGCGCTTGCGCGGTTCAAGCCGCGCGACGAGTACCTGCCGCGGCTTCCGGCCGAGGACGCCGATTTCTGGAAGGCGGTGCGAGGGCTTCCCAACCGTCAGGCGCAGGTGATCGCCCTCCACTACCTGGAGGATCGCCCGGTGGCCGAAATCGCCGGGATCCTCGGCTGCACCGAGAACACGGTGAAGGTCCATCTCCACAACGGGCGGGAGCGTCTCGCCCGACGGCTCGACGAGAGGTGGGACAGCACATGAACATCGACACCCGAGCCCAGCACGCCGCGATTGCTCTGCAGCGTTCGCTCACCGGCGTGAGCCCTGTGGGGATGCCCGCCGTCGCCCGCCGGCACCGGCTTTCCGTGCTCGTCGGGCTCGCCGGAGCGCTGGCCATTGCCTTCGCCTCCATGGCGCTGGCCTCGATGATCACCGAGACGCCCTCTGAGGAGACCGCAACGGTCGACCCGACTCTCCCGGCAGATCCGGGCCTGGTCGCCCTGCCCGAGAACGGGACGCCCGGCCCCGGTGTGTGGCAGGGCAACTCGAAGGCAACGGGGCCCGAGGCCTACACCAAGTTCAGCGGCACCGGGACACCGGGCGCAGAGGTCCTCGCCTACTCACCGTACGGAAGCGCCTCCACGAGCGTGGGTGACGACGGGCGGTTCAGCCTCAAGCTGTGGTTCGAGGATCCGCCTTCCGGCGTCACCTTCCCGGTGACGCTCACCATCGAGGGCGTCAGCCACGACTTCGAGTTCACCTGGCTGTGGGACCCCGCATCGGTCGTCGTCGAGGCCCATCAGGTGTTCGGCGAGAGCGATTCGACCACGCCTTATGAGAAGTTCTTCGGCACCGCTCCGCCCGGGACCGAGATCGTGGCCACCTCCGAGTTCGGCTCGGCCTCGACGACTGCTGGTGAGCACGGCTCCTGGCTGCTCAAGGTGTGGTTCGAGGGCCAGCCCGCCGGCGAGCCGTTCCCGATCACGGTGATGGTGGGAGAGCAGGCGTTCGAGTTCGACTTCCTGTGGATCCACACCGAGATGAGCCCGCCACCTGCGCCTTCGATCGGCATCTCCCAGGAGGGCACATCTTCGAACTCGAAGGATCCGTACACCCGGTTCCACGGGACCGCCCCGGCAGGCACCACGATCGCTGCCATCAGCGAGTACGGGTCGGCGGACCTGACGGTCGGCGAGTCGGGCGAGTTCAGCCTGAAGGTGTGGTTCTCCGGCGCCCCCAAGGGCGTGAAGTTCCCGATCACGGTCAAGGTGAACGGGGAGAAGTGGAGCACCTACTACTTCACGTCCAACTACAGCGCCACGACGACCACCTCCGGTTTCAGCCTCACCCAGTACAACACCGAGTCCTGGGCCGCCTCACCGTGGGTCAAGTTCTACGGCACGGCGGCGCCGGGCACGACCCTGGCGGCGATCAGCGAGTACGGGTCGGCCGACATGACCGTCGACTCCAACGGGGAGTACTACTTCAAGCTGTACTTCTCGACCCTGCCTCCGGTCGGTCAGCAGTTCGCCGTGACGGTCAAGGTGAATGGCCAGGTGTACGGAACCTATCCGTTCACCTCATGGTTCGACGCCAGCAACGTCGAGACGACCGTGAACCAGTACAACACCGAGTCGTGGGATGCATCGCCCTGGATCAAGTTCCATGGGACCGCCCCCGTGGGCACCCAGATCGAGATCCTGAGCGAGTACGGGTCGGCGTCCTACACCACCGAGGGGATCGAGTGGCTGAAGAAGCTGCACTTCACCACCCTGCCGCCCGCCGGTCAGCCGTTCCCGGTGACCGTGAAGGTGAACGGTGAGACCTGGGGCACCTACCAGTTCACCTCCCACTACGCCCCCGGCGAGGTGGAGAAGACCGCCAACAAGACATACGGCTCCTGCAGTGAGGACCCGCCCTACGACATCTACCACGGGACCGCTCCGGCGGGGACCTCGGTGGACATCACCAGCGCCTACGGGTCGGGGTCGACCACCGCCGACGGCGAGGGGAACTGGCAGAAGCAGGTGTTCTTCTCCGGCGCACCGATCGGCGAGCCGTTCACCGTGACCGTGAACGTGGGCGGCACCGTGTTCGAGTTCCCGATGACCGTCACCGAATAGGGACCGGCCGCCGCGACGAAGAGAGGCCCCGCGGACTCCCACCCGGGGCCTCTCTCCTCGTCTGCAGCGGAGGCGGTGTGGGGCTAATCTGCCACCGAGAGGGGAAGCACTACACAGACCTCGGAGGAGTCTTGAGCGAGACCTGTGCCGACTGCGGGGAGCCGATCGCCGACTCGGGTCACGACTGCAAGGCCGGGGGGTCTTCGGCGGCGGCGGTCACCGAGGAGCGCACCTTCTCCGCTTCATGGTGGGTCACGGTCGCCCGGGACCGCGAGGCGGCCTGGGAGGCATGCCAGGAGGAGTTGGGCTCGATGATGCGGCAGTGGGGCGAGGAGGTCGCCGCTGCCCAGGCGGAGAAGGACTTCGACGGCGCCTTCGCCATCAACCGCAGATGGGAGGGGATGGCCACCCGCAAGCGAGAGGAGTGCCGGCGGCTTCACTTCGAGTGGATCCAGGCCGGCTACTGGGCACAGGGCCACGACCCGGGCCGAGTCCGCCGTCCCTGACCTCAGACGGCCAGCCAGGTGAGAACGGCGACGGCGGCGAACACCAGCCACGCCAGGTGACGCGCCCGGGTCGCCACAGCGGTGATCACGGCGCTGGTGGCAAAGGTGGCGGCCACTGCATCCCCGATCCTGGCCGGAGCTTCGTACGGCGTAAAGACGAGCACCGCGGTCGAGGGGGAGTCGGTTCCGATCTCGGCGGCGAGGAGCAGCAGCACCCAGGCGAACCCGAACCAGGCGACCGTGGTCAGGTGCCAGGCGAACCGAAGCGTGCTCTTGGTGAAGGCGTCGCCACCGAAGAGGTGAGGCAGGTCGGTACGGCGCAGCAGCCTGATCAGGATGTGGCGCTCGCCGAGCCACGAGTGGGCGGCGCCGACGGCGAAGAGCAGGACTGCGGCGACGACCAGGGGGAGGCTCACCCGGGAATCATGCCAGACGTCCCTGGGATTCGGTCAGCCGGTGCCGTGCAGCAGGTCGCCGCGGCTGGACCCGGTGCCGGCCCAGATCGTGCCGTCGGGCGCCTGGAGCAGGCCCCACACCACGTTGTTGGGGCCGGTGGACCCGGTCCGCTCCCAGGTATTGCCTCCGTCCGAGGTCACGAAGATCTCCCCGGCCTGGTTCCCGGTGCCGGCGAGGATCCGCCCGTCGGCGAGCTCGAGGATGGAGTACACCCGGGTGGCGGGGACTTCGGCCTCGCCATCCGGTCGGGCCATGTTCGTCGAGGGGACGTGGGTGACGGGGGACCAGGAGCGACCGCCATCGTCCGACCGGAGGATCTCACCGGAGATGCCGGTCCCCGCCCAGACGCTCCCGTCGGACATGACGGTCATCGAGTAGACCCGGTTGGCCCCGGGGAGGGCGACCGGGTCGCCCCATGTGACCCCACCGTCGGTGGACCGGTACACCCACGCCTGTCCGGCGGTCGCCGGGTCGTCGTGCTCGGCCGACTCCTCGGTGGCGGCCAGCACCGTGCCGTCGGGGAGCTCGGCCAGGGCCAGAGCACCCAGGCCGGGGAGGATCGCCACCGTCGCCCAGGAGTCACCCCTGTCGGTGGAACGGTGAACCGCCGGGTTGTCCCGCTCCGGGTCGTTGGCCAGCGAGTCGGTAGCCAGGAGGACGCTGCCGTCGTCGAGAACCTCCAGGTCCCAGCCGAGGGAGGCGTCGCGGCGGGGCAGGTCGTCGGTGCCCACCGGCTCCCAGCCGGCACCCGAATCGCGCCACACGATCGCCAAGCCGGAGGCTGCGGATCCGGTTAGGAGCAGGCTCCCGTCGGGGAGCTCGACGATGTCGCGCGTCTGCTGTCCGCCGGGCACGAGGGAAACCTCCCAGTCGAGGGTGTCGATAGAGGCGCTGGCTACCAGGGCGCCGGTTCCCTCGCCGTAGAACCCGGCGACGAGGATGCCCTCTGAGGTGAGGAGGAGGTCGGAGACGTGGAGCACGCTGCCTCCGACCTGGGCCACGAAGTCGGTTCGTGTCCAGGCGAGACCGCTCGCCTCCGGCACCGTGGTCAGCGCCTCCGTGGTTGATGAGGGGGCGATGGTCGCCTCCGGGGCCGGCCCGGAAGGATCTGGGATCGGGGGTGACGCCTTATCGCCACAGGCGGTGAGCATGGTGGCGGCGAGCACGAGGGCGATGGTCCTGTGCATCCGGGCATTCTCGTCGGCAACGACCAAGGGGAACCGAAGACGGCGGTGAGAGCGGGGTGAGACCTGCCATGTTCCGGCCGGTGGCGTAGTCTTTGCCCCCGCCGATTCGAAGGAGAACCCGCCCATGGCGAACATCGTGCGTGCCGCCCTCATCCAGGCCGAGTGGACCGGCGACAAGCAGTCGATGCTGGACAAGCATGTCGCCCTCGCCCGTCAGGCCGCCGAGGACGGCGCCCAGGTGCTCTGCTTCCAGGAGCTGTTCTACGGCCCTTACTTCTGCCAGGTACAGGAGAACGAGTACTTCTCGTACACCGAGCCGATCCCCGACGGGCCGACCACCAGGGCCATGCAGGACCTGGCCAGGGAGACCGGGATGGTGCTGGTGGTCCCGATGTTCGAGGTGGAGCAGGAGGGCTTCTACTACAACACCGCCGCCGTCATCGACGCCGACGGCACCTACTTGGGGAAGTACCGCAAGACCCACATCCCCCACGTGAAGGGGTTCTGGGAGAAGTTCTACTTCCGTCCCGGCAACATGGGATACCCGATCTTCGACACCGCCGTGGGGCGGATCGGGGTGTACATCTGTTACGACCGGCACTTCCCGGAGGGTTGGCGGGCGCTGGGCCTGGCCGGGGCCAAGATCGTGTTCAACCCGTCGGCGACCAGCCGCGGGCTGTCGATGTACCTGTGGAACCTGGAGCAGCCGGCGGCGGCGGTGGCCAACGAGTACTACATCGGGGCGATCAACCGGGTGGGGAAGGAGCCGCTTGGCGACAACGACTTCTACGGCTCGTCGTACTTCGTGAACCCGAGGGGTCAGGTGGTGGGCGAGGCGGCCAGCGACACCGACGAGCAGGTGATCGTACGCGACCTTGACATGGATCTGATCGAGGAGGTCCGCCAGCAGTGGGCCTTCTACCGGGACCGCCGTCCGGACGCCTACGGGCCGCTGGTCGAGGGGTAGAGGAGTAGCGATTCGCGATCGGCAGTTCGCGATTCGTACCGAGGTTGAACGCGATCCAATGGCCTGACGCGTCGCGCATTGCGGATTCCGCATAGCGAATTGCTAATTGCGAATCGCGAATCGCGCATCCTCACGAGTCCAGCCTGAAGTCGACTCCTATCGCCCTATAGACGGGAGCCGCCCGGCGGTCGCGGGTGACCAGGGTGGCCCCGTGTTCCAGCACCGTTGCCGCCACCAGAGCGTCGTACACGCCTCCTCCGTCGACGCCTGCCGCGGCGGACCTCCGCGTGATCTCGATCTGTGTTTCGGCCGAAGCGGTCAGCCGCCGATCTGGCGGGAACACCCGATCGAGGTAGTCGATGACGATCGTGCCTGGCACCCGGTGGGGCATGGGGAGGCGGGTGAGCACCGAGTAGGCCTCCACGGCGACATGTGCCGGGAGCACCGGGCTCTCCGCGAGGAGTCTGATAGCCGCCCCGTGGGCCTCGTGCCAGGAGGCGAACGCCGGGACCACGACGCTGGTGTCGACGGCGATCACCTGCGGACGTGCTCAAGGGTGTCGCGGACGATGTCGTCGGTGAGAGGTGGCAGCGTTCGGTCGGGGACTGCCACCGGCCCGTCGGGTGTCTCGACGAGGGTGACCGGCACCGGCTTCGGCTCGATGAGGATCGTCCCGTCGCGGACGGAGATCTCGAGTTCCTCACCTCCGGTGAGCCCGAGGCCGTCGCGAAACGCCTTGGGGATCACCACGCGCCCGGCCGCGTCGATGGTGGCTATCATGGGTGGAGATTACCAGTGTTGATGGTAGCGAGGTACCAGTTGACATGGAGGCTTCGCCGGAGCGCCGCATCCCTCCGGAGCCATGGCCTGGCACGGTGGCATGCCGAATCGCCGCAGACGACGCTGCCGTCGCGCGACACGAGGCCGGGCCGGTTACATCCGGTGACGTCCCCCGGGCGCCCCGATTTCAGACGTTCCAGTCGGCAATAACCTGGCGGGATTCCCACACATCGTGAACCCGCAACCGGCCGGGTGGGCCGGATCGAGTTCGTCGCCCTGATGGCGGCGACGATGGCGCTCACCGCCATGTCGATCGACATCGTGCTGCCCGCATTCGCCGAGATCCGCGCCGAGTTCGGGATGGCCCCGGATTCGGCAGGGGCGGCATCGATCATCACCGTGTTCTTCCTGGGGATGGCGGCCGCCCAGCTGTTCTACGGGCCACTGGCCGATCGGTTCGGCCGCAAGCCGGTGCTGTACGCCGGTCTCGCCATCTTCGCCGTGGGCGCAGTCGGATCGGCGCTCTCCGGCACCCTGGGCTGGGTGCTCGCCTTTCGTTTCCTATGGGGAGTCGGCTCGGCGGGCCCGCGGGTGGTGTCGCTGGGGATAGTGCGCGACATCTACTCGGGCGATCGAATGGCCCGGGTCATGTCGTTCATCGCCGCCGTGTTCATCCTGGTGCCGGTCGTCGCCCCCAGCCTGGGGGCCCTGCTGCTGCGCTGGTTCGATTGGCGGTTCCTCTTCTGGCTGTGTGCCGCCCTCGCCGGCTGCGTGTTCCTGTGGATGCTGCGACTCCCCGAGACCCTGCGCCCGGAGTACCGGATCTCCCGCCTCCAGGTGCGGCCCATCGCTCGGGCGGCCCGCCTGGTGGTCACCAACCGACAGGCGGTCGGCTACACCGTGGGGCTCACCTTCGTGTTCGGCGCCTTCGTCTCCTACCTGGCCAGCTCGGAGCGGGTGTGGCAGGACGTCTACGGCCGGGGCGATCAGTTCCCGATCATCTTCGGCGGACTCGCCTTGGTCATCGGGATCGCCATCTTCTTCAACGGGATGCTGGTGAGCCGGATCGGGGCACGGCGCATCGTCCACGGTGCTCTGTTCGCCTATGTGGTCGGCGCCGGGGTCACGCTGGCGGTGGCCGTCGTCGGGGGAGGCGCCCCCGACTTCGTCACCTTCGTCACCCTTCTCGGCCTGTCGCTCGCTGCCCACGGCTTGCTCATCGCCAACGCCAACTCGATCGCCATGGCGCCTCTCGGCGAGGTGGCGGGAACCGCCTCGTCGATCATCGGGTCGTTCTCCCTCCTGGGAGGGACAGTGCTCGGGGCTCTCATCGACCGCACCTTCGATGGCACGGTCACCCCGATGATCACCGCCTTCTTCCTGGCGGCGGTCGCCGCCACGGCGGTGATCGTGGTCACCGAGCGGGGTCGCCTCTTCGGCGAGACCTGATACCTCCTCCGGGCAGGCTTGCCATCGCTAGCCTTCGCGGTCCCCGATTCGAGGAGCCCTGGCGACGATGAGCACCCATGCCGAACTCCTGAGCCGGCACAAGGCGATCCTGCCCGCCTGGCTCGCCCTCTACTACCAACAGCCGATCGCCCTGGTCGACGGGGACGGTCGCCGCGTCGTCGACGCCGAAGGCAACGAGTACCTGGACTTCTTCGGCGGAATCCTGACCACGATGACCGGGTACAAGACGCCGTCGGTGGTGAAGGCCATCCAGGAGCAGGCGGCGCGCATGCTCCACACCTCGACCCTGTACCTGATCGAGGGCCAGATCGAGCTGGCCGAACGCCTGGCGGCACTGTCGGGGATTCCCGATGCCAAGGTGTTCTTCGTCAACAGCGGCACCGAGGCCAACGACACCGCACTCCTGCTGGCCACCGCCTACCGGAACTCGAACCAGGTGCTGGCGATCCGCAACTCGTACCACGGGCGGTCGTTCACCGCCGTCGCCATCACCGGCAACCGGTCCTGGTCGGCGACCAGCCTGTCGCCGGTGCAGGTCACCTACGTCCACGGCGGCTACAAGTACCGCTCGCCGTTCGGGCACCTGCCCGACGCCGAGTTCACCGCCGCCTGCGTCGCCGACCTGGAGGACATGCTGGAGATCGCCACCGCCGGTGACGTGGCCTGCATGATCGCCGAGCCGATCCAGGGCGTCGGAGGGTTCGTGGTGCCCCCGGACGGCTTCTTCGGTGAGATGAAGAGGGTGCTCGATCAGCGGGGGATCCTGTTCATCTCCGACGAGGTGCAGACCGGATGGGGCCGCACCGGAGAGAACTTCTGGGGCTACCAGGCCCACGGGATAGTGCCCGACATGATCACCTTCGCCAAGGGGCTGGGGAACGGGTTGTCCCTCGGGGGGGTGATCGCCCGTGGCGAGCTCATGGACTGCCTGAAGGCCAACTCGATCTCCACCTTCGGCGGCAACCCGCTGGTGATGGCCGGCGCCCTGGCCAACCTGGACTACCTGCTGGAGCAGGATCTTCAGACCAACTCATCCAAGGTGGGCCGTCGGCTCAAGTCGGCGATCGAGGATCTGGGCGAACGGATGGAGATCATCGGAGAGGTTCGGGGCAAGGGCCTGATGATCGGGGTGGAGCTGGTCAAGCCGGGCGGCAAGGAGCCGAACCCTGGTGCCGCCGGGACGATCCTGGAGAAGGCCCGTGAGGGCGGGCTGCTGATCGGCAAGGGCGGCCTGCACGGAAACTGCCTGCGGATCGCCCCGCCGCTGTCGCTCACCGAGGACGAGGCCGACGAGGGCATGGCGATCCTGGAGAGGGCGATCATCGACGCAGCTCGGTAGTGGACGCGTCTACCCCTGGGTCGATGCAGCGATGAGAGATGCGGCCGTGAGAGCTCGCGTACCCCTTGATTTGGGTTGTCATACATGATACTTAGCAATGTATGACGATGCTCTCCTTCCGGGTGGACGACGACCTGGCATCACGGGCCGACGACTGGGCCGAGCAGCTCGGGGTCGACCGCTCTGAATTGCTCCGGGCTGCCCTGCACGATCATCTGGCCCGCCTTGGCGCCGAGAGGGATGCGGCTGCCTGGCAGGCGACCCCACTCACCCCCGCCGAGGCCTCCCTCGAGGAGGTCTCCGACTGGGGTCCGGCCGAGGACTGGTCGGATTGGGATGATGCGTCGCGGTGAGGTGTGGTTCGCCGCGGTTCCGGGCGGCGACCGTCCGGTACTGGTGCTGACCCGGGATCCGGTGGCCGATCGGATCGGCTCGGTCGTGGTGGCCGCTCTCACCCGCACCCGGCGGGGGACGACGGCTGAGATGATGCTCACACCCGATCTCGATGGCGTCCCGGCGGAGTGTGTCGTCAACTTCGACAGCCTGCACAGCGTTCTTCGGGATCGCTTCCGCCGTCGGGTCACGGCACTGACGCCACGCCGGATGGCGGAGGCGTGCCGCACCCTGGCCGATGCGACCGGCTGCTGAGGGCTTCGGCACGGGAGCCTTCGGGACGCCCCGCATCACTGTCGCATCGTCTCTTGCGACCTCCTCGGGAGTACCGTGGTGCAAGGAGGTCGAATGAAGCCGAGCAAGCAGTGGTCGCTGATCGCCATGGCGGTGATCGTCACCTCGGTGTGGTCGCCGGATTTCGTCAGTGGCAGCCAGCAGGAGCACCTCAAGGTGTCGGTGGCGATCAACTGGCTGTGGGGTGCGCTCGCCACCATGGCGCTCGCCCGGTTCGCCCGGGGCCGCCGCGACGCCCCGGAGAGCGCCTGGCGAATCGTGGGTCTGAGTACCGCCGCCGTGTGGCTGGTGGTGACGGTGGTGAGCCTGGCGGCTCCGGTGTTCGAGACCGGCAGCGACCCGACCCGTATCCCGATCTTCGCCCTGATCGCCCCGATCGCCGGCTTGCTAGTCACCCGGTTCCTCGCCGAGTTCGTGCTGGAGGCGCCGGCGACCTGATAGTGGTGGTTCGACCGCGACTAGTGATTGGCGATTGAGCGAGCGCACAGCCGATCGCCACGGGAGCAGCCCCCGTCCCTGATCGTCACGCCAACTTTGCCTTCCACCCGGCGAGTGCGATCATCCGCGTCCATCTACCGGAGGATTCCCACGTCCCGCCATCTCGTTCGACTCGTCCTCGGCCTGTTCCTGGTCGCTGTGGCCGCCTGTGGCGGGGAGGCCGCCCCGAGCTCCACCACCGCGTCCCCCGATACCACCGCCGCCCCGGTGACCACGGCCATCCCGACTACCACGACGACGGCGGTCACCGACACGACCAAGCCCGGCGACAACCGTGCCGAAGGCCTGTCCCTGGCCAGTGGGTTGCAGCAGGGCGAGGCGCCCACTGAGATCCCCGACGAGCCGACCGGCAATGTGTACGACGAGTACGTGGCGATCACCGACGACACCGGGATCCTGACCGTGAACGTTCCGGCGGCCTGGTCGGACGTGGAAGGCGGCGCCTGGGTGGACAACCCGTTCGGGTTGGACGCCGGCCCCGACGGCATCGGGGTGCAGGTGACCTCCGCCCCGAGCATCGCCGACTGGAACTCCACCTGGACGACACCTGGCGTCACCTTTGGCGCCACCGCCCTCCTCGTCGGGTCCGTGGAGGAGATCCTCGACGTCTTCGCCCCCCTCTCCGGCGAGTGCACCTACGCCGGCCGCTACGAGTACGACGACGGCGCCTACGCCGGGGTGCTCGACTGGTGGGAGAACTGTGACGGTGTGGGTACCGCTCAGGCGGTGATCATCGCCCGTCCCCCGGGTGAGGAGTTCACCGTGCTCGTGGCCATCACCATGATCTCGGAAGCCGATCTGGCAGCCGCCGACGAGATCGTCAACTCGTTCTACGTCAACAACCTGACCGGGGACGGTGGGGCGCTGGACGCCGCCCTCGACGCCAACTACGGCAGTGCCGAACTGATCAGTGGCTTCGAGCCCGATCCGCAGGCACTGGCCATGGAGGCCGGAGGCGACATCGATGTCTCCGCCTACCTGGGAGGCGAATGCGCCGGGTTCGTCACCTCCCAGCCCGACCTCGAGCTGGTCTTCAGCGGTGCCGCCGGCAACTCGTTGCGGGTCTACTTCGTCGCCGACGACCCGTCTGCGGACACCGTGATGGTGATCAACGATCCCGCCGGCGACTGGTGGTGTGCCGACGACTCGTACGACACCTTCAACCCGACGATCGACTTCATCACCGCCCTCGACGGCACTTACGACATCTGGGTGGGCACCTACGAGACCGGTGCCCTGATCCCGGGCAACCTGCTGGTCACGG
Organism: Acidimicrobiia bacterium; assembly: GCA_030584185.1. Lineage (NCBI taxonomy): Bacteria > Bacillati > Actinomycetota > Acidimicrobiia > Acidimicrobiia bacterium. The sequence continues at coordinate 1,333,981 of CP129495.1, read as the reverse complement.
AGCTCGACGCGAATCATCCGTGAGCGCGATTCGCGATTCGCGATTCGTGATTCGCGATTCGCGATTCGCGATTCGCGATTCGCGATTCGTGCGGGCTGGGCTCAACGTGCCGCGTTGACGCGTCGGGTGAGCAGCGTCAGCTGTCGGCGGATGTGCTCGATGGCGTCGACAACTTCGTCATCCCGTATGCCGTAGAGGTCCTCGACAAGGTCGAGCAGCACGACGACCTCGGCGGCCGAGCCGGATGCCACCCGGAGGAATCGCTCGAGATCACCTTGTGAGCCTCGTCCGAGTCCCTCGGCGATGTTCGCCGCAACCGACACGGCGGCGCGACGGAGTTGACTGGTGAGTCCGAACCGCTCGTCGTCGGGGAGCGTCCGGGTGAGTTCGTAGATCGTGCGCACCAGGGCCTTCGCGTTGTCCAGCACCCGGCTGTTGCCGAGATCGCGCATCCTGTGCACATCTATCACGCCGACGGATTGCGGGAAACCCCCTTGGTGTCGAAGGCAGGCCCGACCACCGCGACGACCAGGCGCAACCCTGAGTAGATTCGCGCTGAACGAATCACGAATCGCGAATTGCGAATTGCGAATTACGAATTGCGAATTGCGAATTACGAATCGCGAATTGCGAATCGCGAATCGCGAATCGCCGACCTTGAAGGGAGCCCCTCATGCCCACCACTCTCATCACCAACGGAACCGTCGTCACCGCCACCGAGACCATGGCGGCCGATGTCCTCATCGACGGCGAGAAGGTGGTGGCCCTAGCCGCCCACGGCACCCAGGACTGGAAGGCGGACACGGTCATCGACGCCACCGGCAAGTACGTGTTCCCTGGCGGGATCGATGTGCACACCCACATGGAGCTGCCGTTCGGCGGGACCTTCGCCTCCGACTCCTTCGAGACCGGCACCCGGGCGGCCGCCTGGGGCGGCACCACCACGATCATCGACTTCGCCGTCCAGACCAAGGGCGGATCGGCCATGGAGGGGTACGAGGCGTGGCGCGCCAAGGCGGACGGCAACGTCGCCATCGACTACGGCCTACACATGATCACCGGCGACATCAACGATCAGACGCTCAAGGAGATGGACATCCTGAGCGACGAGGGGGTCACCTCCTTCAAGCTGTTCATGGCCTACCCGGGGGTGTTCTACTCCGACGACGGCGAGATCCTGCGGGCGATGCAGAAGGCGGCGGAGATCGGGGCCACCATCTGCATGCACGCCGAGAACGGCATCGCCATCGACGTCTATGTGGCCCAAGCCCTGGCTCGTGGCGAGACCGACCCGATCCACCACGCCCTGGTGCGCAAGTCCCTGCTGGAGGGCGAGGCGGCGCATAGGGCGATCGTGCTCGCCGAGCTCACCGGAGCCCAGCTCTACATCGTCCACATGTCGGCCAAGGAGGCCCTCGAAGAAGTGAAGGCGGCGCGTGACCGGGGCCTCAACATCTTCGCCGAGACCTGCCCGCAGTACCTCTACTTCGGGTTGGAGGAGATGCAGGACGGGTTCGAGGGGGCCAAGTACGTGTGCTCACCCCCGATGCGGGATCGGGCCGCCGGCCATCAGGAGGCCCTGTGGACCGGCCTGCGCACCAACGACCTGCAGGTGGTGTCCACCGACCACTGCCCGTTCTGCATGGACGAGCACCCGGAGCTGGGGATCCAGAAGCGCCTCGGCGAGAGCGACTTCTCGAAGATCCCCAATGGGATGCCGGGTGTGGAGCCCCGCTTCGAGGCGATGTTCTCCGCCGGGGTCGCCGGAGGCCGGATCGGCCTCAACCGGTTCGTCGAGCTGATGGCGACAACGCCGGCGAAGATGTTCGGTCTGTATCCGCAGAAGGGCACCATCGCACCGGGAACCGACGCCGACATCGTCGTCTTCGACCCGAACAAGAAGCACACCATCTCGGTGGCCAACCAGCACATGCGGGTCGACTACTCGGCCTACGAGGGCAAGGAGCTCACCGGCAAGGTGGAGACGGTGCTCTCGAGGGGCCGGGTGGTCGTGTCCGACGGTGCCTATCACGGCAAGCCGGGCGACGGCCGGTACCTGAAGCGGGGGAACAGCACCTACCGGATCTAGGGCTAGTGACCGGAGCGCACCGCAGGGCGGAGGCGCCCGTCGCACGACTCGAAGGTGTCCCTGCCGAAAGCCCCGCCACCTGCCACACGGCCGGGGTCGCCGTTCGTGACGATGCCTGGGGTGCGGCTGGACGGTGGTAGGCGGCCGGAGCTCGGTTGTGGCGTCCCGTCGCCCAGCACACCGCCATGGTCCGGCAGGTCTCTCGCCCGGCTCGCAGTCGGGCCGGCGTCATGCCGTGAGACCCTCACCCGCCCATCGGTCGTAGGCCGACACCAGGAGACGGGCTATTGCCCGGCGTGCCTCCCCGCCGTCCCGGTGGCGGGTAACAGTGGCGGACACCTGGCCGGTCTCCGGCCCTCCCGCCTGCCGGGCGGGCGAGGCCTCGAGCAACGGGTCCAGCAACTCGCAGGGGTCGGCGAAGAATCCGGGCAGGTCCTCGGGAGCGACCTCGATCACCGTGTTCCCCTGGCGCACGCAGACGGCGAGGACCCGCGCCTCGGCGGCCCGATACCCGGCGGTGTGTTCGACCACCTTGCCGGACAGCGCCACCAGCCCGAATGCGGTCCGGTTGGCCTCGCTCTCCAGTTCCTCGAGCAGCATCTCGGGCGCCTTGGTGGCGTAGATCCCGCAGGGAGGTCGGCCACAGCGCCCGTCGGTGTGGGGTACCTCGTCGTCGAATGCCTCCGCGCCGTGGGCGACACAGCCGGCCCAATAGGTGGGGGTGAGCCAGGGCCGCTTGGCGCCCCACACCTGCCGGCGCACGTCCCACGCCCGGAACCCGAGCACGACCGTCGGAGACCAGAACTGCTCGAGGTCGTGCGCCGTGCGCCGAGGCATCCAGAAGCTCGGAGGCGGCGAGGCGCCGGGGGTCGTGCCCGGTACGAAAACCGTCGACCGGGGCGGCTTCGGAGCCGGCACCACCCGCGGTGCCCGGGCCACGATGTCCGCAAGGGTGGTCTCCAGTTCGGCTCGCCTTCGAGAAGCCTCCGCCTGCCGGTCCTGGCAGAGGCGTTCGGTGATCCGGAGGCCTGCGATTCGACGCCGCATCGCCGGCGAGTCGAACTCCGGGCTCACGGCCACTCCGGCGTGGAGGTCGCGCAGGATCCGGGCGTGATGCGCCAACCGATCCCAATCGCCCGGACGCTCTTCCATGCTGCTCTTCGACGGGGCAGGCACCGTAGCACCACGAACGGGTGTTCGCCAGGGCGTCCTCGCCGTCGGTCTTGCACCGCCCGCCTGGAGGTCACCGGCGGAAGGCACCTACCCGATCCGATCCGCCCCCTCGCCGGTGGGCAGGACGACGATGCTCAGCGTGCGGCGCACGCCGGGGCGTTCTCGGTAGGGCTCGATCAACTCGCGCAGCCGCCCCATGAGCTCCGACATCTCCGCTCGGTCGGCACCGATCCACACCTGGGAGAAGGTCGGGGTGGCCACGGCGGGGTCGGGATCGGTGGCGACGTAGCGCTCCCAGTCGGCGAGCAGCGAGCCCACGAACCCGGTGAACAGCCGGGTGAGGTCGGCCACGCCGAGCTCCGCAGCCTGCGAGGTTGTGATCTGCCCGGATCCCTCGACCAGGCGGTACACCCGCTGCGGCCCTCCCTGGCCGTGGCGATGTTCCACGACCTCCACGACGCCGGAGGCGACGAGACGCGCCAGGTGCCGGTAGATCGAAGATCGGGGGATGTCGGGCACGGCCCCGGCCAACTCATCGACGGTGAGCGACCGCTCGGAGAGCACCCGCGCCAGGCGGAGGCGCGCCGGATGGAGTAGCGCCTCGATCTCCGGTGCCAGCTCCACGCGGGAACCCTACACGATCTGTATCATTCCTGAGAACGATAGGTAGAGGTGGCGTCAAACCCATGTTCAGCCTCAAACCACCGGCCGGCTATCGAGCGGTCACCGCGACCGACGAGATCGTCGATGACATCGCCGAGCGGTATGCCTTCGCCCAGCACTCCCAATCCGGGCGGGCGTTCCTGAGTCCTGCGGAGGCGGCGGCGTTCCTCAGGGAGGGGCACATCGATGTCGCCAGGGACGTCGCCCTCCTGGTGTCGGAGTTCGGGGACGTCGCCGGATGCGAGTTCCTCTCCAACCGGCCACCCCACGTCGCCCCCCACGCCTTCGGGGCCGTTCTGCCGGACCACACCTCCCGAGGAGTCGGGTCCTTCCTGATGGAGTGGGTGGAGAGCCGGGCCGTCGAGCGTCTCGGGGAGGCCCCGGCCGGCACCCGTGTGGTGCTGACGATCTTCTCCGACGACAAGCACGCTCCGTCTGCACGACTCCTTGCCGACGCCGGGTTCGAGACGGTCCGCTACGGGATGAGCATGGAAAGGCCTCTTCAGGCGGGCCTGGAGCCCCCTGCGCTTCCCGATGGGGTCGAACTGCGGACCTTCACCCCGGGGGAGGACGACGAGGCCGCCTACCTGGCCAGGAGCGAGGCGTTCCGAGACAGTTACGGCTTCGTCGATGTCCCGGTCGAGATCGGCCTCGAGAGTTTTCGAGAGAACATGGGATGGCCCGGGTTCGACCCGGCACTGTGGTGGAACGCCTACTCGGGAGGCGAGATCGTGGCCCACTGCTGGGCGTACGGCGAACACGGTGGTGACGTCGCGTCGGGTTACGTGTTCAGCCTGGGGGTCGCCCGTCCCTGGCGGGGCCGCGGCCTGGGCCGGGCGCTCTTGGAGACCTGTTTCGCCGAGCTCGCCCGGCGTGGCAAGACCGCAGTGGCGCTCGACGTCGATGCCCAGAGCCTCACCGGCGCCACCCGGCTGTACGAGTCGGTGGGGATGGTCGAGACCTTCCGGGCCGCCGTCAACGAGAAGGAACTCCGGGCCGGAGTCGACCTGGCGACGCGAACGCTCGAGTAGCGGGCCTGGTCGAACCAAGGCCATGGCCTTGCAGAGAACCGGCCGCGGGATGGCTCCATCCGCGCAAGCAGCCGTCGCCCCGCTCCCGGACACGCCGCAGGCCCGTCCGCATGAGCGCAATTCGCCGGCGGCACCCGACTCGAGGTCGTAGTCGGCGCCGCACTGGCACTACCCCGGGCCATCACGCACCGGTGAGTCTCGCCTTCATCCGAACGCCGGGGCCGCCTCGATCTGGACACTCTGCTCGATCTCTATTAATCTCAATACTGATAGACATATCCAACAAGGAGATCTCTGTGTCCAGTTCCACACTTCCCGCCGGGTACCTGGTGGCCCCGGCCCAGCCCGACGTGGTGGGCGAGATGGCGGAGCAGTTCGTGCGCACCCAGGTGGCGCAGTCGGGTCGGGCGCTGGTGAGCGCCGAAGACCTCGCCGGGTTCCTTCGTGCCGGCCATATCGACCTGGAGCGCGACGTCATGCTGGTCCGGTCCGGGTCGGGAGACCTGGCGGGGATGGAGTTCCTCTCCAGCACGCCTCCCCACGTCGCCCCCGAGGCCTTCGGGGCGGTGATGCCGGAGCACACCGGACAGGGCATCGGGTCCGTCCTGGTCGAGTGGGTGGAGGGCCGTGCGGGCGAGCGCCTGGGCGAGGCCCCGGAGGACGCCCGGGTGGTGCTCGGTGCGTTCTGCGACGCCGGACACGCCCCCTCGGTGTCGCTGCTCACCGCCGCCGGGTTCGAGACGGTGCGTTACGGCCTCAAGATGGAGCGACCGCTCGGGGCGGGCATGGTGGCACCGCAGCCTCCCGAGGGAGTGGAGTTGCGGACCTTCACCCCGGGCGTGGACGACGAAGCCGCCTACCTGGCCAAGCGGGAGTGCTTCCGGGATCACTACGGGTTCGTCGAGATGCCTCTGGAGGTGGGCATGGAGAGATTCCGCATGACCATGGGACGGCCCGGGTTCGATCCGGCACTGTGGTGGAACGCCTACTCGGGAGGCGAGATCGTGGCCCACTGCTGGGCGTACGGCGAACACGAGGGCGACCCGTCGGTGGGCTATGTGTCCAGCCTGGGCGTCACCCGCCCGTGGCGGGGTCGCCGCCTGGGCCGGGTGTTGTTGGAGACCTGTTTCGCCGAGCTCGCCCGGCGGGGAAAGACCGCAGTGGCGCTCGACGTGGACGCCCAGAGCCTCACCGGCGCCACCCGGCTGTACGAGTCGGTGGGGATGGTCGAGACCTTTCGGGCGGCGGCGTGCGAGAAGGAACTCCGGCCCGGAGTCGACCTGGCCACGCGATCCCTGCAGGAACAGGCCGGGTAGGTCGGCCTACCCCCGGCACTGAGTGGAGATCTCGACGATCTGGGTGGCGTCGGTGGGGGCGGTCTTGCCGAAGTAGAAGCAGACCTCCTTGCCCGAGGAGGCGTAGCGGTAGTAGTGCCCGACCGTGTCGCTCCCCGGCTTGACGCTGCTGCCGTAGGTCTCCTTCAGGTCGGCCAGGGTGTTGCCCACGGTGATCCCGGAGAGGGTCTGCACCCACCCCGCAGGCCGCGGGTTCCCGTCCTTGTCGAACGACGGCCCCACGTAGCGGAACCTGCCGAAAGTCTCCGGGATGCCCGGGTCGGCGGGCGTGGGCCCGAAGAACAGGAATGCCATCCCCTCGATGAGGATCCCGCGGAACCCGGGCTGGGCCGGATCGTCCCATCCGGTGTCGAACTCGCCGAAGTCACTGCGCACCCCGTGGCCGAGTACCTCGAAGATCTTGGTGATCATCGGTCCGGCGGCGGTGCCCAGTGGGAACTTGGTCCCCTTGTAAGACACGCCGTCGGTGGTGATGATCCAGTCACCGGCGCCCTCCCCGGAGGTCACTCCCACCTCGAGGGTGAACATCCCCGGCTCGCCCTCGGTGCCGACCTCGATGGTGTAGTCGCCGCTGGCCGGGACCGGGAACGAGGTGCCGTCGACCGTCGCCAGCGGGGTGCCGTCGTCGGTCTTGACCAGGAGCAGCAAGCCCTCACCCGAGATCACCTGCACGGTGAGGGTGCTCCCGAAGATGAGCGGGATCGGGAACACCTCGGGGGCCCCGGGGTCGGCGTACCCGATCACGGTGACCGGATCGTCGCCCGGGTCGATGATGCGGGCCTGGGTGCAGGTTCGCCACAGGACGGCGAACAGGTCCTCGGTGGGGTTCCCAGTGGCCTCCAGGCCCAGGGCCTCCTGGGCCTTCTTCACGGCGGCGGTGGTCGCCGCTCCGAACTCGCCGTCGATGGTGAGGTCACCGTACCCGAGACAGTCGAGGAGGAACTGGATGGTGGCCACCGTGTCGTTCTCGTCGCCCTGGCTCGCCAGAATCGGCGAGGCGGGCAGGGTGCTCGAAGTGGTGGTGGTCTCGCCCACCGTGGTGGTGGTCGTATCGGAAACCGTGGTCGTGGTCTCGGCCACGGTGGTCTCGGTGGTGGTCGTGGTCGTTGCGGCGTCGTCGTCGCCACAGGCGCCGGCGATCAGGGTCAGCGCCAGGATCGGTGCCAGGAAACGTCGCATGTGGTCTCCCATCGGGTACGCCGCTCGCCGCCAGGTTATCCACAGCCGACCGATGTTGCCCACCGCGTGCCCGACAAGACCTCCAGGCGTGGTGGCGGGTCATCCCGGCGGCCGAACCGACGAGTCGGGCACCTGGCGCCGCCTGGCATACTCGGCCTGCCATGAAGCTGGTTCCGTCCCCACCACCCCCCGGGTTTCGGGAGTCGATCGCCGCCACTTACGACGCCGTGGCGGCGCAGCGCGAGGAGATGGGGGAGGCGTCCTGGCGCTGGCCGATCGCCGAGCAGTTCCTGGGGATGCTCCGTGAGCGTGGCCTGAGCAGGATGCTCGAGATCGGGGCCGGGGTCGGGTTCACCAGCCGCTGGTTCGCCGACCGGGGTATCGACGTCGTCGCCACCGACCTGTCGCCCGGGCAGGTGGCTCTGTGCCGGGGAAAGGGCCTCGAGGCCCACGTGCGCGACATGTACCGGCTCGATTTCCCCGATGAGTCCTTCGGGGCGGTGTGGATGATGAACTGCATCCACCATGTTCCCCCTGGCGACCTGGCCGGGGTGCTCGCCGGCGTCGCCGCCGTCGTGCAGCCAGGCGGCCTGGTGTACCTGGGGGTGTGGGGCGGGGTCGACGAGGAGGGGATGCCGGAGGACGACTTCTACCAGCCGCCCCGCTACTTCTGCTTTCGCAGTGACGACACCCTGTTGCGGGTGGTGGGGGAGGAATTCGACATCATCTCCTTCGACACGTTCTTCCCGGAGGAGGGCGACGACCACCTTCACATGCAGTCGCTGGTGATGGAGCGGCGCTGATTCTGTATTGCGCCTCCGTATCGGGACGGGACCAGGCGCGAACCGGCGAGATGTGGAACTCGGTGATCTCGTGGCTGCTCACCCGCGCCGGGTTCCCCATGGACGACATCCGTCCTCCGGCCGGCGGGCGTGCTCCCGGCTGGGACGCCGGCGTGACCATCGCCCGCCCCCGCGGGTCCTGATCGGACCTACCCCGGCGGCTTGGGCGGCGGGATGGCGATCTCCTCGGCCCGGCCCATGATCCGCTTCAGTGCCGGGTAGGCGAGGATCCCGGCGGTGAGGGTGGCGACACCGCCCAGCCCCATCGCCCACCGTGGCCCCATCTGTTCCCCGATCCAGCCGATCAGAGGTCCGCCGATCGGGGTCGATCCGAGGAAGGCGACCGCCCACAACGCCATCACCCGTCCCCGCATCTCGGGGGATGCGGCCAGCTGCAGCGTGGCGTTTCCCAGGGCGAGGAACCTGATGGATGCCGCCCCCACCAGGACGATCGCCACGTAGGTGGCGCCCAGGGTCGGCATCGTGGCCGCCGCCAGGTGCAGCGCCCCGAAGACGATGGCGGTTCCGGCGAGGGCGGTCCCCGGCCGCTGCCGGGAGGCGGCCGTGGCCAGGCCTCCCACCACGGCTCCGACGCCCATGAGCATGGAGAGGGTGCTGTAGGTGCCGGCGTCCCCGCCGAAGGTGAACCTGGCCAGGAGCGGCAACACCACCTGGAACTCGTAGGCGAGGGTCCCCACCACCGCCATCATCACCAGAGGCACCAACACCTCCGGGGTGGCGCGGACGTAGCGGAGGCCTTCGCGCAGTTGGCCGCGCCTCCTCACCGACCGTGCGCTGTGATGAAAGCGTTCCGGGTTCATGAGGGCCAGGGCGATGACCGCCGCCGCGTACGAGGCCGAGTTGATGAAGAAGCACGGCGCCAGGCCGACGGTGAGGATCAGCGCCCCGGCGGCGGCCGGCCCGATCACCCGGGCCACGTTGACCAGCACCGAGTTGAGGCTGACGGCGTTGGTCAGGTTCTCCGGGCCGACCATGTCGTGGACGAATGTCTGACGGGTGGGGTTGTCGATGACGAAGACGAACCCGAGTCCCGCCGCCAGGGCGTACACCATCCACAACTGCACGGTGTCGGTGACCACCAGGAACCCCAGGGTGGCGGCCAGGGTGGCTGCCACCGCCTGCGTGAAGTAGAGCACGCGGCGCTTGTCGAAGCGGTCGGCGATCACGCCTCCAAGCGGTCCGAAGAGGAGCACGGGGAGGAACTGCAGCGACGAGACCAGCCCCAGTGCGGTCCCGCTGCCGGTCAGCTCGAGCACCAGCCACGACTGGGCGATGCCCTGCATCCAGGTCCCGGAGAGGGAAACCGTCTGCCCGATGAAGAACAGGCGGTAGTTGGGGATGCGCAGCGAGGAGAAGGTCCGCCCGAAGGTGGCCCGGGCGGCAGCGGCTCCTTCTCTTCGGCGACTCATTCCAGCGAATCTACGACGCCGCTGGCGAGACCCGAAAACGGGCTGGCGTCAGGCTTCCGATGCCAGCCGGATCGAACCACCCCTGCCCGGCTTGATCCCCTCGAAGCCTTCGTAGAAGGAGCGGATCTTCTCCATGTCGGCGGCGACGTCCCCGGTGACCGTGATCGGCTCGCCTATCACGATCCGCCTTCGCTTGCCGTCGACGGCGCCGGGGAGAACCGGCACACCGGAGCCGCGAGCGATCTCGTAGAAACCCGACCTCCAATGGGGCAGAGCGTTCCGGGTGCCTTCGGGGGCGATCAGCAGTCGCAGTTCGTCGGCGTTTTCGAAGGCGGCCACCGACTGGGCGATGAGCCCGCCCGGTGCCGACCGATCTACCGGTATGCCGCCCAGCATCCTGAAGAACCACCCGAAGGGGCGGCGGAACAGGGTGTGCTTTCCCAGATAGCGCGCCCTCAGGCCGAGTGCTCGCACCGCCAGCATCCCGATGGGGAAGTCCCAGGCGGAGGTGTGCGGGGCGCCGATGACGACCATCTTCGGGATGTCGGGTACCTCGCCCTCGATGTCCCAGCGGCCGATCCGCATCACCAGTCTCCAGAATCGCCGCAACCCGACCGTCCCTCTCTCCCCGGCGCCGGCGGCGCCTCGATCCCGGGATCATGGCACGATCCTGGTTTGTCGCCGTCGTCTGGCTACCCTTGGCTTCCGACCGCGATCCGCTGCGGCGGCCTCACCTCCGCCGTTGTCAACGGGTCGCACGCGTCCGCTGAGGGCGCCCGCTGCCTGGAAGGAATCACTTGACCACGATCTCGAAACCGCCCACCGTCACCTTCGACGAGCTGGGCGTCCCCGCCGCCATGGTGGAGGTGTTGCGCTCCCGGGGGATCACATCCCCCTTCCCGGTGCAGGCCCTCACCATCCCCGACGCCCTGGCCGGCCGCGACGTGTGCGGTCAGGCACAGACCGGCTCGGGGAAGACCCTCGCCTTCGGACTGCCGATGCTCACCCGCATCTCCCGGGGGATGCCCGGATCGCCGCACGGGCTGGTTCTGGTGCCCACACGCGAGCTGTGCTCCCAGGTGACCGAGGAGCTGGAGCCTCTGGCGGCCGCCGCCGGGCTCGGCATCGTCGCCGTCTACGGAGGCGCCCCCATGGGGCAGCAGATCGACCGGATTCGCAAGGGGGCGGACGTTGTGGTGGCCACGCCCGGCCGCCTGATCGACCTCCTGGAGCGCAAGGCGGTCTCGCTCGCCGAGGTCGAGTGCGCCGTGATCGACGAGGCCGACCAGATGGCCGACATGGGGTTCCTTCCCCAGGTGCGGGCGATCATGCGCCGTATCGAGGGACCCCGACAGGTGATGCTGTTCTCCGCCACCCTCGGCGGCGAGGTGCGCTCTCTCATCAACGCCTTCATCAAGGACCCGGTGCGCCACGAGGTAGAGGCCAGCTCAGAGATCGTCGAAGAGCAGACCCACCGCTTCCTCGCGGTGCACCACATGGACAAGCCGAAGGTGGCGGCGCGGATCATCGGCAGTGCCGGGCGCACCCTGGTGTTCGTGGGCACCAAGCACAATGCCGACCGGGTCGCCGAGAACCTCCGCAAGGAGGGGGTGAACGCCCGCGCCCTCCACGGGGACATGCGCCAGCAGGACCGGGAGAAGACACTGGCCGACTTCTCCGAGGGGCGGCTACCCGCCGTGGTCGCCACCAACGTCGCCGCCCGCGGCCTTCACATCGACGACGTGGACGTGGTGATGCACTACGACCCGCCCCAGGACTACAAGTCGTTCGTGCACCGGTCGGGACGGACGGCTCGCGCAGGTGACACCGGCCTGGTCGTTTCGCTCGTGGAGTGGGACCAGGTGGAGGACGTGCAGCGACTGCAGAGGGCCTCGGGGCTCAACTACGAGATCGTGAAGGTGTTCAGCAACGATCCCCGCCTCGACGACCTCACCGGGCACGAGCCGGGCCGGGTGACGCTCACCCAGAAGTCGGACGTGGAGATCTCCCGCCGGTTCCGCACCCGCCGCGGCCGCCGTTAGGGGCTGACCCCGCAACCCGCACCCCGGTACCCTCCGGGGATGCCCTCCCGCCACGACGCCGACGTCATCGTCATCGGCTCCGGGTTCGGCGGGAGCGTCACCGCACTCCGCCTCACCGAGAAGGGCCATCGGGTGCTGGTGCTCGAGGCCGGCCGCCGCTTCGGTCCCGACGACTTCGCCCGAACCACTTGGAACCTGCGCCGGTTCCTGTGGTTCCCCCGCCTCGGTCTGAGGGGGATCCTGCGCATGAGCCTGCTGCGCCAGGCGCTGGTGCTGTCGGGATCGGGAGTGGGGGGCGGCTCCCTGGTCTACGCCAACACGCTGATCGAGCCCGACGAGCGCTTCTTCGAGGACCCGCAGTGGGCGGGGATCACCGACTGGAGTGCGGAGCTGACACCCTGGTACGACCAGGCGCGCCGGATGCTCGGAGCGGTGGAGGCCGACGCCACCACGCCGGCGGACCGGGTCTTGGCAGCCGTCGCCCGGCACTTCGGTACGGAGGAGACCCATCACGCCGTGAGTGTCGGGGTCCATCGCGGCGAGCCTGACGTCGCCGTGTCCGACCCCTACTTCGGCGGTGCAGGTCCCGAGCGAGTCGGCTGCCGGCAGTGCGGGGGTTGCATGGTGGGCTGCCGGTTCCGGGCCAAGAACACCCTCGACCTCAACTACCTGCACCTCGCCGAGAAGGGTGGCGCCACGGTGCTCGCCGAGCATCAGGTGGTGGACCTGATAGAAGCGGATGGCGGCTGGCGGGTGGTCACCCGCCGTCCCGGCGCCTGGCTGCGTCGCCGGCACCGCACCTTCACCGCCTCTCAGGTGGTGGTGGCCGCCGGCGGGTTGGGCACGACGCGGCTCCTGCTGCGCCTCCGGGATCGGGGCCGTCTGCCTCGGATCTCGGATCGTCTCGGCGCCCTGGTGCGAACCAACTCGGAGGCGATCGTGGGGGCCACTGCCCGGTCTTCGGACGTGGACCACTCCCGGGGGGTTGCCATCACCTCGGCGTTCTCCCCTGAGCCGGGAACTCGCATCGAACCGGTGCGCTACCCGGAGGGCAGCAGCTCGATGGGCCTGCTGGCCACGATCCTGGTCCCCGGTGGTCGGGGCCCGCAACCGCTTCGCTATCTGTGGCACATCGTGCGCGCCCCGTTGCGCTGGATGCGGTCGCTGTCGGTGCGCAGATGGGCGCGCCGCAGCATCGTGATCCTTGTGATGCAGTCGGCCGACAACAGCATCCGGCTGGAGACACGGCGGGGTTTGTTCGGGACCCGGGTCACGTCCCGACCAGGTCACGGCACCCCCAACCCCAGGTGGCTTCCGGTCGCCCACGAGGCGGCCCGAGCGGCCGCTGCCGCCATGGGGGGCGACCCCGCCGCTTCGATCACCGAGTCGCTGATGGGAAAGCCGGTCACCGCCCACCTGATCGGGGGCGCCATCATCGGCTCGACTCCGGACGTCGGCGTGGTGGATCCGTATCACAGGGTCTTCGGGCATCCCGGGTTGCACGTGGTCGACGGTGCCGCCGTCCCGGCCAACCTGGGGGCCAACCCCTCGCTCACCATCACCGCCATGGCGGAACGGGCCATGGCGGCCTGGCCCAACCTCGGTGATCCCGACCCCAGGCCGGCGTCCGGGGACCCGTACCGGCCGGTGATGGTGCCACCGGGAAACCCGCTGGTTCCCGACTCAGCCCCGGGAGCGTTGCGCCTGCCGTGATGGTGTGGTTTGCCCTCCGGTAGCCTGGGTGATTCGGGAGGTCACATGAAGCAGATCACGCACTGGATCGACAACGGTCCCTACACCGGCACCGTCGAGCGTTGGGGCGACGTCTACGACCCGGCAACTGGAGCCGTTCAGACGCGGGTCGCCATGGCATCCGTCGCCCAGGTGGACGCCGCAGTCGACTCGGCGCGCCGAGCCTGGGAGTCGTGGCGGGATGTGTCGCTGTCCAAGCGGGCCAACATCTTGTTTGCCTTCCGCAACCTCGTGGAGAAGCACCGCGACGACATCGCCCGGCTGCTGGTGTCCGAGCACGGCAAGGTGTTCTCCGATGCCCAGGGGGAGGTGCAGCGAGGCCTGGAGGTGATCGAGTTCGCCTGCGGCATCCCCCAGCTGATCAAGGGCGAGTTCAGCGAGAACGTGTCGACCGCTGTCGACACCTACTCCATCCGGCAGCCGGTCGGGGTCGTTGCCGGGATCACACCGTTCAACTTCCCGGCGATGGTCCCCATGTGGATGTATCCCATCGCCATCGCCTGCGGCAACACCTTCATCCTCAAGCCGTCGGAGAAGGACCCGTCGGCCGCCAACTTCTCCGCCGAGCTGTTCATGGAGGCCGGGCTACCGCCCGGCGTGCTCAACGTGGTACACGGCGACAAGGTGGCGGTGGATCGCATCCTGGAGCATCCCGGGATCGGGGCGGTGTCCTTCGTCGGTTCCACGCCGATCGCTCGGTACGTCTACGAGACCGGGACCCGCGCCGGCAAGCGGGTGGCCGCCCTGGGCGGGGCGAAGAACCACATGATCGTGCTCCCCGACGCCGACATGGACCTCGCCGCCGACGCCGTGGTGTCGGCCGCCTACGGCTCGGCCGGGGAGCGCTGCATGGCGATCTCGGTGCTGGTGACCGTCGGCGACGCCGCCGAAGACCTCCTCCCCAGGGTGATGCAGCGCATGGAGTCGATCAGGGTGGCCCCCGGTCTGGAGGAGGGGGCGGACATGGGCCCGCTGGTCACCGAGCAGCATCGAGACCGCGTCGCCTCCTACATCGAGAAGGGAGTCGCCGAGGGTGCCAAGCTCGTGGCCGACGGCAGGGGACTGATCGGCGAACAGGAGGGGTTCTTCCTCGGCCCAACCCTCTTCGACGAGGTGACCCCGGAGATGACCATCTACCGCGACGAGATCTTCGGCCCGGTGCTCTCCACGGTCAGGGTCGGCTCCTACGACGAGGCCATGAAGCTCCTCGACGACAACCCCTACGCCAACGGGGTCGCCATCTTCACCAACGACGGCGGGGCCGCCCGCAAGTTCCAGAACGAGGTGCAGGTGGGGATGGTCGGGGTGAACGTGCCCATCCCGGTGCCGGTCTCGTACTACTCGTTCGGCGGCTGGAAGAACTCGCTGTTCGGGGAGGCCCGGATGTACGGGAAGGAGGGGGTCGACTTCTACACCCGGCTGAAGGTGATCACCTCGCGCTGGCCCGACCCGGCGCACCGTGGGGTGAACCTCGGGTTCCCCCAGATGAAGTAGCGAGGCCGGTCAGCCTCGGCGATCCTGCAGGGAGCGCACCGTCGCCATCAGGTCGGTGAGAGGCCGGATGTCGGCGTGTCCGCGGTCCACTATCGGGTCGAGCCCGGCGAGCAGCTGCTCGTGGGAGTCGACGTCCACCACGTAGTAGAAGGCGTGGGCGGCGCCGTTCACCCAGGATCCCACCATCCTGGCTCCGGCGGCCTCCATTGCGGCCGGGACGGCCCCGAAGGTGGCCGCCAACCTCTCCGGATCGCGGTACAGGCACTGCGCCGGCTCGTGGGTGTGGGTGATGTGGAACAGCATGGGAGCCCTCCTGATCCCGCCGGACCCTAGACGAGAGGTACTACTTCTTGCTAGACCTAGGGTTTGTGTCGGGCCATGGAGGAGGCGAATCGCATGGACTTCGGGGTAGTGCTCCAGACCAACCCGCCGGCATCTCGGGTTCTCGAGCTGACCCGGCGCGCCGAGGCCAACGGATTCGGGTACGGCTGGGCCTTCGACTCTCACGTTCTGTGGCAGGAGCCGTTCGTGATCTTCTCCCGGATGCTCGCCGAGACCGAGCGGATGATCGTCGGGCCGATGGTGACAAATCCCGGGACCCGAGACTGGACGGTGATCGCCTCACTGTTCGCCACGCTCGACGAGATGTACGACGGCCGGACCATCTGCGGGATGGGGCGCGGCGACTCGGCCTTGCGCTACATCAACGAGAAGCCGACCACGCTGGCCACGATGGGCGACTGCATGGACGTCGTCCAGCGACTGGTCGCCGGCGAGGAGGTCGAGTACAACGGCAAGGTGGTGCGCATTCCGTGGATCGAGGAAGGCTGGAGGCTGCCCATGTGGGGTGCCGGCTACGGCCCGAAGGCACTGACCCTGATCGGGGAGGCGTGCGACGGGTTCATCCTTCAGCTGGCCGATCCCTACCTGGTGGAGTGGACATCCAAGTTCGTGAAGGACGCCGCCCGGGCGGCCGGCCGCGATCCCGACGACGTCAAGGTCTGCGTGGCTGCACCGGCCTATGTGGGGGACGACCTCGCCCACCAGCGTGACCAGGTGCGGTGGTTCGGTGGGATGGTGGGCAACCATGTCGCCGACCTGGTGGCCCGATACGGCTCGGACGGGACGATGGTGCCCAAGGCCCTCTCCGACTACATCGCCACCCGTGAGGGATACGACTACTCGCACCACGGCAAGACCGGGAACCCTTCCACCGCCTTCGTGCCCGACGAGGTGGTGGACCGCTTCTGCGTACTGGGGCCCGTCGAGGAGCACGTGAGGCGGATGGAGGAACTGCGCGACCTGGGGGTCGACCAGTTCGCCGTCTACCTGATGCACGACCAGATGGAGGAGACCATCGACGCCTACGGTTCGGTGGTGATCCCGGCGTTGGGCTGAGGACCGCCACCGCGCGGTCAGAGGCTCTCCAGGGCACCTTCCACGGCGGCGGCCGCCGCCTCCCACGACGAGCCGAGCATCATGTCGTGGGCGGCACCCTCGACGACCACGGGCTCGACCCCGTAGGCCTGAGCCGTCCTGCGGGCGTCACCCACTGCGAACAGGCGGTCTTCCCCGGCGGCGACCAGGCGCACCGGCGTCGGCACCAGCGCCGGGCGAGCCCTCACGAACAGCAACATGTCCAAGTAGGCCAGGTACGACTCGGGCTGCAACCGCCGCCAGACGGCATCGACGACTTCGACCGGTGTGTCCGGTTCGAGGAGGAGCCTGGCGGCGACTGTACGGTCCTCCACGATCGGCCACAGGTTCAGGGTGAGGTTCGCCTTGAGGAACTTCCAGGGATGGCGCCGGATCACCCGCAGGGTGGTCCTCCACACACCGCCGAGCGGGACCGGCGCCACCAGCACGAGCCCGGGGAGTCGCCGACCCTCCAGTGCCCGCTGTGCCACCAGGGCGCCCATCGAATGTGCGACAACGATCGGGGGTACCGGCAGCGAATCGATCACCTCGGTGAGATCTCCTGCGTAGTGGCGGATGCGGGTGCGGCGCAGGGAGCTGGGATTCGGCGATCCTCCGTGGCCGCGAAGACTCACGGCGTGGCATTCCCATCCCCTGGCGGCGAACCAGGGCATGAAGTGGTCCTGCCAACACCAGGCTGCGTGCCAGGCCCCGTGGACGAACAACAGGGGATGTGGCCGGGTTGGCCCCGCGGGTGCAGCCGAGATCACTTCGAGGTCCACGGCTCCCGGCCGTCGACCCGCCGGCGAGGTGGCCGTCACGCGTCGAAGTCCTGATGCGCCCGGCTCGGTGTGGGACCGCGCTGCTGCTGGTACTTGGATCCTGCCTGTCGACTGCCGTACGGGTGCTCGGCGGGGGTGGTGAGCTCGTAGAAGGAGAGCTGCCCGATCTTCATCCCGGGGTAGATGGCGATGGGCAGCGTGGCCACGTTGGAGAGCTCCAGCGTCAGGTGTCCCTCGAAGCCGGGGTCGACGAACCCCGCCGTGGAGTGGATCAGCAGGCCAAGGCGTCCCAGCGACGACTTCCCTTCGAGCCGGGCGACGATGTCGTCGCCGAGGGCGACCACCTCCAGGGTCGAGCCGAGCACGAACTCGCCCGGGTGGAGCACGAAGGGGTGGTCGACCTCGGTCTCCACTTTCGCTGTGAGGTCGGGCTGCGGCTGTTTGGGATCGATGAAGGCGTATCGGTGGTTCTGGAAGACCCGGTAGTAGCGGTCGATGCGCACGTCGATGCTGGACGGCTGCACCATCGCCGGGTCGAACGGGTCGATGGCGATCCTGCCCAGCTCGACCGCCGCCCGGATGGAGACGTCCGAGAGGATCATGCCGGGAGGTTAGGGCGCAGCAACGGGCGCCGTGGGCCCGCCGGGGCGCTCATCGTTCTCTCATCGAACTCCCACCGAGGCGTAATGGGTGGTTCAGGCCGCTCGAAAGGCGGTCCCCGAGAGTGGTGGTTGTGCGAAAGGCACACGGACAAGGAGGTTGCCGATGAAGCGCACAGTAAAGATCGTGGTCAGCCTGGCGGTCGTCGCCTCGATGACCCTGTCGGGGATCGCCTGGGCGGCCACCAGCGACGAAGAGGCCCCCGCCGGCGAGGCCAGAGGCTACTCGGTCATCCTGGCGAACCTGGCCTCCCTGGTGGAGGACGGGACCATCACCCAGGAGCAGGCGGAGGCGGTTGCGTCGACGCTGGCTGCAGAGGCACGAGAGAGGCGTGTCGGGCTGAAGATGATCGCCGAGATCGGCGAGTTCCTCGGCCTCGATCGCGAGGAGTGGAAGGAGGCGCTCGAGGAGTACGACACGATCGCCGAGATCGCCGTCGCCAACGGCTCCAGCGGCGAAGAGGTCGTCGAGCACCTTCTGGGACTCATCGGAGAGCGCCTGGATGAGGCCGTCGCCGACGGGAAGCTCACCCAGGAGGAGGCCGACGAGAAGCTGGCCAACGCCGAGGAGCGGCTCACCGAGATGGTGAACAACCCACTCCCCGAGCCGGGTGAGGGGCACTACCGGCGCTGGAAGCGGGGCGGCATGGGCGGCGACGCCTGAAGCCACAGTTCCTCCCTACGAAACCCGGGGGCCTTCGGGCCCCCGGTTTCGTTTGTGGTGTCACCGACGGGGGGACGGGACCCGCCCATGCAGGTGTTCCCCCCAAGGAATCGCGGAGGCCCGAAGGGCCGACGGCATCGTTCCCTCCCCTGGGAGGTGGCCCGGAGCGCCGGCAGGGGGACCACACGACAGAGCGCGTGGCGTGTGCCATCCCCCGTAGTGAGAGGTGGCCCGGAGGGCCGGAGGGGGCACAGGCGCGACATGCGCGCACGCAGGGTCTGCCCCCTCCCGGCTTCGCCACCCTCCCGCCTGCGAGGGGAGGAGTGCTGCACGATCGGAGCGGGTGAAGGGAATCGAACCCTCGCCCCGAGCTTGGGAAGCTCGTGTTCTGCCATTGAACTACACCCGCGAAGGACCGGGATTCTACCGGGTCAGCGCGTGAGAAGGCTGGCCAGACCCCAGACTCCGATCACCAGGCCGACGGCGAGCAGGAACCAGGCGCGACCCTTGCGCAGCTCTCCGGAGGCACCCCCGGGTCTCTTACCGCGCCTCTCCATGATCAGGGCAAGAGCATTGCCTGCCAACAGCGCTGCCCCCAGAGCCAGGATGAGTTGTGCGAGGAGGGTGTCGAGATCGAAGAGGTCCATCGGCGAAGTGTTCCCCGTAGGGGGCTGGTTCACAAGTCGGGTGTCCGCCGCTGCGCTACCTTTGCTCGCCATGCGCCACTGCTACGTACTCCGGGTGTTCACCAGGGGAGAGGAAGGAGGCAACCCGCTCGGGGTCGTCACCGACCTCACCGGACTCGACGCCGCCGGAATGCAGCGAATCGCCTCCGAACTCGCCTTCTCCGAGACGGTGTTCATCGACTGGCAGGAAGAGGGCACGCCATCGGTTCGGATCTTCACACCACGCGTCGAGATCCCCTTCGCCGGCCACCCCCTGGTGGGTGCGGCGTGGGTGCTCTCCATGATGGGCCCGGGCACCGTCGACAAGGTGACCTGCGGTATCGGGGAGGTGCCCTTCCGGGTCGACGGCGAGGCCGTCTGGGTGGACGTTCCCCTTCCCGACGCCGTGCGGCGCGCGCCCGAGGCCGAGTCGATCGCCCTCATGTCCCGCCTGCCCGATCCCATGGCGGCCTGGTGGGTCGAGCTGCCCCTCGAGTACCTCGTGATCGACCCCGGGTTTCCCAGCCTGATCGAGGGTGCCGATCCCGACTTCGATGCCCTCGAGGCCTCGGGAGCGGGGTTGTGCTACCTCGCCGCTCCCGATCGCGACGGCTACCGGGCCCGCTTCTTCGCCCCCGCGGTGGGGGTTCCCGAAGACGCCGCCACCGGGAGCGCCGCCGTGGCTTTGGCCGCCGTGCGGCACTTCGAGGGGGAGAGACAAGGGCGGTGCGAGGTGTGGCAAGGCGAGGAGATCGGATCGCCATCCACCATCCTCCTTTCCTGGGATGGCGGCACCGCCTCGCTGGGGGGCACGGTGAGCCGCGACGAGGTACGAATCCTCGACATCTGATGGCGCCTGTTCCCGGAGCATCCGGGCTGCCCGGTAGCCTGATCCCGTGTCGTCCTCCGAGTCGCGGGTTCTCGTGCTGCTGGCGCTGGGCGCCAACGTCGGCATCGCCATCCTCAAGTTCGTGGCTGCCGCCATCAGCGGCTCGACCGCCATGCTCGCCGAGGGGTTCCACTCGGTAGCCGACAGCGGCAACCAGCTCTTCCTCTTGCGCGGAAGCCGCAACAGCCGGCTGCGACCGTCGGTGCGTCACCAGTTCGGCCAGGGCAAGGAGACATACTTCTGGGCGTTCATGGTCGCGGTGTTCCTGTTCGTCGGCGGCGGAGTGGTCGCCTTCATGGAGGGTCTCGATCGGCTGCGGCATCCGCACGAGGCCGCCGGCGGCCTGGCGTTCAACATGGTCGTGCTCGGCGTCGCTGCGTTCTTCGAGATCGTGGTGGCCTTCCGCCCCGCCCTCAAGGAGTTCAACCGTCGGCGGGGAAGCCGGGCGGTGTGGCGCACGATTCGCGACGCCAAGGATCCGACCCTGCTCGTGGTCCTCTTCGAAGATTCGGTGGCGGTGCTCGGCATCTCCATCGCCGCCACCGGGCTGCTCCTCGCCGACGCCACCGGCAACCCGGCCTGGGATGGTGTCGCCTCGATGACCATCGGAGTCCTGCTGGCACTCACCGCCTGGCTGCTGGCGATCGAGACCAAGGGGATGCTGGTGGGCGAGTCGGCTTCTCGCCAGACCCGATCCGCAATCAGGTCTGCAGCGCTGTCCATCCCCGAGGTCGAGACCGTCGAACGGCTGCTCACCATGCACCTCGGGCCGGACGAGATCCTGGTCAACATGGATGTCACCGTCGAGAGAGGGCTCACCGGCGAGAAGGTCGAGGAGATCACCGCCCGAATCGAGGAGGAGATCTTCCGAGTCGCTCCCGAGGCGACCCGAATCTTCATCGAGTTCGGCGAGGAAGCGTGATCACCGCTTCGGCTCCCGCATCGTCGGCCAACCTGGGCCCGGGCTTCGACGTCATCGCCCTGGCGCTGGGTGTGCGCGCCGAGGTGACCGTCGAGATGGCCGAGGGATGGGAGGTCGTGGGTGTCGACGGGTTGGCCGATGAGGACCTGCAGGCCTTGGTCTGGGGCGTGGCCGGCGCCGCCCCACCGCATCGGGTGACGGTGTCGTCGGAGATCCCGATCGCCCGCGGGCTCGGATCGAGCGCCGCCCTGAGGGTGGCCGCCGCCGCCGCCCTAGAGGCATCGAGTGGCGAGACGCGCCTCGAGCGCGTGCTGCGGACGGCTGCCGCCGCCGAGGGGCACGCCGACAACGTCGCCGCCGCCGTACACGGCGGCCTGGTGTTGGTGGGACCGGCGGGTCAGGTGCGCAAGATCGCCCTGCACCCGGCGCTGGTGGCGGTGGTGGCCGTGCCCGATCACGAGTTGGCGACCCCCGAGGCGCGCGCCGCACTTCCGGAGCAGGTCTCCCGACAGGTGGCGGTGAGGACCGCGGCACGGTTGGCGTTTCTGGTGGAGGGCCTGCGCACCGGGGACCCGGAAGCGCTGGCGGCTGCCGCCGGCGACGAGGTCCATGAGGAGCCGCGCTCACCACTGTCACCGGTGTCGAGTGAGCTCATGGTGGCGGCGCGCCGTGGTGGGGCGCTGCACGCCTGCTGGAGCGGCGCCGGCCCTTCGGTCCTGGCGCTGGCCACCGAGGACTCGGCCGACGCCGTCAGAAGGGCCTTCGAGGATGTGCTCGGCGTCCACGGCTCGGTGTTGGAACCGCCGGTCGACCGGGAGGGTGTGCGGGTCGGCTGATCCGCCTTCCCGTCGTCGTCAGGTGGAGGTCATCCCTCCGTCGACGACGACGACCTGACCGGTGGTGTATGACGAGGCCTCAGAGAGCAGGTAGATGGCGGTGCCGGCGATCTCGTCGGGCTGGGCGATGCGTCCCAGTGCGGTGCGCTCCACGAAGTGGTCGCGGATCTCTGGGGTCTCGACGAGAACTCGCGAGAACTGCGTCTCCACCAGTCCGGGTGCGATGGCGTTGACCCGGATCGCAGCGGACCCCAGCTCCATCGCCAGACTCTGCGTCATGGAGACGACGGCGGCCTTGGTCATCCCGTACACCCCCTGAAGTGGCGCTGCTCGCAAGCCGACCACCGAAGCCAGGTTGACGATGCTGCCGCCTCCCTGATTGCGGGAGGCGAACGCTCGGGCACAGTTGAAGTAGCCCTTCACGTTCACCTCGAAGATCTTGTCCCACGCCGCCTCGTCGATTCCGAGCATCGGACCGAAGTAGACGTTGGTCGCCGCGTTGTTGACCAGGCCATCGACCCGGCCGAACTCGGCGATCACCCGGTCGAAGAGGGCGTCCACCTCGTCCGGCCGACCGGTGTGCGCCGCGACCGGGAGTGCGGTCCCTCCCGCCTCCTTGATGTCCGAGGCGACGGCATCGAGCAGATCCTGCTTTCGTGAGGCGAGGACGACGGCGGCTCCCGCAGCCGCGGCGGCGCGAGCGATGGCTTCTCCGATGCCCCGGCTCGAGCCGGTTACCACCACCACCCGGTCACTGAGATCGAAGTTCGCAGGCATGGGTCGAGCCTATCCACCCGCCGCCCGGATGAAGGCCTCGAACAGGGCCAGGGAGGGCTCGTCGGAAGGACCCAGGTACTCCGGATGCCACTGCACGGCCCACATCGGCCACTCCGGGTCCTCGGGGGCGAGGCTCTCCACGATGCCGTCCGGGGCGAACCCGGTTGCCACCAGACCCGATCCGATGGCACGAACCGCCTGATGGTGCAGCGTGTTCACCTCCAGCTGCTCCCTGCCCAGGGCCTTGGCGGTGCTCGAGCCGGGCTCGATGGTCACGGCGTGTCGCGCCTGGTGGGCTTCGTCGCCGTCCATCCGATGGATGAGATGAGCCGGATTCTCGTCGGCGATGTCCTCGATGAGGGTGCCCCCCATGGCCACGTTCATCACCTGAAGCCCGCGACAGATGCACAGAGTGGGGAGGCGCCGCTCGGCGGCGAGGCGGGACAGGGTGATCTCGAACCCGTCGCGGGCCCCGTCGACGGCGTACACGGAGGCGGGCCGGGCTCCTTCGTACCGAGCCGGGTCGACGTCGCCGCCTCCGGAGAGCAAGAGGCCGTCGATGAGCCCGAGCACTCGCTTCGCTTCGTCGTCGGACCCGGGCACCAGCAGGATCGGGATGCCCCCGGCCGCCCGCACCATGGTGGTGTATGTGGCGAGGGTCGCGTGGGCGGACTCCTGCCCGGGGGAAGGACCCACGAGGCGCCTTCCCGTGGTGATACCGATGATGGGTGGCACGGGCGGAAAGGCTAGGCGGGTTTGCGGTTGGACACGCGACCTAGCAACCTACGGCGGCCAATCCCGTTCGAACGAAGGCTTTCATGGGTTCCCTGATCAAGAAGCGGCGCAAGAAGATGAGCAAGCACAAGTATCGCAAGCGCTTGCGCGCCAACCGTCACAAGAAGAAGTAGTCAGGCGGCCGTCGCCGCCGGCCATCCGGTTCGCCCTTTTCTCACAGCGCTACCGCCGCAGTGAGGATCCCCAGCCCGATGAGGAGCAGGATCCCCTCCATGGCTCCACGCACCGCCGGGGTGGCGTCGCGCGCCAGCTCCTGGTGGGTGAAGGCGACTCCGACGGCGAGCCCGACCAGCAAGAGCTTCACCATCAGCGTGGTGTTGCCGCGGACCTCGATCTGCAAGCGGTACAGCTGGAGCACGCCCGTGACCGCCGACAGGGTCAGGGCCACCCAGGCCACGGCGCCGAAGCGACGCGCTGCGGCCTGAAGGTGCCGGCGTTCGGCGCCGGACTTGCGCAGGGCGGGCACGATGCTGGCGACGACGATCATCCCGCCGATCCACACTGCTGCGGCCAGCAGGTGGAACCAGCGGATCAGGTCGTCGACGAACACACACCGAGTGTAGAAACGGGTCCGTATCCATCGACTGGAGGGGCCATGACCGTCCACTACGAGAACGTCGGCAACGCCGCGGTGGTGACCATCGCCAACCCGGCGAGGCGAAACGCCGTCGATAGGGCGACCGCACTGGCCCTCGCTGGGGCCTGGCAGCGGTTCGAGGAGGATGATGACGCAGCCGTGGGGGTGCTCACCGGGGCCGGTGGTCACTTCTGTTCCGGAGCCGACCTCAAGTCGTTCGACCTCGTGGACGACGATGCCGGCTTCCTGGGGATGACCCGGACGATGGTGTCCAAGCCGACGATCGCCGCCATCGCCGGGTACGCCGTCGGAGGCGGCCTCGAGCTCGCCCTGTGGTGCGACCTGCGGGTGGCCGGCGAGGATGCGGTGCTCGGCTGCCTCGAGCGGCGGTTCGGGGTGCCGCTGGTGGACGGCGGGACGGTGCGGCTGCCCCAGGTGGTCGGGCTGGGCCGCGCTCTCGATCTGATCCTCACCGGTCGCCGGGTTCCTGCCGAGGAGGCCTTTCGGATCGGACTCGTCGATCGGCTGGTGGCGCCGGACACCGAGCTCGCCGCCGCCCTCGACCTCGCCGAGGAGATCGCCTCCCACCCGCAGGCGACGCTGCGATCAGACCGGGCATCGGTGTACGCCACCCTGGGCGTGCCGATGGGACCCGCCCTTGAGGAAGAGCGCCGGCTCGGCCTGGAATCGATCGGTGTCGCCGCCGAGGGGGCCGCCCGGTTCGCAGCGGGGGAGGGTCGCCGCTGGTCTGTGGCAGACGGGACTACCGCCCCTTGAGGAAGTCCTCGATCTCGCCGATCAGCCCGGCGCCACCTTCGAGGTCGGGAGGCGGCTCCGTCTCGGCCTCCAGGCTGCGGAGGTAGGCGACGAATTCATCGTTGTCGGCCATGGCCTCGTCGACACGAGCCAGGTACTCGGAAGCCGATCGTTCCAGCTCGGTGAGGTCGAACCCGAAGCCGAGTATCTCGTCCGCCTTGCGCAACAGGGCCAGCGTCACCATGGGGTTGTGGTTGGCGGCCAGGTAGTGGGGTGCACCCGCCCAGATCGAAACCGCCTTCAGGTCCGCCAGTAGGCACGCCTGCTGCATCACGCCGGGGATTCCTGTCGGCCCGACGTACTGCGATTCGGGAAGGCCGTGCTCTTCGAGGATGAGGCGGTCGGGGGACACCCCGACCAGGGGTACCGGCCGCGTGTGGGGCACCTCGGCGACGAAGGCACCCAGGGTGACCACCAGGCCGACCTTCGACTCGCGTAGCAACCCGATCAGGGTCTCGCAGTAGGTCTTCCACCGCACGTTCGGTTCGTTGCCGTCGAGGACGAGCAGATCGCGGCGGGGACCCTTGAGGACGTGAATCTTCGTCTCGGGCCAGGCGACGAACCGTGCTCCCCCGATGGTGCGACCGACCACCGGCCGGGACACCTGGAAGTCGAAGAACTCCTCCGGGTGGATGGTCGCCATCGGGATGAGGTCGTCGTTCTGGGAGAGCAGGTAGCGGATCGCTTCGGACGCACCCTCGGCTGCGTCGTTCCACCCGCGCCAGGCCAGAAGGGCGGCGGGCGACCGGAGTCGTGGACGATGATGCCGCTCGAGGCTGTCCATCGCCACGACCATACCCGAACGTCGCTCAGGGGTAGGGAGGCGTCGGGATCCGCGCTGGCTGCCTTCAGACCGACTTCAGGTAGTGGATGCTGCGCGACTCCACGGCGAAACCGAGTCGGGCATAGACCGCGGTCGCCCCGGTGTGTGAGGTCTCATCGACGTCGAGGGCAACCGTGTCGGCCCCTCCGGAGGCGGCGGTTTCCATCACGCGACAGATGAGTAGAGATGCGAGACGTCGGCCCCGGTGCGATCTTCGGGTGCCGACCCGCGAGACGTACACCTCTTCGACCCCTCGCTGCTCGTTGTCTTCGGTATCCACCTCCACCATGCAGTAGGAGACGACGACCTCGCCGTCGAGGGCGGCAAAGCTGAGGTCCGGGCGGAACGTGTCGGACCCGGCGAAACCCCCGTGCCACGCCTCGGTGCTCATCGGGAGGCTTCCCCAATGATCCTGAAACGCCTCGTTGTTGGCCTGGCGGATCCTCTCGTCGATCGTCTCCGACCAAGGCACCACTTCGATCCCATCCGGAAGCGGTGGTGACGGTGGCAGGCCGGTGAGCGGCCGGCGCATGATCACGAACGAGCGCTGCGAATCGAACCCGGCCGCTTCCACCGCCTGGCGAAGTGCCAGGCGATGCTCCTCCACGGCCACCCGCAGTACCCGATCCCCGTCGCCAGTGGCCTCTGCCAGGCGTTCCCTGCCCCGCGCCTCGACCCAGGAGAGGAGGAAGGGGCGCAGGTCTTCGAACCCGGGATCGACGTCGACCCATAGAAAGGCGCGTGCGCCCTGGTCCGCGAAGTGGGCCCAGGCGCCAGCATCCGCCCGCACCTCCCCGGCGGGGTCGAAGGCGGCGATGGAATCGGTGGCGGGATCGAACCCGGGCTGGGTCGCCAGCCAGCGCAGCACGTCGGGCCCGGCCACGTGGTCGAGGCGCTCGGCCTCGTGGACCCTGAGCAGGTGGCGGGCCAGGGTGTCGGCGTCTTCGGCGGTCCACGGCCGCCAGGCGAGGTCGCCCGGCTCGGGAGGCGGCTGGGGATGGGACATCGGCGGCGAAGCGTAACCGGGCCGTGTGGCGGGGGATCTGGTCGTGGGACCATCGGCGCCGCGGTCGGGACCTTCGCCTGATCATCGGCCCGAGGATCGGTCGCATCCTTGTCGCTGTGCTCGGCTTGGTCCCGCCCCGACGATCGTTGGCGCGACTTCGTGTCGCCGCCCTGCTTGCCGTCGTACTGGCGGCATGTGGAGGCGATCCCTACGTCCCGGCGGGTGCGGTTCGGGAGCCGGCACCGGTGGTGGCGGTGGCGCAGGTCCCCGATGACGACGGGGACTTCGAGTTCCTCGCCGATCCAGGCGGCCTGCTGATCGTCTACTTCGGGTACACCTCGTGTCCCGACATCTGCCCCACCTCGATGTCCGACCTGAGGGGCGCCCTGGCCGCAGTCGGCGATCTGGCGGACCGGATCGGCGTGGCGATGGTCACGGTGGACCCGGAACGGGACTCCGACGAGGTGATCGCCGCCTACGTCGAGACCTTCTTTCCTCGAGGGAGGGGGCTGCGCATCGACGATTCGGATCTGCTCGCAGAGGTGGCGGGTGCCTTCGGCGCCTACTACTCGGTGGAGGAGGACGACGAGGGTGGAGTGGACGTGGTCCATTCCGCATGGTTGTACGTCGTGGACGAGACGGGGCGACTGCTCCTGGCGTGGCCTTTCGGCACCGACCGGGTCGACATCGCCGCCGACATCGAACACCTGATCAAGGAGCAATAGGGGATGAACGCAACTAGGAAGTGGCTCCGGGTGGTGCCGGTGGCAGTGCTCCTGCTGACGGTCGCCGCCTGTGGCGACGACGATGATGCCGCCCCCACGACCGGGCCTCAGGCTGTGGTCGTCGACGACGTGTGGGCCCGGGCCAGCGCCATGATGCAGGACGCCGGGGCGGTGTACTTCGACGTCACCGGCGGCGCCGAGGACGACCGGCTGATCGGCGCCTCCGTCTCCGCCGACGTCGCCGCGATGGTGGAGATCCACGAGACGGTGGAGGCGGAGATGCCCGGAACCACCATGGGAATGGGAGCCGGCTCCACCATGGGTCACGGCATGGGTGCCGGCCCGATGCGGATGCAGGAGGTGGACTCGGTGGAGATCCCGGCCGGGGTGACCGTCCGGTTCGTCCCCGGTGGGTACCACGTGATGCTGCTCCAGTTGGCCCAACCGCTGGAGGTCGGTTCCACCTTCGACCTGACGCTGGTCTTCGAGAAGGCCGGCGAGGTCGTGGTGGTCGCCGAGGTCATCGATCCGTGAGGCGGCTCCGTCCGGTGGCGCTCGTCACCCTGGTGCTGCTCGCGCTCGGGTCGGGCTGTGACGGGTCGGGGGGCGACGCCGGTGGGGAGATCCGGTACGACCACGACTACCTGATCCCGGAGGGGACCGGCGAGCGAATCGAGGCCGGCGAGCGAATCGACCTGATCCCCGCCCGTCTCGACGTGAAGGTGGGCGACATGCTGCGGATCGTCAACCAGGACGACCGCGGCCACCTGCTCGGCCCTTTCTTCGTCGGACCGGGGGAGACCTTGACCCAGCGGTTCTCCACGCCCGGGAGGTTCGGCGGGGCGTGCAGCATCCGCTCCGACGGGGAGGTGACGATCATCGTCACCGAGGGATGATCAGGGGTGGCTGGGGTCGCGCACGATCCCGGCGTCCGCCTGGGCCTGGCGTACGAAGGCGACGATCAGGGCGACCTGGTCACGGGTGAGGGCCTCGACCGGGGGCATCGGCCCGAAGCCCCAGTGATGCGGGGCGACGCCGAAGGCGGCGGCCCTCTGGAAGGCCTCGTCGGCATGGTGGTTCGGGGCGTAGATCAGGTCCAGGAACGGAGGCCCCGACTCGGTGCCATCGAGGTCGGCGCCGTGGCACTCGGCGCAGTTGGCGGCGTACAGGTCCGCCCCGAGGGCGATCTCGGCGGGATCGACCGTCGTGGCCGAGGCGTCACCGCCTTCGCCGGCGGCGGTCAGGGCGATGGCGACGATGCCGGCGACGGCCACCGCTGCGAGGGCGATCCATGGCCATTTCGGGCGCCCACTCCTTCTCGGAGCCGGGCGGGCGGGGTTTCGCTTGGGCGAAGGTCGCGACATGCTCACCGCTCGATTCTGAATCGACGCAGTCGCAGCGAGTTGCCCACGACGCTGACGCTCGAAGCGGCCATGGCGGCGGCGGCGATCATCGGGTCGAGCATTCCGAGCGCCGCCAGGGGGATGGCGGCGGTGTTGTAGGCGAACGCCCAGAACAGATTCTGCTTGATGACCCGGAAGGTGGCGGCAGCCAGGTCGAGCGCCACCTCGGCCAGGGCCGGGTCTCCCGACATGAGCACCACCTGTCCGGCCTCCACCGCCACGTCGGAGCCGGTGCCGATCGCCATGCCCAGGTCGGCGGCGGTGAGTGCCGGGGCGTCGTTGACGCCGTCGCCGACGAAGGCGACGCGGCGGCCAGTCCTCTGCAGCCGTTCCACCTCGACCGCCTTGTCGCCGGGGAGCACCTCGGCGATGACCTCGTCGATACCGACCTGAGAAGCGATCGCCTCGGCCGTGGTGCGGTTGTCCCCGGTGATCATCACCACCTGGCGACCCGAGGCGCGTAGGCGCTTCACCACTCCTGCCGACGAGTCGCGCAGGGTGTCGGCCACCGCCAGGGCCGCCCGGACCTCGCCGTCCCATCCGGCGAGGAAGGCGGTGTGGCCTTCGGCCTCCATGGCGGCCATCGCCGCCTCGTAGCGGTCGGGTACTAGCAGCTCCACCTCTGCCATCAGCTTGCGCCTCCCCACGATCACCTCGGTTCCGTCGACCGTTCCTCGCACACCGAGGCCGGGGAGGGCGGAGAACTCGGAAGGGTGGGTGAGGACGACATCGGCCTCCTCGGCGCCGAGCGCCACCGCTCGGGCGACCGGGTGCTCGGATGCAGATTCGACCGAGCCCACCAGGCGCAGCACATCCTGCTCGGGAAGGTCGGTCACCAGGCCGGAGAGGGTCATCGCCCCGCGGGTGAGGGTTCCGGTCTTGTCGAAGACGACGGTGTCGATGGTGCGGGTCCGCTCGAACACCTCGGAGTTGCGGAACAGCACCCCGAGCTGGGCACCGCGGCCGCTGCCCACCATGATCGCCGTCGGGGTGGCCAAGCCCAAGGCGCAGGGGCAGGCGATGATCAGCACCGCCACCGAGGCGCGGACCGCCGCCTCCAGCTCTCCGTCGAGGACCAGCCAGGCGGTGAAGGTGATCGTGGCGATGAGGAGCACGGCGGGCACGAACACCCCGGCGACCCGGTCGGCGAGGTGCTGGATCGGGGCCTTGGTGGCTTGGGCGTCCTCCACCAGGCGAACGATCTGGGCGAGAGCGGTCTCGGCGCCGACGCGTGTCGCCTCGACGATGATCACGCCGAACTGGTTGATGGTGGCCCCGAAGACGGTGTCGCCCACGCCCTTGCCCACCGGCATCGACTCGCCGGTGAGCATGCTCTCGTCGAGGGAGGATCCGCCGTCGACGATGACCCCGTCGGTGGGGACCTTCTCACCGGGGCGGATCACCATGCGGTCCCCCGGGACCAACTCATCCACCGGGACCATGACCTCGATGCCGTCGCGCAGCACCCGGGCGTGGCGGGCGCCGAGCTCCAAGAGTCGGGTGATCGCCTGCGATGCGCTTCCCTTGCTGCGCGCCTCGAAGAAGCGCCCCAGGAGGAGGAAGGCGACGATGACCGCCGCCACCTCGAAGAAGACGTGCTCGCCGGCAAAGAAGGCCCACACCGACCAGGAGTAGGCGGCCAGCGTTCCCATACTGACCAGGGTGTCCATGTTTGCCCCGCCCGATCGCAGGCGGATGACGGCGTTGCGGTGGAACTGCCAGCCGAACACGAACTCGACCGGGGTGACCAGGGCCCACACCGCCGCCTCGACCCACCTCGCCTCCGGCCCGAACATGGTGAGCAGGAATGCCGGGAGGGTGAAGATCGCCGCCCCCAAGGCCATTCGGGCCTGGAACCGGGTCTCGGCGTCGTAGCGATCGGCGAGGCTCTCCCGCTCCGCGCCGGCGACCACGGGGGTCAGGCGGTATCCGATCCGCTCGGCGGCGGCGACCAGGGCCTCCGGATCGACCGTCTCGTCGGAGGTGACCCGCGCCTCCTTGCCCGCCAGGCTGACCACGGCCTGATCGACCCCGGGGAGCTTGCCCAGGACGCGCTCGATCCTGAGAGCGCACGAGGCACAGGTCATGCCCTCGACGTCGAAGACCAGGGCGTCGCGTTCGGCCATGTCAGGAGGCCGAGGCCACCTCGTAGCCCTGGCCCTCGATGGCGGCGATGAGGTCGTCCACGGTCACCGGGTCCTCGAAGGCGACGTCGATGGTGGCGCTGGGCACGTCGACGGCGGCCCGGGTGACGCCGGTGAGTGCCCCAAGGGCGCCCTCGAGCGACATCTTGCAGTGGTCACAGTGGATCTCGGGAACCGAGATCTTGGTTTCGGTCATGTCTCCTCCTTCGGCCCGGTCATGGCGGGCGTGTAACGCAGGGTCTCCATCAGCTCATCCACGATCTCTCCGGTGCGGCCCTCGGCGACGGCGTGCATCACGCAGGTCTCGACGTGGTTCTCGAGCAGCACCCGGTTGACCTTCTCCAGGGACCCCTGGAGCGCCGAGACCTGCTTCATGATCTCGGGGCAGTAGCGCTCGTCCTCCACCATGGCCACCACGGCGTCGAGGTGACCGCGAACCGTCTTCAGGCGGTTGAGCGCCGACTGCTTCTTGTCTGCCTGCATGGGGTGGGTCCTCTCCACCCTCTCATGATACCACGACCCTACCCCACCGGGGGAGGGGTCAGACCTGACGTGTGGGGCGGTGGGCTCCGGTATCCACCCGGCTCGGCCGGCGCCGGGCAAGCCACCAGGCGGCCAGCGAGAGCACCGCCAATCCGCCGTGGAGCAGGTCGGCGGCGGCGTTCGAAGCCAGAACGTTCTCGGTGTACCCGGCGCGCAGCAGGGGCCCGGCGGCCGCCAGGGCGCTGGCCAATGCCGCCGAGAGTGCCGCGGCGCGGGCAACGGTTCGCCACGCCCCAACCGCCGCCGCCATCGCCATGGCCCCCCAGGCCAGGTGGATGAGGTTCTGGAAGGGGTTGAGCCGAAACACCAGCAGGGTGTCGCCTGTTGGCGAAAAGACCTGATGCAGGCCGCCGATGGCGAACCCGAGCACCCCCCACAGCGTGGCCACTGCCGCCACCACCGCCAGCGATGCGCTTCCCGGGGAGCGTTCCGACGCCGGCCGGCGTCGGGTCAAAGCGACGCGCTCGATCGGACCGAGGACGGCGACCAGCGCCCCGAGGAGCACGATCAGCACGCCGATCCATGCCGGTCGCAGCAGCCACCAGAAGGTGGTCCCCACCTCCGGCTGCGGAAACCCGAGCGGATAGAGCACACCGATGGCGATCACCAGCACGGTGAGGTGCCAGAGGAAGGCGGTCATGATCACCGAGTTCACCCCAACCACCGCCGTCCACACCCGAGGACTCTCCAGCCACCGGGTGACGGGGGCGCGCAGCCATAGGGCGAGGCCGATCTGCCATGCGAGCAGGGCCACGATGGCGAGTGTCGGCGGATCCATGTTGGAGAACTCGTCGGTCGCCAACCCCACCATCGAGGCCGGGTAGGGGCCGGCGGCGACCAGTGCGACAAGAGCGGCAAGGCCGAGCGGAGCCAGCCATCTTCCGAAGTCGGGCCGGAGCCGCCCATCGGCGTACAGGAAGCCGAGTTGATGCGCCAGCAGCCAGACCACCGGGTAGTTGACGAAGCCGATGCCGGAGAAGTCGCCGGCGAAACGGGCGATGTCGACCGCCACGGCGATCAGCCCCAGCGTCGACGGCACCCAGGCGCCGAAGCGGTCGTGCAGCGCCGCCATCGGCACCGCCAGGGCGATCACGATCATGTACACCCCCAGGAACCAGAGCGGTCCCGTTATCAGGGTCGCCACCGGGAACACGGCGTCGTCGGCGACGTTGAGGGCGTCGAGTGTCGCCACGATCGCCACGGCAGGGATCAGGAAGGCCAGCGTGGGACGCATCAGGCGATCGAACCGGCCCCGCAGGAACCCGGCGTAGCCTTCGCCCCGCCGCCGGGCCGAACGCAGGCTCACCAGGTTGGAGAACCCGCCCACGAAGAAGAACAGCGGCATCACCTGCAACAACCAGGTGAGCGGCCACAGTCCGGGGATCGCCTCCATGACGTTGAACCCGGAGATCGAGCCGTCGCGCCACACCACCACTGCCACCAGCCAGTGCCCGAGAACGACCACTCCGATGCTGAAGGCCCTGATGAAGTCGATCCAGCGGTCCCGGTCGTCGGGTGTGGCGGCGGCGATCGCGGCGGCGTCGGGGCTGCGGTCCACGGGGCGAGGGTAGACCCCGGTCCTGTTCCCGAGCGGGCACCTAACCTGGCCGGTGATGGACATTCGCTCCGACGTCCTTGACGCCATTGGGGGCACGCCCCTGGTGCGCCTCGCCCGTCTCCATCCCCCGGGAAACCTCGTGGCCAAACTGGAGGCCCTCAACCCGGGTGGCTCATCCAAGGACCGAATCGGGCTGGCCATGATCGAGGCCGCCGAGCAGGAGGGCCGGCTCCGACCCGGTGACACCATCGTCGAGCCCACCTCGGGCAACACCGGGGTCGGCCTGGCGATGGCGGCCACCCTGAAGGGGTACCGCCTGGTGGCGGTGATGGCCGACAAGCAGTCCCCGGAGAAGCGGGACCTGCTGCGTGCGTACGGGGCCGAGGTCGTGGTGTGCCCCACGGAGGTCACCCCCGAGGACCCCCGCTCCTACTACTCGGTGGCCGAGGACCTGGCGTCGCGCCCGGGCCACTTCCGTCCCGACCAGTACTCCAACCCGGCCAACCCGCAGGCCCAGGCCGAGACCATGGGCGTCGAGATCTGGCATCAGACCGACGGGCAGGTGGGGGTGCTGGTCGCCGGGGTCGGTACCGGTGGAACCATCTCCGGCGTGGGCCGGCACCTCAAGGACAAGGGGACCGGGGTGGTGGTGGTCGGGGTCGACCCGGTCGGTTCGATCTTCACCGCCGCCGGGCCGGAAGGGGTGCACTCCTATTTCACCGAGGGTGTCGGTGAGGACTTCTGGCCGGAGACCTTCGACCGTACCGTGGTCGACGAGTGGGAGGTGGTCTCCGACGCCGAGGCCTTCGCCATGACCCGGCGGCTGGTGCGGGTCGAGGGGATCCTGGCAGGCGGTTCGGGGGGCATGGCCGTGGAGGGCGCCCTGCGGGCGGCCCGCCGGTACGAGGACCGCCTGGTGGTGGTGGTCGTGCCGGATGGGGGTCGCAACTACCTGTCCAAGATCTTCTCCGACGAGTGGATGAGGGAGCACGGCTTCGAGGAGGCACTGTGAGGTTCGAGACCAGGGCGATCCACGCCGGCCAGGACCCGGATCCGACGACCGGGGCCGTCGTGGTCCCCATCTACGCCACCAGCACCTACGCCCAGGACTCGCCGGGGAAGCACTCGGGTTTTGAGTACTCCCGCACCGACAACCCGACCCGCAGCGCCCTCCAGGAGGCGCTGGCCGCCCTCGAGGGCGCCGAAGAGGGAGGCGCCGTGGCCACCGCCTCGGGTATGGCGGCGACGGCTCTTCTCGGCTATCTGCTCGAGGCGGGCGGGCACGTGGTGCTTCCCGACGATGCCTACGGCGGGACCTTCAGGTTCTTCGCCCGCGTCCTGGCCGGCCAGGGCTTCTCCTGGAGTGTGGCCGATCCGTCCGATCCCGAGTCGGTGGCCGCCGCCTGCCGGCCGGAGACCGGTCTGGTCTGGTTGGAGACACCGAGCAATCCGCTGCTTCGGGTGTACGACGTGACCGCAGTCGCCGCCGCCGCTCACGATGCCGGCGCCCTGCTGGTGGTCGACAACACCTTCGCCACCCCATTCCTTCAGCGGCCGTTGGAGATGGGGGCCGACGTCGTGCTCCACTCGACCACCAAGTACCTGGGCGGCCACTCGGACGTGGTGGGGGGCGCCCTGGTCACAGGGGACGCCGCACTCCACGAGAGGCTGCGGTTCCTGCAGAACGCAGCCGGGCCGGTCCCGGGGCCCTTCGACGCCTTCCTGGTGCTGCGGGGCATGAAGACGCTGGCGGTGCGGATGGAGCGTCACTGTGCCAACGCCATGGCCATCGCCCGGTTCCTGGCGACCGACGAGCGGGTGGCCCAGGTGTACTACCCGGGTCTCGAATCGGACCCCGGACACGACCTGGCCAAGAAGCAGATGTCCGGCTTCGGGGGGATGGTCTCGTTCCGGCCACGCGGTGGGTCCGATGCCGCCAGGGCGCTGGCCGAGAGGACCCGGCTGTTCTTCCTCGCCGAGAGCCTCGGCGGTGTCGAGTCGCTGCTGGAGGTGCCGGCGGCGATGACCCACGCCTCGGTGGCGGGAACCCCGCTGGAGGTTCCCGAGGATCTGGTCCGGCTCTCGGTGGGGATCGAACACGCCGACGACCTTATCGAGGACCTCGACGCTGCTCTGGGGTGATTGCAGTGATTGAGGCCAGAGTGTGTTAATATCATCTGGTGGCTCACGCTGCTGCGATCTACGCCCGGATCTCCTCAGACCCTGATGGGACTCGTTTGGGGGTGGAGCGGCAGATCGAGGACTGCCAGGCCCTCGCCGGCTCCCTGGGCTGGCCGGTGGCCGAGGTCTACGTCGACAACGACGTGTCGGCCTATTCGGGGAGGCGGCGTCCCGAGTATGAGCGGCTCTGTGGGGACATCAAGGCGGGGATGGTGGACGCCCTGGTGGTGTGGCATCCCGATCGGTTGCATCGCAGTCCCCGGGAGTTGGAGGACTTCATCGACCTGTGCGACGCCGCCTCGCTCGTGGATATTCGGACGGTGCGGGCCGGGGATGTCGATCTGACGACGCCGCAGGGTCGGATGGTGGCCAGACTGGGTGGGGTGATCGCCCGCGGAGAGTCTGACAAGGCGGCCGACCGGCTGCGCCGCAAACACGCCGAACTGGCCTCCAAAGGCAAGGTCTCCGGTGGCGGCACCCGCCCCTACGGATACACCCCGGATCGCCCTCACGTGGTGCCCGGGGAGGCGAAGGTGATCCGTGAGGCCGCCAAACGTGCTCTGGCGGGGGAGTCGGCCCGCTCGATCTGTGTCGACCTCAACGACCGGGGCGTCACCACCAGCGTCGGTGGGGAGTGGACCCCCACGACATTGGCTCGGATGCTGGCCTCGGCTCGGATCT
This sequence comes from Acidimicrobiia bacterium, assembly GCA_030584185.1. Lineage (NCBI taxonomy): Bacteria > Bacillati > Actinomycetota > Acidimicrobiia > Acidimicrobiia bacterium. The sequence goes on along the minus strand of CP129495.1, from coordinate 1,298,069 downwards.
CGGGGAGGCGGGAGCATCACGGGGAGATCACCGGAGACGCCGAGTGGCCCGCCATCATCACCCCCGCAGAGTCGGATCGGCTCCGGGCCCGCCGCCGGCCACGGGCTGCAGGCCCTGCCCGCCGGGCCCCCCGCCGCTATTTGCTCACCGGCGGTTTGCTGCGCTGTGGCCGCTGCGGCTCGGAGATGGTGTCGCGGCCCCGGGCCGATGGGGTCCGCCGCTACGTCTGCGCCTCCGGCCCCGGATTCTCCGGCTGTGGGCGGATGGCGATCAACGCCGAGCCGGTGGAGAGCTTCCTCACCCAGGCCGTCCTCTACCGCCTCGACACCCCCGAGTTGGCCCGAGCCCTCACCGAGGCCCGCCAGGCCAACCAAGAGCACGACCGGCTCGCCATCGCCGTCGCCGAGGACACCGCCATGCTCGAGCAACTCGCCCGGGACTACGCCGACCGGGCCATCAGCCACACCGAATGGGCGGCGGCCCGTCAACCCATCCAGGCCCGCATCGACGCAGCCAAGCGCCGCCTGTCGCGGGTCTCCCGTACTAATCGCATCGACGACTACGCCGGCAACTCGAAGGCCCTCGCCGACGCCTGGACCGACCTCCCCCTCTCCCGTCAACAGGCGATAGTGGCCACCGTTCTCGATCACCTTGTCGTCAACCCGGCGGTTCAGGGTCGCAACCGCTTCGACCCCTCCCGCCTCCACCCCACCTGGCGGCTCTGACCCGCCTCCCGCCCTCGCGGAACAGCACCGCCACCCGCCCCACCACCCCCGGCTCCACCACCTTGACCGAGACCCCCTGACGGGCCGTGCTCTCCACGACCCAGGCCACCACCACCGCATCGTGAGCCAACGCCCGCGCATCGCCCCAGGGCTCCGCTGGCGACACGGTTCCACCTGCTCCATCCCCGCATCATCGGCGAGAGCCCTTTCAACCGAGTCGCAGAAGGCCTTTCACAAACCCTTCAAGCCCGCCGTCAGCAACCGGTGTATTGACCGGGGAGATGTCGGACGGATCGTTCCGGAGACATGTCGGACGTTCCGGAGACATGTCTGACACCGCCTGAGCGGCGCACTCGGCTGCCGCAACCTCCCACTTCCGGAACAGCACTGATAACCGGGTGAAAGGGCTCACCGGCACGATCACCCGACTGCTGATCGCAGAGGAGCAGACCGATGCCCCAAGATCGTCACACCACCACGCCAGCCGCGACGACGCCACCGAGACGCGCAGGCCGCCGGCGCACCGACCCCCTTTCAACCCACACGCACGTGCAACACAGTTGCGCCGGCATACCCGTATACCGGTGAGGGGTCGCCCCAGCCCCTGGCGTGTGAGGATCGACCCGGCAATCATGGCGGTCTGGATCATGGCCAGTCACCCAAACAGTGAAGGTGCCGATTCAAGACGAACTGGTCGATGGCGATGGGCTCATCCGACGGAATCGAAAAGCGCGTTCCGGTGCATCTGGCACCGTCTGCGACGGCCATGCCACGACACTCCGAGCGCCCACCCGCAGCCGACGCCGGTCTTGCGCTGCTCGGGTCCTCAACACGCAAGACGCACAACGACCACGGCACGAGCGTCCTCCACTACGACATCAGGCCGCTCCGGCACATTGACGCCACCTCCACCACCCGCAGCCGTCGCAGGTGCAGGTGAACCGTCATGGCATCAACCGATCGAGCATTTCGCGCAGCCCGATCGGGCGAGCGCTCCCCACGCTGCCCCGCAGTGTTCGGGTTGTTGCCCGATCCGAACCCTGCCGGATCAGTAAGTGCCATATGGCTCTGTGCGTGAGCCCCGGTGTTGCCATCGTGTGTAGAGATTCACGCTCAGCTCCGTTACCGGATGGAGGGGGCAAGGGATGTCGAAGCCGCGAACCGGAGGCGCGCTCACCGTCGTTGCTTCCTTAGTCCTGGTTTTCGGGATAGCCGGGACCGGCATGGCGGGATCGACTGACGTTCCGGATTGGCCGACAACTCAATTCAATCATCGCGGCGCCAATGTCATGGCGGTTCAGATGCTGCTGCGGTATCACGGTTACGCGCCAGCACTTGACGGGGTCTTCGGCTCGGGAACCAAGTCAAACGTGATCTCGTTTCAGCAGGCGCATCCTCCGCTGTCAGCCGATGGGATTGTTGGGCCGGGAACGTGGCCAGTCCTCACACCAACGCTGACCCAGGGAGCCAACAACTACGCGGTGCAGGCTCTCCAGTGGTTGCTCAACAGCAAGCGCGATCCCACCAATCCGGGCTGGTCCTACCTCCTCGTCGATGGCGCTTTCGGTACGGGCACCCTCAACGCCGTCAAGGCCTATCAATCGCTCCACGGGATGACAAACGACGGCGTGGTCGACGACGAGGTGTGGGAACACCTCACGTGGCACTACAGGCTCATGCCCGTCACCGCGTACGCCTGCGCAGCCGGGGGGTTGGGCGCACAGCCCGAGAACGAGTCGTGGGGTACGGCCGCCACCGTGGCTGCTGTTGAACGCGCTGGCTATTACTTCAACGACCAGGCCGCCGGAGATCTGCCCTTCTGGGACCTCTCTCATCAACACGGTGAAATGCCATTCTCTCCGCACGACTCGCACGATCGAGGGATGGACGTGGACATCGGGATCATCACGATACTGAGCGGAAGCTACGACCAATGCACCACGGGCCGCGGCATCTTGTACACCAACACAACTCGGTATAGGCAAGCCAAGACCAAGGCGCTCCTCTGGGACATCCGGCAAGGAGCCGCCTTCGGTTCATATCAGATGATCGACCTGGTCTATTACAACGACCCTGACTTCGAGACCTGGTTCCCCACGATCGTCGAGCCCTTGACAGGCCACGACCACCATCTTCACGTCCGGTACTGCACGGCATCCCATTGGGACGGCGACTACAGCGGATGCAGCAGCTAGCCCGAAGGGAGACAGACCATGCGTGTCAAGATCCGGTCGGCCCTGCGTATAGGAGGATTGGCAGCCGTAGGTCTGGCGGTCCTCGTCGCCCTGGGCTGGGCGGCTTTTCTCGGGGACCCGACACTTAAAGGATCGATTGGTGGGTCGACGACAGTCATCGTCGACCCTTCGACGTCGACGACCGGCGCCTCCGACACATCGGCACCGGACGTGCCTGGGACCACGGGCGGTGTCTCTGCCATCCCCCTCACGGTGACCGAGGCGCGCGGGATGGCGATCGCGGCGTCGGGCGACATCCTGTTCCAGCGACCCGGGCACTCGGTGTATGCGTGGGATGCGATGGATCTGACCCGCGAACTGGTGAAGCTCACGGCGGAAGACAACTCGATCACGATCACCACTGGGGTCGTCGACGGCGGTCCCGATCTCCCCGACCCTTACCGCAGGGAGCTCAATACCTATCAGGCCCATGGTGCACAGGCCATGGCCACCGGCGCCGGCGTCTACGCCTCCCGTGATGGTCGGCCCGTGTTCGTCATCGAGCTGCCGATTGGACCCGACCCTGTTCTCGTCGAGCTGGGCCTGCCCTATCAGACCAGTCGGACGGTGACGCTCGACATGGAGACCTGGGCCGTGGTCGAAGTCACCACCACCATGTCAAACGGCGAGACGATCGCCGACGACCTCGACTCAGGGGTCATGATCAAGACGATCTCGCGCGACGCCCTTCACCCCGCAGCTGCTGTCGCCGGGGGACAAGGGCCGACCCGATTCGAAGGCGGCTTCTCTCTGGTTCCAAGCTTCAGCGGTCTCGGCGTCGAGGTCTACGACCCAAGTTGGATACCGGAAGGTTTCGTACTCAGCCTCCGGGCGTTCGCGGCTCAGCCGCTCAGCCTGCTCGAAGGAACGTCAGAGGTCGCCGTCTTGGCATACCGAAACCAGACCGCGTGCATCACGATCACTTTCCGACCCGCCCTTGGCGTCCAGGCGTCGGCCGACCCGTGGAACCAGAGGGGAGACGCCGTCATCGAGGGTACCTACGCCTTCGAGACAGCCGGGGGCGAGTTTACGATCGCACCACCTTCCGGCACTCTCCTTCCCACGCACGCCTGGGGCGTCATCGGCGGCACCCTGGTCACCATCGACGGTGCGTTGAGTACCGCAGACGCCGAACGGATCATCGAGGGCCTTGGCGCGTAGCGGCACGGCGGGTCGAAAGGTGGATCTGCCCGGTGACGCGGTGGGTGCCTTGGCTCGGCGGATCAGGATGCCATCCGTGGGGTGAGGAGAAGGGCTCGGTGGCTGGAGTTGGTGGACTACCCCCGTGTTTGCGGACACGTCGCGTTTGGGCTCGTGGCGCGCCTGGAAGAGGACCGATCCCCCTGACCAACAGGAACCTGACTTGCTCAAGTGACATTCCCGCACGCTGACCGAGGGTGGGGATTCACCTTCGACAGCTTCCAACCAGCACGGCTCATTCACCTCCGTAGCTGCTTTCGGGCAGTGCGTCTGACCGCAGCCAGGACTGCTGGAAGGCTTGCTCCGGCGAGCGTCTCGTCCTGGGCAGCTGCATCTGATCGGGCCGAGAGGTCTTCCCAGTCGATTCGCTCATACGCTGCCGTCGCCAATCTGACGGCCTCGTCCATGGTGACCGGTTCGCCTCCGGTGGCCTGCAGCAGGCGGTCCATCAGCAGGTCGTTGAGGCCGATGACGGCGATTTGCCCCGGCGATAGGTCGATCACGAGCGGCGGCTCCCGCGCGAAGTCGGCAAGGCGGTCACCTGGGACCTCGATCGCGAGAGTCTCCCGGTCGGCGAAGGCAAAGAGCCAGTGTCGCCCTTCTCGCTCGAATCCGAGTTCAGCAAGGATCGCGTCCGAGCCCGGCTTGGGGTAGCCGACGAGGTCGATGTCCGTGGGCCGATATGCGCCCGTATGTAGTTCAACCGCCGTCCCGCCAACGAGGACGGGGGCATCAAGCGCAGCCTCACCAAACCCGGCGGCGGTCAGCAGCTTTCGTTCTGTCGAACCGATGCTCGCCTCGGCGGCACGACGGAGAAGGTCAACCGGCGAGGCCGTGTCGTCAGGCACTTCGCGTCAGTAAGGACTGCTCAACCGAGACATCGAGGCCACGAGCTCGCTTCGCACTCAGTCGCGCCTGAGGATCAGACGGGGCGATCCCTTTTGAGTTGAGACGTTTCCGACCCCGTTCGGACTGGGCGATTACGTCTTGAAGGGAGATGGGGGCATCTCGGGGGACGAACTCGATATCCAGGTTCATCGCATCCAGGATTCGCATCAGGGTGCTGATCTGAATGTCAGACCCGCCGTTCTCTATCTTCGACAGGTTGGGCGCGGCGATGCCTGAGATCCGGGACACAGCTTCCTGCGTCAGTCCGATGGCCTCTCTTGTCGCACGCAGTCGCGCAGGAAGACTCATCTGCTCCTCCTTCTTATGCCACAGCATAAGTCGTCGGGTCGATTGGGTCAACGCGTTACCTGGTGTCATTTCCGCACGCTGACAGAGGGCAAGGTGCCGTTCTGCGTGCCGACAGGCCAGCCCTGGGCTGGAGCAGTCTCAGGCGGGGGCGAGTTTCTGGCGGTGCCTTCGGGGCCCGCCGTCGGTCCTGGGGGTCGTCTCCTCAACGATCTCGAACTCGATTCGCCGCCCCAGGGCGGCCGCATATCGTGCGAGCGTGGAGGCACGGGCGTCGGTGTCGCCTGACTCGAGTCGCGCGACCGCCGACTGTGACGTTCCCATCAGTGAAGCAAGCCTTGTCTGGGAGATCGAGAGCTCGGTGCGAATCGCGGCAAGTTGCCGAACGAGCTCGCGACGCTTGAAGGCGGCGTCCACCAACTCGGCGAAGTGTTCGTTCGCTTCGCTTCGCTCTGCGATGAGTTCGGTCAGGAAGTCGGTCATCGCGCTTCTCCCTTGCTCCTCAGACAACACCCTGACATATCGTCAGCGAGATATCAAATATGATATGGCACCTCACTGCTGCTTCCGGCCTCGCGACCGCCAGTCGGCAAGCCTTCGATTCGCGAGCTGGATGGTCTGCAGGGGAGTCCTCTTGGTCTTCTTGGAGATTGCTTCGAGGGCTAGAAGCACTTGGTCCTCCTTGCCCTCCGTTGCATAGAGGACGCGGAATGACTGCTTGTGACCAGCAGCGCGCACCTCGTAGATGTCACCGTCGAGGTGATGGGCGACTTCGTTGCCGTATACCTGCACGTCCTTCATGGCAGCAACCACCGCAGCGGCATCCGCATCTGACAGCCCATCGATGAACCGCTTGACCGGTCTTCGTCCGCTGGGGGTCCGGTAGTCACGCCAGCGTCTCGTCGCTCGCACGCTCACAAGCTATTGCGAGCACCAGCCCGACTCAGATGCCGTTTTCACACCCTGGGGGATGCCAGGTCGTCAGCCGTTGGCGGCGATCCGGGTGGGCTCGATCACCAGGGTGACGCGCACCATGCCCGGCTGCAGCCACGGGTAGCGATCGACGCCGTCCAGGTACTTGCGGGCGAGGGCATCGATCACCTCCACACCGTCGGAGGTACGCATCTCCACCACCCGGCCCTGGATAGAGAAGTTGGAGTATGGGTCGTCGTGCTTGGAGATCGAGATGGCCACCCGCGGGTCGCGCTGCAGGTTGCGGTGCTTGCGCCGTCCCTCGGCGGTGTTCATCAGGATCATCTCGTCCTGGCGCATCACCCACATGGCGGTGGCCTGGGGCGACCCGTCGGGGTCCAGCGTGGTGAGATGGGCGAAGGCCCGGGTGGAGTCGAGGATCTCCTTCAGGGCATCGGGCAGCAGTGTGGGGGCGGTCTTCATGGCCTCATGAAACCACGCCGGTGTCCGCAACCGGGATCCGGCGGCGGGCGATGGGCTCCAGGTCGGGTGGCGACCAGTCCTGGTCGTGCGGGTTGATCAGCACCCCGGGCGGGTTGATCTCGTCGATCCGATCGAGGGTGGCGGCATCCAGGGTCACCTCGGCGGCTCCGAGCAGATCTTCGAGCTGGGTTTCGGTACGCGGCCCGAGCAGTGATGCACTCACCCCCGGGTGCTCCCCGCACCAGGCGAGTGCCATGTGGGTGAGGCTGATGCCGGCGTCGGCTGCGACCGCCGACAGCCGTTCGACCATTCCCAGCTTGACCTCGTTGGCGGCGTCGAAGTACTGCGGGAACCGCTCCGCCCGGCTGCCCTTGGGTGCGGGATCGGTGCGGGTGTACTTCCCGGTGAGCCAGCCTCCCGAGAGAGGGCTCCAGGTGGTGACACCGATGCCGTGGCGGCGGCAGGTGGGGAGGACGTCGCTTTCGATGCCTCTGGCGAACACGTTGTAGAGGGGTTGCTCGGATCGGGGTGGAAGGGCGGAGTTGCGCTGGGCCGCCCACGCCGCCTCGACGATCTGCCCCGCAGGGAACATCGAGGTGCCCCAGTAGCGGATCTTTCCGGCCCGCACCTGGTCGGAGAGGGCCTCGACCGTCTCCTCGATGGCGGTCGACGGATCGAAGCGGTGCACCTGGTAGATGTCGATCCAGTCGGTGCCCAGGCGACGCAGGCTCGCCTCGAGAGCCTGCACGATCCAGCGGCGGGAGTTTCCCCGCTCGTTGGGGCCGGGGCCCATCGGGTTGTGGAACTTGGTGGCGAGGATCACCTGGTCTCGACGGCCCCGCAACGCCTCGCCGACGATCTCCTCACTCTCGCCGCCGGCGTACACGTCGGCGGTGTCGACAAGGTTGATCCCGGCGTCGATGGCGCGTGCCACGATGCGGTGGCATTCGGAGTGATCGGGGTTGCCCCACGCCCCGAGCATCATCGTGCCCAGCCCGTAGCGGCTCACCCGCATCCCGGTCCCGCCGAACTCCCGATACTCCATGCCTTCTCCGGATCGACCGGGCGATTGTAGGAAGCATGGTGTCGCGCCCCGGTTGCGAGCAGCCCCCCGTTACCATTCCCTCATGCAAATCACCCTTGAGTACTGCGTCGCTTGAAGCTATCGGGACCGTGCCGTGCGCATGGTCGATGCCCTTCTCAGCGAGTTCGAGCAACAGATCACCGACCTGATCATGGTTCCCTCCAGGGGAGGCGTGTTCGAGGTGACCGTCGACGGTGAGCTGATCTACTCGAAGAAGGAGACCGGGGAGCACACCACCCCCGAGGCCATCCTCGAGATGTTGAGGGAGCGAGGATGAACGACCTCGAATCGCGTGTCGGTGAGGAGATCGGCGTCGGCGACTGGCTGGAGGTGACCCAGGAGCGCGTCGACGCCTTCGCCGACGTCACGGATGATCACCAGTGGATCCACCAGGCCGGCGAGGCGGCCGAATCCGGGCCGTTCGGTGGGCCGATCGCCCATGGATTCCTGACGCTCTCGCTGCTCACCCCGCTCACCCGCGACGTGACGCGCTCCCTCGGGGAGGGAGCGCGGATGGCAGTCAACTACGGGCTGGACAAGGTGCGGTTCATCACCCCGGTGCGGGTGGGTTCGCGCATCAGGGGCAGGGTCGTGCTTCTCGAGGCGACCCCCATCGAGGGGGGCGTGCAGCTCAAAAACCAGGTCACGATCGAGATCGAAGGTGCGGAGCGTCCCGCGGCCGTTGTGGAGAGCCTGGTCAGGCTCTACCACTGAGCCTCGGCGACGAGCTCACTGAGTCGGTTCGTTCCAGGCGACTGCCTCCGGCGTCGGGCCGGCGAACGATCCCCCCACGTACGTCGCCTGGACCTCTGCCTGCCTGAGATCGTCGGGGGTGGCCAGCAGCGGGTCGAGGGGGAGCACGGTGAAGGTCGCCGGGGCGCCCGGCTCCAGGGCGGCCGACTCGCCGATCGCCGCAGCCGACCCCCCGGTGAACATCGCCCAGGCCGAAGCGGCGTCGAGGCCCTGCTCGGGGACGATCCCGCAGCGGTCCCGCGCCGCAGCCACCCCGTACAGCGGGTGCGGCGGCTCCACCGGGCAGTCCGATCCGCCGGCCAGTGGGGCGCCGGACTCGAGCAGCGAGCGGAACGGATAGGTGAGGGCCAGCCGGTCGCTGCCCACCCGCTTCTCCAACCAGGTCGTCTCCGACGCAAGGAAGGCCGGCTGGACGGACGCCGTCACCTGGAGGCGGCCGAACCGGGCCACGTCGGCCTCGGTCAGGACCGAAGCGTGTTCGACACGCAGCAGCCCGGGGTCGGCTCCCTCGGCGATCAGCGTCTCCATCACGTCGAGCACACCCGAGTTGGCGCGGTCGCCGATGGCATGGATGGCGACACCGCCGCCGAGCCGCAGGGCGAGCCGGGACATTGTGAGGCACCAGGCCGGATCCAGCCGGTCGGTGCCCCTCTCCTTGGGCCGGTCGGCGAACCCGTGATGCATCGCCGCCGTGTGCCCGCCGAGGCTTCCGTCGGCGAACACCTTCAGGCCTCCGAAGCGAAGGCGACCGCCTGCGGCGTGGAGGCGTGTGGCGGCCGACTCCAGCTGCTCGGCGGTGGCGGCGGAGACGAACACGGTCATCGTGATCGGTATGCGCGATGCCGCCTCCAACAACAGGTCGAGCTCCGATTCGGCGGCGCCCCAGCATCCGGCCTCGGTGGACACGATCGCCCCGACCCCGGTGAGGCCGGTCGAGGCGAGGCCGGCGGCGCCGGCGATCAGGTCGTCGGGCTCGATCGGAGGGGCAAGCGGCTCCACGGCGGCGATCGCCAGGTCGACGGCGGTCTCCCTCAGGATACCGGTGGGCGCCCTGTTCTCGCCTCGGTCGATCGAACCGCCAACCGGCTCGGACGTGTCCATGCCGATCCCGGCGATCTCCAGCGTGGCGGTGTTCGCCACTGCGATGTGGCCGCAGTAGCGGATGAGGAGCACCGGCCGGTCGGGGACGGTGGCGTCGAGCATGGTCCGGTCGGGCAGCCTGCCCTCGGCCAGTGACTCGTCGTCGAGGCGCAGGGCGATGAGGGCGGTGCCTGCGGGGAGGACCTTTGCAGCGGCGCGGAGCCTGGCAGAGAGGTCTCCGAAGTCGGAGGCCGACTTGAGCGAGATGCGGCGCAGCGCACCGGCGTGTCCCACCGGGTGCAGGTGGGCGTCTCGCAACCCGGGAGCGATGGTGCCGCCGGGGTGGCGGACCTCGATCAGGCCGGGTCGACGGAGCGCGGCAGCGCTGCCGATGGCGACGATTCGTCCCGCCTCGACGAGGACGGCATCCGTTCCCGGCTCGAAGCCGAGGACGGTGTCAGCGGTCACCAGGCGGGCGGTCATCGACTCTCCGAGATCAGGTCGCGCAGGAGGGGTGCGATCGCCGGCGATCCGGCCACGAAGGCGAGATGGCTCGGCTCCGACCCGAACCCGATCACCGAGCCCCCGGCCTCGGTCACCAACAGGAATCCGGCGGCGACATCCCACGGCGATAGCCGGAACTCCCAGTGGGCGTCGAGCAGGCCGGCGGCCACCCAGGCCAGGTCGAGGGCGGCGGCCCCTGCCCTGCGCAGACCCTGGGTGCGTCGCAGGACCGACTCCACGTGGCGGGCGTACTCGCCGGGCCGCTCGTGGCGGTCGTAGGGGAACCCGGTCGAAACCAGTGCCCGGTCGAGCTCGGTGCACCCGGACACCCGGATCGGCTCACCGTCTCGGGTGGCTCCGCCGCCGCGTTCGGCGAGGAACTCCTCGTCTCGGAAGACGTCCCGCACCACGCCCAGCAGGGTGCCGCTCTCGTCCTCGAGAGCGATCGACACCGCCACGTGAGGTATGCCGTGGAGGAAGTTGACGGTTCCGTCGAGCGGGTCGACCACCCAGCGCCGTCCACCCCCGCCGTTTCCCCCGCCCTCCTCGGCCAGGATCGAGTCGTCGGGACGATGGCGCGAGATCATCGCCACGATCGCCTCCTCGGCCGCACGGTCGGCGGCGGTCACCGGGTCGACCTCTCCCTTGAAGCGGGTCGCCTTCGCCCTGGTGCCCCAATCCCGGATGATGCCTGCCGCGACCGCGGAAGCCCCTCTTGCCAGCGCCAGGTCGTCCATCGGGCCAGGGTAGGCAGGCCCGGGAGCCGGCTCTGGGCCGTCATCGGCTTGAGCCACTCCACAACTACCCTCGCTCCCGGCATGCGTCAGGTAGTCGCGGTGCTGATCTCGGCACTGCTCATGTGGATGTCTTTTCCCCCCCTCGACTGGGGGTTTCTGGTGTTCGTGGCACCCGCCCCGTTCCTGTGGGCGCTTCGCCGCGTCGAGACCGCCCGGGAAGCGGGCTGGCTGGGGTTCCTGTTCGGGTTCGTCTTCTACGGGTCGCTGCTCTCCTGGATCTTCGTGCTCGGTGCGGTCGCATGGCTCCCCCTGACGATCGTCATGAGCCTGTGGGCCACCGGTTACGGCCTGCTCATGTACCTGGCACGCGGATGGTCGGTGTGGCGATGGTGGGCGGCGGCGGTGGGCGGCTGGGCGTTGTGGGAACTGCTCCGTGACCGCTGGCCGCTCGGTGGGTTCCCCTGGGGCTCCCTCGGGTACCCGGTGGGAACCCTGGCGTGGCCGCGCGGTGCGGCCCAGTGGATCGGGGCCTCCGGGTGGTCGGTCCTCGTGATCGCAGCCGCCGCCGGGTTGGTCCTCACCTTCGACGACGAGCACGATCGACGGCCTCTCGAGCTGGCTGCGGGCGCCATCGTGCTGCTCACCGTGCTCGGCGCCTTCTTCGCCCCCGATGCCTCCGGCCCGGCGGTGCGGGTGGCCCTGGTTCAGGGGAACTCGCCGTGTCCCCGGGTTCATTGCGCCGACGAGAAGGTCCGCATCTTCTCCAGCCACATGGCACTCACCTCGATCATCGAGACCAGCGGCGCCGATCTGGTCGTGTGGGGGGAGGACTCCTTCGGAGGCGACTCCAACCCGACCTTCAACGCCGCCGTGCGCAGCTCGATGGCCGGCCAGGCTCAGCGAATCGGAGCCGCCCTCCTGGCGGGTGGGACCCGCCCCAGCAATCCGGGGACCTTCGACAACTACAACGTCGTGTTCGGCCCCGACGGCGTCATCGTCGACGAGTACCTGAAGCGTCACCCGGTTCCGTTCGGTGAGTTCGTTCCGTTCCGGCGCATCTTCGAGTTCATCCCGCAGCTGGACCAGGTGCCCAACGACATGAACCGGGGCAGTGAGGCGACCGCCTTCCCGCTCACCGTGGACGGTGGGTCGGGGCTCTTCGGGTCGGTGATCTCCTTCGAGGGCGCATTCGCCCGTTACATGCGGGCGACGGTCAACGCCGGGGCCCAACTGATGGTGGTGGCGACCAACGAGGGATCTTTCGGAGCCGGCTCCGCCTCCGATCAGCTCCTGGGGATGGTGAGGATGTCGGCCGCCTCCCTCGGCGTCGACGTGGTACATGTCGCCGTGACCGGAAAGTCGGCAATCGTGCGCGCCGACGGGTCGATCCCTCGCACCACGGAACTGTTCACGGAGGATCTGCTCCAGGGTGTGGTCAATCTCCAGACCTCGCGGCGCACCGTGTACGCCGCTGCCGGGGACTGGCTGCAGCTGGGCGTGATCGCCGCCGCCATCTGGGTTGCGGTCACATCGGTTGGGGGGGTGTCGCGGGAATTTCGCATCCGGGCGGGTCGCCGCCGCTGATGCGGGAATAGTGCAACTGCTTCAGTGGTTTAGTACTAACGAATTCCCGCGAGAGGAGTTAGCGTGCAGGAGACCATGCGAGCGACCTCGGCGGGCCGCGCCCGTCGCCGGCCCCGGACCTTCGGGGTGGACCGGGTGTGTGCACATGCCGATTGCGACACCAAGCTCAGCCGGTACAACTCGGCCACCCACTGCTTCACCCACGCTCCCGCCAAGTTCCGTCGGCTGCGTGGCGAGTTCACCTCGGAGTATCTGACACGACAGTCATGACCGAACCTTCTTCCGTGTCGCCGGGGGGCCTCACCCTGCAGCAGTGTGCGGGTACGTTGGGCGTGCATTACATGACGGTGTACAAGTACGTGCGCACCGGCCGGCTGCCGGCCACCAAGGTCGGTTCCCGGTGGATCGTCCGGCACTCCGACCTGGCCCGGCTCCACCCTCCCGCCGGGTCGCCAACCGGCACACACGCCGCCCCATGGTCAGAGCGTCTCGAGGATCGTCTGCTGGCGGGCGACCGACCGGGGTCATGGGGTGTCGTCGAGAGCGCCCTGGCCTCGGGCCTCGACCCGGTTCGTTTCTACGTGGACGTCCTGGCCCCCGCCCTGCGCCGGATAGGTGATGGATGGGCGAGAGGTGACTTCTCCGTCGCCGAGGAGCATCGGGCCAGCGTCGTCGCCGGCAGCCTCATGGGAAGGTTGGGACCAAGGTTCAACCGTCCAGGCCGCAAGCGGGGCAAGGTCGTCATCGGCACTCCGCCAGGGGAGCAACACGCCCTGGCCGTGGGCATGGCCGCCGACTTGTTGCGCGCCGCCGGATGGGAGGTCGTCGATCTCGGAGCCGACCTCCCCGTGGACGAGTTCGTGAGGGCCGCAAAGCAGGCGGCTCCGATCGATGCGGTGGCGGTGAGCGTCACTGCGTCGACTTCACTGGGCAACGCACGGTCGCTGGTGTCCGAGCTGCGCCGCGCCGGGGTCGGTCCGATCGTCGTCGGCGGAGGTCTGGTCGATGCCGCAGTTGCAGCCGAGCTCGGTGGCGATGCCTGGGCCGGCGACGCCGAATCGGGAATCGCCACACTGGAGGCACTGCTCAGGGAGTGATCCTGGTGCCGGCTGTGCCGGCGAGGGTGTCTCCGAAGGCGGCGACACTGGTGATCACGGCGTCTCGACCCGTGGTCTCGGCGAAGTCGGCCGCCGCCTCCACCTTTGGCCCCATCGACCCGGGTGGGAACTCGCCTTCGGCGAGCAGTCGCCGCGCTTCCGCCGCCGCGGCCCGACGCAGCACGGCCTGACGCTCGGTGCCGAAACCCGTGTAGACGTTGTCCACCTCGGTCAGGATCAGCAGGCCGCACGCATCCATGGACCGCGCGATGAGGGCTGCGGTGCGATCCTTGTCGATCACCCCCTCGACGCCTCGAAGCTCGCCCGAGTGCCTGGCGACGGGAATCCCTCCTCCCCCTCCGGCGATGACGACCGCGCCTGCCTCGGCCAGCGCCCGAATCGATGGCGTCTCGACCACCTCGATGGGCGGTGGGGACGGCACGACCCGGCGAAGTCCCCGGCCGGGGACGTCCACCATCGTCCAGCCCCTCACCGCAGCCACCGATGCGCCATGGCCTGCCGGATAGAACGGGCCCACCGGCTTGGTGGGTTGGGCCATCGCCGGATGGTCGGGGTCCACGACCACCTGGGTGACCACCGTCACCACCGGCCTGGGCGCACCCACCCTGGACAGGGCGTTGAGCAGGGCACGCTCGAGCAGGTAGCCGATTCCCCCCTGGGTCTCGGCGACCAGCACGTCGAGCGGTGATGGGGGGGCCTCGGTGGCTGCCGCCTCGTTGCGGATCAACGCCTCTCCGACCTGCGGGCCGTTCCCGTGGACGAGCACCAGGCCGGCGTCCGGGGAGAGCAGCTGCAGCACCACTTCGGCGAATGCGGCGGCGTTGCGCGCCGCAGCACCTGGCTCCTCGCCACCGGGGAGCAGGGCGTTGCCTCCGAAGGCGACGACCGGGGGCCCCCCGGCGCCATCCCACAGGGTGATCACGCCCGCCGCTCGTACTCGGTGAGCGCCTCGTCGATGACGTCGATCGCCATGTCCAGTTCGTCGAGCGTCACCGAGAGCGGCGGGATGAACCGGATCACGTTGCCGTACGGGCCGCAGTCGAGGATGAGCAGCCGGCGATCGCGCGCGTGCTGTGCCAGGAAGGCGAAGGCGTCCGGGTCGGGCTCGTTCCCCTGCTTGACCAGCTCGATCCCGATCATCAGGCCCAGCCCGCGGACGTCGCCGATCGTGGGATGGCGCCCTTGCAGCTCGCCGAATCGGGAGAAGGCGTGATCGGAGAGGGCCTGGGTGCCCGGGATCAACCCGGCGAGCACGTCCATGTTGGCAGCGGCGGCGGCACAGGCCACCGGGTTGCCACCGAACGTCGTGCCGTGCGACCCGGGTGGCCAGGCGTCGAGCAGCTCGGCGCGGGCGCCCACCGCCGAAAGCGGCAGCCCGTTGGCGATCGCCTTCCCCATCACCAGGACGTCGGGTTCGACCCCGTAGTGCTCGGAGGCGAACCATCGGGCGGTGCGGCCGAACCCGGTCTGGATCTCGTCGAGCACCAGGAGGATCCCGTGCTCGTCGGCGAGGTCCCGGAGCCGCTGCATGAAGCGCTGCGGAGCCGGGTAGTAGCCGCCCTCCCCCTGCACCGGCTCCACCAGGAAGGCGGCGACCTCACCCGGGGTGATCTCGTGGGCCAGTTTCAGTTCGAGCTCGAGGATGGCGTGGTCGGTGGCCTCCTCCTCGGACATTCCCCAGTGGAACGGGTGGGGGAACGGGGTCACGAACACCGATGGGAGGAGCGGGTGGTATCCCTGGCGGTACTTGGCCTTGGAGGTGGTGTAGGTGACCGAGCCCATGGTGCGCCCGTGGAACGCCCCGCGGAAGGTGACGATGCCCTGACGTCCGGTCACCTTGCGCGCCATCTTCATCGCCGCCTCCACCGCCTCGGCGCCGGAGTTCATGAAGAAGATCCGCTCGATCGACGGTGGGGTGATGGCCACCACCTTTTCGGCGGCGGTCACCAGGGAGTCGTAGCGGAAGGCGCCTCCGGCGTGCCACAGCCGATCGAGCTGGTCGCGGGCGGCGGCCACCACCGCGGGATGGTTGTGGCCGGAGTTGACCACCGAGATGCCGCAGGCGAAGTCGAGGTATCGCTCCCCCTCGACATCGGTCACCCAGGATCCCGACGCCGAGACGATCTCGATGTCTGAGTCCCAGGTGATCACCGGGGCGTATACGGCTTCATGTCGCTGGACGAGGCTGCTGCTCATGGACGGTCGCTCCTTACGAAGAATGGTCGAAGAGGACGGGACGGTGAGCGACCGTCAGGGTGCAGCGAACAGATGCCGTCTGCTGTCGCGGGGGGTGACTCCCTGCATCCTGGAATAATGGCACGCGCGGCGGCGCTTCGGGCCGGAAACGGCCTGGGGCCACCGCGACATCCGCCATGGGGAGAGCCTGTATGCCCACGTTTGACGTCGTCTCACTCGTCGACCTTCAAGAGGTGCGTAACGCCGTAGACCAGGCGGGTCGCGAGACCGCCACCCGTTACGACTTCAAGGACACCGGCACCCGGTTCACGCTCGGCGACGACGCCGTGACCGTCGAATCGGCCACCGAGGATCGGTTGCGAGCGGCCGACGAGGTCCTCAAGGAGAAGCTGATCCGTCGCAAGGTGTCGCTCAAGGCCGTCGCCTGGGGTGACCCGAGTCCGATCGGCGGAGGCCGCTACCGGGCGGTCCACACCCTCAACAAGGGCCTCGACATGGAGGCGGCGCGTGAGCTGGTGAAGCGGATCCGCGAGGTGAACTCGAAGATTCAGGCACAGATCAACGGCGACCTGGTTCGGGTGTCCGGGAAGAAGAGGGACGACCTCCAGGAGGTGATCGCCCAGTTGCGGGAACTCGACTTTCGGCTGCCTCTGCAGTTCGTCAACTTCCGGGACTGACCGGGTGACGGTTTCGTATCCTTTGCAGCCGGGTCGGTCGTGTTGATCGAGGCCACGACCCTGGTGCTCCCAGCACGGTTCAACGGCCCTCCCGGGTCGGCCAACGGTGGGTACGCTTGCGGCGAGATCGCTGCGCTCGTCGGTGACGGCGCCGAGGTCACACTCCGCCTCCCACCGCCCCTCGACACACCAATTCGGGTGGAGACGGTCGAAGGGGTCACCGGGGTGTACGACGGCGATCGACTGGTGGCCGAGGCGAGGGTGGTGGATTGGGACCTCGAGGTGCCGCCACCCCCGACCATGGACGAGGCCGCAGACGCCTCGTCGCGCTACGCCGGGTTCGACCACCACGAGTTCGCCACGTGCTTCGCCTGCGGCACCGACCGGGACGACGGTCTGCACCTGTGGACGGGATGGGTGGAGGGCCGCCAGATGGTGGCCTCACCGTGGATCGCCCCTGAAGACGCCCCCTTGGTGGATGGCTCGCTGGCCCCCGGGATCGTGTGGGCGGCACTCGACTGTCCCGGAGCCTGGGTCACGGCGCGCGACCTGGTGACCACACCTGTGGTCCTGGGAAGGATGGCGGCGCGAGTGATGGTTCCCCTGGCGCCGGATCGCCCATACCTGTCCTACGCATGGCGGCTCGGTGAGGATGGCCGCAAGTCGTACGCCGGGACCGCCATCGCCGACGAGGAAGGCAACGTCCTCGCCTACGCACGGCAGACCTGGATCACTGTCGCACGCTGAAGTCGACACCGGGTGGGGTGGTGCTGTTAGCGGTCACCCCTATCGGGGAGGTCAGGGGTCCCGAGGCACTCGATCTTTGACGCTTTCCGGGGTGCCCACGTCCGACGGTCGGGTGTAGCGTCCGCCCATGACGTCAGAAGGTCGCTGTTCTGTTTGCGGATCAAGGACGGGTGGAGAGTTCATTTGTTTCCGCTGTATGTTGCTCTTGGAGGTCGTACGCGAGACCGCGGAATACCCTGACGGTCCGCCGGCTCAGGATCCCTTCGAGCAAGCCAAGGTCTTCTCGACAGTCGACTGGATCATGGTTGGGGGTCCCCACGGCGATGGCATCGTTGGCTTCAGTCCGAAGACGGCAGAAACTGGCTCCAAGCTCGTTGGTCGTTTCCTTCCTATGTACGAAACGTACGAGGTGCTTTCCCGCGAGATTGCAGTCGCCGTGGCGGGCGGTGAGCCCGACATCGGCGCTGTCCACGAGGCGCTCGACGATCTGTTGACGAACAGTGGGGCGGGGTGGGCCGCTTGGTGGTCGTCGTCGATCGCCGATCATGCGCTCCAAATGAACGTCAGCGGCGGGCAGCCGCAGTACGCCGCAGCGGTTGGATGGGCGATCGCTGAGAAGTTGTTGCCGTCATGGGCGCTTGACTCTCTGAGGAGTTGGTTCAACCAGAAGCCCGCGAAAGAGAAGGACGGGTCCCAACCTGCGACCACGCGCCCCAATGCCGATCAACATCCTTTCACCAACAATGGACATACGCCTGCGTCATATGTTTCGGGAATAGATGGCTCGACCATGTGGGGGTGTAGTGAGTGCGGAATACCGCGCATCGGCGCCGGAGACTTCCAGTGGAATGAGTATCCCTGCTTCGGAACGCCCTGCACCATCTGCGGCAGAACTTCTAATGAAAGCGACCTCCTAGAGCAGGAACACGGCGTCAAATTGCACAGCGGCATCCAGTTGCGACGCTGATTACACCGCTCTCACGCGGGCATTTGGACGCACTCTTGACCGGACCTTGAAACTGACGTGGCGCGCCTCGTCGAACAGCACGGATCACTGCCCTCCCAAGGCGGCGTTAGTGGTCCCGACCCGACCGCCCGTCAGCCATCGTTGTCTGACCGGATAGGCACGAGGTGAAATCGAATGACAGTGAAGTCTTGACAGGAGTCCCGAGGGGCCGCGTGCTCTTCTGCTCGGGTGCGTGTACCCCGGAGGGCACGAAAGCGGCGCCCCTTACGGTTCGGAATCAGTGGGTCTAAACAGGTAGTTGTGTTGACGCCGAACTCCGGCCAAGCCGCTGGTGTCGGTGAACTTCGAAAGCAGAGACTCTGCCTCCTCGGTGCTGTTCGGGAGGGTGCTTGGTTGCACGTAGATCCCTCGGAAGCGGAGACGGTGGTCGACTTCAAAGGCATCCAACCCGAGCCCGTCAAGGTCGCCGCGAACCTCTGCACGCACACGCACCTCGGTGCCCCTCTGCTCCAGAATCCAGATCTCACTGCTGTCGTACCGATGGTGGTCGAAGAAGTAGACGCTGGCCTCGATTGGCTCGTCAAATCGGCTACTACTGGCGTGGTTGCCCGCCAAGCTCCGCCAAGAGCATTTGTCGAAGGGCACCCAATCGACTGTCAGACTCGGCTCTGTCGTGCCGTAGTCACGACGAATCGGCTTGTACTGAACCGTAAAGGTCCAAGTGAGCCGTGGGCTGTATCCGACGGTTCGGTTCGCGAACAGGACTCCGGACCACTCACCACCGACCGGCTCGAACTCGTTTCGGTGGGGAGTGTCGTCCGCGGCGTCCATGCACACAGAATGGCACCGCGACATCCCGAATGCACCCATACGAAACAGATCCGGCACTCTGAAGGGTGGGCGATCTCGCCGAGAACCACTCGACGACACCAAGTGTTTGGGTCAGGACTCTCGGCGGTCACCCTAGGAAGACTGGGTGCGCGACGGCGCCCGAAGCTCGAAATGGATCGCGGCGAAGTCCTGACAGGGGTCCCGAGGGGCTCGATCTCACCCTGCTAGGCCGGGAGGTCGAGGATGAGTCCGATCATCTCCCGGATCTGAGAGAGAACGATAGGTCCGACGTTCCCGGTGACCTGTTCGACGCGATCTGGTGAGACCGCCCGGATGTGTTGGCATTGAGCGGCCGAGACCCGGTCCAACCCGTTCTGATCATCGGGTTCGATAGAGACCTCAGAACCGAATCCCCGCGATACCGACGTGAGGGGCACGATGTGAACCACGCTGGGCGAGGCATCGAGTATCCGCTGTGCCGTCACGACGACGGCAGGATGCCGGAAGCCTGCTTCGCGACCACTCGGGCTTCCGAGATCGAGCCCGACGACGTCACCCGAGGTCGGCATCGAGCCACCGGGTCTCTTGCGGCGTGAGGGATGCCCTCAACTCCTTGCCGATCTGTTCCTGACGGAGGCGACGTACCGCCAGGGCGACGGTGTCGCCGACAGTGGTTCCCAGCTCGGACGCAAGGCGTTTGAGCTCCTCGTGAGTGGCGGTATCGATCCGGACGCTCGTGCTCTGCATGCAACACAGCATACGGGCGTGCATGCGCTACATCAAGGGGTCGACGCCACCGTCGAGCCTGAGCGCTGCCCCACGTGATGCGACGGCCAACTCGACCCCTTCGTCCCGGCAGCGATGCCCAACTGGAAGGCGATGCTAGGAAGGTTTCTACAGGGGTCCCGAAGCGATCCTGACGGTCCTCGTCCCCCGGGTGGCGCGTCGACGTGATGGGTCGAGCCCCGTAAGAGTGCGCGGTCGAGGATACGGCTCGGGGATCCGGCCGGCAGCGCCGAGAGCTGGTGCACAACCAGGTCCTTATCTGATAATCTGATTGCATGCCAGATATCACCGCAACCGATGCGGCACGTCGATTCTCCGACCTGCTGGATGGGGTTGAGCACCGCGGCGAGCACTACACGATTGTCCGTCGCGGCAAGGCGGTGGCACACCTGGAAGCCATCTCCAGCGGTCGGGGTGCGAAGGTGAAGTCGATCCTGCGTCGGCACTCTCCGGACGCGGCCTGGCCGAACGATCTTGCACGGGTCAGAGGACTGCTGGAGATCGAAGAGCGGGGATGAGCCTGCTCCTGACCGACACGACCTTTCTCGTCGACGTCGAGCGCGGCGACGTCGACCTCGACGGAATCATCGGCGACGATGACGACTTGGCTATCGCGGCGGTCACCGTCGCTGAACTGCTCGTGGGCGTCCGGCTCGCGTCGGGTAAGCGGCGGGCGGCGCGATCTGCCTTCGTCGACGAGATCATCGAGTCGATCCCGATCATCGCCTACGATCGTCGCGTCGCCGTCGAGCACGCCGAGCTGCTCGTCTTCGTGCGCCAATCGGGCCGTCCTCGAGGCGCCCACGATCTTCTCATCGCCGCCACTGCTCGAGCCACCAATCGGACAGTGATCACAGCGGACCCGGAGGCATTCACCGATCTTCCCGGAGTCGTCATGAGCAGCCATCGATGACCAAGGTGCCACTGACGGTGGGATGAGACGCGGTTCGGCGCGGGATAGCCGGGCGGGAGGATCTCGAGCTCAGGATTCGATCACAAGGGTGAAACCCGGCCGGGCCCAGCCTTGAGATGGGGTCCCGCGGGATCCGACCCCATCCGGCATCCCGTTGCGGCGACTGTGTGGTTGTTCCGGGTCCCAGTGCGAGGTACCTTACTTGTGAGAAGGAGTAAGGAGACACGCCCGATGGATGCAGCCGCAAGAGTGACTTCGAAGGGTCAGATCACGATCCCGAAGGCCGTTCGGGAAGCCCTTGGCATCGCCGAAGGTGACGAGGTCGTGTTCCGGGTCGAGCAGCACCGCGCCGTACTTGCTCGGACTCCGAACCTGCTCGATCTCGCCGGCGCCGTCGACGTGCCTGCAAGTCGTCGCGGTGCTGCCTGGGACGAGGTCCGCGCTCATACCCGGCGCGCTCGGGCGGACCGGTGACGGCCTTCGTCGACACCAACGTCATCGTCCGACACCTGACCGGCGATCCTCCCGACCTGGCCGCCCGGGCCAAGGCGTTCCTGGCATCTTCGGGCGAACTACTGCTCGCGGATGTGATCGTGGCCGAGACCGTCAATGTGCTCGAGTCGTTCTACGAGGTGCAACGGGCCGATCTGGCACAGCTGATCCGCGCCGTCATCGCCTTTCCGGCAATGCGCACGCTCGATCCGGCCCTGCTGCTTCGATCGATCGAGATCTACGAGGTGCACGGTGTCGATTTCGCTGAGGCCTACCTCGCTGCGTCTGCGGAGGTGACCGGAGTCGCACAAGTCGCCTCGTTCGATCGTGCACTCGACCGGGTGCCGTCGATCAAGCGTATCGAGCCCTGATCTTCCGTCTCCGACCCAACTGGAGGTCGGGAGGTTTCTGCATGGGCCCGGCGGAGTCCCTGAGCTCTACACAACCTCGGAGTGCCGTGACCCCGGGGGATCCAGCTCAACCGTATCACGCGTGATACGGTACCGGCATGTCGGAAGTCTCGATCCGGGAGCTACGCAACCACGGGGGCGACGTGGTCGACCGCGCGGCCAAGGGCGAGCGGCTCACCATCACCCGCGCCGGGAAGGCCGTCGCCGAGCTGCGGCCGCTGGGTCGGGAGCCGATCCCGCTCGATGTGCTCGTCGCCCGCCGCCGGCGACTTCCACCCGTCGACCCCGACCAGTTGCGTCACGACCTCGACCGGGTCCTCGATCTTGCTCTCTGATCGATGACCCGCGGGATCCTCGATACCAGCACGCTCATCCTGCTTGGTCGGATCCCGGATACCGGTACGCTCCCCGGAGAACCTCTAATAACGACGATCACCCTTGCCGAACTCTCGGTGGGGCCACTCGTGGCCTCGAACGACGAGGAGCGGTCTGCCCGTCAGGCCCACCTCCAACAAGCCGAAGCCGACTTCGATCCACTCCCCTTCGACGCTGCTGCAGCGCGCAGCTTCGGCCGTGTGGCCGCCGGGCTGCACCACGCCGGGCGCACACCTACGGCACGTGCCTACGACGCCATGATCGCCGCCATCGCCATCTCCATGAACCTGCCCATTCACACCTGCAACCCCCGAGACTTCAGCGGGATCGAGGATCTCACGGTTGTGGCCGTCCCCCACCCGGACCACTGAGGGGACACGGTCTGGGTCACCCGCCTCTTCGTCTTCGATCTCGATGGCACCCAGGCCGATCAGTCGGGACCGAAGTGATCGCATTCGGTGGGCGGTGTTTCGGCATCGCATCCCGATGTGCTTCGGCCGGGGAACATTGCCGGTCGATCCTGGGGCAGTCTTGCTGGGGCTCGGCGTCCGGCGTCATGTCACTCGGCCATGGTGGGTCTCCGGCACAGGACCCGGCGAGGTCTGGGTGCCGGGGGGATCCTTGCCTTTCCGCGAGGTGGCTTCCCGCCCTCAGAGGATCTCGCTGAGGAGTCGAGGGGGAGAGGTCTGAGAGTGCTCTCGGGCGCTCCAGACCGCCCAAGCACCCTTCCAGGGGGCAGAGGCTAGGGCTCCGGCCCGAGCAGGACCCGTCCTGGCGTCCCAGGTCACGAGCCGCGTGAGACGGCCCCCGCCTAAGGCGGGGGCCTCTCGACGACAAGTTCATCACACGGGAACCTCGTCGGCCGGTCGTGCCGGGTGGCGGACTCGGGACGATGCCGAGTACCGCGCCACCCTCTCAAGTGATCCAGCGGCATGATCGAAACCGCGGACGTCACGCCCACGGTTCGACCAGCGCACTCTCGACCAGGTTGAGTCAAGGCTGAGGGCTACCAACCACGGTGGTGGGCGTGATTCGCTCGGGGAGGAAACCCGCCTCCTGTTCACCAATCGAGACAAAGCCGATCCCGGGAAGGATGTGACCGATTAGAACACCGCCCTCGCGGTCGAGCACCGGCCATGTCTCATCGGCTGGCGGCGGGCCGGTGAAGGCACCCTCGCCGACCTCGGTGAGCGGCGGGAACATGTAGTCGCGGTGGACGACGCCGGCGATCGCGGTCGATGTCCGGTTCCACACCGGGAGAAACTCGGGCAACCGGTCGTAGATCACGAGGCCGGTGTCGGGGTCGATCCAATCGGGGTATGAGTCAGCCCCGGTCCCGGGCGGCACGGCTGGGGTGGCCGCCTGGGAAGTGAGCACCCCTACGACCAGCCCTGTCAGGGTGACTCCGAGCACGATCGCATGGATCGCCGAGCGCCGAGCGCCCCTTGAGATAGATCGCATCTGCGCCTCCTAGAAGTTGTGTGCGTAGCCGTAAACCCTCGATGAGTAGTACCAGGTGCCCCCGACGTTCCGTGCGTTGTCCGATCCAACGTAGAAGCTGCCGCTCCCGGAGCAGAGAACCGAACCCACTCCGAAATACGTGCTGGAGGAAACCGGTGACGGGTTCGCGGCCCAGCCAGTGGTGCCGCACCACGCGCCGTTCTTGTACATGTTGGCGCGGACTTGGAGGCTCCCGGTGGGGTTTGTGTACGCGCTGAGACATGGAGTTCCGTACGCTCTCTGCCACGACCTCGCATCTCTGGTGTCAGCAATCTCCGGCCTGTTGAGGGAGCACCAGCCACCGGGTTGATTCCATTGGACGGTCGGTCCAGTGAGTGTGTGGCCGAGTGCGATGCCGATGGACAAGAACGGGGCCAGTAGAAGGCCGAAGAGCATCGCCGCCGCGGGGCGCGACATCTTTCGGCTGGCGAGGCGCCAATGCGAGTAACGGGGATTGCGACACCCGTACCCGTTGATGTCGCCTGACATGTGGCGCCTCCTCGATCGGCGAGTGAGGGGCGCATCCCAAGCGTCGGACTCTTCCCCGTACCTGGCGTCGCCCGGATGCGCACCTGAAGTTCCACCGGACTCACCAACCGGCCGAATCGTATCACCGAGCAATCGCCCTGTCTAGCAGATTATTGCAGACCAGTGTCGTGTCTGCGGCAAGGGTTGTTGGGAGGGGGTGCCATGAGGCAGGTGTGATGTGACTGACCGCCGCGAACTCCCGCCAGAACTCCCGAAGCACCCCGCACCTCTCCGCACGCTTGGGGCTTCCCGCCCTCAGAGGATCTCGCTGAGGAACGCCCGGGTGCGGTCGCTGGTCGGGTTGGCAAAGATCTCCCTCGGGTCACCGTCCTCGACGATCACCCCGTCGTCCATGAAGATGAGACGGGTTCCCACCTCCCGGGCGAACCCCATCTCGTGGGTGACCACGACCATCGTCATCCCCTCGGAGGCGAGTCCCTTCATGACGCCCAGCACCTCGCCCACCAGCTCCGGGTCGAGTGCCGAGGTGACCTCGTCGAAGAGCATTGCCCGGGGGAGCATGGCCAGGGACCTGGCGATGGCAACCCGCTGCTGCTGGCCTCCCGAGAGCTGCGAGGGGTAGGAGTCGGCCTTCTCCGCCAAGCCCACATGTTCGAGCTGTTCCCGGGCGCGGGCCTCGGCCGCATCCTTGGAGAGCCGCAGGACCTTGAGGGGGGCCAGCATCACGTTGCTCAACGCGGTGAGGTGGGGGAAGAGGTTGAACTGCTGGAACACCATCCCCATGTGGGTGCGGATGTCGTTCAGGTCGGTGCGGATGTCGGTGAGCTCCACCTCCTCGAAGTAGACCCGGCCCTCGGTGGGCTCTTCGAGCATGTTGATGGTGCGAAGCAGCGTGGACTTGCCCGACCCGGAGGGACCGATGACCGCCACCACCTCCCCCGGGGTGATCTCGAGGTCGATGCCGCGCAGAACGTGGTTGTCTCCGAACCACTTGTGGATGCCGTCCAGCCGGATCAGGTTGTCGTTGGTGCTCATCCGCTCATCCGATCACGCTGGTCAGGCCGGAACGCAGGCGTCGTTCGACGGTGGTGACGATCCGGATCATGGGCAGGGTGATGATCAGGTACCCGGCGGCGGCACCCAGCCAGGCGGTGGCGTCGAAGGTCGACGAGTAGATGTCGCGGCCGATGCCGAGGAGCTCCTTCTGGGCGACGGTGAGCCCCAGTACCGACACCAGGGAGGTGTCCTTGATGAGGATCACGAACTCGTTGAGCAGCGGGGGGATGACCCGGCGAATCGCCTGGGGGACCACGACGTACCGCATCGACTGGGCGTAGGTGAGCCCGAGGGTACGGGCCGCCTCGATCTGGCCTCGCTCCAGCGACTGGATGCCGGCCCGGTACACCTCCGCCGAGTACGCCGCAAGGTTGAGCCCGAGGACCAGGATGGCGATCGAGTACATGGAGAGGTCGAGCCGGAGGGCAGGCACCAGGCCGATCCCGGCGAAGGAGATCTGCCAGATCAGAGGGGTGCCCCGGAAGAAGTTGATGTAGATCCTCGCCGGGGCGCGCACCACCGATCGTTTGGACATGGTGAACAGGGCGAGGACGAGGCCGAGCCCGAAGCCGAGGGCGGCGCCCGCCGCCGAGAGCACCAGGGTGTTCTGGGCGCCCTTGATGAAGGAGGGCACATGGGCGAGGCGCATCAGGCCCCAGAGTGCCCCTCCGGTCGCTCCGGTGACGGCAGCGATCACCACCGGTCGTCGCCCGAGCCTCTTCCATGCTGAGTAGGCGGCGGTCAGGCCCCCGAGGATCGCCGCCCACAGCGCCGACAGCCCGATGATCGAGCCCCATTCGGCGATGACCGTGTCCCACGCCAGACCCGCCTTCTGTCCGATCAGGGCGAAGTTGAGGAAGTTGCGGGCGAAGCGGTCGACGTCGGTCCCCCGAAACCAGAGGAGGCCGCCGGCGAGGAACACCGCCTGGATCGACAGCACCCCGGCGGCGATCATCGCCTCGCGCGCCGACCTCGTCGGCATGCGCCGGTGGGCGGCGAAGCCGATGACGGCGACGAGCAGACCGGCGACGACCGTGATCCGCGAGACCATGCCCAGTCCCGCCGACTTGAGGCCCTCGGCCAGGGGGTCGGACGGCGAGCACTCGAGGCGGGTGGCATCCGGCGGGCAGGTCTGCGTCCAGCCATGGGCGGTCAGCACGGCAATGGAGCCGATGAGGAAGAAGGCGAGCACCGCGATCGAGGCGGCGAGCACGAGACGCGACCACGGGGTCTGGTGGCGCAGGTGGTAACGCCAACCCCTGTCGGGGGGCGCCAATCTCTCCACCGTGGCCGCCACCTTCGGTCCTTCCCGGTCGCCGTGTCCGGGGCAGACTACGGCACGCTCCCGGCGGTCGCACACCGGCGGCCTCCTGCACCCGCCGGGACACTCCCGGATACCCTGACGGTGATGGTTCGGGACACACTGCTCCGCAAGCTGCGAGATCGGCGGGAACGCTGGCACCGGGTCCTCGGCGAACTTGGCCTCTCGATCGCCGAAGACGGCGATCTGGGAAGGGTCGTCGGCGGTGGGTGGACCCTGGCCGACCACCTGGTTCACATCGCCGCCTGGGAGAGGCGGTACGCCCGCGTCGTGTCGCGTGCCCCTCGGCTCGCGTACCCGTCGGGTTGGCAGGCCTTCAACGACGCGGTGTACGCCGAGTGGAAGGACGCCTCGCCGTCACGGGTGCGGTCGGAGTACGAAGGTGCCCACGACGAGCTGCTGGCCGCCATCGGCGCCCTGCCACCCGAAGGCGATCCCGAGCGACCCACCCTCCTCGGCGGTCGAGACATGGGCGAGCTGGTGTTCCACTACCGGGCACATGCCTCGATGCTGCTGGAGGACGCCGGGCTTCCCAAGCCGCCACCCTGGCGGGGCCGGGTCGTCGACTAGGGGAAGGCCTCCCTTCAGCCCCGGGCCAGTTCGCCCTGGATCTCCTCGGGGAGCGGGAACCAGCGCAGCTTTTCGAACTCCGGACCGCCATCGAAGTGCGTCACGCCGTCGATCGGGGCCGCATCCTCCATGATGCGCCGCGCCTCCTGCAGGTACTCCGCCATGGCCTCGGTTCCGGCGGTGCGCCTCGTGTCCGGGTGGACCAGCCCCTCAGGGGTGAAGCGCAGATCGTCGAGGCTCAGTGGCGGCCGTTCCGGCGCCGCCCGGTGCCGCCACAGCGCCGTGGCCGGATCGAACGCGTACTGGGGGAGGAGCCGCCAGCCGAGGTCGGCCACCAGGTGCACCGCCGCCAGGATGAACTCGAAGGTGTCCTCCCCGATGAAGTAGTTGAAGTTGACCCGCACCCAGCCCGGCTTGATCACCTCGCAGCCGCGGGCGATCACTCCCTCGAACTCCTCGCTGGTCTCGAGGTCTATTCCGAGGAGACGATGGCCGTACGGCCCGGCACACGAGCATCCGCCCCGACCCTGGATACCGAAGAGGTCGTTGAGCACGGCGACGACGAAGTTGTGATGCAGGCGCCGCTCGCCATGTGTCACCACGAAGGACACGATCGAGAGGCGATCGGCATCCGGGTTCCCGAGGATGCCGATGTTCGGGTTCTGCGACCAGGAGGCGATCGCCCTTCTGATGAACGACTCCTCCCGCTCCCTGATGGCCTCGGTGCCAACCGCCTCCTTGAGGGCGAACACCACCCCACACCTGATGGCACCCACGATGTTGGGCGTGCCCGCCTCCTCCCGATGTTCGATGTCGTCCAGGTACCGATGGTGATCGGGGTTGACGAAGGCCACGGTGCCGCCACCGGGGACCGCCGGGACGCGGTTGGCGAACAGCTCCTTGCGGGCCACCAGGAGGCCCGGGGTGCCCGGCCCGCCGATCATCTTGTGCGGGCTGATGAACACGGCGTCCTTGTAGGAGAGTGGGTCGTCGGGGTCGACCGGACCCATCGAGACGTCCACATACGGTGCGGCTGCGGCGCAGTCCCAGAACGAGAGCGCCCCGTGGCGATGGAGCAGCGAGGACACCGCCGCGGTGTCGGTTGTGATCCCGGTGACGTTGGACGCCGCCGAGAAGGAGCCGATCCGCAGCAGCCGGTCGGAGTGGGCGACCAGCGCCTCCTCGAGGCCGGCGAGATCGACGTGCCCGTCGGCGTCCTCCGGTATCACCACCACGTCGGCCAGCGATTCGCGCCACGGGAGCTCATTGGAGTGGTGCTCGAAGGGGCCGATGAACACGACAGGGCGGTCTTTGGTGGGGATGTGACCGGCGAGGCCGTGCCGCTCGTCGAGCTCGGCGGGGAGCCGGATGCCGAGGATGCGGACCATCAGGTCGATCGCCCCGGTGGAGCCGTTGCCGGTGAACACCACGGCGTGCTCCGGCCCGGCGCCCAGGCAGCGCCGAACGATCCGGCGAGCGTCCTCCCGCAGCCGGGTCGTCTGCAGCCCGGTGCCCGACGACTCGGTGTGGGTGTTGGCGTAGAGGGGGAGCACCTGATCCCGGATGAAGTCCTCGATGAACTCCAGGGACCGGCCCGAAGCCGTGTAGTCGGCGTAGGTGACCCGGCGCGGGCCGAACGGCCCCGCCACGACGTCGTCGCGGCCGATCACCGATTGCCGGATGAGGTCGAGCAGGTCGGGCACGACGCGAGGGTACGCCTCTGCGGTGGTGAACGCCCGTCCGCTCAGAGCAGGATGACGGCGATCGCCACCACCGCCACCGCCACCGCCACGGCGACCCGGCGCGTCGTGGCGCCCGGACCGGAGATGGGGAGGCGGTCCCACCCCGAGGCGATGAGGGCGCCGGCCAGCAACCCGCCCAGGTGGGCCTCCCAGGCGACGTTGGGGACGATCGCCGGAATCAGCAGGTTGATGGCGAGCAGCATCGTCAGCTGGGAGAAGACGGCCCGTCCGGCCGGAGTGTGCCGCTGCCGGTAGGTGGATGCGAGCAGGGCCCCCATCAGCCCGAAGATGGCCCCCGAAGCGCCGACGGCGAACGCCTCCCTACCCACCAGGTGGTAGACGGCGCTGCCGCCCAGCCCGGAGGCGAGGTACATCGCCCCGAACGCCGCCGAGCCGAAGCGGATCTCGAGGGCAGGACCGAACAGGTAGAGCGCCCACATGTTGAACAACACGTGGGTGAGACTGCCGTGCAGGAACACGGCGGTGAGAGCGCGCCACCACTCCCCGGAGTCGATGAGGGCCGGGTGCTGGGCGCCCTCGGCGAACATCCGGCGGCCCAGTTCGGGGTCGATCTGTCCCAGCAGGTAGATGGCGGCGTTGACTGCGATCAGGCCAAAGGCGACCGGCGCCGCCCGCCGGCCCCGCATCTGGGCGGCGGTCACGACGCGATGCCTCCCCTCGGGGGCGGCACACTCTGGGCACTTCTGTCCCACCGCCGAGTCGCGCGAGCATTCGACGCAGATCGGTCTTCCACAGGACGAGCAGGAGAGCCTGGTGGCGCGATCTGGGTGGCGGTAGCAGGTGGCGGGCGGGGTGGCGGTCACCGGCGGAACCCTAACGGGCAGCGCGCGGCGACACGACCTTCCCCGGCGGGGCTGCCCTTACACTCACCCCGACCCCCCGGGAGGGAATCAGTGGAGTTCGGATTCGATGCCAGGGCGCAGGAGTGGCAGGACCGCATGAAGGCGTTCCTGGACGAGGCGATCCTTCCCGCCGAGACCAGATACCAGACGGAGGTGGCTGCGGCCGCCGATCCGCATGACATCCCCCCGGTCCTGGTCGAACTGAAGCAGGAGGCCCGCCGCCGCCGGCTGTGGAACATGTTCCTTCCCCACGATCCCCGTGGCGCCGGGCTCTCGGTGCTCGAGTACGCCCCGCTTGCGGAGATCTCCGGCTGGAGCCCCTACCTGGCTCCCGAGGCGACCAACTGCTCCGCCCCCGACACCGGGAACATGGAGATCCTCGCCATGTTCGGGACCCGGGACCAGCAGGAACGATGGCTGGAGCCCCTGCTCGAAGGCGAGATCCGCTCCTGTTTCTCGATGACCGAGCCGGCGGTGGCCTCGTCGGATGCCACCAACATCGCCTGTCGGATCGAGTCCGATGGCGATTACTACGTGATCCAGGGGACCAAGTGGTGGTCGAGCGGGGCCATGTCCCCGCGCTGCAAGGTGGCGATCGTGATGGGGGTGACCAACCCCGACGCCGACCCCTACCACCGCCAGAGCATGGTGCTGGTGCCCATGGACGCCCCCGGCGTGAAGGTGCTCCGGGACATGTCGGTGTTCGGGTACCACGAGCGGGGCGGGCACCCCGAGATCCACTACGACGACGTCCGGGTCCCCAAGGAGAACCTGCTGGGTGAGGAGGGTGGCGGGTTCGCCATCGCCCAGGCGCGCCTCGGGCCCGGCCGGATCCACCACTGCATGCGCCTCATCGGGATGGCCGAGCGGGCCTTCGACATCATGTGCCGGCGCGCCCTGCGGCGCAGCACCTTCGGCCGGCCGATCGCCGAGCACGGGGTGGTCCAGGACTGGATCGCCGAGTCGCGCATCCGCATCGAGCAGGCCCGGCTCCTGGTCCTGAAGACCGCCTGGCTGATCGACACCGTCGGGGTCAAGGGTGCTCGCATCGAGATCGCCGCCATCAAGGTGGTGGTGCCCCGCATGGCCGCCTGGGTGATCGACCGGGCAATCCAGACGCTCGGCGGCGCCGGGGTGAGCCAGGTGTTCCCCCTCGCCGAGCTGTACGCCCATGCCCGCAGCCTCTCCATCGCCGACGGGCCCGACGAGGTGCACAACCGGTCGGTGGCCCGGCGCGAGCTGCGACGTTTCGCGGAGCCGGTGTGAGCGGGGCCGTCTTCGAGGTCGACGGCGAAGTCTGTGTTCCCACGCCCATCGCCCGCGCCGGCTGGTACGAGGACGCCCTGCACGGGGGGCCGGTGGCGGCGCTGTTCGCCCGAGCGGTGGAGAGGGTTCCCGCCGTCGTGGAGATGACGGTGACCAGGCTCACCGTCGACATCATGCGCCCTGTGCCGACACGGCCGATGCGGGTCGCCACCCGGGTGGTGCGCGACGGCAGGCGGATCCAGGTTGTCGAGGCATCGCTGCTGGTGGACGACGACGAGATGGCCCGGGCATCGGCGCTGCGGATCCGGTCCAAGGAGGTGTCGGTCCCGGAGCACCCGTCGCTCCCGGTGCCACCCGACCCGGAGGGTCTTGCGCCGTACCGGATCAGGCAGGAGGACGGCGAGTGGTTCCACAGCAGGGCGGTTGAGGCCCGATTCGTCGCCGGGGACTTCTACGAGACCGGTCCCGCCACCGTATGGATGCGCCTGATGAGGCCTCTCTTCGCCGGGGAGGAGCCCTCACCGCTGCAACGGGTGGCGGCGCTCTCCGATTTCGGCAACGGCATGAGCCGGGTGGTCCCCTGGACCTGGCTGTTCATCAACGGCGACCTCAGCGTCCA
Organism: Acidimicrobiia bacterium; assembly: GCA_030584185.1. Classification (NCBI taxonomy): domain Bacteria; kingdom Bacillati; phylum Actinomycetota; class Acidimicrobiia; species Acidimicrobiia bacterium. Next base: position 1,266,641 of record CP129495.1, on the reverse strand, counting down.
TCTGCTGCGCCCGGCGGTGGGCGAGTGGGTGTGCCTTGACTCGCGCACCGATCTCGCAGGCGGCATCGGCCTGGCACAGAGCCGTCTCTTCGACCACCAGGGCCTCGTAGGCCATGCCCTGCAGGGCTTGCTGATCGAGGCGCCGAAGGAGGCCGACACTGCCGGCTGATCCGCTCCACCCCGACGACCGCCGGGGTCTCTCGACCAATACGATCCCTTCATGAAGGTCCTCCTGCGGCCGGTGTGGCTGGTCGGTCACCTCCTGGCGGTGATCGCCGTCGTCGGGTTCGTCGATCTCGGGCTGTGGCAGTTGGATCGCCACGCCGAGAAGGTGGCCATTCGGGACCAGGTCGCCTCCGCCCAGGATGTGGCGCCCACCCCCATCGAGCAGGTGGAGGAGGCGGCGTACCAGCGGGTCTACGCCACCGGGGCCTTCGACGCCGCCCTGCAGGTCTCGGTGTTGCGTTCCCGCCAGGGGGTGTCGGGCCACCATGTGCTCACCCCGTTCGTGTTCGCCGACGGGTTCGGGGTGCTGGTCGACAGGGGGTGGATCCCTGCAGGAGCCGACATGCCCGGTCCACCCGAGGGCGTGCTCACCATCGAGGGAACGCTGTGGCCCGCCGAGAAGGGAAGCGACGATCCCGGCGGCCTGCGCGAAGTGGTGCGGCGAATCGACCCGTGGATCGTGCAGCCGTTCGCCTCGTACCTGCTTCTCGACGGCTATCTGCTGCTCGCCACCGAGGTGGGCGGCGAGGGCGTTGCGCCGCTGCTGCCTCCCACCCCCGAGATCGCCTTGGGTCCCCACATCGCCTATGCGGTGCAGTGGTTCCTGTTTGCTGGAGTGGTCGTGGTCGGTTACCCGATCCTGCTGCGCAAGACGATCCGCTCAGCCGCGCTGGCTGTGGACCACCCCGTAGGTGACCAGCAGGATCCCGGCGACCTGTAGCGGTCCCGGCACCTCTTCGAGGAAGATCCAGGCGGCGACTGCGATCTGCACCAGCATGGTGTTGTTGATGACTGCCGACTCGCCGGCGGTGAGGTGGCGCAGCGATGCGTTCCAGAGGGTGAAGCCGAGCGCCGTGTTGACCACCGCCAGCCACAGGATCATGAGCACCCCGACGGCGCTGAGGGAAGGCACACCCTCGAGGCCGATCCCGGCACCCAGCATGAGGATCGCCCCCACCGACATGGAGACGGTGGTGACCACCAGCGGCGAGGTGTGATGGGCCCGGTTGGCCGATCGTCCCAACAGCGAACCCACTGCGTTGGCTGCAAGGCACACCATGGCTGCCGCCATGCCCGGTCCGGTCGCCTCGAGCGCTCCCGAGAAGTAGAGAACCGCTCCGATGGCCACCAGCACGCCGCCGGCGAGATGCCTGCGCGCCGGAGCCTCGGCGAGGGAACGCTGCGAGGCGGCCATCACCAGCAGTGGGGTCATGGCCAGGACCAGCCCGGTGGAGGCAGCCGGTTGGAGGTCGAGGGCTATGAACTGGGCACTCTGCGCCACGGCGTAGAGCACCACCCCCAGGGTGATCAGGGTCAGCATCTCGGACCGGCCTACCGCCCTCATCGCGGCGCGGGCCGCCGGCCGGCTGGCGGTCACTCCGAGCAGCACCAGGGCGGCGGCGGAGTAGCGAAGACCGGCGAAGGTGATGGGGCGCAGGCCCTGGTCGTCCATCCCCAGCTTGATGATCACCCAGGAGGAGGACCACAGGACGGTCACGACGAGCGCCAGGACCACCGCCCGTCGATGCATCGGGTCGGGCATCAGCGGCTTCCGCCGTCGTGTCCTCGAAGCCGGGGGTGCACCCCGTCCGGCGATCGTGGCTCAGTCGCCGGCATCCAGTTCCAGCGCCAGCAGCCGGTCGATCGAGTCGCCGGCGTGACCCAGGTACTCGTCGAGGGAGAAGGTGGAGGCAGGGAGGCGGTCGGCGAGCGCCTCGTCGAGCCGGCGGCCGGTTGCCAGGGCGTCACCGGCGGAGTTCTGGACCAGGCGGTAGGCCTCGTCGCGCCCCGACCCGGACCTGATCAGGGCGAGGAGGGCGGCGTGGCTGAAAACGGTTCCCTGTGCCGCCTCCAGGTTGGCCCGCATCCGCTCCGGGTTCACCACCAGTCCCTCCACGATGCGAGTGGTGCGGGCCAGGGCGAAGTCGAGCACCAGGCAGGCGTCGGGCAGGATGACGCGTTCCACCGACGAGTGGCTGATGTCACGCTCGTGCCACAGGGCGACGTTCTCCATGGCGGCCGTGGCGTAGCCGCGCAGCAGCCGCGCCATCCCGACCACGTTCTCCGAGAGGATCGGGTTGTGCTTGTGGGGCATCGCCGAAGACCCCTTCTGCCCTTCGGAGAACGCCTCGGCGGCCTCGCCCACCTCGGGTCGCTGCAGGTGCCTGACCTCGGTCGCCAGGCGTTCCAGGCCGGCTCCGACCACCGCCAGGGCGCAGACGAACTCGGCGTGCCGGTCGCGGGCGACCACCTGGGTGGCGGCATCCTCGGGCTCCAGGCCGAGGGCTTCGAGCACGTGACGCTCCACCTGGGGCGGGACCGTCGAATGGTTCCCAACCGGCCCGCTCAGCTTGCCCACCGCCACCGCCCGTGCGGCAGTGCGCAGACGCCGGTGGGCGCGCGCCGTCTCGAACCCGAACCCGGCCAGCTTGTGGCCGAAGGTGGTCGGCTCGGCCCACATCCCGTGGGTGCGGCCCACGGTCACCGTGTGGCGATGCTCGGCAGCGCGCCGCCGCAGAGCATCGAACAGGGATGCGGTCCTGGCGAGCAGGAGACCACTCGCCTCGCCCAACTGGACGGCGAGGGCGGTGTCGAGGACGTCGGAGGAGGTGAGGCCGTAGTGCACCCATCGGCCGTGCTCGCCGACCGATGCGGAGAGCACATCGACGAATGCGGCGACGTCGTGACGGGTCTCCGCCTCGCGGGCCTTCCATGCCTCTGGATCCACCGGCGGGGCGGCGGCGACGGCGGCGGCCGCGGCGGCGGGTACCGTCCCTTCGGCGGCCCACGCCTCGGCGGCGAGAGACTCGATGCGCTGCCACAGGGCGAGGCGGTGCGGCTCGGACCACACGGCGGACATCTCGGGTAGGGAGTAGCGCTCGATCATTGCTTCTCGAACGTCGCCGAGCGTTGCGGTCCCACCGAGATCAGCCGGATCGGCACGCCGGCAAGGCTCTCCACACGCTCCACGTAGGCCTGCGCCGTCTCGGGCAGGTCCTCCCACGAGCGAACCTCGGAGATGTCGGTCCGCCATCCCTCCATGTCCTCGTACACCGGGTCGCAGTGGTACAGCACCCGCTGCTGCCGGGGGAACTCGTCGAAGGTGACACCCTCGGAGAGGTAGGCGTCGGCGATGCGGATGGTGTCGAACTCGGAGAGCACGTCCAGTTTCATCAGGGCCAACTCGGTGATCCCGGCGACCCGGACCGAGTAGCGCAGCGCCACCGCATCCAGCCAGCCACAACGCCGGCGCCGCCCGGTGACCGTGCCGTACTCGCCTCCGACCCGGACCATGGTCTCCCCGATCTCGTCGGAGAGCTCGGTGGGGAAGGGTCCGGTACCAACGCGAGAGACGTAGGCCTTGGTCAGCCCGAGCACCCGGTCGATGTCGCCAGGTCCGACCCCTGCCCCGGTGAGGGCCCCGCCCGGTGTGGGGTTCGACGAGGTGACGAACGGGTAGGTGCCGTGGTCGATGTCGAGCAGCACACCCTGGGCGCCTTCGAAGATCACGTTCTTTCCGGCGCGAATCGCCCGCCACACGAACAGGGCGGTGTCCTCGACGTGCGGCGCCAGCGTCTCGGCGTACCGGAGGTACTCCTCGGCGATCTCGGAGGGGTCGAACGGCAGCTGGTTGTATACCTTGACCAGGATCTTGTTGGTCTCCTTGACCACCGCCTCCAGCTTGTCGCGGAAGATCTTCGGGTCGTACAGGTCCTGTATCCGGATCCCGACACGAGCGAACTTGTCGAGGTAGGCGGGGCCGATCCCGCGTCGCGTGGTCCCGATCTGCTCCTTGCCCAGGAAGCGCTCCTTCACGGCATCGAGTTTGCGGTGATAGGGCATGATCAGGTGGGCGTTGCTCGACAGCTTCAGCGCCGAAGGGTCGATGCCGCGGGAGCGAAGCATCTCCATCTCGGCGAGCAGGACGGCAGGGTCGACGACACAGCCGTTGCCGATCACCGGGGTGACGTTGGGGTACATGACCCCGGACGGGATGAGGCTGAGGGCGAAGGTCTCGTCGCCGATGACGATGGTGTGACCTGCGTTGTTGCCCCCCTGATACCGGACCACGAGGTCCGCATCCTGGGCGAGCAGGTTGGCGATCTTGCCTTTTCCTTCGTCGCCCCACTGGGCGCCGACGACCACGGTGGCCGGCATCAGGCTCCCTGGTATACGCCGGGATGGTAGTGGCGCCGCCTGAAGGGTTCGATCAATGAAGGCCAGGGCGATCCGGGAAGCCTCGCCGGTTGCGACCGGGGGCCGGGTTCACACTCCCTGGGCGTGAACCACCACACGGCGCTCCCGCGCCTGGTCGAACTCTCCGAACAGCACCTTCTGCCAGGTGCCGAGGAGCACCTCGCCGTCGACCACCGGAATGGTGACGCTGGCCGATCCCACCAGCATCTGCCGGCAGTGGGCGTGGCCGTTGAGGAACTCGTCCTCCTGCAGGTTCTCGGTGCGCAGGGTGTGGTCGTCGTGCTCGTAGTAACCCTCGACAGGGATCATCCCGTCGATCATCCGCCGGAAGTCGTTCAAGAATCCGGTCTCGGACTCGTTGAGGACGATCGTGGTGGTGGTGTGAGGCGTGTGGACGGTCACCTGACCATGGCGGACGCCGCTGCGGGCGACGACCTCGCGTGTGATCTCGGTCAGATCCCAGAACTCGTTGCCTGTGTTGGTGCGAAAGTGCAGGATCTCGGTGCGGATGCACGGCGCATCAGAAACTGCCAGCACCGACATGGCCCCTTCGGGACGGCGTGTGGCACGCCGTGCGATCGTGTGTTCTTCCACGGGAGTGGCTCTCCGGAGTCGCTTGTTCAGGGCGCCACGATAGCGTCGGCGCTGCATACATCGGACTTCGGAACCTCTCAGACGGCGCCGGCGACCAGGCTTCCGTCCTTGAACACGGCGGCGATGCGGGCCCGCAGCCCGGCCAGCTGATAGGGGTCGCCGTCGACCACCGTCAGGTCGGCGCGCATCCCGGGAGCGATCGTGCCCCGATCGGTGGCCACGTCCATGCACTCGGCCGCAACCGATGTGGTCGCCGCCAGCACCTGGGCGGGGGTCATACCGCCTTCCTCCATCAGAACCAGCTCGTCGAGGTTCTCGCCATGTGGCGTGACCCCGCTGTCGGTGCCCATCGCCACCTTCACCCCGGCCTCCACTGCCCTGCGGAACGAGTCGCGATGGGTCTCGATCACGTCGCGCGCCTTGCGCACCGACTCCTCGGGAATGGCTGCACCCGCCTCGGCGGCACGGATCACCCCGGTTGGGGCGACCAGTGTGGGGACCAGGAAGGTCCCCCGCTCCAGCATGAGGCCGATGGCCTCGTCGTCGAGGTAGATGCCGTGCTCGATGGATCGGATACCGGAGCGAACGGCGTTCTTGATGCCCTCGTAGGCCTGGGCGTGGGCCATCACCCATCGGCCCAGGCCGGTGGCCGTCTCCACCAGCGCCGACAGCTCCTCCGGGGTGAAGTGGGCGTGGCGCGGATCATCGCGCGGTGACAGCACACCGCCCGAAGTGGCCACCTTGATCACATCCGCCCCCATCGAGATCAGCTGGCGCACCTTCTGGCGCATCTCCTCGGGCCCGTCCACGATCGTCGCCGGAACACCGGGATGCGCCTGGAGGAGGTGGAGGCGCTGGCCGGAGGGAAGCCACCCGTCACCATGACCGCCGGTCTGGCTGAGCATCCCCAGCGAGATCTGCATGCGCGGCCCGGGGATCAGACCACCGTCTACGGCGGCCTTGACTCCGAGGTCGGCCCCGCCGGCATCGCGCACCGTGGTGATCCCCGCCTCGAGCGTCGCCTTCAGGTTGGCGGCCGCCTCGTAGAATCCGAGCGAGAACGGACGCTGCATCAAGGCGAACAGGTTGATGTGGGAGATCATCACGTGGACGTGGCAGTCGAACAGACCCGGCAGGAGCGTGCGGCCGCCCAGGTCTATCGATTCGTCGCCGTCGAGCCCGGTCCCCACCTCGAGGATCCGTCCCTCGGACACGACCAGGTCGCCAGGCGCCGGATCGCTGCCGCTGCCGTCGAAGATGCTGCAGTTGGTGAAGAGCGTGCGGGTCATGGCGTGAGGTTACGCCGACGCGATGCGGCCCGGGCCATCGGGCCCGGGCCGCACTCTCGACGGTCTGTCGCCCCTACTCGGTGACCGTCACCCGAGCCCGCATCCACGGGTGGGGGGTGCAGTAGTACTCGTAGGTCCCCGGCGTGGTGAACGTGAAGGAGAAGGTGTCTCCCGGGTTCAGGAAGCCGGAGTCGAACAAGCCGTCAGGCGAGCCGATCGAGCCGTCCGAACTGCCGGATGTGACCGTGTGCACCATCGTGTCGTCGTTGGTCCAGGTCACCGTGGTGCCCGCCTCGACTGTGATCTCGATCGGGTCGTAGGCACTGGCTGCGTTGGCGGGATCCCAGGCGCCGCTCGGGATGACCACCTGAGCGCCATCCGCCGGCGCAACAGTCGTGTCGCTGGTCATGTCGTGGCCGCCTTCGCCTCCCGATCCCGCCTCGAGGACGCCGAACAGTTCCGGCTGCTCGTCCCCCGAGACCACGATGGTGCCGATGGCGCCCTTGTAGAAGGTTCGCACCAGGGCGTGGTCCACGAGGATCATCGTGGAAGGCACCAGGGCGTCGACCTCGACCACCGTACCGCCTCCGGCCACCACCAGCGTCGACTGCGAGCCCCGGATCACGGGGTTGGCAGGGTGGGTGGCCGCCTCCGGATACACCACGTCCCAGTGGGATCCGATCGGGTGGAAGTTGGAGCTCAGATTGAGCCCCTGGTTGACGAAGTAGATCCTCGCCTCCTCGCCCACCTCCATCTCCAGGGTGTTGTCACCGGTGAGTGCGTCGGTGCGGCCATTGAAGGTGACGTACCTCGGCTCCTCGGCCAACATCGCCGCCCGATCCATGGAGGCGAAGCCGCTGGCATCGGGTTCGCCGACGTACCACTCCGACTGCATGATCGCCCACTCGTGATCCACCGCCGGCAGCGGTGTCTCCGGGTCGACGATGAACATGCCGTACATCCCGTGAGCGATGTGAACCGGCACGTCGCCGTAGGCGCAGTGGTACATGAATGCGCCCGGGTACAGGAGCCTGATCTGGATCGTGGCCGACTCTCCCGGGTTCACGCTGAGCGCCTCGGCGCCACCACCCATGCCGGTCACGGCGTGGAAGTCGATGTTGTGCGGGTTGGTGTTCCCGTCGAGGTTGGTGAGCGTGATCTCGACCACGTCTCCGACCCGGCCTCTCAGGACCGGTCCCGGCGATCCGCAGACGACCTCGTCGTCGCCGGCGAGTCGGAACCCCCACATCGTGGTGGTCACCCCGCTTGCCGGGTCGAGGGGGCACACTCCTTCGATCGATTCGATGTGGACTTGCCAGATCCGCTGCTCCGAGCGGTCTGCTGCTGGTGGGACGTTCGGCGCGTACGTGGCGTGGATTTCGTCGTCGGGCGCAGCCGTGAGCTGCGCGATGGGGGTAAGTACGGGCCGGATGTCCCGGTCGGACGGGTAGGCATCGCTGCCGCCCCCGTCCCCGCCGAGCCCCTCTTCGGCGATCATCTCGCGCACGTCGGCCCGGGACAGGTCACCCTGCTGGACGACTATCGATGCCGCCAGCATGGCGATCACGGCGAACAGCAGAGCGAACTGCCACGCCTTCTGCCAGAAGCCGTCGTTCATTGTCTTGCTTCTCCTTTCATTCTCCAGTTGGGAGATCTCATGCCCCGATGATCGGGGCGGCGCCGAGGCGGGAGCGCAGTAGGTCGCGGGCCTCGGTCCAGGCGTCGTGCAGCGCGCACGACTCGTCGCACTCCTGCCGGCGGCCCCGCAGGACGCAGTGGCCGTCGTCAAGCGGTCCTTCGACGGTTTCGATCAGGTCGAGCAGCGTGAGCCGGGAGACGTCGGCCGCGAGGCGGTATCCGCCGCCGGGGCCAGGAATGCTCTCCACCCAGCCTGCCCGCACCAGAGGGGCGAGCACCTGGGGGAGGAACTGTCTGGTGGTTCCGAGCCGGTCGGCCAGATCGCTGCCGCCGAGGTTGCCGTCGGTGGCGCTCATGGTGCGCAGCGCCTGCAGCGCCAGTTCACTCTTCTTCATCACCTCGAGTCGCATAGTGGCATAGTCCATGACTCAACAATTACCTGCCAGGGGCAACGGTCCCGAGCCGATGGGACCTTTGGCCCGGCGAGGTCAGGTGGCGGCGATGCCCCGGAACACGAAGGCGACCAGCGTGTCGGCCGCCTCGTGCATCCGCTGTTTGGCGTCGCGATCGCGGATCAGGCTCTGCGATGCGGCGGTCATCACGGCGAACACCAGTCGGCCGGTTTCCTCGGGGTCGAGCCGCCTGAAGACCCCTTCCTCCATGCCCTGCCGGCACAGGGCGACGATCTCGTGCTCCAGCGGGGCGTGGGCGGCCCGGATCCGGCGCTGGGTGGCCGGGGAGAGGACGGGTAGTTGGCGCATCAGCTCGGCGCCGAGCGCCTCATCGGTGGAGACGAAGGCGGTCCCCCGGACCAGCAGCTCGGCCAGACGAGGTCCCGCTCCCACCTCCTCCGGGAGGTCGGCGAGCATCCCGGAGATGACCCCGGGCATGGCTTCCTCCACCAGGGTGGCGAGCACGTCCTCCTTGTCGGAGAAGTACTCGTAGATGGTGGTGCGGCCGATGCCGGCGTACGAGGCGATGTCCGAGAGCCCGGTGTCCTGGTACCCGAGGGCGCGAAACAGCGCGCCGGCGGCCTCGAGCAGGTCGCGGCGGGTGGCCTCCTTGTGGGCGGCGATGTTGGCGGCGCGAATCCGGGGCACGGCGCGAGGATACCGCCGCCGGGATCGGAGAATGCCTGGCGAGCCCGGGCTCAGGAGGTTGCGGCCTTCTCGGCGAACTCCCGGTACGCCTCCCAGGCGCGGGGGGCGTAGATCGTGGCCGGGCCACCCCCCATCATGAGGTTCACGCCCAGGGTCTCGGCCACTTCCTGGGGTGTCGCCCCGTTGCGGAACGCCGCCTTGGCGTGAGACGAGATGCACCCGTCGCAGCGCACCGCCACCGCGATCGCCAGGGCGATCAGCTCCTTGGTCCGGGTCGACAGCGCACCGTCGGCGAGCGAGGCCGAGTGCATCTGGGCGAACCCCTTGTACACCTCCGGTATGTGCTCCCGCAGTTCCTTCGACGGCGCCCTGAGATCGACCAGGACCTCCTCCCAATGTCCCATGTTCACCTCCTGCGGCGATGGTACGGTCCGGACATCGTCGATCACCCGGGGAGAAGTACCCAAATGGATGCCAAGCAGCGGGCGGTGAGCCGGTTCGAAGCGGTCGAGGACGAGCTGAAGCAGATCAGCCGCTGGATGTATCAGAACCCCGAGGTCGCCTACGAGGAGCGCGAGTCGTCGCGGCGACTCGCCGGGTTCCTCGAGGCCCAGGGTTTCACCGTCGAGTACCCGGCGTTCGGGCTGGAAACCGCCTTCGCCGCCAGGGCAGGCTCGTCGGGCCCCGAGGTGATCGTGTGCGCCGAGTACGACGCACTGCCCGGTGTCGGCCACGCCTGCGGCCACAACATCATCGCCACCTCGGCTCTGGGCGCCGGCGTGGCGGTGAAGGACCTGGCCGAAGAGCTGGGTTTCCGCATCACCGTCCTGGGCACGCCGGCAGAGGAGGCGAAGGGCGGCAAGGTGGACCTGATCCATGCCGGAGCGTTCGCCGACGCCGCCGCGGCGCTGATGATCCACCCCGCTCCCGAGGACGAGGTGGACCCGGTCGCCCTGGCCATCAAGCACTTCAAGGTGATCTTCCGGGGCAAGGACGCACACGCTTCGGCCGCCCCCTGGGAGGGGATCAACGCCCTCGACGCCTTCGTCCAGCTGTACGTAAACGTCTCCACATTCCGTCAGCAGATGCTGCCCACCGACAAGATGCACGGGATCGTCACCCACGGAGGCGACGCCCCCAACATCATCCCCAGCCGGGTGGAGGCCGAGTGGTACGTGCGGGCGCTCACCAAGGAGCGCCTGGCGGTCCTGGTCGACCGGTTCGAGGCCATGGCAGGTGCGGCGGCGGCGTCCACCGGGTGCACCGTCGAGTACTCGCAGTCGGGGCATGAGTACGAGGACATCCTCAGTGAGCCGCTGATGGTGGAGCTGTTCGCCGCCAACAGCGAAGCGCTGGGGCGGAAGATGGGAAGGTCCAAGGACCGGCCCTCTTCGACCGCGGGCAGCACCGACATGGGCAACGTCAGCCACGTCGTGCCGTCGATCCACCCGATGATCGGGATGGCAACCGGGGGCGCGGTCAACCATCAGCCCGAGTTCGCCGCCCATACCATCACCCCCGATGGGGAGAAGGCGATGCGCGACGGCGCCCTGGCCATGGCGTGGACGATCGTGGACCTGGCTGCGGGTGATCGCTGGGGTGAGCTGAGCCGTCCCTGAGGGTTACTCGTGGAACCAGGGGGCGAAGGAGAGCCCGACGAGCAGGCCCTCCGGGCTCATGAGCCTGGCCACGGTTTGACCCCAGGGCTCGGTGCGGGCCGGGTGCAACAGCCGGTATCCCCTGGCTTCGAGTTCGGCCGCCGCACTCGCCACGTCCGCCACCTCGAACTCGATCGTGGCCGACGGCGGCGGGATGTCGGGGGGCCAGTCGTCGACTCCGAAGCATGCCTGAGCCGCCGCCGGCAGCGGCCACACCCCGAAGTGCTTGACGCCCCCCACATCAGCGGAGTGCAGATAGCCGCCGTCGTCCTCCAGCGGAAGCCCCAGGGCGTCGCGATACAGGCGGGCGCTCGCCTCGGGATCGGGCGTGATCACCGCCACTCCGGCAACGAAGAGGATCTCCATGGGGACACGATACGCCCCGGGTCCGACGATGTGCCTGTATCGTCGCCCTCCGCTCCGATGGGCAGCCGATGAACCACGACGTCGTCATCGTGGGTGGAGGGGTGATGGGCTCCTCCGCCGCCTACCACCTTCGCCGTTTCGACCCGGCGATCTCGGTGCTGGTGTTGGAACGGGATGCCTCCTACCGATACGCCTCGACCGTCCTCTCCGAGGGCAACGTCCGGATCCAGTTCAACCTCGAGGAGAACATCCGCATCTCGCAACACACGATGGAGGTGATGGCCACTTTCTCCGAGGACATGGCGACGACGGCGTTCAGGCCGGAGTCCGCTCCCCGTCGGGAGGGCAACCTGTTCCTGGTCGACGAGGCGGGTCGGGAGGTCGCACTCCAGGGCCTGGAACTGCAACGGTCGCTCGGATGTGACGTCGAGTGGCTGGAGCCAGCCTCCATCGCCGAGGTCTTCCCGTCGTTGCGAACCGAAGGGCTGGCAGGAGGCACCCTGGGGAGGAGCGACGGCGGCGTCGATCCCACCGCCGTCCTCAGGGGCTACCGCAACAAGGCGATCGAGATGGGGGTCGAGTACGCCGAAACCGAGGCTCTGGCACTTGTCGACTCCGGCGGCCCTGCTCCCCGGGTGCGCACTGGCGACGGCGACCTGGCAGCAGGGGCGGTGTTGGTGACCGCAGGCGCATGGACCGCCGACCTGTTGCTGCCGATCGGGGTGGACCTCCCCGTGGTCCCGGTGCGCCGCACCGTCTACGTGGTGGCTTCCACGGTGCCGACCGCCGGGATGCCGGCGGTGTTCCTTCCCTCTGGAGCGTACGCCATCCCGGTGTCGGAGTGCATCTGGAACATGGCCTGGTCGTTGCCCGACGACCCGGTCGGCTACGACTTCACTCCGGCCTCGCGTGGGAGGTTCGAGGATCGGGTGTGGCCGGAACTGGTTGCCCACCTTCCGGCGTTCGACCGCCTGCGGGTCGAGACTTCGTGGGCAGGCCTGTACGCGGTGAACACCCTGGATGGCAACGCCATCATCGGGCGCTGGCCCGGGATGAGCGGCCTGTACATGGCGACCGGGTTCTCCGGCCACGGGTTCCAACAGGCTCCCGCAGTGGGCCGTCACCTGGCGGAGTCGATCCTCGGGCTGCCCCATGCCCTCGACCTGAGCCGGCTCGGACCGCAGCGGGTGATCGACGGCATCCCGGTTCGGGAACACTCGGGCCGCCTCATCTGAGTAAGCCCGGTGCGGGGCATGCGCGCCCGCACCGGGACCGGCTACTTCTTGCCGCTCGCCTGCGGATCGTCGGTCCACAGCTCCTTGATGGCTCCGATGCTGCCCAGGATGCCGCTCATCTCGGCGGGCAGGAAGATCTTCGTGGCCTGACCGTCGGCGATCTTCTGCAGTGCCTCCAGATAGCGGATGGCGATCAGGTCGGGGGTCGGGTCACCGGTGTGGATCGCCTGGAAGACCCGCTCGATGGCCTGGCCCTCGCCTTCGGCGACGGTCAGCAGCCGGAACTGCTCGGCGTCGGCGACCTCCTTGATAGCCTGCGCCTGACCCTGTGCCTCGAGGATGTCCGCTTCCTTCACTCCTTCGGCCCGGAGGATGGCCGCCCGCTTCTCGCCTTCGGCCTCGGTCACGGTGGCGCGTCGGTCGCGCTCCGCCTTCATCTGGCGGTGCATCGCCTCGGTGATGTCCGCCGGCGGGTCGATCCGCTGGATCTCCACTCGAACCACCCGTGTGCCCCACACGTCGGTGGCCTCGTCGAGCACCGAGCGCAGCTGGGCATTGATCATGTCGCGCGACGTGAGCGCCTCGTCGAGCTGTAGTTCCCCGACGATGTTCCTCAGGTTGGTCTGGGCGAGCTTGGTGGCAGCCAGGATGAAGTTGGCCACGTTGTACTTCAGCTTCACCGGGTCGGTCGCCTGGTAGTACACGACGGCGTCGACGGTGACCACCACGTTGTCCTTGGTGATCACCTCCTGAGGCGGGACGTCGACCACCTGCTCGCGCATGTCCACCCGCCGGATGCGCTCGATGAACGGGACGATGAATCGCAGTCCCGGGTCCACCATCCTCTCGAAGCGTCCGAACCGCTCCACCAGGCCCTTCTCGAACTGGGCCACGATCTTGAGCGCCTTGGCGGCGTAGAGCAGCAAGGCGATGCCGATCACGATCAGGACCACGAGGGTCGGGTCGATCTGGTCCATCAGGTCTCCTCCTTCTAGGGCGTCGCCCTCAGTCGATTGGTTCCACCACCAGGCGGGTTCCCGTCACGTCGATCACGCGGACATGGGTTCCTTCGGCGACCGGGTCCTCCACGCCCAAAGCCGGGACCGCCCGCCAGAGCTCGGTCTCCATGCGGACCCGGCCCATCCCGGTGACCCTGTCGAGGGCCTCGACTACCACCGCTCGCTGGCCGACCAGTCGGTTTGCGCCGACGGGCGGCTGCTTCTCGTCCTCCTTGCGAACGAACTTCTGCAGCAGGATGAGCGAGGCGGTCGACACGACGATGAACACCCCCATCTGGGCGGCGGGGGCCACGTCGACGAAGGCCAGCACGGCGGCCACGAGGGCACCGACGGCAAAGGGCAACATGAAGAAGCCGGCGGTGGCCATCTCCGCAAAGGCCAGGAACAGGGCGGCTCCAACCCAGATCCAGCGCCAGGTCTCGTTGTCCACGGTGCTACCTCCTTCGTTTCTGGTGGTGAGAGCGAATGCGATTCCGACACCGACTGCACCGAGCATCGCCAGGTCGGTCCAGCGAAGCCCTCTGCGGCGGGCGCGGAACACCTCTTCCCACTTGGGGAGCCCGTCGGAGCCGCCGCGCTTCTCGGAGGCCCACTCCCGGGCGAAGACCGCGGGATCGTCACCCACCACCGAGCGCGGGTCGCGGCCCTCGGCAGCGGCGTCGAGGAGGTGGCGCTCCAGTTCGAGGCGCATCTCCTCGACCTCGCGCCGGCGGAGGCCTGCGGCCTTCCAGTACCGCTCGCAGTCGCTGGTGAGGCTCTCGATGACCGAGTGGTCGGTCATGCCGAACCTCCACCGATCACGCTCGACACCGAGTCCGCCAGGGATCTCCACTCGTCGATCCAGGCGGCGAGCTGCCTGCTGCCCTCTCGGGCGATGCGGTAGTACTTGCGTGGAGGGCCCTCGTTGGAGTCCTGCATGAAGGTTTCGACCAATCCCCGGCTCTGTAACCGGCTGAGCAAAGGGTAGATGCTGCCCTCACCGACGAGGGCGAGGCCGCGGTGCTCCAGCTTGCGCGCCATCTCGTAGCCGTAGGACGGCTCCTCGGCGATCACGGCGAGAAGGCACATGTCGAGCACACCCTTGAGCAGTTGGCTGGTCCGTTCCACTGTCTTGCGTTGCAAGATAGCACCTGCTCCCTTGCGAAGCAAGGTAGCGCCTTGGCCCCCTCCACACGGGGGAGTACGGCGAAGCCGGCAGGGGGGCAGAACCAAGATGTGTCATGAACAAGGCCTTGCTGGACCTGGGTCGCGTGGTGCCCCCTCCGCTTCTCGGGAGAAGAAGACGCCCCTACGGCGCCGCGATGTCGATCACGAGGCGGAGCGGGCTCTGCAGCACATACGCCAGGAACGGCCGCTCACCGGTCAGACCGATGACCCAGGTCATGTCGGCTTCGAAGTCGTCGACGAACACCACCTCGTCGATCGGCGGGTAGCCGGGGTCGATCTCGGTCGGTCCCAGGTAGGTCAGGTTGTAGTCGGAGTCGTAGCGGGCTCCGGGAGCCACGTGCACCAGTAGGAAATGGGTGCCGTCCACCGGCACCACCTCGCCGGAACCACCTCCGACGAACGGCGGAGAGGCGTAGCCGACGTCCCAGATCGGCTCGCCGCTGCCCACGAACTCGAACACCACCCGCACGAAGGCCGGGTGCTGCCCGAGCCGAACGTCGGTGAGGCTCCCTCCCGGGCTGCCGGTGATGGTCGAGTTCGACTTGGTGGCGGTGTCCCCACCGAAGGCGGCCGTGGTGGTGGCAGCCACCGTCGTGGTGCTGGCGGTGGTCGTCGTGGCCGCCTCGCTGGTGGTGACGCCGGCCGTGGTGGTGGTCATGTCCCCGGAGGTCGTGGTCGTCCCCTCGGCGGCCGTGGTGGTCGTCGCCTCCGATGTCGTCGGCGAAGCCGCAGGCCCATCGTCACGGGTGAGCAGGACGATGAGCAGGAGGGCGATCAGGGCGACCAGCACACCGCCCAGGATCGGTATCGCCAGTTCGGAGGAGCGTTTGGAGGCCATGGTCCGATGGTAGGGCGACAACCCTCATGCCGACCGACTATCGGAGTGTGAGCCCCTCGGCGTCGGTGTCGACGGTCACCTCGTCGCCGTCTTCGAACCGTCCTTCCAGCAACGCGATCGCCAGCGGGTCCTCGATCTGCTTGCGGATGAGACGCTGCAGGGGGCGTGCCCCGTACACCGGGTCGTATCCCTGCTCGGCGAGCCACTCGGTCGCAGAGGGCGTCAGCACCAGCCTCACGCGGCGGCCCTCCAGGCGGCCCTGCAGTCGTTCGACCTGGATCTCGACGATCTCGGCGAGCTCCTCACGGGTGAGACGGGAGAACACGACGATCTCATCCAGGCGGTTGAGGAACTCGGGGCGGAAGTGACTCCTCACCACGCCGAGGACACGGTCCTGTACCACCTCGTCGGGCAGATCCGGATCGATGAGCTCGGACCCCAGGTTGGAGGTCATCACGACCACCGCGCTGGAGAAATCCACGGTGCGGCCCTGGCCGTCGGTGAGGCGCCCATCGTCGAGTAGCTGCAAGAGGGTGTTGAAGACGTCGGGATGGGCCTTCTCCACCTCGTCGAGGAGGACGACCGAGTAGGGGCGTCGGCGCACCGCCTCGGTCAACTGGCCGCCCTCGTCGTAGCCGACGTATCCGGGCGGCGCCCCGATCAGCCTGCTCACGGTGTGCTTCTCCTGGTACTCGGACATGTCGATGCGGACCATGGCTCGTTCGTCGTCGAAGAGGAACTCGGCGAGAGCCCGGGCCAGCTCGGTCTTGCCGACCCCGGTGGGGCCGAGGAAGAGGAAGGATCCGATGGGACGGCCCTTCGGGGCGAGACCGGCGCGGGACCGCCGGATGGCGTTGGCCACCGCCTCCACCGCCTGGTGCTGTCCCACGACGCGCCGGTGCAGATGGTCTTCGAGGCGCACCAGCTTCTCGATCTCCCCTTCCATCAGGCGGGTGACCGGGATGCCGGTCCAGCGGCTCACCACCTCGGCGACGTCCTCCTCGCCGACCTCCTCCTTGAGCATGGTGAGGCCGGCCTGCAGCTTCTGCAGGTTCTCGTTGGCTTCGGCGAGCGTCCGTTCCAAGCCGGGAAGGCTGCCGTAGCGAACCTCGGAGGCGCGCTGCAGGTCCCCGTCGCGCTCGGCGCGCTCCGCTTCGGACCGGGCACTCTCGATCTCCTCCTTGGCGTGGCGGATGGCGGCGATCGCCTCCTTCTCACGGTTCCAGTGGGCGGTGAGGCGGTTGACCTCCTCGGTGGTCTCGGCCAGATCGCTCTCCAGCGCGTCGAGTCGCTCCTTGGAGGCGGTGTCGGTCTCCTTGCGCAGGGCGGCCCGTTCGATCTCCAGCTGGCGTCGCCTGCGTTCCAGCTCGTCGATCTCCTCGGGCATCGAGTCGATCTCGATCCGCAGGCGGCTGCCAGCCTCGTCGATCAGGTCGATCGCCTTGTCGGGCAGGTGGCGACCGGTGACGTACCGGTCGGAGAGGATCGCCGCCGCCACCAGGGCGGAGTCGGTGATCCGCACCCCGTGGTGGACCTCGTAGCGTTCCTTGAGGCCTCGCAGGATCCCGATGGTCTCCTCGACCGAAGGCGCTTCGACCAGGACCGGCTGGAACCGCCGCTCCAAGGCGGCATCCTTTTCGATGTGCTTGCGGAACTCGTCCAGCGTGGTGGCGCCGATCATGCGCAGCTCACCGCGCGCCAGCATCGGCTTGAGCATGTTGGAGGCGTCCATGGCGCCCTCTGCCGCCCCGGCGCCGACGATGGTGTGCATCTCGTCGATGAAGGTGATGATCTCGCCGGCCGAGGCCCGGATTTCGTCGAGCACCGCTTTGAGGCGTTCCTCGAACTCACCCCGGTACTTGGCACCCGCCACCATGGCGCTCAGGTCGAGGGCGATGAGCCGCTTCCCCTTCAGGCCTTCGGGGATGTCGCCGGCGACGATGCGCGAGGCGAGGCCCTCGACGATGGCGGTCTTGCCCACACCAGGCTCTCCGATGAGAACCGGGTTGTTCTTGGTGCGTCGGGAGAGGACCTGGATGACTCGCCGGATCTCCTCGTCTCGCCCGATCACCGGATCGAGCTTGCCCTGACGCGCCAGGTCGACGAGGTCGCGTCCGTACTGCTGCAGCGCCTGGAGGGTGGCCTCCGGATCCTGAGAGGTGACCCGATGCGGTCCCCGAACCTGGCCGAGGGCCGCCTGGAGTGCGTCGCGATCGGCGCCGACGGCCCGCAGGGCGTCACCGGTCGGGGTTCGGCCTGCGGCGAGGGCAAGCAGCAGGTGCTCGACCGAGAGGTAGGAGTCCTCCAGGCGGGTGCGCTCTCTGTCGGCATCGGTGAGGGTGGAGGCCAGGAACTTGTCGGCCGCCGCCTCCGTCCCGCCGTGGACGCGGGGGAGTCGGTCCAGGGCTTCGGTGAGACGCGAGCGCAGGGCGTTGGGGTCGGCACCGACGGCGGCTAGGAGGGGATAGGCGATTCCCTCGCCATCGGCGAGGATCCCGAGCATCAGGTGCTCGGTGGTGATCGCCTGGTTGCTTCGCGCTTCGGCCTCGCGACGGGCGCGCTCCAACGCCTCGGCGGCACGCCGGGTCAACCGATTCGGATCCATCGCTCCTCCTTCCTTCCCCACAACATCTACTTCATCCTAGTCATTCCAGAAAAGTTGAGTGTAGGCGCAATAGATGTCTGACAGTCGGGTCACGGCTCGGTTCGTGCAATGACATGCGTCTCCCCCGAACCGGCCTAGCCTCCCCGCCCATGTGGAACAGAATCACCGTCCCGGCGCTGCTGGCCGTGCTGCTCGCCTCGTGCGGCGGCACCGCGGCCACCACCACCACGACCGCCGCCCATGACCACGAGCACGATCACGGCGTGTCCGCCGGGTTCGAGTGGGATGGCGGCCAGGTCCCGACCGTCGAGGTGACGGTGACCGAGGCTGACACTCCCGGGCTCTGGGAGGTGCGGGCCGAGATCACCAACTTCGAGTTCTCCTCACCCGATCGAATCGATCATGTGCCGGGACAGGGCCACACCCACGTCTGGGTGGACGATCGGCTGATCTCGATGGCGTACCAATCGATCGTCCAGGTCGCCGACCTGCAGCCCGGCACCCACACCGCCCGGGTGACGCTGGCCAACAACGCCCACGCCGACTACACGGCGGGGGGCGAGGTGATCGGCGGCAGCAGCGTCTTCGAGGTGTCGGGCGAGGCGACGATGCCGGACGTGACGGCTGCGATCACGGTCGCCGGCGGGACGGTGTCGGGCATCGACGGGCGACTGAGCGCCTCGGTGGGCGACTTCGTTGAGGTGACGATCACGGCCGACGTGGCCGACGCCATCCACCTGCACGGATACGACATCATGCTGGAGATGGAGCCGGGGACCCCGGCGGTCCTGCGGTTCATCGCCGATGTTCCCGGCATCTTCGAGGCCGAGTTGGAAGGCTCGGGTCTGCCGCTGTTCGAGATCCAGGTCGGCTGAGAGAACCGGCGCTCAGGCGGGGACCGCTCGCCCGCGGGCCCAGGCGCGCAGCGCCGACACCTCCTCGGCGCGGCTGCGGGAGAGGGGCACCGTCGACTTGACCTCGGCGAGCAGGTCGTCGTCGGACGGGAGGGCGTCGGCTGCGAAGGCCCGATAGAGGGCCCCGATCACGACGGCCTGGATCTCCGCACCGGAGAATCCCTCCATCGCCTCGGCGAGGAGGTCCAGATCGAAGCGACCCGGATCATGGCCCCGCGATTCGAGTTCACCGCGAAGGATGGCGAGGCGGGCGTCGAGTTCGGGCAGGTCGACGAAGAACACCTCGTCGAAGCGGCCCTTGCGCAGAAGCTCTGGGGGCAGGGCCGACACGTCGTTGGCGGTGGCGGCCACGAACACACCGTCGGGCCGGTCCTGCAGCCACCGCAGGAACGTCCCCAGGATGCGCGTCGACACGCCGGAGTCGCCGTCACCGGCTGCGAAGCCCTTCTCGATCTCGTCGATCCACAGGACGCTGGGCGCCATCGCCGTCGCCGCCTCCAGGGCACGCTCCAGCCGCTGCTCGGACTCGCCCACGTACTTGCGGTACAGACGAGCCGGATCGAGCAGCAACAGAGGAACGCCCCAGGTGGCGGCCAGGGTCTTGGCGACGAACGACTTGCCGCAGCCGGGGATCCCGGTGAGCAGCACCCCGCGCGGCGGGTCGATCCCCAGATCCCTGGCGCGGGCCGAGCCGACGGCGGCCCCGCGTGTCGCCAGCCAGGTTTTGAGGCCGTTCAGGCCGGCGACCGCATCGAGCTTCCGATGCTCGCTCTCGATCAGTTCCAGCACGCCGTCGAGTCCGAGACCGGAGAATCGCTCGGCGTTGACCCGCGACAGGTCGTCGGAGTCGAGCCGTCCGTCCACGAGCACGGCACGTTGCAGGGCTCTATCCGCCGCCGCCAGGTCGAGTCCGCGCAGTGAGGCTGCAAGGGCATCCAGGCCGGCGTCGTCGAGGAGGATGGCGTGCCCGCGCCTGGCGAGGTGGTTGACGGTGCGACGGACGAGTTGCTTGAGTGCCGCCACGTCGGGTGGCTGCAGCTCCCAGGCGGTGGCGATCGGCTCCAGCTCGACGGGGATGCTGCGCTCCGGCCCGGTGATCACGATCGTCTGCAGCGGCCGCAGCCGGGCCGATGCGTCCTTGACGGCCCGGACCACCACCGGATCGGCGAGAGCGTGGTGACCGTCGGCGAACACGAACACCCCGGGTTCGGTGAGGTCGCATACAAGGGCGAGCGCCGTTACCGGATCGCGGGTGCCGTACTGGGGTCCGTGACCCTCCCGGGCAAGTCCCGAGGCCGCCGTCCACACCCAGACGGGTGCCCCGACCGAACCCGCCTCGCGTCGGAGCAGGTCGAGGAACCGGGTCTCATCTCGCACCACGGCAAACACCAGAGGGTGGGCCGAGCCGAGGAGCACTCGCAGGTCGGCGGCGTTGTCCATCGGCCTTCTCATCGGCCCGTCGCCGCCCGGGGTGTAGCCGTAGCATCCGCCCACGTCGAGGAAGGGAAGCGAGTGTTCACCGATTTCAAGAAGTTCCTGATGCGCGGAAACCTGATCGAGATCGCGGTGGGCCTGGTGCTCGCCGTGGCCTTCACCGCCGTGGTCAACGCCCTGGTCGAGGGGATGCTGATGCCGCTGATTGCAGCCATCGTGGGCGAGCCGTCGTTCGACGGGCTCACCTTCGAGATCAACGACGCCGTGTTCCACTACGGCAGGTTCCTGACCCAGGTGACCAACTTCGTGTTGGTGGCGGCGGCACTGTTCTTCCTCGTGGTGAGGCCGGTGAACGCCCTGATCGCCCGAACCGGGCGCCCAGCCGGCGAAGGGGAATGACTCCGCGCGATTGGGCGTTCCCCGGGGAAGGAAGCAAGGAGCGTTCATGGCCAAGGCGGTCTGGAGGGGTGTGGCGATAGCCGAGAGCGACGACACGGTCGTCGTCGACGGGTACCACTACTTCCCCGAAGCGTCGGTGAACCAGGACCTGCTCGCTCCGAGCGACCGGTCTTCGGTCTGCCACTGGAAGGGAGCCGCCCGATACCACGACGTCGTCGTAGGTGGCGAGACGCTTCCTGCGGCCGCCTGGTACTACCCGGATCCCTCCCCGGCAGCCATGAGGGTCGCCGGACGCATCGCCTTCTGGCGGGGCGTCGAGGTGCAGGCCTGAGCGTGTGACGCCATCCTCCCTGGCGTTTGGGGGCCCCGGCCACCGGCCGGGGCCCCTTCGCGTCCGCAGCTCGGCAGCGGTCAGCGGAGGCGCACGATCGGCCCGGCGGAGAACGGGTCCACGAGGTCGACTCCCATCTCGCGGTACACCGAGCGATGGACCGAGATGTCGGCCAGATACAGCGCCCCGACGATGTGCGGTGCCGCCTCGAGGCCGGTCTTGGGTAGGGCCAGGGTGAGCGTGGCATCGGCGACGACGCATGGGTCGCCCACCCGACCGGTGGTGGCGTCGAGACCGGAGGGCACGTCGAGCGCCAGGACCGGGGCGGGCTGGCCGTTGGCCCAGGCGATCAGGTCGGCGGCCCGCCCCCGCGGGTCACCTGTCAACGAGTAGCCGATCAGGGCGTCTATCACCAGGTCGGCGGCCTCCGGCTCGTCGGTGATGCGCACCCCCATCCTTTCGAGGATGTCGTACTGACGGCGAGGCACCTCGGTCATCACGCCGGGCGGACGGCCGGTGGTCACCGTCACCGTCACGCCGCGGTTCGCCAGATGGCGGGCGGCGACCAGGCCGCCGCCACCGTTGCCGCCGCTGCCGGCCAGGATCGCCACCGTGTCGAACCGGTATCTGCGCCGGGCGAGGGCGGCGAGTTGCAGGCCCGCGTTCTCCATCATCCGCGGCAGGTCGATGCCGAGCTGGTCGATCATGATCTCGTCGACCCGGCGCATCTGGTGGGCGGAGATCGCGGGGACCCCGCCCACCAGGGGGATGGTCATCGGTCGAGCAGGTCGCCGCGGGGCAGGTCGGGCAGATTTCGCCTGCCTCCCATGACCGACGGCGGTCTCTCGCCTGCGGCATTCCGCTGCTCGGCCTCGCCGAGAAGACGCCGCAGGCGGCTCACCTGATGCTGCAGGCGCTCGATCTCATCGCGCAGTTCGATGATCCGCTTGACCCCCTCCAGGTTGACCCCTTCGGCGGTGAGCTCCTGGATGAGGCCGAGCTGCTCCAGGTCGCGGTCGGAGTAGCGCCGGGTTCCACCCGGGGTGCGGTACGGGTTGAGCAGTCCACGCCGCTCGTAGATGCGCAGTGTCTGGGGATGAACCCCGCCCAGCTCGGCGGCCACCGAGATGATGTACACGGCTTCTTGGGAATCGCTGACCATGGTCACACCCCCAGGTGGGTCGGGCTGGCTTCTGTCTCCAGGGCTCGCAGGCGCTCGAGCAGCTCGCGCTGGTCGGGATCGACCTGCTGGGGAATCTGTACCTCCACGGCGACCAGGAGGTCGCCGGTGCCGCGTGGCGTCTCGATGCCCTTGCCCTTGGCGCGCAGCACGGTGCCGTGCTGGGTCCCCGGCGGGACCTTGAGGGTCACGGTGCCGGTCAGGTTGGGCACGGTGATGGTGGTCCCCAGGACGGCGTCGGGGTAGGAGATGGGTGCCTTCACCTTGAGGTTGCGTCCGAGGCGGGTGAACACCGGGTGGTCGGCGACCCGAACCCGGACATAAAGGTCACCGGCCGGCCCGCCGCTGCGCCCGGGCTCCCCCCTGCCCCGGACCCTGATCCGGGCACCGTCGTCGACGGCAGACGGGATCTTCACCGTCACCTCGCTTCGCCGGCCACCCCGGTCGACCGCGACCTTGCGGGTGACGCCTTCGATGGCCTCGTGAAATGAGAGCCGAATCTCCGACTCCAGATCGGCGCCGGGCTGTGGCCGGCGGGTTCGCCCACCGCCGAAGATGTCGCCGAACCCGCCGAATCCGGCTCTGCCCAGGAGGTCTCCCAGGTCGCCCAGGTCCTCTACGTGGACGTACTGGGTCTGTCCTCCGGGGCCTCCGGCGTAGGCGCCTCGACTGAAGGCCTCGCGCACCCTGTCGTACTCGGCGCGATCCTTGGGGTCGGAGAGGACCTGATACGCCTCGCCCACCTCCTTGAATCGGGCCTCGGCCCCGGCATCCCCGGGGTTGTTGTCCGGGTGGTACTTCTGCGCCAAGGCCCGGTATGCCTTCTTGATCTCCTTGGCGGGCGCGTCGCGACTCACGCCGAGCACCTCGTAGTAGTCGCGCTCCAGCCACTCGCGCCTTGGGGTCACATCGTCTCCGGTTCCTCTGACGGGTCGGAGGCGGTAACCGCCACCAGTGCCGGCCGGATGACCCGCCCCCGCATCAGATAGCCGCGGCGGAGCTCTTCGCCGACCACCAGATGGCCGGTTCCGCCGCCGGCCACCGCCTCGTGGACCTCGGGATCGAACGGCTTCCCGGTCGCGCCCACGACCTCCAGGCCTTCGGCCCTGAGGACGTCGAGCAGCTGCTGATGGGTGGAGCGGATACCGGCCTGCAACTTTTCGGCGGCCGGGGTGTCCACCTCGACGCTCAAGGCGGAGTCGAACGAGTCGAGCACCGGGAGCAGCCTCTCCACCAGCCGCTGTGAGGCCCTGGCGATCAGATCCTCTCGCTCCCGTGCGGTCCGCTTGCGAAAGTTCTCGAAGTCGGCTGCCACCCGCCGCAGGTCGTCGAGAAGAGCCGCCGCCTCGGGGGGCGCTCCGTTCTCATCGGATGAACCGCCGAGGTCGATCTCGGGGAGGTCGACGACTTCGCCGACCACCACCTCGTCGGCGGTCTCGTCGGCCGTGCTCACGAGCCCTCGCCCTCCTCGACGATCTCGGCCTCGACGACGTCGTCGTCGTCACCGGCCGGCACCTCGGCCTGAGTCGCCTCGTAGATCTTCTGCCCCAGGACCTGGGCTGCGCCGAGCAGGTCGTCGGTGGCCGAGTCCAGATCGCTGGCCTCGACAGCCGGATCCTCGAGCAGCTTCTTGAGGGCCGCCACCTTGTCGTCCACGGCGGCGCGCTCTTCGGCGGAGAGCTTGTCTCCGTGCTCCTCGAGCTGGGCCCCGACCTGGTAGCCGGCGTGGTCGGCCCGGTTGCGGGCGTCCGCCAGCAGGCGTCGGGCGTGATCCTCGTTGGCGTGTGCCTCGGCCTCCCGGACCATCTCCTCTATCTTGTCCTTGGGCAGTGCGGTGCCCCCGGTGATCGTGATCTGCTGGGTCTTGCCGGTGCCCAGGTCCTTGGCCGACACGGCCACGATGCCGTTGGCGTCGATGTCGAAGGTCACCTCGATCTGAGGCACCCCGCGTCGCGCCGGAGCGATGCCCGTCAGGTTGAACCGGCCCAGGCTGGCGTTGCGATCCGCCATCTCGGACTCGCCCTGGAGCACGTGGACCTCCACCTCGGGCTGATTGTCCGCCGCGGTGGTGAAGATCTCGGAACGGCGCGTCGGGATGGTGGTGTTGCGCTCGATCATCTTGGTGAACACGCCGCCCATGGTCTCGATGCCGAGGGTGAGCGGGGTGACATCGAGCAGGAGGATGTCCTTGACGTCGCCCTTGAGCACTCCCGCCTGCAGGGCGGCGCCGGCGGCGACCACCTCGTCTGGGTTGACGCCCTTGTGCGGCTCCTTGCCGGTCAGCGACTTGACGAGGTCCTGCACCGCAGGCATGCGGGTCGAGCCGCCGACGAGGATGACATGGTCGATGTCCGACACCTTGATCCCGGCGTCTTTGATCGCCTGCTCCACCGGCTTGCGGGTGGACTCGACGAGGTCCTTGGTGATCCGGTCGAACTCGGAGCGGGTCAGCGTCGCCTGGAGGTGCAGCGGCTGCATGTTCCCCTCGGCGTCAGGAGTTGCGGTGACGAACGGCAGGTTGATGTCGGTGGAGGCGACCTGGGACAGCTCGATCTTCGCCTTCTCCGCCGCCTCCTTGAGGCGCTGCAGGGCCATCTTGTCCTTGGACAGATCGACGCCGTGCTCGTCCTTGAACTGCTTGGCGATCCAGTCGATGACCCGCTGGTCCCAGTCGTCGCCGCCCAGGCTGGTGTTTCCTGCGGTCGCCTTCACCTCGAAGACGCCCTCGCCGATCTCGAGCACCGAGACGTCGAAGGTGCCCCCACCGAGGTCGTAGACCAGGATCGTCTGATCCTGCCCCTCCTTGTCGAGCCCGTAGGCCAGGGAGGCGGCGGTTGGCTCGTTGATGATCCGCAGGACCTCGAGCCCGGCGATCTGTCCGGCCTCCTTGGTGGCCTGGCGCTGGGCGTCGCCGAAGTAGGCGGGAACTGTGATCACGGCCTGCGTGACCGGCGATCCCAGATAGGCCTCGGCGTCCCGCTTCAGCTTCATCAGGATGCGGGCACTGATCTCCTGAGGGCTGTACGACTTGGCGTCGATCTCGATGGACCAGTCGGTGCCCATGTGGCGCTTCACCGAGCGGACCGTGCGGTCCGGGTTGGTGATCGCCTGGCGCTTGGCCACTTCGCCGACCAGCACCTCTCCGCCCTTGGAGAAGGCGACGACGGATGGCGTGGTGCGCGCCCCTTCGGCGTTGGCGACGATTGTGGGCTCGCCGCCCTCGTAGACGGCGACCACGGAGTTTGTGGTGCCGAGATCGATTCCGACTGCTCGCGACATGATGCTCCTCTTGATCCGATGGGCGCGGCGACGCCTTCCGGGTATGTTCTTAGTGTCTGCGTAGTGTAGAACCTGAGTGACTCGTTATCAATTCCCGGACACTCTACCGCTATTCCAGGCGCCCCCTCCGGTCCTTCGGGCCACCTCCCCCTTCGGGGGAGGGCATGTCGTCAGACCCATGGAGCCGATGGTCCCCGCCCGACAGGCCTGGCTCCCGGATCACCCACCTCTACTCTGCACACGATGCTGCTCGCCATCGCCGCCGTAGCGTTCGGAGTCCTGCTGCTCGCCTACGCCGCCGATCAGTTCGTGATCGGTGCCGCCGCACTCGCTCGGCTGCTCCGTGTGCCGGCGGTGGTGGTCGGCGTGGTAGTGGTCGGGTTCGGTACGAGTGCACCCGAACTGCTGGTCTCGCTGCTGGCGGCCGGCCAGGGCAGGGTCGAGGTGGCAGCGGGCAACGTGCTCGGTTCGAACCTGGCCAACCTCTCCCTCCTCCTAGGTATCGGTGCACTGATCACACCGCTCACTGTGACCTCCGGGGTTGTGCGGCGCGAGGCCCCCCTGGCGCTGGTGGCGACGGGTGGCCTCGGCCTGGCGATGCAGGTGCCGAACAGGCTCTTGGGAGCACTTCTCGTCGCGGCGATGGTGATCGTGGTGGTTGTCCTCCTGAAGTCGGCCATGAGTGGGCGCGACCCCGTCGGTCTCGAGCTCGACGACCTGGTCACGCCGGCCGTGCGAACGACCCGTGTCGAGGTGCTGCGCACCGGCCTGGGCCTGGTGGGCACCCTTGCCGGTGCCCAGGCCCTGCTCTGGGGGGCATTGGACCTGGCGGGACGGGCGGGGCTCTCCGAGGGGTTCGTCGGTTTGACCATGGTGGCGGTCGGGACTTCGCTCCCGGAGTTGGTGACCGTGGTGCAGTCGGCCCGTCGCCATGAGACCGACCTCGTCCTGGGAAACCTTCTCGGCAGCAACCTGTTCAACGCCCTGTTCGTGGGAGGCCTGGCAATGACGGTGGAACCGGCACTCGTCGATGACGTCTCGGTACGGGTGACCGCAGTGATCGCCGCCACCGTGTGCTCCGTGATCGTGTGGTGGTTCCTCCACACCGGTCGGCGGGTGAGCAGGGTCGAGGCGGTGGCCCTGATCGTCGGGTACTTCGCCGTCGTTCCGGTGTTCGTCTGAGCGGACGGAGGCGCCGCCACGATCACCCATCGCTTGCGACGGTCGTGGGCATAGCCTCATTCCATGGCACACCCGTTTCTGCCGCCGATCACCCCGGTGGAGGCTCGCACCCGGGATGCCATCCCGGAAGGCGACTGGGCATATGAGCCCAAGTGGGACGGCTTCAGGGCGATCGCCTGGAGCGTGCCGGTGCGCCTCGACTCCCGCAACCACAAGCCGCTGCTCCGCTACTTCCCGGAGTTGGGGCCGTCGCTCGAGGGTCTGCCTGCCGGCACCGTGGTCGACGGTGAGGTAGTGGTGGTCAAGGGCGACCGACTCGACTTCGATGGCCTCCAGAACCGGATCCATCCGGCGACGTCGCGGATCGAGAGGCTGTCACTGGAGACCCCAGCGGACCTGGTCGCCTTCGACCTGCTGGCGGTGGGGGGCGAGGACCTGAGGGGCGAGCCGTTCACGCGCCGCAGGGCGGAGCTCGAATCCTTGTTCCCCATGCCAGGTAGGTGGCACCTGACGCCTTCCACCGTTGACCGCACCGTCGCCGAGCGCTGGTTCGACGAGCTTGAGGCGTCGGGCTGCGACGGGATCGTGGCCAAGGCGATCGACGCTCCTTACCGGGAGGGTGAGCGGGCGATGGTGAAGGTGAAGCATCGGCGAACCGTGGACTGCGTGGTCGGCGGCTATCGCCTCCACACCGTCGGTACGGGCGTGGGCTCGATCCTGCTCGGTCTGTACGCCGGGGCCGGGTTGCACTTCATCGGACATTGCTCCGGGTTCCCGGCGAGCGATCGGGTGGCGATCATGGAGCGGCTCGAGGGGATGGTTGCCGCCGACGCGTTCGGTCCCGACGGTGCGGTGCGGCGGCCTGGCGCCGAGAGCAGGTGGAGCGGGGACAAGGACCTTTCGTGGGTGCCGGTCCGACCGGAGCTGGTCGTCGAGGTCTCATACGACCAGCTGACAGGGGGCCGCTTCCGGCACGCCACCAGGTTCGAGCGCTGGCGACCCGACAAGGAGGCAAGGGACTGCACCATGGAACAGTTGCAGCGTCCGTCTGGCCTGGGATTCTCGGCGGTGGTGGGGGCCTGAGCGCCGTCTTCCTCCCTTGCCTCATAGGGGGGAGTCCGGCGAAGCCGGGAGGGGGCAGAAGCAACGGCGGTCCATACCCGAGCCTGCCATGAGCCGTGTCGCGGGTTGCCCCCTTCGGCCCTTCGGGCCACCTCCCCCTGCGGGGGAGGGAACGCGGCGCATGCCTGGTCGCGTCTGTGCCCCTTTCGGCCCTTCGGGTCACCTCCCGAGGAGGGCATGTCGACCTCCCGGGCCGGTGTTTCCTCCCCCCGTAGGGGGGAGTCCGGCGAAGCCGGGAGGGGGCAGAAGCAACGGCGGTCCATACCCGAGCCTGCCATGAGCCGTGTCGCGCCTGTGCCCCCTCCGGCCCTCCGGGCCACCTCCCCCTTCGGGGGAGGCAACGCGGCACATGCCGTGTCGCGCCTGTGCCCCCTCCGGCCCTCCGGGCCACCTCCCCCTTCGGGGGAGGCAACGCGGCACATGCCTGGTCGCGTCTGTGCCCCCTTCGGCCCTTCGGGCCACCTCCCCCTGCGGGGGAGGCAACGCGGCACATGCCTGGTCGCGTCTGTGCCCCCTTCGGCCCTTCGGGCCACCTCCCCCTGCGGGGGAGGGAACGCGGCACATGCCTGGTCGCGTCTGTGCCCCCTTCGGCCCTTCGGGCCACCGCCCGGGGAGGGCATGTCGTCCCTCCTGCCCGGTGTTTTCTCCCCCCGTAGGGGGGAGTCCGGCGAAGCCGGGAGGGGGGCAGAAGCAACGGCGGTCCATACCCGAGCCTGCCATGAGCCGTGTCGCGTCTGTGCCCCCTCCGGCCCTTCGGGTCACCTCCCGGGTGAGGGCATGTCGCCAGACCTACGCTGCGTCTTGCCCCGGTGGTCCGTTGCTTCCACCAGGTTGGTGGCTCACTTCTCGGGTCGACGGCGGCTCGGCTGGACGCGCATAGGCTCCCCGGGCATCTTCGGGAAGTGAGGTGGCCAGGGGGCGTCCCCCAAGCCCCGATCCTCGTCGGCATCGACCATCCGCATCACCGGCGAGAGGTCTCCGGAGGCCGCGTCGATTCCGGCGGTCACGTCGCCGACAGCCTCCCATCGGGAGGCGAACTCTGGAATGGTCATCGCCGTCGGGTCGATCGTGTCCAGTTCCCCCCATGCGAACGGCGTCGACACCAGGCCGGTGTGGCGCACCGAGTACGCCGAGGCGACGGTACGGTCCGGGCCGTTCTGGTTGTAGTCGATGAACACCCCGGAGCGCTCCTCCTTCCACCACGCCGTGGTGACCAGGTCGGTGCGTCGCTCCAACTCCCTCGCCAACGCAAGGCCGGCACGCCTCACCTGGAACTGATCCCAGAGAGGCTCGATCCTCACGTAGACGTGGATGCCACGCGATCCGGAGGTCTTGGGCCAGCCGATCAGGCCAATCTCCTCGAGGAGGACTCGGAGTTCCCCGGCGACTGCGCTGCAGTGCTCGAAGCCGAACCCCGGGGTCGGGTCTAGGTCGAACCGGAGCTCGTCGGGATGGTCGAGGTCGGAGATGCGAACGTTCCACGGGTTCAGGTCGATGACCCCGAGCTGCACCTGCTCCACGATGTCGGTGGCGTCCTCGACGTAGGGCATCACCCCGAACCGAGCGGATGGGAACCGGACCGGGTGGGAGTGGGTGATCGCCCCTGGTGCCCGCTTGGTGAAGAAGAAGTCGTGTGACGCTCCTCCTGGCCAGCGCTTCAGGGAGGTCGGCCTCCGCCACACCCCTCGCACGGCACCGGGGGCACACCGGAGGTAGTGGCCCACCAGATCGAGCTTGGTGATCCCGGTCTCGGGGAAGAGCACGCGCTCGGGGCTGGAAACCCGCACGGTGCGCCCCGCCACCTCGACCCGGGTCTCGCTCACCCGCCCAGGCTATCCGCCGTCTTCGGCAACGGGGCATCACCGAGGCGACCGAGCCGGCGGAACGCCTAGGCGACGGAAGCTGCGATCAGGTCCCGCTCGCGCCACAGGTGTGCGGTGTGGCCGGAGTCG
Organism: Acidimicrobiia bacterium; assembly: GCA_030584185.1. Classification (NCBI taxonomy): domain Bacteria; kingdom Bacillati; phylum Actinomycetota; class Acidimicrobiia; species Acidimicrobiia bacterium. Next base: position 1,236,917 of record CP129495.1, on the reverse strand, counting down.
GCACCTCCATCTCCGATCCGCGCCAGCGATGGTCGCGCAACTCGGTGGTGGCGTCGGTGTGCACGAAGCCGCCGTTGACTTGGGCGGGGAGCGTCCCCACCGCAAGGCGCGGTGGCGGCCCGACATGACACCGGTTGCCGGCTCGGGAGGGCGGCCTCCCCGAGATGTGTGGGGGCTTCCGGGGGGCAGGGCCGGTCCGTCCGGCCCCACCCCCTCTCACCGGGCGCTCAGAACGAGGTCACATTCAGGTCGCCGTTGGTGGCGTCGTAGTAGGAGACGACCGGATTGCCGGCCGGGTCGAGCACCAGCGACGAGTCCCAGCCGACGGTGGCGGTGTTGTCCACGGTGACGATCGACTCGCCACCACCCGAACAGTTCGCGTCGTCACACTGCGCCACCTTCAGGGCCGAGTTGGTGAGGTCGTAGTAGGAGATCACCGGGTTCCCGGCGGAATCGAGCACCAGCGACGTGTACCAGCCGACATCGGCGGTGTTGTCCACCGTGACGATCGAATCGCCACCACTCGAACAGTTCGCGTCGTTGCAGTGCGCCAGCTTCAACGAGGTGTTGGCGTTGTCGTAGTAGGAGATCACCGGGTACCCGGTGGAGTCGAGCACCAGCGACGTGTACCGGCCGAGCTCGGCATCGTTGTCCACGGTGACGAGCGAATCGCCACCACTCGAACAGTTCGCGTCGTTGCAGTGCGCCAGCTTCAACGAGGAGTTCGAGGAGTCGTAGTAGGAGATCACCGGGTTCCCGGCGGCGTCGAGAACCAGCGACGGGGTGTAGCCGACATCGGCGGTGTTGTCCACGGTGACGATCGACTCGCCGCCACCCGAACAGTTCGCATCGTCACAGTGCGCCAGCTTCAACGAGGCGCTGGTGACGTCGTGGTAGGCGATCACCGGGTTCCCGGAGGAGTCGAGCACCAGCGACGTGTACCAGCCGAGATTGGCGGTGTTGTCCACGGTGACGATCGACTCGCCACCACTCGAACAGTTCGGGTCGTTGCAGTGTGCCAGCTTCAACGAAGTGTTGGTGGCGTCGTAGTAGGCGATCACCGGGTACCCAGAAGAATCCAAAGCCAGCGACGTGTAGTAGCCGAGATTGGCGGTGTTGTCCACGGTGACGATCGACTCGCCACCACCCGAACACGCCGGGTCGTCACAGTGCGCCAGCTTCAACGACGTGTTGGTGGAGTCGTGATAGGAGATCACCGGGTTGCCGAAGGCGTCCAGAGCGATCGACGTGTAAGCGCCGACGGTCCCGGTCGAGTCGACCTCCTGGGTGCTCCAGTTCCCCGACAGCTCCGGACGACACACCACACCCTGGCGGTCGCGTCCCGCCATCACCTCACCCTCGGCGCACGGAAACGCCTGCTGCGAGATCGCAGCCGCAGTCGCATACCGGTTCGAACCCGACACCCGGATCACGGTCGGACCGAACGACAGGCCCTTCAGCGTGTTCTCCACCGTCGTCGAGACCGCTGCCGTGCCCCCGACGATCACGATCAGCCTGGGCTCGAGCCGGTTCAGCTCGGTTGTGGTCTGCGACGGCACCGAGTCGGTTTGGACCAGCAGGATCGGCCCGCTGCCCAAAGCAGCCGCAGGGCCCGCACCCAGGGCGTCTGGGAAGTTGGTCCCGGTGGCGATGTAAGCCACGTCGGCGCCACGGGGATCCGGCGAATCCGCACCCGCCACCCCAAACCCCACCAGGATCATCAACACCACGAGCAGGACACGAACCGGCGCCATCGGCCGGATGGACGAACGAGCTGACATGGCAGTCTCCTGACTGCCCCCTCCCTGTGAGTGCGCCCCTGTGCGTCCCGGCAGGCTACGCAACCAGAACCCGTCGCGTCGCCACAACCCCCAAGGGGTGGAGCCGGCCCGTCCGACCCCACCCCCGCTCACCGGGCGCTCAGTAGGAGGCGACCCGGAGGTCGAGGCCGCTGCCGTCGTAGTAGGCGACGACCGGGTTGCCTCCAGGGTCGAGCACCAGCGAGGTGTACCAGCCGACGTCACCGGTCGAGTCGGCCGTGACGATCTTCCTGGACGTGCAGGTCGCGTTCGAGCATCGCACCAGCTTCAGATCCTGGTTGGTGAGGTCGTAGTAGGAGATCAACGGGTTCCCGGTGGGGTCGAGCACCAGAGACGATTCGAAGCCGACGGTGCCGGCCGAGTCCACCGTGGTGAGCGTCTTGGTCGTGCAGGTCGCGTTGGAGCAGCGGGCCACCATCAGGTCGGCCTCTATGGCGTCGTAGTAGGAGATCACCGGGAAGCCCGATGCATCCAGCGCCAGCGATGTGTAGGAGCCGAGGCCGGCGGCAGCATCCACGGTGGTGAGCGTCTTTGTCGTGCAGGTCGCGTTGGAGCAGCGGGCCAGCTCCAGGCTCCCGAACGCGGCGTCGAGGTAGGAGATCACCGGGAGCCCGGCCGCGTCCAACACCAGCGACGTGTACCAGCCGACGTTGTCGGTCGTGTCGACCGTGGTCCGTGTGCTGGTGGTGCAGTTGGCGTCCTCGCAGCGGGCAAGCTTCAGGTCCGTGCTGGTGTAGTCGAAGTAGGAGATCACCGCGTTTCCGGATGCGTTCAACACCAGCGACGTGAACCAGCCCGCGTGGTCGGGGTCCACCGTCGTGAGCGTCTTGCTGGTGCAATTGAGGTTCGAGCACCGGGCCAGCTTCAGATCGCCGTTGCTTTCGTCGTGGTAGGAGATCACCGGGAACCCGGACCCGTCCAACGCCAGTGACGGGTATTTCCCGACGAAGCCGGACGAATCAACAGTCGTGAGCGTCTTGCCAGTGCAGCCGGCATCATGACAGCGGGCCAGCTCGAGATCATGGTTGGTGGCGTCGTAGTAGGCGATCACCGGGTTGCCGAAGGCGTCCAGAGCCAGCGACGGGTACCAGCCGACGGTCCCGGTCGAGTCGACCGTCTGGGTGTTCCACATCCCCGACAACGCCGGGCGGCACACCACACCGCTGCGGTCTCGTCCCGCCATCACCTCACCATCGGCACACGGAAACGCCTGCTGCGAGATCGCAGCCGCGGTCGCATACCGGTTCGAACCCGACACCCGGATCACGGTCGGACCGAACGACAGGGCCTTCAGCGTGTTCTCCACCGTCGTCGATACCACCGCCGTGCCCCCGACGATCACGATCAGCCTGGGCTCGAGCCGGTTCAGCTCGGTTGTGGTCTGCGACGGCACCGAGTCGGTTTGGACCAGCAGGATCGGGCCGTTGCCAAGTGCAGCCACAGGGCCCGCACCCAGCGCGTCGGGGAAGTTGGTCCCGGTGGCGATGTAAGCCACCTCGGCGCCGCGGGGATCCGGCGAATCCGCCACCGCCACCCGGTACAGCAACCCGACCAGAGCCGTCACCACCACCACCGCCAGGACGAGAACCGGGCCCGTCTGCCGGATCGACACGCGCGCGGGCATCGCAGCCTCCTGTCTCGACCCGGGATCGGGTCATCTCGACGGCGGAGACTAGGCCGTCGGGCACGGCCCGGTCGGCGTGATGACCCCCAGGAGACCTGAGCGGGGCAGGGCCGGTCCGTCCGGCCCCACCCCCGCTCACCGAGCACTCAGAACGAGGCCAGCTTCAGGTCGTTGTTGGTCACGTCCCAATAGGAGATCACCGGGTTGCCGGTCGGGTCCAGGGCCAGTGATGTGTTCATGCCGACATTTCCGGTCGAGTCCACCGTGACGACGGTCTTGGCCGTGCAGGTGGCGTTGGAGCAGCGGGCCACCTTCAAGTCCTCGTTACTGCCGTCGTAGTAGGAGATCACCGGGAAGCCCGACCTGTCGAGTACCAGGGAGGACATGCGCCCGACCGTGCCGGTCGAGTCCACGACGGTCAGCGTGTTCGTGGTGCATGCCGAGTTGGTGCACCGTGCCAGCTTCAGATCTCCGTTGGTCCCGTCGTGGTAGGAGATCACCGGAAACCCCGACGTGTCCAGGGCGACCGACGACTCGAAGCCGACATCGACTCCCGAGTCCACCGTCGTGAGCGTCCTCGCGGTGCAGGTGGCATCCGAACAGCGGGCCAGTTTCAGAGCCGTGTTGGTCATGTCGTAGTAGGAGATCACCGGGAACCCCGACGAGTCCAGGACCAGCGACGTGAACCAGCCGACCTCGGCCAATCCGCTGTCCACGCTCACGAGCGTCGCGGAACTGCACGTGGCATTCGAGCAGCGGGCCAGTTTCAGATCCATGCCGTCGGCGTCGTGGTAGGAGATCACCGGGAACCCGGACGAGTCCAGGGCAAGCGAGGTGTGGCTGCCGACGGAGAACGACGCATCCACCGTGGTCAGCGTCTTGGCGGTGCAGGTGAGATTCGAGCAGCGTGCCAGCTTCAGGTAGCCGCTGCTGGCGTCGTGGTAGGAGATCACCGGGAAGCCCGAGGAGTCCAGCACCAGCGACGAGTAGCGACCGTTCGAGAGATTCGGGTCAACGGTGGTGATCGTCTTGGACCCGGCGCAGGCCGGATCCGAACACCTGACCAGCATCAGGTCCGTGGCGGTGCCGTCGTAGTAGGAGATCGCCGGATTGCCGAAGGCGTCCAGCGCAAGCGAGGTGTCGTAGCCGACGAACCCTGTCTCGACGACCTTCTGGGTGTTCCACATCCCCGACAACGCCGGGCGGCACACCACACCGGTGCGGTCTCGTCCAGCCATCACGTCGCCGTCGGCGCACGGAAACGCCGACTCGGAGATGGCAGCCGCAGTCGCATACCGGTTCGATCCCGAAACCCGGATCACGGTCGGACCGAACGACAGGCCCTTCAGCGTGTTCTCCACCGTCGTCGAGACCACCGCCGTGCCCCCGACTATCACGATCAGCCTGGGCTTCAGCCGGTTCAGCTCGGTTGTGGTCTGCGACGGCACCGAGTCGGTTTGGACCAGCAGGATCGGGCCGTTGCCAAGTGCAGCCGCAGGGCCGGCACCGAGGGCGTCGGGGAAGTTCGTCCCGGTGGCGATGTAAGCCACCTCGGCGGCCTGAGGATCAGGTGCATCTGCGACCGCCACCCGATACAGAGTCCCCACCAGGGCGGTCACCAACACGACGAGCAGCGCAAGGAGCAAACCCCTCGGCCGGATCGACGCGCGCACGGACATCACTGCCTCCTGTCTCGCCCCACATCGGGGTCGCAATGGGGCGGGAGGCTAGTACCGGGCACCGAGCCTCCGTATGGAGGTGGCCGAGCGGTGACCGTTCGGGGCTGGCAGGCCGACCCGCCCACCTCCCTCACGCTCCGCTCAGAACGAAGCCAGTGCCAGGTCTGTGTTGAAGCCGTCGTAGTAGGCGATCACCGGGTTGCCCGCAGGGTCGAGCGCCAGCGACGAGTACTTGCCGACATCGCCGAGTGAGGGGACCGTGACGATCACGGTGCCGCTCGTGCAGGCGGGGTTCCTGCAGTGGGCCAGCTTGAGGTCCCCGTTGGCCTCGTCGTAGTAGGAGATCACCGGGTTGTCCGCGACGTCGAGAACCAGCGACGTGTACGTTCCCACCAAGTTCCCCGGATCGACGGCGGTCCGGACGCTGGTCGTGCACGCGGCGTCGCTGCATCGGGCGACCTTCAGGTCGGCGTTGGTGACGTCGTAGTAGGAGATGATCGGGAACCCGGACCGGTCCAGGGCCAGCGACGAGTACTTGCCGACATCGAAGACCTCGCTGTCGACCGTCTGGAGCGTCTTGGACGAGCAGGTGAGATCGGCGCAGCGCGCCAGCCTCAGATCCCGGGCGGAGGCGTCGTAGTAGGAGATGATCGGGAACCCGGAGGTGTCGAGCACCAACGAGGTCCAGTAGCCGGTGTCGAAGGAGTCCTCGACGGTGGCGATCGTCTTGGTGGTGCAGGTGGCGTCGTGGCACCGGGCCAGCTTCAGGTCACCGCTGGAGAAGCTGCGGTAGGAGATAACCGGGAAGCCCGACGAGTCCAGGACCAGCGAGGTGTGCAGACCGACGGAGCCGCTGGAATCCACCGTGGTCGTGGTCTTCGAACCGCAGGTGAGGTCGTTGCACCGCACCAGCTCCAGATCATCCGGGCCGGCGTCGTAGTAGGAGATCACCGGGAGCCCGGACGAGTCCAGGGCCAGCGACGGGTAGTAGGAGTTCGACGACTCCAGCGTGGTGATCGTCTTGGTACCCGAACAGGCCGGATCCGAACAGCGCGCCAACATCAGATCCGTGTTGGTCTCGTCGCGGTAGGAGATCACCGGATCGCCGAAGGCGTCCAGGACCAGCGACACGTAGATGCCTACATCTCCTCCCGAATCCACCGTCTGGATGCTCCACATTCCCGTAAGCGGGTCCTGGCACACCCCACCCGAGCGGTCCCTTCCCGCCATCACCTCGCCATCACCACACGGAAACGCCGACTCCGAGATCGCAGCCGCCGTCGCATACCGGTTCGCACCCGACACCCGCAGCACCGTGGGACCGAACGAAAGGCCCTTCAACGTGTTCTCCACACCTGTCGACACCACTGCGGTGCCACCCACGATCACGATCAGGCGCGGCTTCAGACGGTTCAACTCGTCCGTGGTCTGAGAAGGCACGGCGTCGGTCTGGACCAGCAGGATCGGGCCGTTGCCAAGTGCAGCCGCAGGGCCCGCACCCAGGGCGTCGGGGAAGTTGGTCCCGGTGGCGATGTAAGCCACCTCGGTGCCGCGGGGATCCGGCGAGTCCGCCCCCGCCACCCCGTACAGCACACCGGCCATGAGGGTCACCAGCACCACGAGCAGGGCACGGAGCGGAAGCGCCGGCGGCTTCGACAGGGACATGTTCCCCTCCTTGGTAAGCCCGTGGCGGGGCCGCGTTGAGACGAGAGAATAGGCGAGCGGCGCGCGGCCGGGGCGTGGAAGGTTGGGGCCGGCCCGCCCGGCCCCAACCCCTCTCACCAGGCGCTCAGAACGAAGCCAGCTTCAGGTCGACGCTGGAGAAGTCCTGGTAGGAGATCACCGGATTGCCGGCGGGGTCGAGCGCCAGGGACGTGTAGAACCCGACGGTTCCAGCCGAGTCCACCGTGGTGATCGTCGCCGATGAGCAGGTCGCGTTGGAGCAGCGGGCCACCTTCAAGTCCTCGTTACTGCCGTCGTAGTAGGAGATCACCGGGAAGCGCGACCTGTCGAGTACCAGGGAGGACATGCGCCCGACCGTGCCGGTCGAGTCCACGACGGTCAGCGTGTTCGTGGTGCATGCCGAGTTGGTGCACCGTGCCAGCTTCAGATCTCCGTTGGTCCCGTCGTGGTAGGAGATCACCGGAAACCCCGACGTGTCCAGGGCGACCGACGACTCGAATCCGACATCGCCGCTCGAGTCCACCGTCGTCAGCGTCCTCGCGGTGCAGGTTGCATCAGAACAGCGGGCCAGTTTCAGAGCTGTGTTGGTCATGTCGTAGTAGGAGATGACCGGGAACCCCGACGAGTCCAGGACCAGCGATGTGAACCAGCCGACTTCAGCCGATCCGCTGTCCACGCTCACGAGCGTTGCGGAACTGCAGGTGGCATTTGAGCAGCGGGCCAGTTTCAGATCCATTCCGTCGGCGTCGTGGTAGGAGATCACCGGGAGCCCGGACGAGTCCAAGGCCAGCGAGGTGTGGCTGCCGACGGAGAACGACGCATCCACCGTGGTCAGCGTCTTGGCGGTGCAGGTGAGATTCGAGCAGCGTGCCAGCTTCAGGAAGCCGCTGCTGGCGTCGTGGTAGGAGATCACCGGGAAGCCCGAGGAGTCCAGCACCAGCGACGAGTAGCGACCGTTCGAGAGATTGGGGTCCACAGTGGTGATGGTCTTGGACCCGGCACAAGCTGGATCCGAACACCTGACCAGCATCAGGTCGGTGGTGGTGCCGTCGTAGTAGGAGATCGCCGGATTGCCGAAGGCGTCGATCGCCAGCGAGGTGTCGTAGCCGACGAACCCTGTCTCGACGACCTTCTGGGTGTTCCACATCCCCGACAACGCCGGGCGGCACACCACACCGGTGCGGTCTCGTCCAGCCATCACGTCGCCGTCGGCGCACGGAAACGCCGACTCGGAGATCGCAGCCGCAGTCGCATACCGGTTCGATCCCGAAACCCGGATCACGGTCGGACCGAACGACAGGCCCTTCAGCGTGTTCTCCACCGTCGTCGAGACCACCGCCGTGCCCCCGACTATCACGATCAGCCTGGGCTTCAGCCGGTTCAGCTCGGTTGTGGTCTGCGACGGCACCGAGTCGGTCTGGACCAGCAGGATCGGGCCGTTGCCAAGTGCAGCCGCAGGGCCGGCACCGAGGGCGTCGGGGAAGTTGGTCCCGGTGGCGATGTAAGCCACCTCGGCGGCCTGAGGATCAGGTGAGTCCGCTCCCGCCACCCGGTAGAGGGTCCCGACGAGGGCGGTCACCAGCACGACGAGCAGGACTCGAACCGACGTAATCGGCCGGATCGATGGACGAGCGAACATGGCAGTCTCCTGACTGCCCCCTCCTGTGAGTGCGCCCCTGTGATTCCCGGCAGGCTACGCATTCTGAACGGGTCGCGTCGCACACCTTGGTAGCGCCAGTGCCCCCTCCGGCCCTTCGGGCCACCTCCCCGGGGAGGGAACGCTGCCCCCTGCGGCCCATCGGACCACCTCCCCGGGGAGGGAACTCCGCCAGGCTCTCCTCGCACCCTTCGCCCCCCAGGTCACCCCTCATCGGGGGGCGACCCCCCGAGCCGATCGAGCCGGTCGAGTGCCTCGGCGATGGTGGCGGCGATCAGGTCCCTCTTGCGCCACAGAAGGCTGGCATGCCCGGCGTTGACCCACTCCATCTTCGAACCGGGCCAGTGGTGATGGATCGCCTGGGTGGCGGCGGTGGGCACGAAGCCGTCCTTGGTCCCGGCAAGGAGCACGGCTGCGGCGGTGTGGGGTGGCGGAGGATGGTTGAGGATCGATCCGGCGTGGAGCACCCTCGAGAGGCGCTCCACCACCTCGGGGTGTTCGCCGCCCAGCGCCTCCCATGGGATGGCCGAGCGCAATAGCCCGTGCATGAATGCCGGTCCGGCGGCGTACGGCGCCGCCACGGCGGCGATGGCGACCGGGAAATCGACCAGGGCACCCACGAACCCGGCGATGTTGCCCCCCATGCTGTACCCGGCGACCCCTACCCGCAGGCCGCGCCGGTGGAGGAACCGCGCCAGCACCCGCCCCTCGAGCACCCCGCCCCGTCCCATCAGGCAGAAGTCGCTCACCAGGGGAACCGGTGTGCCCAGGGCACCGTTGCGCCGCCGCTCCCCGTAGTAGGGATGCTGCACGATGACGGCGCCGATCCCCCGCGAGAGCAGGTCGCCGGCGATCCGCATCCGGGTGCGGTAGTCCTCGTCGTTCCAGGCGGCGTGGAGCAGGACGACCCTGTCCGCCTCGGGGATCGGGGACAGCCAGCGAGCCTGCACCCGGCGGATTGCCTCGGGAAGCATGTCGAACGGGCTCTCGAACCAGATGTCGCGCATCACCACTCGACCACTGCGCCGCGCCGGACGCAGGCGGACCTCGGCATCGGCGATCGGGGGCACCCGCCCGGCGTTCTCCAGGTACCAGTCGACGACGCCGCCGTCCCCCCACCCGAGGTGGAAGGCCCGCTTGTGTGTGGGGAGCCGGGCGGTGGTGAACTCGGCGGCACGGTCGAGCCAGTGCATCGCCACGGAAGATAACCCGACCGGCGCCCGGCCACCGAGCACGCCCCGCCGATCGCAACCACGTACCATCCCCCCATGACCTCGCGCAAGAAGACGGGGATCATCGCCGGGGTCGGGGTCGGCGCCGCCGCTGCGGCCGCCCTGCGCCGGCGATGGAGCGGTGGCCGCGAAGCAGGCGAGGTGCCGACAACTGCGGTGGCGCCTGCAGCCGACGGCACCGCCTTCCTCGAGCACCTCGCGGCCGCCGTCCGCATCCCCACGATGTCGTCCGAGGATGGATTCGACCCCGAACCGTTCACGCAGTTCGCCGCCTTCCTCGCCCAGACCTATCCGTTGGTCCACCGGAGCCTCCACCTGGAGGTTGTGGGCGGGCACACGCTGTTCTTCACCTGGGAGGGGTCCGATCCCACGACCTCGCCGATCCTGCTGATGGCCCACCAGGACGTGGTCCCGGTCGAGGAGGGGACCGAGGACGACTGGGAGAAGCCCCCCTTCTCGGGGGAGGTCGCCGACGGGTTCCTATGGGGCCGCGGAACCCTCGACGACAAGGGGTCGCTGATCGCCATCCTGGAGGCGGTGGAGGCCCTGCTCGGCGAAGGCTTCACCCCGGCCTCCACCGTCCACCTGCTGTTCGGCCACGATGAGGAGGTGGGTGGTGCCCGGGGGGCGGCGGTGGTGGCCGAGATGCTCGGTGAACGCGGCGTCCGGCTCCGGTTCGTGCTCGACGAGGGCGGCGCCGTGGTCTCCGACCTGATGCCCGGCGTGCCGCCCCTGGGCCTGATCGGCATCGGCGAGAAGGCCTCACTGGATCTCGAGATCAGCGCCTCCGGCGAGGGCGGGCACTCGTCGATGCCGCCGCCGCACACGGCGGTGGGTCGGGTGGCGGCCGCGGTGAAGGCCATCGAGGACAACCCGATGCCGACCCGCCTGGGACCGCAGCGCGAGTTCTTCGAGGTGCTGGCATCGGTGAGCCGGGGTCCCCGGCGCTGGATGCTGAGCCGGCTGGAGATCACCGGCAAGCTCATCGAGCGGCTCCTCACCCGATCCCACGAGACCAACGCCCTGATCCGCACCACGGCGGCGGCCACCGTCATCCGGGGAGGGGTGAAATCCAACGTGCTGCCACAGGAGGCTTCGGCAATCGTCAACTTCCGGATCCTTCCCGGGGACACCGCCACCGGGGTGATCGATCACGTCCGGTCGGTGGTGGGGGACGAGGTCCGGGTGCGTGCCATCGACTTCGGCAAGTCGTCCGATCCGGCCCCGCCTTCGTCGACCGACACCGAAGGCTTCCACCTGATCGCATCCACCGTGGGCGAGGTCTTCCCCCGCGCCACCCCCACCCCCTGGATCCTGCTCGGGGCAACCGACTCGCGGTACTTCACCCCGATCGCCGACGGCGTGTACCGGTTCGCCCCGTTCCAGGTGACCACCGAGGACCTGGGCCGGGTCCACGGGACCGGGGAGCGGGTGCGTGTCGCCGACGCCGCCGCAGCCGTCTCCTTCTACCGGACGCTGCTCATCCGAGCCGGGGGGCGGTCCTGATCGAACCCGCAGCGGCGGGATCGCCGTTGCGCCGCGTCTGCCTCGTGGCCGGGTGGATGGCAACGGTCCCGGCGGCGCTCGGGCTGCTCGCCTTCTTCGGGTCGCTCGTGTGGTTCCTCGACCTCGCCGCCAACTTTCGCCCGCAGCTGGCGGCGATCACCCTGCTGCTCGGTCTGGTGGCTCTGGCCGGGCAGCGGGGCCTGGCCGTGTTGGTCCTGGCCGCAGGTGTGGTCAACGCCGTCGTGGTGGTGCCCCACCTGTTGTTCGGCGGTCCCGGCATCACGGGAGCCGACCGGATCGAGGTGATGGTGTTCAACGTCGGGGTGAGCAACCCGAACCGGGAGGAGGTGGTCGGATTCATCGCCGCCGAGGATCCCGACGTCGTCTTCCTGTTCGAGTCGTCGTTCGAGTGGGAGGACGCCATCCGCGCCGCCGACCTGCCGCTGCGGCTGGTGACCATCGTGCCTCGCGGCCGGGTGGCCGGGGTGACCGTGCTGGCGCGACCCTCGCTGCTCCCCGGGGTGGTCGAGGTCCGCCTCGGAGGCGAGGCTGCGGCGCTTGCCGTCAACCTGGACGGCGAGCGCATCGAGATCCTCGGGCTGCACCCGCCGTCGCCCACCGATGCCGCTCGATCCGGGCGTCGCGACCGGATGCTCTCCGACGCCGCCGACTGGGTGGCGGGACGCGACGGCGAGGTGGTGGTGGTCGGGGACCTCAATGCCACACCGTGGTCCCACGCCTTCGTCACCCTCCGCGAGCGGGGCGGCCTGATCGACACCCTCGCCGGGTCGGGGCTTCAGCCGACATGGCCCGACGGATGGGGACCGCTCTCGATCCCCATCGACCACTTGCTTCACACCGCCGGCCTGGGATCCGAAGGTCGCCACACCGGCCCGGCCTTCGGGTCGGCGCATCGCCCGGTCCTGGTGACCATCGGACACTCCGGTTGAGGCGGGGCAGGTCGCGGTGCGGTCACCGCGTCGGATGCCGCAGCGGTGCGGCAGTCGGCGCCGTCAGGGTCGCTCCCCGAACGGTCCGAATGGCACCCACAGCACCGTCAGGGCGCCGCCACTGAACTTCACTCCCGCCGCGGCATTGGTGCGAAAGGTGACCACGTGGGTCCCGGCGTCCACGATCTCGCCGACCTCGGTGGTGCAGTCCTCCTCGCCGTTGTCGGCGAGGCTGCCGTTGAGGGTGAAGTAGCGCACGGATCCGGTGACCGGGGCGCTCGAGTCGACCGCCACCCAGCACCTGCTGGCAAGCGCCGGACCGTAGTAGGCGTCGGCCCCGGCGTCGATGAGCAGGTAGCCGCGAGACGGTGCATCGATGTTCAAGGTCAGCAGGATCTGGCTTTCGCCGCCGGTGCCGTCGGGAAGAGAGTCGTTGGCCGCATACGCCGCCCTCGGATAGAGGCCACTGGTGGGGAAGGTGGCCGCCGACAGGGCGGCGGCGGTCTCGTAGCGGTTGTTGCCGGAGATCCGCTCCACCCGGCCGGCGCCGAAGAGGGTCACCAGCTGGCTCTCGACGCCGGAAGAGATCACAGCGGTCCCGCCCATCAGGTAGATCTTCTGTGGATCGAGCCGGGTGAGTTCGCCCATGGTTGCGGATGGGATCGAGTCCTTCTCGGTGAGCAGCACCGGGCCCAGGCCGAGCGCCGCCGCCGACGAGGCCGCCAGGGCGTCGGGATAGTTGGCGCCGGTTGCCACATAGGCGACGGCGGTGGATGGCCCAACAGTGTACGAGCGCGCCTCGTCCATCCTCAGGCCGACGACGACCGTGATCAGCAATGTGAATGCGGCGAGCCAGGCGATCAACTCTCGGCGTGTGGGAACGGCGGACACGGCCCTCCTTTGGGTGCAGGCCCGCCGCCCCGAACGGGTCGTATTGATGGAGACGGGATCATAGAGATCGGCCCGCCGCGCCGGGGTTCCGGTTGAGCATTGCCCCGGGGCGGGCCACACTTGGCCCCGGAGGCCCGATGGCAGAGGTGATCACCACCTACCTGGAGATGCGTTCTCGTCCGTCTCTGACCTTTACCCGGCCGCACCGGTCGGGGATGCTGCTCCGCCTCGAGGAGCCCGACCCGCGCTTCTACCGGTATCTGCACGCCACGGTGGGAGACGGCTGGGGCTGGCCCGGGCTCGACACCAGGTCCGACGCCGAACTGATCGAAAGGCTTGCCGATCCTGCGGTGGAGGTGTTCGTGCTCTTCATCGGAGGGGTCCCGGCCGGGTTCTTCGAGTTGGATCGCCGCGCCGTCGGCGAGGTCGAGCTCGCCCGCTTCGGCCTGGCTCCCGAGTTCATCGGGCGGGGCCTGGGCAAGATGCTGCTGGCGTCGGCGGTCGAGACCGCCTGGGACCATGAACCGGATCGGGTGTGGGTGCGATCGTCGAGCCGGGAGCATCCACGCGGGCTGCTCACCTACCAGTGGGCCGGATTCGAGCCCTACGAGGAGCGGCGGGAAGAGGGGGACTGACGCCGATCCGGCTCGTCGTCACCGCTCGTCGGCGGCGGCCAGGCGACCTTGGGGCTGGTGCAGCGGCTTGCCGGGTCCACATGACCCCATCCGGCCCCCTGGAACCGGATCGGCCGTGCACAGTTGGCGCAGACGAGCATGTGGGGATCATCGGGCGCCATTGCCCGGTGGTTTAGTGGACTCCCCGGCGCTACCCCCACTCACCGGTATTGTCCCGGCGTGGCCGAAACCGGCTTGACCCCCCACCTATCGCACCCGTGCCCGAGCCGTTGGCGGGGGCGATTCCTCCCGGCCGTCGGTGGTTCGCCGAGCCGCAGACGCCGACGCGGTGGCCGGTGAGTGGAATCGGGCGAAGGTTCGCTCGCCTGGCATACCGGCTTCCGGGGCCGTTGCGGCGCTCCCTGCGCCGGGTTCCGGGGATGCGACGGCTGCGCCGTCAGATGACGGGCGCGCCCGGCGGCCCGCCCCCCGCATCCGGTTCGTTGCGTCCCGTCGTGTACCTCCCCACCTGGGCGAGGTGGGACGTGATGCGCCAGCGTCCGCAGTACCTGCTGGCCGCCTTCGCCCGGGCGGGCCATCCGGTGTTCTTCGTCGATCCCCGGGAGTCCCGGAGGCGAGTCGCCGACGGTGTGACCATCGTGCCGTCCCTGGACGAGGTTCCGGCCGGTCACACCATCCTCTACACCCACTTCGCCCCGCTCCGGGATCTCTTCTCGCGGTTCCATGATCCCGTGATCGTCTACGACGTGCTCGACGACCTGTCCATCTACGACGCCGACGAGGTCGGCATGCCGGAACCGAGCCGGGTGCGGTCCCATCATCCTGCTGTCATGGAGACTGCCGACGTCGTCATCGCCTCGTCGCCGGTGCTGGCCGACCGCCATGGCGCCGAGCGCGACGACATCCTGCTCGTCGAGAACGGCGTCGAGTTGCATCGCTTCGCTGCACACACGCAGCGTCCACCGGACCTTCCCGACACGGCACCGATCATCGGGTATCACGGCGCCGTCGCCCGCTGGTTCGACTTCGACCTGCTGGCGGCGGTCGCCGCCGACAACCCCGACTGGTGGTTGGTGCTGGTGGGTCCGGTGTCCCCGGAGGTGCGGTCGGATCTCGATGCCATGCCGCGCAACGTGGTGTCGCTGGGTGAGAGGCCGAGCGATGCGATCCCTGCCTATGTGGCCGCCTTCGACGTGGGTGCCATCTGGTTCGTGGTCGACGACATGACCCGAGGGGTGAGTCCCCTGAAGCTGTTCGAGCTCCTCGCCGCCGGGGTACCCGTCGTGTCGACACCACTCCCCGCCTGCGAAGGGGTTCCGGGGGTTGCGGTGGCTGCCGATCCGGTCGCCTTCGCCGCCGCCTTGCACACGGCACTGGAGGTCGACGACGACGGGCGGGCGGCCCTGCGCGCCGCCGCCGCCGGCGCCTCCTGGGACGAGAGGATCGCCCCGCTGCTGGAGCGGTTGGACCGACAGGGGTCGAGGAGGGTGCCCTGATGTCGCGTTTCGTGTTCGTGACCTCCGAGCTGGAGCCCGCGTACCCGGGAGGGGCGGGCGTCGTGGTGGCGGAGGTGGCGGCGCGCCTGGCGGCGGCCGGCAACCGGGTGCAGGTCCTGCTCGGTGCTCCCGGCGCCGGTCAGGTCCGAGATGACAGGTTCGAGCTGAGCGTCGTCGACCTCCCGGAGCCGGATGGATCCCTGCGGTGGTACGTGGAGCGGTCCCGGCTGCTCGCCGAGGCCCTGGCGACCCTGCTCGGTGAGGGCGAGCCTCCCTCCCTGGTCGAGTTCCCCGACTTCGACGTTCCCGCCTGGTGGGCTCTCACCCATCGCAACGAGCTGGGCATGGAGAACATCCGTATCGGGGTCCGCCTGCACGGCCCGGTGGAGGCGATGGGGGCGGCGATGGGTGCACTGCCGCCCCCGTTGGATTCGCTCGCCGAGATGGAGCGGACGGTGTTCGGGATGGCGGACGTCGTCATCGCCCCTTCGGCCGCCTTGGCCGGGTGGGCCCGAGAACGCTACGGGATCGAGGCGGTGCGCATCGTGGTCGGTCCGCCGCCGGTGCCGGTGGTGTCGCCGGTGCGTTGGTCTCCGGCGCCGGCCCCCGAGTTCGTCGTGTACGGGCGGCTGAGCGAGGTCAAGGGCTCTCACGACGCCCTCGAGGCGGCGCTCCCACTGTTCGACGACATGGACGGGGTTCGGGTGCGCTTCATCGGGGGGGACGGCTGGTCGGCCACCGAGAACCGGTCGATGGTCGAGATGCTCATCGACCGGATACCGGATCGCCTGCGGAGCGGAGTGAGGTTCGAGGGGGCGCTCCCCCGGCGTCGGGCCCTGGAGTCGATGGCCACGGCCTGGGCGGTGATCGTGCCCAGCCGGTTCGAGACGTTCTGCGCCGCCCTGCACGAGGTCCGCCGGGCCGGCCTGCCGGTGATCGCCCCGGAGATCCCGGCCTTTGCGGGGCTCGACGAAGCGGTGGGCGTAGCCAAGTACGACGGCACTGTGCGGGGCCTGGAGGCGGCGCTGCGGGCCGCCGCCGACGACCTGGAACGCCTCGGTCGTCTCGCTGCCGCTGCGGCGCCGGCCGTGGGGGACCCGGTCGAGGCCTACCGGGGCCGGCTCCCGGCGCCGCGTCATCACCAGAGCCAGGCCGGCCTGGCCACGGCGGCCGTGCAGGGCGTCGCAGGCCTGCTGGAGCCCCCACCGCCGCGCGGGGCCGGCGTGGCTCGCCGGCTGTTGAGGATCCTGCCGGCGCCTCTCGCCCGGCTCGCCGTGTGGGTGGTCCCGCGGCGGATCAAGGAGCGGTACCGCAGCGCCGCCTCCTGGCCTGCCGAGAAGGAGCGGCGGGAGCGGGAGCGGGAGTGGCGGCGTCTGGAGCGGCGCGTTGCGGCCGGGGAGTTCCCCGATGTGGAGACCCCGCGGGTGAGCGTCGTCATCCCCTGCTTCGAGCAGGGCCGGTGGGTGGAGGGGGCGGTGCGCAGCGTGTTCGAACAGGACTTCGAGTCGTGGGAGATCGTCCTCGTCGACGACGGCTCCACCGATGAGGAGACCGTTGCGGTGCTGGACCGCCTCGGAGAGTGGCCCCGCATCCGGCTGCTGCGACAGGAGAACCGGGGGCTGCCCGGGGCGCGCAACGCCGGGATCTCTGCGGCCAGGGGTGAGTTCTTGGTGACCCTCGACGCCGACGACGAGCTGCTGCCCGAGTACGTGTCCACCCTGCTCTCCGCCATCGAGGGCGACCCCGGAGCCGGCTTCGCCCACTGCTGGGCGGTGCTGTTCGGCGACGTGTACGGAATGTGGGCGACCCGTCCCTTCAATCCCTTCTGGCAGCGCCTCTCCAACGGTGTGCTGCAGTGCGTGCTGATGCGCCGGGCCGCCTGGGAGTCGGCCGGGGGGTACGACGAGACCATGCGCAAGGGGCACGAGGACTGGGACATGTGGATGCGGCTCGACGCCGCCGGGTGGGGCCAGGTGCGGGTGCCCCGGCCGCTCTACCGGTACCGCAAGCACGGGGTGTCGATGTCGGTGGAGAGCGAGGCAGACTTCGAGGAGGCGGCGGGGAGGATCATCGCCCGTCACCCAGCCCAGTACCGCCGCTCGGAGTTGGAGCGGCTGAAGGCCGAGTGGTATCCGCTGCTGGTGCTGCTGACCGACGGCGGCACCCGGATCGACGGTGGGGCTTCCGCCGAAGTGGTGCCGGTCGACGCCACGGCCGGGCTGTGCGCCGCGGTGACCGGCAGTAGGGGAAAGTACCTGGCCGACGTCCGGGGCCGGAGCGTCACCGTCGCCGACCTGGTGCGGGTGGCCGACGCCCTGGAATCAGCACCCGGCGCCGCCTGCCGGGTGGCTGCGGGGATCCCGGTGTGGCGGCGGTGGGCGGTGGTCGATCCCGGATCCGGCCCGTGGACACTCCCGGATGGGCTCCCCGCCGGCGACCTGGCCGTCGGCTCCTGTCCCGATCCCGAGTGGATGGTGGATCCGGGGGTGGTGCCGGAGGGGATGACCGTGGTCCGCCATCGGCCCGAGGAGGCGGGGCGGATCCCCGACTGGGCGGTGCGGTGATGCCCATGTGGCTGAAGCGGCTGATCCGTCCGCTGGTGCCCGATCGGATCATGGCCCGCTACCGGCTGCATCAGCACTCGCGCCAGGTGCGCAGCAACGTCGACGTGTTCGTCTCGTCAGACCGGGAGGTGCGGCGGTGGCTGGCGACCACGCCCGACACCTATCGCGTCGGCGCGCTGCCGGGAGGTGGTGCTCCCCGGGGGGATCCGGTGGCTCTCGGCGATGCCTCCCGGCTGCCCGCCCTGCGACGGGCGATAGCCGCGAGCGGCGCCTCGGCAGCGTTCGCCGCTCTCACCGACAGGCCCCGTCTGGTGGGGCGGCGCCGCGTGGAGCCCTCCCTGCAGCCGAGTGCCGCCCTGGTCTCCGCCGAGGTGATGGCCGACGTCGGCGCCGGGGAAGGCGACGACCTGACCGGGCTGTGGCACCGGATGGCCGGCGCCGGGCATCGGCTGGCGCTGATTCCCGAGGTGTCGGCCGAGGTCGATCCCCGACGCCATGACCCCATCGAGGTGCCGGTGGTGGTGGTGCTGGCGGCGGTGCCGATCCACGACGTGGGTGGCGGCGGGCGTGGCGCCCAGATCGCCCTCGAGGCGCTCCGGCGCGGCTTCCACGTGGTGTTCGTCGCCCTGGCAGGCACCCACGAGTCGGTCGATCTCGGACTCCGGTTCGTCCATCTGCGCCTGGAGCAGCAGCGCGCCGATCAGGTGCACCTGCCGACCCTGTTGGCGCGCGCCGCCCGGGGGGGTCTGATCCTGGTGGAGGTCCCTGCGCCCGCCTACCTGGATGCGGTGGCGGCGCCACTGGAAGGATGGTCCGTGTGTTACGACGTCATCGACCTGTGGTCGGACCCGGCCCTGGGCGGCGACTGGTACCGGCGCGATGTGGAGGAGAGGTTCCTGCGCCAGGCGGACTCCGTGGTCGTCTCCGCCCCCGATCTGATGCCGGTGGCGGCTGCGGTTGGTCGGGAGACGGTGGTGATCCCCAACGCGGTCAACGCCGACGTGTTCGGTGTCGAGCCGGGGCCGGCTCCCGAGGATCTCCCCCGCGGGGATGGGCCGCTGTTCGGTTATCACGGCTCGCTCTACGGGGACTGGCTCGACTGGGAGGCGGTGGCGGCGGTGGCCGAGAGGTGGCCCGAGGGTCGAGTGGTGCTGATCGGCGATCCGCCGGCGCGGCGGCGGCCGCTGCCGGGGAACGTCCATCTCCTCGGGCTCAAGGCGCAGGCGGATCTGCCCGCCTACGTGTGCCGGTTCGACGTGGGCCTGCTTCCGTTCGTTGTCTCGCCAACCACGCACGCGGTGAGCCCCCTGAAGGTGTTCGAGTACCTGGCGTGCGGAGTGCCGGTGGCGGCGCCACCCCTGCGCTCCCTGGACGGGATGGACGGGGTGTATCGCTCGGCGGAGTTCCTGGTCGCGGTGGAGTCTGCCCTTTCGGCGCCTCGGCCCGATCGGAGTCGGGCCCTGGAGGAGCACTCTTGGGAGCGTCGGGTGGAGGACCTGATCGCTGCCACCGGTGTGGTGCAGCCGCAGTCTCCCGGCGAGCCGGCCCGGGTGGTGGTTAGGCCGGTGATCCACTGGAGCCGGTCGGAACGCAGGCTGTAGGGATTGTCGCCAGGCCAATGTCGCGCGTTCCCCCGTCGGGGAGGAAACGCCGCGTTCAGTCCCGGTCGGCCTTCTTCTCGTCGTAGTAGTCGAGGCGGTCGAGCGGCATCACCAACGAGGTGAGCACATTCATCAGATGGGCGACGATCCTCTTCACATAGCGGAACAGCAGGGCGCGTGGCACGGCGTCCCTGGGTGATCCGGTCGAGTTGATCTGGGCCGAGATGATCTGGTCACACTCGTCGAGGAGTCCGTCGAACTCCTTGAGTAGCCGGTGGGCCGACTCCGTGTCGCGCTCCACGAAGGCGCGAGATACCTCGCCGATGGCCGCCGAGACCCGATCCCGCCATCCGGAGAGGACCTCACGGTCGGGAGCGTCGGAGAGGTCGATCCCTTCTGCGGCGAGGTCCCAGATGTTCTTGGCGTAGTCGCCAATTCGCTCGGCATCCTTTACCACGCTCATCGACGCCAACACCATCGGGATGTTGGCGGTCGTCCCCCGCACGCTCACATGTACCAGGAGCTCGCGCCTGACGGCGCGTTCGGCCTTGTTGACCCCCACGTCGGTCTTGCGAACCTCCTTCCCCACGCTCGCCGGCTCCACCCCGTCGAGGAGGGCGCCGAACGCCAGGTCGAAGGTGTGCCTGCAGTCGACCAGCATCTCGGCGATGCGGGCCGACGTGACGGCTAGGCCTTCGTCGCCCCCGCCCTTGAACAGTTCCAGCACCATGGTCCGTCTCCTCTCAACGAAGAAGTAGCACACCGAGCAGAGGTACGACGACGAATCCTCCCACCACGTAGAGGAATACGAGGGATCTGCGTTCGTCGGCGGCGCGCGCCAGGCCCTCGGCCAGGGCGATCGGTATCCGCCGCATTCGGGCCACCGGGTACACGATGAGTACCCCGACGGCGTTGAACAGGAGGTGCACCAGTGCGATGGTGAGCCCTTCGGGGCGAGTGGCCGCCAATGACGCCAGGAGAGCCGTCACCGTCGTCCCCAGGTTGGCGCCGAGGGTGATGGGGAAGGCATTGGGGATGGTGAGCACTCCGGCGGCGATCATGGGAATCAGGATCGACGTGGTGATGCTCGAGCTCTGCACGGCGACCGTCATCACCACTCCGACCGCCATGCCGGCGAGGCCGCCGCCTCGTGCCAGCACGGCGTTCATGGATCGTTCGATGCCGCCCATCATGAGTCGCCGCATGTTGTGGGTGATGGCGGCGAGCGAGACGAGGATGACCACCAAGCCGACTACGAGGAGGATGGTGCCGACGGCGCTCGGCGAGAGCCCGATGTCCTCGAGCAGCCCGGACAGTACCTTTGCCGGTTTCCCCACCGCCACCTTGATGGGGCTATCGCCGTGGCCGATGACACCGACGGAGGTGGATCGAAACACCGAGGTGAGCCAGGTGGCGGTACGCGCCAGGAAGTCGGTGGCGAGCTCGATCGGGAGCAGGACGGCTACACAGATCAGGTTGAAGAAGTCGTGCATGGTGGCCCCGGCGAAGGCCCGTCGGAACTCGTGCCCTCCGCGCATGTACCCCATTGAGACCAGGGTGTTGGTCACCGTTGTGCCGATGTTGGCGCCCATGATCATCGGGACCGCTGCCTCGACTGAGAGGGTGCCGGCACCGACCAGGCCGACGATGGTGGCGGTGCTCACCGAGGACGATTGGACGATCACCGTGCCCAGGACCCCCACGAAGAGGCCGGCGAACGGGTTGGAGACGCCTTCGAAGATGCGATCGGTGAATCCTTCGCCGAGGCCACCGATGCCGGATTCGAGGGCCTTGACCCCGGCGAGAAAGGCGTAGAGGAGGCCGACGACCAGCGCCGTTCGCGCCCAGGACGGCAGGGTCGGCTGATCGGTTGCGTCGGTCATGCTCCCCCGTCGCCCACGCGACGATCAATCCTAGAGATGAGGCGTCGGGGGTCGGGCGGTGCTTTCCTCCCCCCACCGGAGTGGTTACTGCAAGGTCGGTCCTGTCTCTCCTCCCCCCGCAGGGGGGAACGTCGCCAGACCTGTGTCGCGTGCTGCCCCCTCCGGCCCTCTGGGCCACCTCCCCCTACGGGGGAGGGAACGTCGCCGTCGGCCCTTCGCTCGGTCTTTCCTCCCCCCGTCGGAGGGAGTACCCCGAAGGGGGATGGGGGCAGAAACAGCATCGGTAATGAATCGGGCTTGCCACAAGGCAGGTCGCGCTTGCGCCCCCACCACCCCTTCAGACCACCACCCACCCCGGCGTAGAGCCCACCGAAGCCGCCGTGACTGGGCATGAGGCCTCGAAGCCCCCGACCCCTAGTAGTGTCGCGGGGCGCCCCCCGGCGTGAACACCCGATCGTGAGGCTGAGTTGGTCGCGAGATCTGCTGCCCTATACGACTCGGCGCAGCGGCGAGCCCCCTTCACCGAGCTGCGCCACCTCTGGGAGTACCGAGGCCTGATCCGCCTCCTGGTCACCCGCGACCTGACCGTGCGCTACAAGCGGTCCGTCTTGGGGGTGTGGTGGACGCTTCTCAACCCATTGCTGACGGTGGCGGTCTTCTGGATCGTGTTCTCGCAGTTGTTCGACCGGCCCGGAGGGGCGGCGCCTTTCATCGTCTATCTGACGGCGGGGGTGCTTCTCGCCGGCTTCTTCGCGCAGGGGATCGGCGCCGCCGGCTCCGGCATCGTCGACGCCCGCGGCGTACTGGCGAAGGTGTTCGTTCCGCCCGAAGTCTTCTCTTTCGCCGCCGCCATCGCCGCTGCCATCAACTTCATGATCAGCCTGGTGCCGCTGGTGTTGATCCAACTGGTGCAGGGTGTCGGGATCCCCATCACGTTCCTGTTCGTCCCGGTGTCGATCGCGGCCATGCTCCTCTTCGTCGCCGGCCTCGGTCTGGTGGTGGCCTCACTGGCTGTGCTCTTCTACGACGTGTTCGACCTGGTCAAGGTCCTCACCCAACTCGCCACCTACATGGCTGCGACCTTCTATTACGCAGAGATCATCCCCGAAGGCTGGCGCGTGCTCCTCGACCTCAACCCTCTCTATCACCACATCGTGATGTTCCGCGCCTTTGCCTATGGAGACCTGTTCTCCTGGGCGTCCGTGGGAGTAGCCGTCGGAAGCGGGTTGCTGGCCTTCGCCCTCGGCGTGTGGGTGTTCTCCCGCAACTGGAAGAACGTGGTGGTGTCGCTGTGAGCGTCCCCGCAGTCGAAGTGACCGACGTGCGCCTGGCGTACCGGCTCGACCGTCAGCGGGTCGGGACCTTCAAGGAGTTCGCCATCAACCTCTTCAAGGGGCAGGTGGAGCGCGAAGTGCTCTGGGGACTCGATGGTGTCACGCTCACCGTGCGGCCAGGCGAGATCGTCGGCGTGATAGGACCAAACGGCGCCGGCAAGAGCACCCTGATGAAGGTGATCGCCAGGGTGTTGCCGCCGACGAGCGGTCGAGTGGTGGTGCGGGGGACCGTTGCGGCGATGATCTCCCTTGGTGCCGGATTCAACCCCGAGTCCACGGCTCGCGAGAACGTGATGCTTTACGGGGCGCTGCTCGGCAGGTCACAGGCCGAGATGCGAGAGCGCCTCCCCGGGATCATGGAGTGGGCGGAGCTGACCGAGTTCGTGGATGTGCCCACCCGTGCCTTCTCGTCGGGAATGGTCGCCCGGCTGGCCTTCGCCGTTGCCACCGATGCCGTCTCGGACGTGCTGATCGTCGACGAGGTGCTGTCGGTGGGCGACCAGAGCTTCCGGGCGAAGTCGGAGCAGCGGATGCGGGACCTCATCGACAGCGGCGCCTCGGTGATCGTCGTATCCCACGCCATGCCGACGATTCGGAAGCTGTGCCAGCGCGTCCTGTGGCTCGACCATGGACGGGTGAAGATGCAGGGAGAGGTCGAGGAAGTGGTCGCCGCTTACGAAGGGTCGAGCGCCGCCGGCTGAGGCTGCCGATCGGCGCGGAGGGCTCGACCCGGGTGCCAGGACTCGAACAGCTCGATGTCTCGCTCGGTCATGACCTCGATGCCCTCCTCGAGCAGCCGCGACTCCACCTGGTTTGCGAGCGGCCCGGGTAGCAGGTCGAGAGCTGGCGGGTAGTAGCGATCCATCCACGCGGTCTCCTCGACCGTCGACCGCAGATGGCGGGCGGCGAGGCCGAACACGGTGGCTTCGATCCCGGGCACCCGGGGCAGCCCGTACTCGAGGAGGTACTGGTGGTAGTAGGGAGGTGTCTCCAGGTACTCGACGACGGACGGAGAAGCGCCGAGCCTCCGGTCGGTTTCGAAGGGCAGAGGAGCGCCCGAGATGGCGGCTCGCAGCAGTTCCTTGAGGGCACACTTGCGGCAGGTGAGACACGGGCCGCGATGGTCGCCGAGCATGCAGGAACGACTGAGATCACCGAGTCGGTGCCGTGAGGCGAGGCGCAGGGTCGAGGCCTCGGAGAGGCCGGCCGTGGGGTACAGCAGGTCGAGTCCGGCGGCCGCGAACACCTCCACCCAGGCGAGCTCGGAGTCGGCAGCCGGGTTGAACCGGCGCCCCTCGTCGAGGTACATCCCGTTCTGTGTCCGCCCGTATGTGATGCTTGCCAGCTGGAGCAGGTCTGCCAGGAGGATCGGGCCAACGAGGATCGAGGGCCACTGAGGGAAGGTCGGGTGAGGACGAACCACCACGAACTCGAGGTCCGACTCGAAGAAGTGGACCTCCTCGCCAGCGGCGAGGGCATGTTCGACCAGCGCCCTGTGGACGTCGCCCCGGTGGCGGGCCGTGCGATAGGGAACCCGACGGTGTGGGATGCGCACCATGTGGATCAACGGGATCCCCGGACCGACCAGCGACTCTGCCGCCATCGAATCGGGTCCCCCCGAGTAGGAGATTGCCGGTCGCCCGATGGCTCTACGCGGAGTCAGTGCCGGGTCGACGGGTCCGACCTCGATGCCGAACGCCTGATGAACGGCGCCTGCGAACTTCTGAGACACGGCCAATCCCACCATCCGCAGCTCATGCGACCAGGGCCGCACGACGGTCAAGGCTGTGAGCGCCACCAGGTCGGGGTGCAGGTCGCCGGGTGCCATCGGCAGCCTCACCCGGAACTCGGGCACCCCGAAGATGACCTCCATGTGGAACTGGCCGTGGCCACGCGGCAACTCACCCGGAAGTAGCTCCAGGCGGAATAGGACTTCGTGCCCCTCCACGCCGACGGCGACACGCATTGGCGCGAGACTAGGAGCCCCTGCTCGGCTGACCACTGTCGGTCGTACGTGCCGCCGGTTCGGCCACCCAGCCGAGGAGCATCTCCTGTTCTCGCGGGGTCATCGGCTCCACGCCGGCGCCTTCGAGGGCGACGGTCAGTTCCTGCCCGATGGGGGCGGCCATCTCGGCGATCGCCCCCGGGTGGTAGCGCTCGGTCCAGGCCGTCGCCTCGCGGGTTGGCCTGAGGATTCGTAGCGGTTCGTCGAACACGGTTCCCTCCAGCTCGGGAACCCGCGCCAGGGCGTACTCGAGGACGGGCTGGGACGGATAGGGAGGCCCTCCGGAGAAGTCGGCGATCACTTCCCGCGAAGCGGCCAACCGCTTCAGGGCAGTCGGTTCCATGGGCCGTTCGTCCAGAGCGGCGAGGAGCAGCTGCGACCACGCGCACTTGCGACATGAGAGGCACGGCGTGGAGTAGTTGCCTCTTGCACACGAGCGCGCCAGGGTGCCGAGCGGTGTCCGGGACGCCAGGGGTCGGGTCACCACCTCGAACATCGAAGCCACCGGGTACACCAGGTTCACGCCGGCGGCGGCGAACGCCTCGATCCAGGCCATCTCGGGGTCGGGACGGCGGGCCCCTACCTCAGGAAGGACATATGTGCCGTTGAGAGTCCGGCCCAGGGCGAGAGTCCCCAGGCCGACCTTGTCGGCGGCGAGTACCGGGCCTGCCAGCACAGCCTCGGTCTGCGGATAGGTGGGAAAGGGACGGGCTGCAACGAACTCGAGGTCGGATTCGACCAGCACGACCTCCTCGCCCAGGCCGGCGGCGCTCTCGACGAGGCGGCGGGTCACCCCGGCGGTGATGTGTCCGGCGCGGTTCGGCACCGACCGCGATGTGACCCGTACAAGGTGCCAGAGGGGGAGCGGGCCGAGCAGGAGGCGGGAGGCGATGCTGTCCGGCCCGCCGGAGTAGGAAAGGATTCTTCCGGGGCCCGGGGTGCGCGACGTCAGGTGGGAGTCGACGGGGCACACCTCGATACCGAGAGCCCTCTCCACTGCTTCGGCGAACCGGGGGGACACCCCCCTTTCGACCATCATGGTGTGCCGTGTCCAGGGCCGGGCCACGGTGAGCGCCGCCAGGGCCACGAGATCGGGGTGGGGTTCGGGGATCGGCTCGGGAAGTGTGAGGCGGAACTGCTGCGCCACGAGTTCGACGGTCATGTGGAACTGACCTGTGCCCCTCAACTCTTCCCCTGGGAGGAGGTCGATCCGGAACCTGGCGGTGGCGCCCTCCCACCTGACGGAGACCCGCATCGGGCGAGACTAGGGCCGGCCCAACGGCGGCCCGTACACTCGCCCAGGACTTCAGGAGGCTTCGATCATGATCCGCAGGCTGCGGGAACGCACCAAGGCGACCCTCGACCGGAGGTACGCCACGTTGGAACAGGCCGAGGAGCTGCTGTCTGCTCTGCGCGCCGAGGTCGATGATGCCCGTGCCGATTTGGAGAGCCTCCGTGCCGAGGTCGGCAGCCTTATGGCAGGTATCGAAGGGTTGGCGCGCAAGGGATCGGACTTCATTGCCGCCGAGAACCCGCACGAGATGCGCAAGAAGCTGTTCGAGGCCCATCGCCTCGCAGTCGAATCTGGCCGAGCCATCGAGTTGATCCTGCAGACCGAGGTGCTGATGTGGCAGGAGATCGACCGGGTCGCTGCGACGATCGGTCTGGAGACCGATCCGATCAGCCGGCTGGTGTGAGGTTCCGGGCACTACCGGCGGCTCCGGAGCGGGCCACCCACGATTCGACGCGTGCCTCCTCGTCGTGGGTCATGAACCGCACGCCCTCCGCCGCGGCCCGGGCGACCAGGCGGGCGGCCTCCTCGGCGGGCAGGAGGTTCAGAGCTGGCCCGTAGATCGCCTCCAGCCACAAGGTGTCCTCGACGGTCGGTCGCAGGGCGTCGCGCAGTGGCTGGAACACCGATCCCTCCAGGCCGGGCACGCGGGCCAGGCCGTACTCGAAGGTGTGCTGGTTCTGCACCGGGGTTCGCGAGAGGAACTCGACCACCCTCGGGCTGGCGGCGAGTCGGTCGAGGGCCTCGACGGTCATGGGGCGTGCCTCGACCGCCGCCTTGAGCAGCTCCTTGCGGGCACACTTGACACATCCCAGGCAGGGGCCGCGCCGGTCGCCAAGGGTGCACGACCGGGAGAGGTCGGAGAGGCGGTGCCGGGCGCCGAGCCTGGTGGTGATCACCTCGGAGACACCGGCCACTGGCAGCAGCATCTCCAGCCCCACTGCAGCGAACACGCGCACCCAGCGATCGTCCTCGGCGGCGAAGGGGCGCCATCGAAACCCCCGGCCGACGTACATGTGGGAGAGGTCCAGCCCGTAGACCACGCCGCCCAGGTCGAGATCATCGGCGAGAAGCAGGGGACCGAGGGCCCATGTCATGGCATGGGGGAATGTGGGATGAGGTCGTGAGCAGACGAACTCGACGTCGGATCGGATGAAGTGCACCTCCTCGCCGCGCCCGGCGGCCTGTCGGGCGAGATCCCGGGCGATGTCGTCCCGGTGATGGGTGGCCCGGTTGGGGACACGCGGGTGCTTCGCCCGGGTCATGTGGATGAACGCCAGGCCGGGCCCGAGCAGCGTCTCGGCGGTGAGGCTGTCGGGTCCACCCGAGTAGAGGAGTGCGGTCCGGCTCCCCCGCTCTCGTCGCGGCAGCATCGGGTCGATGGGCTCGACCGAGATCCCCAGAGCGGCCTCGACCGTCCCGGCGAAGTGGGCCGAGACGCCCCGATCCAGACGCAGGGTTCGGGCGGTCCAGGGCCTGGCTGCGGTGAGGGCGGAAAGGGCCGCCACATCGGGATGGGGCTCATCAACCCGTCGAGGGAGTTCGACCCGGAACTGACCCGTCGTCAGCGCGATCCGCATGTCGTATTGCCCGACGGCAGCAGTCGCCTCTCCGGGTAGGAGATCGAGCCGAAAGACGGCGTGGTCTCCCTGGTGGCGGAATCCGGCGCGCATGTATCTCCCAGCCGGGCACCATACCGGCTCGGCATGGGCTGGTGCCTGGCGAGGCGGCCATCCTCGATCTCAGCGGTCAGCCGAGGGTCCGAATCGGCTCGTGGAATCCCAACTGCGGACCAGCTCCAGGTCTCCCGGGGTCATCGGCTCCACCACCGAGTGAATGGCATCGGTCACGTCTCGACGCAATCGCTTCGGTACGTTCTCGGGGATCGCCGGGTAGAAGTGGCGCCCCACCCACTCGGTGTCTTCCCGTGGGTGGCGAAGCCTCTCGACGGCCGCCTCCAGAGGATGGCCCCTCAGGTCGACCCGGTTGAGGAGGTACTCGATCACGTTGAGCCCGGGGATGGCGGTCCCCGCCACCAGCTCCCTGGTGACGGGATGATCTGCGGTGAGGTTGCGAAGCAGCCGCCGGTCGGGTTCGCGCCCGGCGGCAGCCGCCACCACCAGCTCCTTGCGCAGGCACTTCATGCAGGAGAAGCAAGGGGCATCGGGGCCGCCGAAGGTGCAGGATCGTGTCATCCCTCGGTACGGTGAAGCGGCGACGATCCGGCTGGTGGAGACCTCGGTGAGGCCGGCGACCGGGCGGATCAGGGTGAGCCCGACGGCATCGAAGAGTCGACGCCAGGCCTCTCCGGCAGGGATCTCGCGGAAGCGTCCGTTGGGCATGTACGCCGACCCGAGGACTGCGCCGACGGCGATGCCACCCAGGTCGAGTCGGTCGGCGAGGAGGATGGAGATGGCAGCGATCCCCGGCCACGAGGCCAGGGTGGGATGGGGGGCGGCGACGAGGAACTCGCAGTCGCTGTATCCGATGTGGACCTGGCGCCCGAAGCCGGAGAACTGCTTGACCACCGCTTCCAGGACGTCGGCCCGATAGCGGGTGTGGAGGTTGGGAACGCGCCGGCTGGAGAGCCGGCGAAGGTGGATGAGTGGGCTGTTGGCGGGGAGCGCGAGGGCGGCGGCCGTCGAATCGGTTCCCCCCCCGAACGAGATTCCGATCGTACCCCCCGAAGATCGTGGGCTCGTCGAACGATCTACCGGCCGGACGGCGAAGCCAAGGGCATTGGCGACCTCGTCGGCGAACTCGGGCGACACCCCGCGGTCGAGGTCGAGGCGCGAGGCGATGAAGGGCCCGGCGAGTGCCAGCGTGAGGAGGGCGAAGAGGTCGGGGTGCACGGTGCCGCCGATCTCGGCCTCGAACCTGGACTCGGTGCCCGCCAGGCGGACGCGGGCACCCTCCTGCCCGGAACTTACGGCCCGATCGTCGGGATCGAGACGCAGGTCGAGGGTGGCGACCGCCTCGCCAACTCTCCAGGACGCCCTCATGTGTTGGCGTCGCGGAACGCGAGTACGAGCTGCAGTGTCGATTCCATCGACGGGCTATCGCGCTTCGGTGCCTGCGGCATCACCGGCATCCTGGCGATACCGGTCGACGGTGAGGGCGATCCCGTCGCGCAGGGGGGTCTCGATGTCGGCCCACCCGGGGACCATGGAGTGGAGGCGCGAGACATCGACGTCTTTGCGGTACTGGCCATCCGGCCCGGTACCCGGGAACACGATCAGGCCCTCGAAGCCGGCGACCTCGGCCACCAGGTGTGCGAGTTCGGCGATCGACTGGCACTCGGCCGGCCCCACATTCACCGTGGCGTCGAGAGGTCCGGTCTCGACGAGGTGGGCGATGAGGGCTGCGAGGTCGAGGTTGAGAACATGCTGACGGATCGGGCGGCCGGTGCCGAGGAACTCGACCTCGGGATCGCCTGCTTCACGAGCGGCCTCGATCTTGTGCACCGCCGCCGCCAGGAAGTGGGACTTTCGGGATCCGAAATGATCGAACGGCCCATAGATGTTCACCGGGACCAGGGCGGTGTAGGGGATCCGGTACTGGTCGTGGAGGGCGGTGATGGCGTACCACAACGCTCGCTTGGCACCGGCGTACGGGGCATTGGAGGGCGGTGGCGGCCCCCGGTCTATGAGGTCCTCGGTCATCGGGTAGAGGTCCTCGTCCACCGAGTCCGGGTACATGCACGCGGAGAGAATGGTCACTGCGTGTCGCGGGGGGAAGTGGCGCATCGCCCCGAGGACGCCGCCATCGATGAGCACGTTGTCGAGGATCATGTCGGCGGGGTGATCGGTGTTCTCCAGGATCCCCCCGACACGAGCAGCGAGGTGGACCACGACCTCCGGGCGATGATCGGAGAAGTACTGGGTGACCGCCTCCGGGTGGCGCAGGTCGAGGTCGCGGGTCGACACTCCGGTGGCCTCCGGCATGCGCCCCATGACCGCCCTGCCGACGAATCCGGTGGCACCGGTGACGAGGATCATGCCGGGGACACTAGATGCATCGGCTCGTCAGGAACGACGCCTGCGCCACCGCCAGGGACGCATCAGCCGTCCGAGCAGGTCGGCGATGCGGATCGCCTTGCGCCCGGAAAGCGACTCGGCGTACCCCCGCAGCGACCGGTTCTCGGCCAGCAGGTGGGCGGAATCGGGGCGTATCACCGGTCCGAGTGACTCGGGTTCGAAGTCGGCGCTCCCGAACAGATTGGCCGCAATGTCGCGTCGTTCGGGCACGGGGGCGATCGCCTGTGCCATCTCGGCCCGGGCTCGCGCCCGTACCTTGATGCAGTCCATGGTCGCGCCACCGAGGTCGGCGCGCACCACACCCGGGCCGTCGGCCTTCATGACATCCACGATGGCGCCGAGGGAGCATGGCCCGACCAGGGTGGGCGAACTCAGCCGGGCCACCATCCAGGCGAATCGCTCCAGGGCGGCCAGCTCCTCGACGCCGGGGTCGACCCGCACCCGCGGATCCGGGTCGAACTCGCGGTGTAGGGCGACTGCGTCCTCGGCGCCTACCCCGGTCACCGCCACCACGAGGTCGTGGAAGTCGCCGGCCAGGATGGTGCCGACACACGCCTCGACGACACCGAGGGTGGCTCCGTCGGCCGGCACCTCCACGACGACGGCCGGTCGCTCGTAGGTCCTTCCCGGTGCCGGCTGGCGGTACCCGGGGTCGGCGATCAGGTGTCGCAGCCGCCGCCGCTGCGACCGCAGCGAGCGCATCTCCTGCTCGGAAGGCTCTTCGCCGGGACCGTCATGCCAGGCCAGCGCCGCCGGCTCCGGGATCACCACCGCTCCCAGCTGCATCAGCCGGTAGCCGAACTCGTTGTCCTCGCCTCCCCACTGCTTGAACGACTCATCGAATCCGCCGGCCTCCTCGAACAGGTTGCGGCAGACCCCGAGGTTGCCGCCGCTGGCAATTCGGTAGGCATCCTCGGAGTGGCGGGTTAGGTCTTCAGTTCTTCGCAGGTGGTCGACGATCCATGCGGGCCTCTCGTGGGGGCCGGTGCCGGCGAGAGACTCCAGTGTCCCGCCGGCGACCGCCCCGGCGACGGCGTCGGGTTCGACCCCGGTGAAGTCGCCGTGGCGCCGCATCCCGATGGTGACCAGGCCGGATGCGGCGTGGTGCCATCGGGCGTGCGCCTCGACCAGGGTTCTGGCGGGGATCATGTCGGAGTCGAGGAAGACGAGGATCTCCCCTCCGGCATGGCGAGCGCCCAGGTTGCGAGCAGCGGCTAGGCGGAACCCCAGATCGGGTTGAGCCACCACCGTGGTGGTCGGCAGCCCCTCGATCCCGTCGACCTCGGGCGGTGCCGTGGAGCCGTCGTCGGCGACGACGATCTCGATCAGGTGCCGCGGGTAGGACTGGGCGGTGAGACCGGCGAGCACCAGGCGGAGGGGACCCGGCCGCTCGTAGTAGGGGATGACCACCGTCACCGGGAGGGTCGGCCGCCAGCGCCCCAGTGCGGATGGTTCGAGGAGTCGCCAATCGTTGCCCGGGACCATCGCCGGTGGTGGCGGTGATGCTGGCCTGCCGCTCATCGTCCCCCCTCGTCGACGAGGGCGAGATCGAGGCGGCGTCCCTCCCAGAGGTGTTCCGTGCCTGCAAGCATCTCACCGTCCTCGACCTTCCAGGTGTGGTCGCCGTGGCGGACCAGGACATACCCGAAGGCGTGGGTGACGTACATGCTGCATCCGGCGTCGCGTGCCCGGCGGTACAGCGAAACGTCGACGCTCTTGTGCCGGCGTTCGAAGCCGAGCCGGGTGACGACTTCGCGCCGCATGAACATGGTGCCTCCGGCGACATGGCGCTGGAAGCGCTCGGGCACCCAGGTGGGGCGAAGGGCGGTCTGGTCGGTCGCCTCCAGGTGCAGCCAGGCCGCCGGTTTCCCCACGATGTCGGCGCCCGAGAACCGGTGGGCGATCAGCAGGTCGGCCAGGTGTTCCGCCCCATACCAATCGTCGTCGTCCATCTTGGTGACGAACTCGCCGGTCGTCACCGCCAGCCCGGCGTTGAGGCAGTCGCCGAAGGTCCAGGTGGCCGGCGCCCGGACCACCTTCACCGGGAAGGGTCGGTTCGTCGTGAGCCGCTCGACCTCCGCATCCTGGAAGCCTCCGCCATGGAGGACGAGGACCAATTCGATGGCCACCCCGGCCTGGCGTTCGACATTGGAGATCGCCCTGTCGAGGAAGCCCGGTCGGCGTGTGGCGAGGAGAACCGAGATGCGTTCCGTGGTGTCGCCCGGGATCCGCAGCGCCGTCAGGATCCGCTCGAAGCGCTGCCGGGTGGTGTGGTTGGACAGCACCGGCCGGCGTCCCATGACGCCCCGGCGCTCCCGCTCGATCGGGTCGGCCACGAGGCGCTCCGCCACGCCGCCGGCCTCCTCACCCGAGGCAACCCCGAGGACTGCGTCGAGGGGGAGCATCTCCGAGAGCAGGGCCGACCCGGGGGTGATCACGGGCGTTCCCGCCGCCAGAACGCTCAGAACGGCACCGACGAACTCGGCTTCCGTGCCGTACATGTCAGGGAGCGCCAAGACGGCGGCGTGGCGCTTGGCGATCTCCGCCAGCATCCGTGTCGAGGTCACCTCGGGTCGGGCGCGCCTGCGAAGGCGTCGCGGGAGTCGTGCCCTGGTGCCGTACACCACGAGTCGCGACTCCAGTGCTGCGACCAGATGGTCGTCGGCAAGGCTGCGAGAGGGCAGGTCGGGGTAAGGCAGGATCAGGGCCACGTTCGGCTCGGGATCGCGTCTCCAACCGATCGGGTTGGCCACCGAGACATCGACGCAGGGCGCAACTGCGAGTACCTCCACCCCGGCGTGCCGCCGGGCCGATGCTGCGATCATCGGGTCTTCGGCGACGACCAGCGATGCCAGTGGGGCCAGGCCGAGGTCGTCGTGGGTGGAGGCGAGCAGCACCACCGGGACGCCGGCTGCTGCGACGGCGTGAATGGCCTCCAGAGGTGGCGCCTGACCACCCGGCTCGAGGATCAGCATGTCGATCCCCTCCTCCAGGACCGCGTCGAGTTCGCCGGCGCCTTCGGGCAGGGGTAGGTGACGGGCCACGGTGGCGAAGGTCGGCGCAGGCGACCCCCATTGGAGGACCCTGATCCACGGGAAGTCGTGCCGTTCCCGCCATCTGGTCACCCCGGCAAGGGTGGCGGTGAGGGTGGGGACATCGGTGTGGATAGGAGGCTTGGGTGCCGGCATGCGGTGCAGCGCCCGCCCCAGGCGCCGGGGGAGTCCGAGGAGTCCCCGAAGACTGCCGGACCCGCCGAGGGCCATGCCCAGCCTTGCAGCCCTCCAGGACTTGAGCACGTCTGCCTCGTAACGCGCATCGGAATGTCGATCCTGGGCGGCTGCGATCTGCAGTGCTATCGCCTCGGGGCGCGGCTCGGGAGGAGGGAGGGACCGGGCCGTCCCCAGGCGATGCCGCGCCTCGGCGAGGAGTTGGCGCCCGCGTTGCGCCTCCGCTTCGGCCGACGAAGCCCGTTCGGCGGCGGACAGATACCTCAGACGGGCCTGCTCGGCGCCCCGCTGCACGTCGAGGAGGCAGCGTTCGGTGAGCTCCTGCAGTGGGGGCAGGAAGCGGCTGCGAGACGCTTCGTCGCCCGGCGAGGAGCGCAGGGTCATCGACATCCCGATGTGGCTGAACCGGCCGTCCGGAAAGGCGACGTAGGTGGAGTCGTTCAGGTCGAACCAGTCGCCGAAGAGATCGACCAGATCGCTGGGCAGCAGCGGCTCCTTGTGATCCACATCTGGGAAGAGGCCGAGGGTGGTGGTGATCACCAGCCTGCCTCCGGCCTCGAGCACGCGACGAGCCTGATCCACCAGGGCCCGGGGATCGATCAGGTGCTCGATAACCTCGCCCATCACGACCGTGTCGAAGGAGTCGTCCTCGAAAGGACTCAAGGATCCGTCGGTGAGTACGAACTCGAGACGATCCTGGACCGCCTCAGGCTCAGCCCCGCGTTCGGCCAGGGCGTAGGCATGTGCCGTCTCGTCGATCTCGGCGCCGACCACGGAGGCGCCCTCCCTGGCGAGCAGGATGGCGACTATCCCCTGCGATGAGCCGACGTCGAGCACCCGCTTTCCGGTCACCTGCGAGCACAGCCAGTGGATCCGTCGTCGCTCGTGGTCCTGCGAGTCGGCGGTGCCGTGGGTCCCGTAGTAGCGCTCGCTGATGCGGTTGGTGCGATCCACGGTCATCGGCTGAGATCACGCTCCTTCTGGGCAGGCGGCGAGCGTGGCTGCCAGCGGCTTCCCGCTGACGGTTCTTTCTACCACTTCGGCCAGGCTCGGATCGGTCTCCAGGAGCGCCGCCACCTCGGCACATGCTCGATCGGTCTCTCCCGCGTGGTCGTACAGGGCGGCCCCGGCGATTCGCAGGTAGGCGCCGTCGGCCGTCGGGAAGGTTCGGCCAAACTCGACCAGCCAGTGCGCCGCTTCGCTGGGCCCGGCCACAGGATGGTCCGGGGTGTAGAGCACCATGCCTGGTGAGGCCTCGGTCGCCGTCCAGTCGGCCACTTCGACCGCAGGCCCGTTGAGGGCGATCAGGAAGGGTGCTTGTGGTCCAACGAGCCCTGGATTCTCTACCACCCAGCGCATGATCGTGCCTGGGTGGGTGCCGTAGCGACCTCGACCCGCGTACCCGGCGCGGTACGCCCCCAGCGGTCGGACGTTGTCGAAGAAGACGATCGTCTCGGGGGTGGCTGTGCGCTCGACCAGCATCGTGAGTGGTTCGTAGTCGCCCCACTCGTCGGTGCGGAGGTCGTCGACGAGCGCCACGGCGCCGATCGCCAGGAAGGCGGAGAGGGTGACCCCCACGGCGGCCCTCCCCAGCGGCGCGCCGCTCCTCTCGATGGCCCACTCGGTGACGAAGCCGAAGATGACGGCGAACGGGAGCCACCAGGAGAAGGCGTAGCGCTCGTAGAACGGTTGGCTCGGTCGGGCGGTGATCATGAAGGCCGCTGCGAAACCCAGCGGCATGAGGGCCACGGGCCAGATCCACCAGAGTTCGAAGAGGCGCTTCCTCACCTTGGGAATCGATCCGGCGAAGACGATGATGGCGAGTGCGATCCATGCAGGTCTGAATGCCCCATCCAGGGCTGCGGGTAGGTCGGTTACCAGCCTCCCGAGTCTCTCCAAGACGTCGACCTGCTGAGTATCGGTGTAGGCGGACACCTCGTCCAGGAGGGCGACGGAAACGGGTGCCGCCACGAGCAGGGTCGCAGCACCGGTGGCCACCAGGGGGAGCAGAGCGGCGCCCCCCGCCGGGAGGCGTCCAAGCCTGTGAAAGACGAACAGCGATCCGAACGCAAGGAAGAGGAAGATCCCGGGTTCGACGGCGCGCGACAGCGGCAACAACATGGCGGTGACTGTCAGCACGGCGCCGTGCCACCAGCGACCCGACTCCAGCCAACGAGTGGCCGAAAACACGAAGGCGATCTCGAGGAACAGGGGGAATGCGTATGGCCGGGCGTAGGCGATGTAGCTGACGACCAGTGGCGCCGTTCCCAGGGCGAGGACGGCTGCGGCGGCGCCGAGCCGCAGGCCCTCCTGCCACAGCAGGGTCGCCAACAGGATCAGTGCGGCGACGCCGAAGACGACCGGATGGAGTCGCTGCCGGATGTCACCGACCCCGACGACCTTCTGGGTGACAGAGCCGATGATGGCGTCCAGAGGGGGCTGATCCTGGGCCATCGACTGCTCGATCACGCCCGAGATCGGTCGCTCGTAATACCCAGCCTGCCGCAGCTCGTCTATGTG
Organism: Acidimicrobiia bacterium; assembly: GCA_030584185.1. Taxonomy (NCBI): domain Bacteria; kingdom Bacillati; phylum Actinomycetota; class Acidimicrobiia; species Acidimicrobiia bacterium. The sequence continues at coordinate 1,201,282 of CP129495.1, read as the reverse complement.
ATACGGTTCTTCGACCATTCCCACGATGAACGCGATCAGCGAGAACGTGATCGCCGCCACGACGGCGAAGACCGCCAAGCGGGATCTTGACCCGGGAACGGCATCGATCACCGGCGAAACAGCTCGCGAAAGTAGAGCTTGATGAATCGCCAACCGGTGATCAACGACTTGGCCTTGATCTCACCGCCGATTCGCTGACCCTCGACGGTTGGGAACTCCACCACCTTCATCCTCTGCTTGTACGCCCGGATGGAGGTCTGATACTCGATCGTGTGGCCCTCGCCGTCCGCCCGTAGCCGGCCCCAGGCTTCGGTGGTGATCGCCCGATAGCCGTTGATGGCGTCTCTGATCCGGTACTGGCGACGCCACACACCCCAGGTGAGCCAGGCCAGCCAGTCGAAGGCGAGGTTCGCCCACTTGCGGGGACGCCACCAGGAGGCGTCCTCCTCATTGACCGCACCCTTCATCATGCGGGATGCGATCACCATGTCGGCGCCACCTTCCAGGAAGGAGCGGAATCGGCCTATGTCGGCAGGGTCCTCGTTGCCATCGGGGCTGAAGAAGATGATGGCGTCGGTTCCCTCGGGCGGCTCGGTGAAGGCGATCCGGAAGGCCTCACCCCTACCGGGGGATGGCTGAGCGAGCACCGGGATGTCGTGCTCAGCGAGGATGTCGCGCGAACGATCCGTGGAGTTGCCGTCCACACAGACCACATACTCCACCGCCTGCCTGTCGATCTGCGGGAGGATCACCGGGAGTGCGTCCTGTTCGTTCTTGTTGAGGATCACCAGTCCGATCTTCAAGCATCTGCCTCTCTCGTTGCGCCTCCGGTCTCCAGCGACAGACCGCAGGCGAGCATCTCCGCCTCCACCATCTCGCGCACCAGATCCTCGAAGGAGGTCCTCGGCTTCCAGCCCAGGTCGTGTGCCGCCTTGGCGGCGTCGGCTCGAAGGGCGTGAACCTCGGCGGGTCGGAAGTAGCGGGGGTCGATCCGAACGTGCTTCTCCCAATCGAGTCCGGCCAGTCCAAAAGCGGCCTCGACAAACTCCTGAACCGAGTGGTCGACGCCGGTTCCGATCACGAAGTCGTCAGCGGTCGGATGCCTGGTGATGGCATGTACTGCCTCCATGTAATCGCGGGCATGCCCCCAGTCGCGACGCGCCTCGAGATTGCCCAGGTAGAGGAGCTTCTGCTCCCCGATGAGCAGTCGGGGGATCGCCATGGCGATCTTGCGGGTGACGAACGTCTCGCCGCGGCGAGGTGACTCGTGGTTGAAGAGGATGCCGGTGGAGGCGTGCATGCCGTACGAGAGCCGGTAGGTGATGGTCGCCCAGTGGGCATAGAGCTTGGCAACGGCGTACGGCGAGGTGGGCTGAAAGGCCGTGGCCTCGTTCTGGGGGGGAGGACTGTTGCCGAACATCTCCGAGGACGAAGCCTGATAGAAGCGGCAGGAGTGATCGGCCTCCCGGATCGCCTCGAGGAGGCGAATGGCTCCCAGCGCAGTGACGTCGCCTGTGTACTCGGGCACGTCGAAGCTGACCCGGACGTGGCTCTGGGCGGCCAGGTTGTAGATCTCGTCGGGTCGGATGCGTGTGATGAGGCGTGCAAGATGCGAGGAGTCGGCCAGGTCTCCGTAGTGGAGGTGCAGCCTGACATCCTCCTTGTGTGGGTCCTGATAGAGGTGGAGTATCCGACCGGTGTTGAACGATGAGGAACGCCGGATGATCCCGTGGACCTCGTATCCCTTGTCCAGAAGCAGTTCGGTGAGGTAGCTGCCGTCCTGGCCGGTGATTCCTGTGATGAGCGCCGTTGGCATGTGTGCTTCGCTGTAGGGAGGGCGTCGGTGGGCAACGGTACCTGAGCATATGGAAATCCTCTAGTCTCGGCTCGCGGGCGTCCCTGAACCGAGTCAGCACAAGCATGTCAGCGCACTCGAACACCTGGCCAGCGTTGTTCGCTCGCCTGTCCCGGCTACGGCACTCCTGGCTGGTCCTCGCCGGAGTGGGTTTCTTGGCGCTTCAGGTACTCCTGACAACCCAGGCTCGACTGCTTGAGTGGGATGAGGCCGTCTATCTCTCGCAAGTGACACCCGGCCGCCTTGCCCTCAACCTCTTCGCTCACAGGTCCCGTGGGATCACGTACGTGGTGGCACCAGCAAGCGCGACGGGGGTTGACCTGCATGCGGTGCGTTGGTACCTGGCGGTGGTTACCTCGGTCTTGATCGTTGGTGCGTTCTCGGAGTGGCGCCCGCTCACCGGGAGGGCTGCGGCACTCGCTGCCGGGATTTTCGCGTCAAGCTGGATCGCGATCTATTACGGATCCGAGATCCAACCCAACGTGATCCTTGCATTAGCCGCTGTCGGACTGGTTGGTTCAGCACTGAGGCTAAGAGGAGTTGGCGCGGATGGTTCGCGTTGGATTCCAGTGGTCCTATGGGGGGCACTTGCAGGTTCGTTGCGTCCTGTCGAAACGGCGATCTTGGTTGTCGTCCTGCTCGCGGGAATCGCGGTTGGCCCTGGTAAGCGGGTAGCGCCTGCGCTTGCCATTTCGGGTGGTGCCGCACTGGGGGCGTTGCCATGGGTCGTGGAGGCATTCGTGCGTTGGGGGGGTCCGCTGGCGAGGGCCCGAGCGGCTTCGAAGTCGGTCGTCTCGGGGCTCTCGATGAATGTGGCCGAACATGCACGGCTCCTGGACGGGCCACTGATCGGTCCTGATCGGTCAGGTGGCATCCCATGGTCCGGCCTCATCTGGTGGGTCATCCTGATACTGCTTGCCGTCTTGGGCGCACTATTGGCGCAGCGCCGCACCGATGTCGTGCTGGTAGGGGCTGCAGGTGTTGCTGTCGCTGGCTTCTTCTTCTTTGGTATAGGAGCCACGGCCCCGCGCTTCTTGGCACCGACCTACGCGCTGCTGGCCGTTCCAGCCGGCGTCGGTCTCCTCCATGGGCTACGCCGGGTGCGGCTCGGCTGGGTCCGGCTTGTTGCTGTGGCCACGCTCCTGGCGTCCCCGTGGTGGCACGGTTCGGTCGCCGTCAGAATCGATCGGGAGCAGGTCGAAGCTCGTGCGGTGGCTGCGGTTCTGGCGGATCGTCTTGCCAATGAGGCGGCCGGAAGGTCGTGCGTATTCGCCAGCCAGTACGGGTATCCACAGCTGCAGTACTGGTCGGGCTGTCGCGGGACCATCTACCGCAACGGTGAGATCGAATCGCCTGCTTTGATCACCCAGGCTGAGGCAACGGGCTCGGCTGCTTTCGTCTTGGCCGTCTCGACGCCACCGGCAGGCTCGTTTCTCGATGGTTGGGTTGCAGTACCCATGGATGAGATCGGGTGGACCCTGTACATGCCCGAGCTCCCGGCGAGTCCGTGACCTGGGAACATGTTCGGCAGTGGAGAGTGATCTGAGGATCGGGGTAGGTCGCGGCCTCTTGCCGCTGAGGCAAACGCGAGACCGCTCATGACCACGCGACTCCTGGGCCGGCTGCGCGCCCTGCCCGGGTATGTGCGTTGGCGTCTGACCGGCTCACCGCTGCCTTCGCAGGAGGCGACCTTTGAGCGGTGGCATGAGGCGTACGACGGGCTCCTGCCCAGGCGGCGGCGAGGCCAGATTGGGGTGGTCGTCGAGGTCGGGGGGCTGCCCTCCACCGAACTGGCGGCCTCACTTCAGCGGCAGTCGCTTACCCCCGCCTCGGTCGTGATCGTCGGGGGGTCTCCTGCGGTTCTGCCTTTCCCGGCGCGTCAGCTTGCCGCCGACACCCCCCTGGAGGTGGCGGCCACCGTGGCAGGGGGCAGGGTCACCGTCTTCGTCACCGGCGACACCGTGCTCGCACCTCACACCCTGGCCTGGCTGGCGTCGACCGACGCCGACCTGATCTATGGCGACGAGCAGGTCGACGGTTCGGAAGGTGCGCTCGAGATCCCTCCTTTCAGGCCGGCCTGGTCACCGCGAATGCTCCTCGGGCACGACCTGGCCGGCTCGGTGTTCGCCGTCTCGTCTGCCGCCCTCGCCCGGCTGGGCCCCCCCGGGGCGCCCGCCGGCCCGGGTGGCGGGTTGGACCTCCTACTGCACCTTTCCGAGATGCCGCTGCGCGTGGCCCACATCCCGATGATCCTCTCGCGGCGCACTTCACGGGCTGCGGCACCCGACGGGATCGGGGCGGCGCAGGCGGCAATGGATCGTCGCGGCATCGCGGGCGAGGTGACTGCGGAGGCGTCAGGGATCCGCCGGATGCGGTTTCGACCCCCGACTCGGCGTGCCTCGGTGAAGATCGTGATGCCGACCCGCGACCGGCCCGAACTGTTGCGACGGGCGACCTCCGGTGTGCTCGGTTCGACGAGGGGAGTCTCGTTGCACCTGATCCTCGTCGACAACGGGACGAGAGACGCCGCCGCCCTGGCCCTCCTGGAGCGCTTGTCGGGTGACTCCCGGGTGACGGTCGTGGCTGCCGACGAGCCTTTCAACTTCTCCCGTCTGGTGAACCTGGGCGCAGCTTCCGGTCCCGAAGCGGAGCTGCTTCTGCTGCTCAACAACGATGTCGAGGTGAGACATCCCGACTGGCTCCTGCAACTGTCCGGCTGGCTCGACGATCCCGGCGTGGTCGGTGTCGGACCCAAGCTGCTGTTCCCCGGCGGGACCGTCCAGCACGCCGGGATGGTGTTCGGCCTCGGCGGGATCGTCGGTCACGTCGGGCTCCACGAGCCCGATTCCCTCGCCCCGGGCGGCTTGCCCGACGTGGCGCGCGAGGTCGCCTGCCTCACCGGGGCCTGCCTCCTGGTGCGGTCCGGCGACTTCACCGCTGTCGGCGGTCTGGACGAGGCGCTCCCCATCGACTTCCAGGATGTCGACCTCTGCCTGCGGTTGCGGCGCCACCTCGGTGGCGACCTGATGTACGACCCGACCTACCCCCTGACCCACGTCCAGATGGGCACCCGCGACCCCGCCGAGGCAGGCGGGGCGGCGGCGATCGCCCTCATGCGGGCGCGGTGGGGCCGGGTGCTCGAAGAGCCCGACCCCCACTACAACCCGCACCTCTCCCTCGACCCTTCGCAGCGGATGGCGCCCATTCCCGGCCGCAGGGCGGAGCGGATGGCCCGGCTGCGGCCGCGCCTGGTAGACCATCGCGGTGTGGCGCGCACTCGAGGGACGTCACGGCCGGATGAAGCCTCCCGGTAACCTCACTAGGGCCCGCGCCAGGGGGAAGGTGTCGCCGGCTTCGGCGGCCTTCGCGCCGGGCACGGGCGTGTCACCCCGGGAGGCCCCTTGAGTCGCAACAGCGAAGCAGTGAGTTCTGAGACGATGGGGGTTTCCGCAGGCCGCCGCCCGCGCCTCTCGGTGATCGTGCGCACCACCGGGAGTCGTCCCCTGGGACTCTCCGAGGCCTTGCACAGCCTCTCCTCGCAGAGCGAGCCGATCCACGAGGTCCTGCTCGCCGTCCACAGCGCAGACCCGGCGGCCCTCGACGCGGCGCGAGCGGTGGCTTCGGTCGGCGTCCAGGCCCTGGCTGCGAAGGTCTCCCTGCTCCAGGTCACCGCAGAGGGGCGCGCCGCACCGCTCAACGCCGGCCTCGAGGTCGCCACCGGCGACCTGGTCGCCTTCCTCGACGACGACGACGTGGTCGATCCCGACTGGGCCTCCAACTTCGTGGCCGGCGCCGAGTCAGCCCCGGGAAGGGTCATCCGCGCCTGGTGCCGGGCGGTCGACGTCCGCAGCCCTCGGGCCGACGAGCCCGGAGTGTTCCTGGTCCCGGTCGCGGACGAGGAGGCGCGTTACTGCGACCCGTTCGACCTGCTTTCCCACCTCGGAGCCAACGCCACACCCATCTGCGCCTGGGCCGTACCCCGCGTCGCGGCCGCCGCCGCCGGTCTTCGCTTCGATGAGCAGCTGGAGGTGCTCGAGGATTGGGACTTCCTGATGCGAGCCGTCCTCGTCCTCGGGATCCACGACACCGCACGGACCACCTCGCTGTACCGGTTCTGGGTCGACGGGAGCGCATCGCTGGGTCTCGGGCCTGAGGTGTGGGCTGCGGCCAGGGAGCGGGTGCTCTCTCGGCTCGATGAGATGCCCCTGCCCCCGGGCATGGCACGCCGGGTGTCCGATCTGGTGCTGGAGGCGCGCGCCAGCCGCGCCGAGGTGGGTGCACTCCGGGTCAGGGCGGCTCGTGCCGACGAGATGGAGCGGTCCACGATCTGGCGCCTCACCCGACCCTTGAGATGGGTCCTCGATCGCCTCAAGCGGCGCGGACGGCGGAGCGACGGGGAACCCAAGGGATCAGGGTTCGAGTAGCCCTGCCCTGCGCAGTGCGGAGATGACTTCGGGCAGTCGCTCCCGCCAGGGTGGAACTGGTGTCAGGCCGAGCGGTTCGACCCTCTCGGACCCCAGCACTCCGTATCGGGGGCGCCTGGCCGGTTCCACGCGCCGGTGCGCCGGAACCGGGGTGACGACGCCTTCCCGCAGGCCTGCCAGGGCCGCCGCCTCCCGGGCCAGGTCGAACCAGGTGGTGGGCCCCGTATTGGTGAGGTGGAGGATCCCGGTCGCTCCGGCGTTCATAGCGGCAAGGCTGGCCTCCGCCAGGTCGTCGGCCAGCGTCGGACAGCCCCACCGATCGGAGACGACCTCCGCCCCCGGCCCTGCCGCCAGCCGCAGGACCCGCGTCAAGAAGCTCTCATGCGTGCGCGACAGGACCCACGAGGTGCGGACCACGAGAGCGCCGGCGTTTGCCTCCCTGGCGGCCCTTTCGCCCTCCTCCTTGGAGCGTCCGTAGGCGTTGATGGGGGCCGTCGGCGAGGACTCCAGGTAGGGCTCGTCGGCCTCGCCGTCGAAGACGTAGTCGGAGGAGAAGGTGACGAACGCGATGCCGGCCTCGGCGGCGAAGCGGGCCATCACCCCCACCGCGGTGCCGTTGATGGTCATCGCCAACTGTGGTTCGCTCTCGGCCTGGTCGACGGCGTTGTAGGCGGCGCAGTTGATCAGCACCGTGGGGTGCAGAGCGGCGAGCCTCTCGGGCAGGTCGTCCGGGTCCGAGAGGTCGACCAGGTCGCGCTCGGGAAAGGCTGCATCGGGAAGCAGGCTCCGGAAGGCGGTGCCCAGCTGGCCGGAGCCCCCGGTGACGACGATCACGGCCCGGCGATCTCCGACTGGTCGCCGAGCATCACCGTGACGATGCCCTCGGGTGGGTCACCGTGGAGCGAGGCCCCCCGGCCCACGATCGAGGCGCTGATGCGCCAGCCCTCGATGCAGGAATCCTCCATGACGATCGAACCCTCGACCCCACCTCCGATGATCCGGCACCGGGCCCCGATCGAGGTCTCGGGGCCGATCGTGCTTCGCACGATCTCGGCACCGTCGCCGATCACCACCGGGCCCCGAAGGGTGGAGTCGATGACGCGAGCACCCGCGCCGACGTGGACCCCGCCTTCAATCCGGCTGCCGGTGACCTCACCCTGCACATCGTGTGCGACCTCGGCGATCACGAGCCTCTGGGCGGCAAGGAGGTCCTCCCGGGTGCCGGTGTCCTTCCACCAGTCGGTCACGATCGACGCCCTCACGCTGCGTCCGGTGTCGATCAGATACTGGATGGCATCGGTGATCTCGTACTCCCCGCGTGGGGATGGCTCGATGGATTCGACGGCCTCGGCGATGGTGGCGTCGAACAGGTACACGCCAACCAGGGCGAGGTCCGAAGGGGGGTCGATCGGCTTCTCCACCAGATGCCTGATGGCGCCGTCGTCCGCCAGCTCGGCCACCCCGAATGCCGACGGGTTGGCCACGCGCGAGAGCATCACCTGGCAGTTGGGGCGCTCCCTCTCGAACTCGGTGACCACCTCGGTGATGCCCCGCTTCACCAGATTGTCGCCCAGGTACATGAGGCAATCGTCGCCGTCGACGAAGGGCAGGGCGGTGCGCAAGGCGTGGGCGAGGCCGAGCGGCTCGCCCTGGACGATGAAGGCCAGCTCGAGCCCGAGGCGTCGCGCCGGCTCGCTCACAGCCTTCCTGATGGCGCCGCCCGTCTCGGGCGAGACGACCACGCCGACGTCGAGCACCCCGGCGTCGGCGAGGTGCTCGAGCCCGTACTCGATGATCGGCTTGTTGGCGATCGGGATCAGCTGCTTGGCCATCGAGAACGTGATCGGCCGCAGGCGCGACCCGGTGCCCCCGGCAAGGACCAGGCCCTTCATCGGGATGCCCCCCGCAGCGGCTCCCACCAGTCCCGCCGGCGTCGATACCAGTCGATGGTGGATTCGAGGTGCTCCGTGAAGTCGTGCTCTGGCCGCCAGCCGAGGGCGCGGACCTTCGACGAGTCGACTGCGTAGCGGCGGTCGTGTCCCGGGCGGTCGGGAACGTGCTCGATCATCGACTCGTCCTCGCCCAGTGCGGCGAGGATGCGGCGGGTGAGCTCCAGGTTGGTGAGGTGGTTGTCGGCTCCGATGTTGTAGATCTCACCGGGCGTCCCCTCTCGGGCGACCAGGGCCAGCGCCCGGCAGTGGTCACCCACGTGCAGCCAGTCCCTCTCGTGGCCCCCGTCGCCGTAGAGCGGGACCTTGTCGCCCTCGAGGAGGTTGGTCACGAACCGCGGGATCACCTTCTCCGGGTGTTGGTAGGGGCCGAAGTTGTTGGTGCAGCGGGTGACGATCGCCGGATAGCCGAAGGTCCTGGCGTACGAGGCGACGAGCAGGTCGGCGCCGGCCTTGGAGGCGGAGTACGGGGAGGAGGGGTCGAGCCTGTGCCCCTCCGAAGCGAAGCCGACGGCGAGCGATCCGTACACCTCATCGGTGGAGACGTGGACGAAGCGGGGCACCCCGTGTCGGCGGGCCGAGTCGACGACCACCCCCGTTCCGACCACATTGGTGTCGAGGAAGCCGACCGGTCCAGTGATCGACCTGTCGACATGGGTCTCGGCGGCGCAGTGCACCACCAGGTCGGCATCCTTCATCAGCCGGTCGACGACCTCGACGTCGCGCACGTCCCCGCGGACGAAGGTGTGTCGCTCGATCTGGTCCAACTCGGCGACGGTGGCCTCCACCCCGGCATACGTGAGCAGGTCGAGGTTGGTGACCACGGCGTCGGCATCCCGGTCGAGGACGTGGCGAACCAGGTTGGACCCGATGAATCCTGCGCCTCCAGTGATCAGCCAGCGGGTGCTCATGTTCGGTGCTCGAACGGTGAGGTCCAACTGTCGAGCCCCGGAAGCGCCGCATCGCGAGGTGAGATCACCGGGTCATCGACCCCCCAGCGGATGCCGAGCTCGGGATCGTCCCAGCGGATGCCGCCCTCGTGGCGCGGTGAGTGGTAGACGGTGAGCTTGTAGAGCACCTCGGTGTCCGGTTCGAGGGTGAGGAAGCCGTGGGCGAAACCGGCGGGGACGAACAGAGACTCCCGTCCCACCGCATCCAGTTCCAACGCCACATGGCTCCCGAAGGTCGGCGACCGCCTCCTGACGTCAACGGCGACATCCAGGGCCCTCCCCCGGACGACCCGCACCAGCTTGGCCTGGGCCATGGGGGGCGTCTGGAAGTGCAGCCCCCGCAGCGTGTGGACGGTGCTCGAGAGGGAGTGGTTCTCCTGCACGAAGGTGACGCCGGGGAACCACTCGGCGCGAAAGGTCTCTGCCAGGAAGCCGCGCTCGTCGCGATGGGGATCGGGGACGAGGCGGAGCACTTCGGGTATCGCAGTGGCGATCAGCTGCATCGGGTGTCCTCGGGTCGCTGCGAGGCTAACGGCGAGCATCGCAGACGGTCACACCCCACGGCCGTCATCCTTCTTCGGTGGTGGCGATCAGGGCCAGCAGAGCGTCGGCGGAGCGGTTCCAGGTGAACTCGGTGAGCGTCCGCCGCCGGCCGGCCTCGCCGAAGCGGGCGGCCTCGGTGGGATCCGTCAACAGTCGGACGATCGCCTTCGCCATGCCGGCCGGGTCGCGGCCTGCCACCAGCCCGTCCACTTCATGGCGGACCAGGCTGCGCGCCACCGGTGTGTCCGCCACCACCACTGGCCGGCCGAGAGCCCATGCCTCCAAGGTGGTGATGCCGAACGACTCGATGACCGATGCGGTGGCCACCACCCGCGCCGAGGCGATGAGGGTGTCGCGCTCCGCAGGGGTGATCGTGTCCACCGTCGTCACGTGGTCCGGCGTCCCGTCGGCCGTGGGGTCGCCGGTCCCCGGCGGACCCGCCACCACCAGCCGGGCCCCGGGCACATGTACGCGGACCAACTCCATGGCCTCGAGCAGCACTTCGACCCGCTTGGACGCCGAACGGCGGCCCAGGAACAGCACCACCGGATCTGGCGTCGCTTCCGGTGGGATCGGTTGCGCCGCCACCGCCGGGGTCACGATCCCGACCCTCGCCGGATCGGCCCCGTATGCGGCGACCAGGCGGTCCCGCTCGTGGGTAGTGAGTGCCATCACCGCGTCGGCCGCGGTCACAGCCGCAGTCACCCGCTCCACCTGCCAGTGCGGATCTTCCTCGTGGAGGTGGGGTGCGAACACCAGCCGCCAGTCGGCGCCGGGGCGCAGCGTCAGCACCTCCTCCACGTTTGGAAAGAGGTGGGGGAGGGTCACCACCACTTCGGGCCGGATCCGCTCCAGCGCCCGGCGCAGGCCGCGGCGGTACCGGTTGCGCACCGCACGGTGGTACCGGTCGGCGGGGTGTCCCCCGAACGGGAGTAGCCGGCGGACGCCGACCGGAATCCAGGAGACCCGCACCGGGCCGTCTCCCGTGTCCCCGGGTGGCAGCAGCGGCGACCCCGGGGTGTAGAAGTGCTCGGGGTCGGCGGCGGCGGGTGCGATCACGTGGACCTCGTGCCCCCGACCCGCCAGGGCGAGGGCCAGACCCCGCGTCAGGTTCTGGGCGCCGCCCACCGATGGGGGGTAGCCGTGGGGGACGAATGCGATCTTCACGACAGGAACTGCGCCCACCGCTCCCGGGCCTCTGCGTCTGCGGCGGCTATCCACGCCCGGGCCCGGGTGACGACATCCTCACCCTCGTCGAGCAAGCGCCGTGCCGCCCCCGCCACCAGGGTCGGGTCGTCCGGGCTGTCCATCGTGACCGTTTCCCACAGGCCCCGGTCGGAGCGGAAGAGGTCGGAGGTGCGGGAGAGAAGGGCGGGGACCCCCGACAGGAACGACTCCAGCGGTCCCATCGGATGGCACTCGGAAAGGGTGGCGTAGAGGTTGAGATCCATCGCCGCCTGAACCGACAGGAAGGATTCCCGGTCCATCTCGCCGTGCTCGCGGACCGTCATCGCCGCCATGTATCGCGCCGGGGGGCGGATCATCACATGCGCCGTTCCCCCGAGCAGGGTGACCGCCCCCAGTTGGGTGCCCACGTTCTTGCGCCAGTAGTTGTCGCCGAACACACCGAAGTGGGGGCCGTCCGGTCCCGGGTCGAAGGGATGGATCACCGGCATCTGCGGCGCCCGGTTCGGCGTGTGCATCGCCGGCAGCCCCAGGGCGGAGAACACCTCGGCCAGGCCCGCCTTGACGAACCCGATCCGATCGACCACCCCCTCCCTGGCGAGCTCCACCACCTCGTCCATCATCGCCGCCTCGCCCGCCTCGGCGACGTGCTGCGCCATCGACGAGTGCACCGTCACCCGTGTCGCCATGCCCCCATCGCGGGCGGTGCGCAGCAGCCGGCCGGCGCCGGGAGGGAAGCCGTGGACCACCAGAGTCCCCACCCCCGAGGCCGCCGCCCCGGCCACGATCTCCTCGGCGTGGGCGCCGGCGTCGGCGGTCTCCGCCACCGGGTCTCCGAAGGCGTGTGCCGCCGTCCGCACACCCCGCCACTGCGGGTGGCACACCCCGAGCACCTCGCCGCGGAGGTCGGTCCAGGCGCCGAACCCGAGGTGTGGCGCCGGCAGTGGCTCGGGCCGGGGCGGGCGCAGCAATCGGCGCAGCGAGTCACGCACCGAAGCGCTCCCGGATCGCCGCCGCCGTCTTCTCCGATGCGGTCCCGTCCCCATAGGGGCTGGGGAGCCCGGCGAGACGGTCGTGCACCGCTGCCAGGTCGCCCAGCCAGGCCCGGGCCTGCTCGCCGATGCCCGGCCCGGCCCCGACCAGCTCGGCGAAGGTACCGATCACCTCGGGCCGCTCCGTGGAGCGGCGGACCACGATCACCGGGCGCTTCAGGACCGAGACCTCCTCCTGCACCCCGCCCGAGTCTGAGATGAGGAGGGCGGACTCGGCGGCCAGCCCGAGGAACTCCCGGTACCCGAGCGGATCGACTGCCACCAGGCGCCCCAGCAGGGACGCCAGCCTCGGGTCGCCTCCCGCCCGCGCCGCCGTGCGGGGGTGCAGCGGCAGGATCACCGGTAGGGGCAGTGCTGCCAGCTCGGAGAGGATCGTCCCCAGCACCTCGGGGTCGTCGACGTTCTCCGGCCGGTGGAATGTGCTGAGGACGAACCCCGACGCCGTGACCCCGTGGTGGGTGAGCAGGGCGGCTCGCTCCTCGGCGGGCGGGAGGAGGTCGATCACCGCCTCGACGACCGTGTTCCCGGTGAGCACGATCCGCTCCTCGGGGATGGCCTCGGCGCGCAGGTTGGTCAGGTTGACCGTGGTCGGGGCGCAGCACAGCTCCGCCAGGTGGTCGGCCACCACCCGGTTGTGCTCCTCGGGCATGCGACGGTCAAACGAGCGCAACCCGGCCTCGACGTGGACCGGGGGGACCTCGCAGGCGTTGGCGGCCAGGGCGCCGGCCGCAGCCGAGTTGGTGTCGCCCTGCACCACCACCGCCGCCACCGGGTTGGCCCGCAGCCACTCGCCGAGGGCGCTGGTGGCGCGGCCGATCTGGGCGGCACGGGTGTCGCCCCCGACGCCGAGGTGGGCGACCGGGTCGGGCAGGCGGAACGCCTCGAAGAAGACACGCGACAGGTTGGTGTCGAAGTGCTGCCCGGTGTGCACCACGGCCGCCGAGTCGCCCAGCAGCCGGACGAGGTTCCCGAGCTTGATGATCTCGGGCCGGGTGCCGAGCACGACGGCCACCTGGGGGTGTGCTGTGGATGGGGAGCCCATGATGCGTTCGCTCCGGAGAAGGCCGGCCCATGTTACGGGCGACCCGGGCCACCGCACCGGACCGGGTGACCGGGACCCGTCGGCGGGTGCGTGTATCGTCCCCGCCGGTGACCTCCATCTCGTCCGAAGGCGGGACCTCGAACCCGCTGGAACGCTCCCGGTCCCGTCAGGATCGCACCGGAACCACGGTGATGATCGCCGGGACGGTGTTCAGCGCCCTCGCCGCCTACCTGGTGCAGGCGATCGGCGGGCGGGCGGTGGGCGCCGACGCCTTCGCCCCGGTCTCGGTGATGTGGACCGTCCTCTTCCTCGGCTTCACCATCTTCCTGATACCGGTGGAGCAGCTCGTGATCCGGCGGCTCACCCTGGGGGGCGGCCGCAGCGACGCCCTCGCCTCGTCCTGGCCGGTGATCGTCACCGTGCTCACCTCGGCCACGGTGCTCGCAATCGCCTTCTCCTTTGCCGCCAATGGGTCGTTGCTCGGGGGCGACACCGGGTACGTTCCGGTGGCTGCGCTGATGTTCCCGGGTCACGGCCTGCTCATCGTCGCCCGGGGGTTTCTCGCCGGTCGTCGCCGATTCGTGGCATACGGGATCGCGGTCGGCCTCGATGCCCTGGGCAAGCTGGCGGCGACCGTCGTGGTCGTGCTCGCCGGATGGGGCCCGGTGGCCCTCGCCTGGGCGTTGGTGGTGTCGCCCCTGGTGGTGCTGGCGGTGCGTCCCTTCCGCCATGATCCGTCCCATGCTTCGGCGCCCTTGGAGGTGGAGGCCGGATCGGACCGACGCTTCATGGGCGGGTTCCTGGTGGCCACCGCCGCCTCGCAGACCATCCTCGCCGCCGGGCCGCTGGTGGTGGGGGCGCTCGGAGCCACCTCGGCGGCGATCAGCGTCTTCTTCGTGACCACCACCCTGTTCCGGGGTCCGATGAGCGCCTCCTACAACCTGATCGCCCGGGTCCTGCCCTTCATGACCCGCCACGCCGCCCTCGGGGACCACTCCCGGCTGGGGCGCCTCGCCCGGATGCTCGCCCTCGGCGGGATGGCGGGCGCCGCCCTGGTGGGGGCGATCTCGGCGGTGCTGGGGCCCTGGGTGGTGGAGGTCCTCTACGGGGTCGATTTCAGGCCGGCGGCCGTGGTGGCCGGCCTGGCCGGGGCCGCCGTGATCCTGGCCATGGTCGGTCTGGTGACCACACAGATCCTGGTGGGAAGGGGCGATACCGGTGTCATGGCCCTGGTCTGGATGGTGGCCATCGTCGCCGCGGGAGTCACCATCGCAGCCACCAGTGGGGACCCCCAGGTGCGGGTCGCTTCCGGGTTCCTGGCCGGGGAGGGCGTGGCCCTGGTCGGTCTCACCTTGGCCGCAGCCGGCGGGCGGTCCGGCCCGGCCTCCGGCTGACTCTTGTCCTATCCGTCGGGTGCCGTCGCCAGGGCTGCGGCGAACCACCAGGTGGGTTCGAACAGCACGGTCTGGGTCATTGCCGCGGTGAGCGCCACCAGCAGTGCGATGCGGCCGACCGGGTTGCGGGCTGTGCCCAGGACGCCGGTGAAGAGGAAGGCGAACCCGGCGAGGCCGACCAGACCCATCTCACCGAGCAGCTCCAGCAGGATGTTGTGCGGCTCCTGGATGGCCTCCTCCCATCCCGTGCCCAGGCCCACCCCCCGGATCGGGTGCTCCACGAAGTAGTCGAAGTAGATCGGCCACACCACCGACCTGGAATCGTTGTAGTAGTAGTCGCCTCCACCCGAATCGATGTCGCCGGGACCGAGGCTGAACCCCTGGGCGAAGCGGAAGGACAGCCCGGTGGTGAGGTCTCCGCCCACCCCGTCGCGATCCATCATCCACACCGCACCGAGCAGAACCAGCGTGGCCAACCCGGCTGCCCCCGCCAGCCGCAGGGTGTCGGGGATCTGCCTGCGATGCAGCCATAGGATGGCGACGGCGCCCACCGCCGTGCCCAGGAGGCCGGTCCGGCTCAGGGTCATGATCACCCCGAACCACAGACCTCCGATCACGGCGGCGTCGAGCCACCTCCTCCCGGAGCCCGCTCCGCGGCGCACCGCCAGGAACCCGAGCACCCACCACAGGTTGAGCCAGGCGGCGGCGTACCCCGGGTCCTGATGCCAGTTGGTGACCGCCACCATCCCCTCGGCCCGGTAGATGCGGGTGGCCACCCGATCCACCAGCGGCAGGTCGTTGAGGCCGAGGACCGCTCCCTCGCCGAATCCGCCCACCGATGCGATCGAGACGACCAGGCCGGTGGCGGCGATCGCCGCACCCGACCAGAACACGACCCGGAGCACGTCGAACAGCGCACCCGGGGGTTGCATCCGGCGGGCGACGACGAGCATCACGGCGCTGCCCACGACGAGCGCCAGCCAGAGCCGGAGGAACCGCTCCGGTGCCGCACCCGACCACGAGGCGGCGGCGGCCGCCAGGAACACTCCGGCCCCTATGGAGAGCCGCCGGTGCCACGGCCAGCGCCGGCCCCGCAACCCGGCGACTGCGTCCATCGCCACCAGCACCAGGAGGATCACCAGCCAGGGCTTCCACGAGATCCACGCCTCGAGATGGACGGTGTGCAGGGGGAGCAGGGCGACGAAGGCGAGGAAGATGCGGTCGGCGAAGGTGCGCCCGCCGGCCGTCGCGGTTCGCGGCGTGGCTTCGTCGATTGCGGACACGGGGGGAATGTAGCCCGGCGGGTGGGATGGCTTGGGCCCGCCGTCGGGCCGGCCTCCGTTAGCCTCCATCGACATGGGCCCGGCCGACACCCGCTGCGACGTCTCCATCGTGCTGCCGGTGTTCAACGAGGCCGGGCACCTGGCCGAAGAGGTGACCCGCATCCGGCGGGCCATGGACGCCTCCCGCTACTCCTACGAGATCGTGGTGGTCGACGACGGGTCCACCGACGGTTCCGCCGAGGAGCTGCGAGCCATCCCCGGGATCCGCCTGGTTCGGTTCGCCCACAACCGGGGGTCGGGGTCGTCGCGGCGCTACGGGACCATGCTCGCCCGGGGCGACGTCGTGGTGTGGAGCGACGCCGACATGTCCTACCCCAACGATCGCATCCCCGAGCTGGTGGACGCCCTCGAGGGGCACGACCAGGTGGTGGGGGCGCGGCGCTCCGAGGAGGGGACGGTGAAGCTGCTGCGCAGGCCCGCCAAGTGGCTGATCCGTCGCCTCGCCTCCTACCTGACCGGGGTGCGCATACCCGACCTCAACTCCGGGTTCAGGGCCTTCCGCCGCGAGGTGGGGGCCCAGTTCCTCCATCTCCTCCCGAAGGGGTTCTCCTGCGTCACCACCCTCACCATGACCTTCCTCACCAACGGGTACTCGGTGCGCTACGTGCCCATCGAGTACGCCCCGCGACGGGGGAAGTCCAAGTTCCACTGGTGGGCCGACACTCGCCGCTTCCTGCTCCAGGTGGTGCGGATGACCCTCTCCTACGAGCCACTCCGGGTGTTCGGCCCGGCGGCTGTGGTGATCGGCCTCACCGGCGTCGGCAAGCTGATCTACGACCTGATCGACAAGGAGTTTCGGGTGGGGACCAACACCATCGTGTTGCTCGGACTCGCCGGGGTGCTCATGGTGACCGGGCTGATCGCCGACCTCCTGGTGCAGCTCAACCGCAGGTCCACCTCGGTGATCCCGGCGGTGGCCTCCGACGAGTCGACCTGAGGCGCCGGTGCGGGTGCTGATGCTCGCCAATGCCCGGTCACCCCACACGCGGCGCTGGGCGGAGGCGCTGGCGGGTCGCGGGTGGGAGGTGCACGTGGCGTCGATCCGGCCCGCCGTCATCCCGGCGGTGACGGTGCATCGGGTCGGGGTGGGGTCCGGCCTCATCGGGCCGCTCCTCTCCTACCCATGGATGCTTCTCACGGTGCGTCGGCTGGCGCGACGGATCCGGCCCGACCTGATCCATGCTCACTACTCGGTCACCCACGGGGCCATCGCCGTCCTCGCCCGGTTGCGCCCACTCGTGGTGACGGTCTGGGGCTCCGACCTGGTGGGTGGCGACCGCCCCGTGCCGGGCCCGAAGCGCTGGCTAAATCGGTTCGTGCTCCGCCGCGTCCGGGCCGTCACCGTGGCGTCCGAGTTTCTCGCCGGGGCAGTCGGGGAGGTGGCCGGGCCCGGGGCGTCGGTGGCTGTGGTCCCGTTCGGGGTCGACACCACGGTGTTCCGTCCGGGTTCCGACCCAGGCGAGGGTTTCCGGGTCGGATTCGTGAAACACCTGCGGCGTCGGTACGACCCGTCGACGCTGGTGGAGGGGTTCGCCCGCCTGGCGGCGGCGGAGCCGGGGGCGTCGCTGGTCATGGCCGGGTCGGGGCCGATGCTCGGTCGTCTGCGGCGACGCGCCCGCAGGCTGGGGGTCGCCGACCGGATCGAGTGGCTAGGAGAGGTGCCCCACGAGGAGGTGCCCGCCCTGATGCGCACCTTCCACGTGCTGGCCAACCCGTCGCGCTCCGAATCCTTCGGGGTCGTGCTGGCCGAGGCCGGCGCCACCGGGATCCCGGCGGCGGCCTCTGCGGTGGGCGGAGTGACCGATGTGGTGGTCGACGGTGAGACCGGGCTGCTGGTCCCGCCCGGTGACCCCCATGCTCTCGCCGCGGCGCTGGCACGGCTCGCCGCCGATCCGGAACTGCGCCGCAGCATGGGTGAAGCGGCCCGCCGCCGGGTGCGGGAGCGGTTCGAGTGGTCCGACTGCGTCGACCGCATGGTGGCGGTGTTGGAGGAGGCGGGGCGATGAGGGCACGGCGGCTGGTATCGATGATCGTCGGACTGGTCGCCATGGCGGCGGCGGTGGTGCTGGTCGTCTCCGACGAGGGTGCGCGTGGGGCGCTGGGCGGCCTCTCGGTCACCACCCTGGCCCTGGTCCTCGGCCTGCAGGCGGTCAACGTCGTCGCCGACTCGATCAGGTACCGGATGGTGCTCCCCGCACGCTTCCGGGAGTCGGTGGGCCGCTGGCGGTGGCACCGGATCTTCGCCGTGGGGCGCCTGCTCAACTCGGTGATCCCCCAGGCGGGGATGGCGTATCGCGCCGCCCACCTGAGGGTGTCGGCGGGGCTTCCGCTCTCCGCCTTCTTCGGGAGCGTCGCCGCCGTGTCCTGGCTGGGCAACGGGGTGGTGTTGATCGTGGCGGGATTGGTGGTCCTGGCGGCAGGCTCGGCCGTGGCCGGGGCGATGGTGGGGACCATGGGGCTGGCGATCCTGGCCCTCATGGTTCTGCTGCCGCAAGTGCGGCGGTCACGCCATGGCGCGACCACTTCGCCGCTCTCCCGAGCGCTCGCCGGGTTCGCCGAGAGCTTCGTCGAGCTGGGACGCACTCCGGGGCGCCTGCGGTCGGTGCTGGCGGTGTCGTTGGTGACCCAGGCGGCCGGCGCCACCGCCTTCGTAGCCGTCTGTTCGGGGCTTGCCGTCCCCGATCCCGTGGTGACCGGGATCGTGCTCTACGCCGCCACGACCGTGATCACCGTGATCTCCCTCACCCCGGGCGGGATCGGAGTCACCGAGCTCGCCGCCGGAATGGCGGGGGGCCTCCTCGACGCCGGAGCCGCCGTGGGGGTGCTGGTGGCGCTGGTGATCCGGGTCACCGGGCTGACCTCGGTGGGGGTGCTGGCCGGCGTCTCGTCGTGGCTCGAGGACGCCCCTACCGCTCCCACCGGCGACCCTCGATGAACTCGACCATCCACGGCGTCGGATCGATCTTGTCGGCCAGGAGGCGGGCCCTTCGGGCGGCGAGGTCGTCCCCGCCCATGGCGAGCAGTCCGTCCAGGGCGGCGAGGGTCTCCGCCTCGTCGCCGGGATGGGTGTGGCGCACCAGGCCGTAGCGGTCCTGCTGCTCCTGCACGTACCCGCGCCCGGTGTCGGCCACGTACAGGGCGGGGATTCCGAGCACCGCAGCCTCCGAGGCCATCGTGGCCGACTCCCCGACGACGATCCGGGAGAGGGCGATCAGGTGGTGGACGTCCTCGACCGGGGCCGTGTAGGCGTGGGCGGCGAGGTCTTCGGGCAGCGGCGCCTCGGACGAGATCAGCACCCGGCCCTCCTCCTGAAGGCGGTGTATCAGCCTGCGCTTGGCGTCTCCGCCCAGCCCCGCTTCGCCGATGTCGTGGCTGGCCTGCCAGCCGACGAACCTGACCAGGGAGTACGGCTCGCCCGGCTCGAGGCCTGCCCTTCCGAGTGCGGCGGGATCGGGTGTGAAGCGGTCGGGGTGGAGGTAGGCGAGCTCGTGGTAGGAGGGGTAGGTGATGTGGTTGCCCCGCACCCGGCCCCGGTAGCAGTCCGGTGTGCACACGGCGGCGGCCATCGGGTACACCCAGCGGTTGGTCCGCCCGGCGTTCTCGGTGTCGTAGAACACCACGGCCGGGATGCGGAGGCGGCGGCCGGCGAGGGCGATGCTGGGGCCCATGATCCCCACCATGACGTCGGGTCGGGTCTCACGGGCCAGGCGGGTCAGGCGTCGGGTGCGGGAGAGCAGTTCTCGAGCCAGGCCCAGGCGGCCTCGCCGCTGCGTGGAGAGCACCTCGGCGGGGATCTCGAGAGATCCCAGCAGCGGGAGGGTGAGGTCCTTGTCGCGTGCGGTCACCACCACCTCGTGTCCCCGCTCCAGCATCGAGGTGCGGAAGTGGCGGAAGAAGTGGACGTGGGCGGGATGGAGGACGTCGATGAGGATCCGCATCCGGGCTCCCGGGCCTGGGTGCCCGACGGTAGCGGTTCGAAGGGAGGGGCAGGCCTCGTGTGGGCTCTGGTCGCGCCGTGCCCCCTCCGGCCCGTCGGGCCACCTCCCCCTGCGGGGGAGGGAACGCGTTCCTCAGCCTGTCGGGCGGGTGTTTCCTCCCCCTGCGGGGGGGAGTCTGGCGAAGCCGGGAGGGGGGCGGCAAGAGCAACGGCCGCGATGAACCGGTCCTGCGGTAGGCCTGGTCGCGCCGTGCCCCCTCCGGCCCTTCGGGCCACCTCCCCCTGCGGGGGAGGGAACGCGGCTCGGGGCGAACTGCCCCGTCAGTACCCCGCTGCCTGGCGAAGCAGCATGCTCACGTAGTCACCGATGACCGACGTTCCGCCGAGCACGACCACCTTGTCCGGGCTCAGACTCCGGAGGGCCAGGCTCGTCGGCCCGGGAACCGCGTCGGGCTGGGTGAGGAGCAGCGGCACACCGAGCGCCCCGGCGGCGGCGGCGCCGGCCAGGGCGTCGGGGAAGGAGAGTCCTGTGGCGACGAACACCGTGCTCGGAGCGGAGACGAAGTCGGCGAGCTTGGCCGCGGTGTCGTAACGGTTGGTGCCGGCAACGCGGCGCGTCGACGCCAGGGTCGCCAGTTCGGCCTCCACCGCCGTTCCGATGGCGTTGGTGCCTCCGACGACCACGATCTCCTCAGGCTGTAGCGAGATCAAGGCGTTGCGGGTGGCTGCAGGGAGGGAGTCCTTCTCGCTGAGCAGCACCGGTCCCCCCTGGGCGCCTGCCGCGGCGGCGGCGGCGAGGGCGTCGGGGAAGTCCCTGCCCGTGGCGACGTAGGCGATCGGCACGCCGGCATCGAAGGCGTCGTCTGCGATGAGTGCCGCCGTCGAGAAGCGATTCGAGCCGCCCAATCGCACCGTGGGGGCAACACCCATCAGTGCTCCGACCACATCATCGGAGACGGCGGCTTCCCCGCCCACGACCACTATTCGTTTCGGATCGAGCCTCTTCAGCTCGTCGAGGGTGGCACCGGATATCGTCGTGCCCGGCACCAGGAGAACCGGCCCGCCCTGGGCTCCGGCGGCGGCCGCGGCGGCCAGGGCATCGGGGAAGGCGAGGCCGGTTGCCACATACGCGACCGGTACTCCCGGAGCGAAGGTCTCGCGGCTGACGGCGATCGCCGTCGTGTAGCGGCTGCTCCCGGCGAACCTCTCGGCGAGCATCCCTTCTCCCACCGGGCTGAACGGCAGCGTTCCGCCCTGGAACCAGTCGGTGAGCGGCCAGGTGTGGGTGGTGAACGAGCCGCTCAAGGCGTCCTTCCATCCGGGCGCAAGGCCGGGACCGGTGGGTGATGCCCACACCCGGAAGTCCTGGACGTCGAGGAAGTTGAACCACACGACCCCGACCACGTTGGGATCGTTGGCCGCCCACACGAAGAGATCCCGAATCCACTGGTCGCGGTCGGCGGTGGGACCGGCGGCGGTCTGCAGCACCAGGTACGGCTTGTTCGGATCGATGGCGCGCAGCTCGTCCGCCACTCCGCCCACGGAGTTGTACACGGACTCGCCACTCCAGCGGTACGCCGAGTACCCGATCACGTCGACCAGTGATGGACCGGGGTAGTAGTCGGCGAGGAACTTGCCGTTGCATGCACCGACGTCGGAGGTCCATCCGTTGGGCGCCCACACCCAACGGACCTGGGTGGGGTCGATGCCGACCCCGAGGATCAGCGACCGGATTCGGGCGAACGCCGTCTTGAAGTTCTCGGGATCGCATCCCCACGGGGTCCAGTCGCCGTTCTGCTCCTGCAGCGGGGCGATGAAGACGTTCCTCGGAGGCCCGCCGGGCGTCTCCAGCCACGCCTTGAGACGGTTGGCCCACTTCACGATGTCGGCGTCGTGGTCACCGCGGGCGATGCTGTAGGCGGAGTGGTCGATCCCCAGGCTGGCCACCGGTGTTCCCTGCGCCTGCCAGGCCTGTTCGAGCACCCAGGCGGTGTTCTGCGACCACCAGGTTCCCTCCGACTCGTAGATGTGGTGGAAGGTGCCCACGAAGGTGGGCCGTCGTCCGGCCCAGGCCGCCATGGCGTCGATGTCGTCGGTCGATTCCCACTGCGACGAGTAGAAGCCGGCGTGGACCGTGCCGGTCCCGACGATGGCCCCCGCGGCGCGCGCCTCGGGAGTCCCCGTCAGGGGGAGCGGGGCGGCGGCCATGACGAGTGCCAGGGCAACGAGGAGGCGCTTCACAAGGTTGTCATCGGCTCGGACGGGGTCTCGCCTTGAGCGCCTGCGTCCAGGTCCGTGGGCGCGGGAAGGGGGCGTCGGGCATCGGCCCATCTTGGCGCGCCCCGGGAGCAACGGGTTGTACCCTCCAACGATGGCCCGGATCCTGGCCCTCTTCCCTCAGGCGGTGCTCCTGGCCCTGGTCGGATACACCCTGTTCACCTCCGTGGCCGGTTGGCGCACGCCCGCCCCGGCGCCCCGCGGCGACAGGCGCCGGCGACTCGTCGTCGTGATCCCGGCTCACGACGAGGAGGCCGTTGTCGCCTCCCTGGTCGGCGACCTGCGGTCCGGCGAGACCGCCCCCGACGGCATCTGGGTGGTCGCCGATCGCTGCACCGACGCGACCGCCGCCGCGGCGTCGGCTGCCGGGGCCTCGGTGCTGGAGCGGCGTACCGGTGGCGGAGGCAAAGGGGCGGCGCTGGCGTGGTTCCTCGAGGAGCGCCCGCTTCCATCCGAATCGATCCTGGTGGTGCTCGACGCCGACAATCGAGTGCCGCCGGACCTCCTGGGGCGCATCTCCGACGAGGTGGACCGGGGCGCCGCCGCCGTCCAGGCGTACCTCGACGTGACCCGGCCCGACGGATCGTGGGTGGCGCTCGCCTCGGCCCTCTCCTACTGGGCGAGCAACCGGATGGTGCAGCTGTCCCGCCACAACCTGGGGTGGACCGTGGACCTGGGCGGGACGGGCATGGCGTTCACCACGGAAGCCCTCGAGGCCGCAGGAGGGTTCGCCGACTCGCTGGTCGAGGACCAGGACCTGGGGGTGCGCCTGGCACTCGCAGGCGTCGACGTCGCATGGATGCACGATGTCCGGGTGCGTGACGAGAAGCCCACCACCGCGACGGTGGCGGTCCGACAGCGGGCGCGCTGGGCGGCGGGGAGGAGGCAGGTGGCGCGCCGTCACTTCTTCCCCCTGCTGCGCGCTGGGCTGGCGCGACGTCGCTGGGCACACATCGACCACGCCGTCCGGCTGATCCAGCCCGGGCGGGCGTTCACCGCCTTGCTCACCGCCTTGCTGGCCATCGTCTCGGCCGTCGTCGGCGGCGACGCACTGCTCGGCTGGCCGGTGTGGGCCGTGGCTGCCGCCGCCCAGTTCCTGTTCCCGATCCCGTTCCTGCTGCGGGAACGGGTTCCGTGGCGATGGGTGATCCGGTATCCGCTACTCGCCGGACTGGCCATCCTGTGGGTGCCGGTCCAGGTGGCGAGCCGTCGCGTCACCGGCTGGCGGCGCACCCCCCACCGCGGGGATGCGTGACAGCGCCCGCCTGCCGGCGACCAGGCCACGGAGGAGTCCGGCCCCGTAGGCGACGTGGATGATGGCGATGGCAGCCGCAGTGGTCGGGACCCGTGGGCTCCGCACCGAACCCACACCGATGGTGACCAGCCACGCACCCGCCAGGGCGACCAGCGGCCACCAGACGCCGGTCGTCACTCCGAGCAGGGTGGTGCCGCCGACACCGAGGACCAGGAGCAGAGGGGCCAGAGGCCGCCACGACGGGAACCGACCGTTGAGATACAGCATCTCGGCCTTCCCCCGCCCGTAGCGGAAGAACTGCCGGGCAAGGTCGCGCAGACGCCTTCGCGGCCGGTAGGACGAGCGGATGGAGGGATCGAGCACCACACGCCCGCCCGTTCTCCGGATTCGAAACGCCAGATCGGCGTCCTCGGCGACACCGGACGGCAGCCTGCGGTAGCCCCGCATGCGGCGGGCGGTCTCGGTGCGCATCGTCCCCAGGTACACCGTGTCCACCTCGCCCGAGGCGCCCGAGCGTCGAAAGGCGGTCCTCCCCACCGCCACCGGCGACCGCATGGCGGCGGCGATGGCGGCCTCCCTGGGCGTGGAGCCTTCGGGGAGCATCGGACCGCCCACCAGATCGGCCCCGGACGCCTCCAGGGCGGCGACGCTGCGTGCGACGTAGTCGGCGGCGTAACGGGTGTGGGCGTCGGCCCGGGTGACCACGTCACCGGCCGCCAGCGAGATCAGCAGGTTGAGGCCCGCAGACTGATTGCGATGCGGGTTGGGGACCACCCGCACCGGGGGCGCTCCCGCGGCGAGACGCTCGAGGATCGAGACCGTCCCGTCGGTGGAACCGCCTTCTGCGACCAGTATCTCGACGACTCCGGGGTGGTCCTGGGCGCGTAGCGAGGCGATGCACTCCTCGATGTGGGCTGCCTCGTCGAGAACCGGCACCAGCACCGAGACGGTGGTGGCAGAGGGCATGCCTTCGAGGTTACCGGCGATGGCGCTGGGGTCGGGACCACTAGCGTTCGGCGCCGCAGTGAACCGCTTCCCGGGCGCCAGGCGCCTCACGCTTCCCTCGCCACCGGCCCCCGGCTCCGGGCCGGCCGAGATAGCCGGCGCATTCGTGCTCGGGGGTCTCGCCGTCGGTGTGGTGGCGGGAGTGCTCGCCATCCTCCTCGGGTTGTTCAGCCCGCTGTTGGCGGCCGCCTTCGGCCTTCTCGGGGGGATCGCCTGTGCCGCGGTCGTGTGGCGCCACCCCGGGGAGCGTGGCCGGCCGGCGCTCCCGGACCTGGTCCTCCTGGCTCTGCTGGCGACATGGGTAGTGCTCGGCGCAGGCAACGCCTCCCAACACGTCTTCCCGGGCAGCGATCCGGGGGTGTACGTGAACACGGCGTGGTGGTTGACCGAGAACGGCGATCCCACGGTGGAGTTCGCGCCCGATCTGGTGGCCGAGAGCGTTGGGCGCTTCTCGATGAGCGGGTTCTTCGACGATCGTGGGGACGGCCGGCTCTCGCCGCAGTTCCTCCAGGGTCTCCCGGTCGTTCTGGCGGTGGCGGCCGGAATCGGCGGAGCCGGAGGCCTGTTCCTGGCGCCGGTGCTCCTCGGCGCCGCCGCACTGCTCGCCGTCTACCTGTTCGCCACGGCGCTGATGGGCCGGTGGTGGGCGCTGCTGGCGGCAGCCTCGATGTCGGTGAACCTGGTGTTCGTCCACTTCTCCCGTGACGCCTACACCGAACCGCTGACCCTCGCCCTGATCTTCGGTTCCGGCTGGCTGCTGCTGCGTTCGTCCAGCAGGCGCGCCGAAGGGCTTCTCGCCGGGCTGATGCTCGGCGCCGCCCTGTGCGTGCGGATCGACGCCCTCATGGTGACCACGGTGCTGCCCATGCTGCTGGCGGCGACGGCGCTGCGGGGACGGATCCGGCAGGAGCCGATCGGGCGAGCCGCCGTGGCGGCGATCGCCGCACTGATCCCAGTGGCCCTCGTCGCCTTCGCCGATCTGATGGTGTTCAGCCCCACCTACTGGGATGCGCAACGGGTCAGGCTCGCCCAGGTCGCATTGCTCCTCGCCGCCGGCTTCGGCGGTGTGCTCGTGATCGCCTGGCGGCGACAGAGCCTGGCCCCGTGGCTCTCCAGGCATCGCACCCTGCTGACACGACTGACGACATTCGCCCTCGTCGCCTGGATCCTCCTGGTGTGGGTGGTGCGGCCCCTCGGCCCTCCGGTGCGCTCGACCACCGGGATCAGACCCTTCGTGGGCGACCTGCTCGCCGCCGAGGGAGCGGAGGGGGACGGGACGCGCACCCTCGCCGAGATGACCGGCGTCTGGCTGTGGTGGTACCTGGGCCCGATGCTGCTGGCAGGGCTCGCAGGTCTGGTGATGGTGGCGCGCCGCGCCGTGTCGCGGCTCGACTCCGGGGCGATCCTGCTGGGCGGGCTGATGGCCATGACCGCAGTCGTGTACCTGTGGAACCCGGTGATCAACCCGGTCCAACCCTGGGCGATGCGCCGGTTCATCCCGGTCGTGGTGCCCGGGCTGGTGGTGGCCGGGTCCTGGTGTCTCTCCGCGGTGGCGGCATCGATGCGTCCGGGGAGGCTGCGATCCGGCTTCGCGGTGGTGGCCGTCGCCGTGGCGTTGACCCCGGTGATCAGGCTCCTGCCCGTCGTGGAGACCTCGGAGCAGGCAGGCGGCCATGCCCTGTTGCTGTCGGTCTGCGACGCCATTCCCCCGGACTCGGTCCTGTTCGCCGAAACCTCCCCGCAGACCCGAATCTGGGGGCCGCCGCTGCGCATCTTCTGTGGGAACCCGGTGGTGGTGGGTCCGGTCGATGCCCTGGCTCCGCTGATGGAACAGGCAGCGGCGGCGGGTGGCGACGTGCTGTGGTTCGGTGTCGAGTGCCGTCTTCCCGGGGAGCCGGTGGTGAGCGCAGCCGCCCTGCTGCCGTTGCTGGAGTTCACCGTCACCCGACCCCCCTCGGCGATGGGAACCGATTATCACGGCATCACCGTGGTGCGTCCCCTGGTGCCGAGCCCGACCTGCGCCACCTGATCCGGCTCAGTCCAGGAGGTCCATCACCGCCAGCTGCACCGCCGTCGAGATGATCCCGCCCCCGCCGAGCAGGGTGACCCGTTGCGGCAGCAGGCGGAGCAGTTCCGAGGCGATCACGCCTGGCAGGCTCCCCGGTTCGACGATGAGCAGCGGCGAGTCGGCGAGGCCGGCGGCGGCGCTCCCGGCGAGAGCGTCGGGGAAGTTGTTCCCCACCGCCAGGTACACGTGGGGCACCTCGGGGCCGAAGGCAAGGGCGGAGATGGCGGCGGCGGTGGAGTAGCGGTTGCCGCCGGCGACGCGCCGGGTGGGCGCCACCGCACCGAGGATCGCCTCGACCTCGGCCGACACCGCTCCGGTGCCGCCCAGGATGAGTATCTCGGCGGGGTCGAGCCGGGTGATCTCGTCGAGCACTACTCCGGGCAGCGCGTCGGGCTCGGTGAGCAGCACCGGACCGCCCAGTGCCGCTGCCGCCGGCCCGCCGGCGAGGGCGTCGGCGAAGGATCTTCCGGTGGCCACCAGCACGACGGGGGCGCCGTCACCGAAGCCGAACTTGCTCACCTCCACAGCCGTCGAGTAGCGGGAGGCGCCGGCGAGGCGGATCACCTGCCCGTAGCCGGCCAATGCCTGTTCCACGGTCTCGGAGATGGCGGCGGTGCCGCCGAGGAGCACGATCTGGCTCGGTTCGAGGCGGGCCAGCTCGGCGGTGGTCGAAGACGGCAGGTGGTCGTCGCCGACGAGCAGCAGGGGCGCACCGAGGCGTGCGGCCACCGCCCCACCGGCGAGAGCGTCGGGGAAGTCGGATCCGGTGGCGATGAACACGATGCCGGCGCCGCCGGGGAAGGAGTCCTGCGATACGGCCGCAGCGGTGGCATAGCGGTCGGCCCCGTAGATCCGGCACACCACGTCGGTCTGCTCGCAGGGAATCGCCGCCCCGGCCTCGGCGTCGAGCAGCGCCTGATAGGGGTTGACCCGGACACCATGCGGGTCGATCAGTTCGAGATGGAGGTGCGGGCTGGTGCCCTCGGCATTCCCCGAGTCGCCCACCCACCCGATCAGCTGCCCGGCACTCACGTGGACGCCGGGCACCAGGCCGTCGGCGATCCCCCAGCCCTGGCCGTCGTCGGTCCCCGGGCTGTCGTTGTTGAGGTGGATGTACCAGGTCGACCAGCCGTCGTCGTGGTCGATCACCATCGAACAGCAGTTGCCCGGGTAAGGGTTGTCGGGATTCGACGACCAGTTGATGTACCTGATGGTGCCCGAGTTGGTGGCGAGGATGGGGACCATCTTGGCGGCCATGATGTCGGCGGCGTGATGGATCTCTCCGGGGTCGCAGCATCGGGATGCGTAGAAGGTGTCGGTGAAGGAGTTCGGCCCGTCCACCGGGAACACCATCGGGTACTGAACCATCTCGCCGTGCTCGTGGTCGGGTCCACTCGGGTAGGGGGGTCCGTGGTGGGCGGCGGCAGGGGCCGCCACTGCCGTTGCCAGCAGCAGCGCCGCCAGCATGCCCCGGTACAGGGCTCGTTCGAATCGGTGACGCGGCATCGAGTCTCCATCGGCAGCAGGCATCGCGCGCCTTGAATGGCCAGGATGCCCCATCTCCGAAGTTGTGCCCCGTCAATCGGGTCGGGCGGCCGCCCAACCGATCAGTGCATCAGGGTCTGCATCTCGACCTGGACGGCCACTTCCACGGCGCCGGAGCCTCCGAGGATGGTGAGCGCCTCGGGAGCGATTCGGACGATCTCGGTGCGGGTGGGACCGGAGAGTGCCGCCGGGTCGGTGATCACCAGGGAGGCGCCCTGGTTGGCGGCGGCTGCGGCGCCGGCCAGGGCATCCGGGTAGTTGGTGCCGGTCGCCACGTACACGTGCAGTGGCGTGAAGCCGTCGGGGAAGGCGTACTCGCCGATCAACCGGGCGGTGTCGTAGCGGTTGCTGCCTCCCCGACGCACAGGAGGTTCGGTGGCGTAGGCGGCGAGGGCGGTCTCCACCGAGGTGGACACGGCGGCGGTCCCCCCGAGGATCACGATGGTTTCCGGCTGCAACCGGTTCAGCTCGGCGATCGTCTCCGACGGGAGCGAATCGGGTCGGGTCAGGAGCAGCGGGGCGTCGAGGTGGGCGGCGGCGGGACCGCCGGCGAGGGCGTCGGCGAAGCCGGTCCCCGTGGCGACGAACACGGTGGTGACCGGACCCGGGTCGGGGTACGCCGCCTGGCTGATCAGGGCGGCGGTGTGATAGCGGTTGCTCCCTCCGATGCGTTGTGGCGGGTTGGTGGAGTAGGCGGCGAGGGCCGTCTCCACGCTGCCCGACACGGCTGCGGTTCCGCCGAGGATCAGGATGTCGTCCGGGGAGAGGCGGGAGAGCTCGCTCGCCGTGGATCCCGGGATCGAGTCGGTGTCGACCAGGAGGATCGGCGCCCCGAAGCGGGCGGCCGCTGCGGCCCCGGAGAGGGCGTCGGGGAAGTCCCTCCCGGTGGCGACGATCACCGTGGATGCCCCGCCGGGGAACACGGCGCGCGACACCCTGGCCGCCGTGTCGAAGCGATCCGCCCCGGCGTGCCGGCGCATGACGCACGACGACGCCACCGAGCCGGGGTCGCCTAGGGTGACGATCCCGGTGCCGTACTCGTTGTCGGGCCCGGGAACCCCTGCGTCGGCGACGAGCGTGGCGAGGAGGGCCCGGGTCTCGGACTCGGACAGGCACGGGAACGCCGAGCGCACCAGGACGGCCGACCCGGCGGCGTGCGGGGCCGCTGCCGATGTGCCGTAGAACCCGAACGGGTACTGCATCGTGGACACCCCGTCGTACCCGGCCAGGTCGGGCTTGGTACGGCCGTCCCAGGTGGGCCCCTCGGAGGAGAACACCTCCTGGATGGCGGTCCCGCGGTATGCCGCCCCTGCGGCCAGCACCCTGCTGAGGGCGGCGGCGTCGTTGAGGCTCGACTCCTGCACCTGGAGGGCGGCCTCGATGTCGGTCCCGGGAGCGAAGATGTCGATCTTCATGGTCGGGGGTATCGACGCCGCGCTCTCGTCGTCTCCGAGGCGGACCTCGATGGTGAAGGTGCCGCCGTAGGGTGTGGTCACCTCCTCCAGAGGGGGCTGGCTGCCGTTCTGATCCTGGGTCGACGAGTCCAGTTCGACCCCACCGTCGAGGAGGAACAGGTCGAGGTCGATGTCCGTGGTCGGCCAGTCGTCCCAGCGCAGGTAGACGGTCTGGCCGGCGGGTGCCGGCGAGACCGTGATCTCCTGGTTCAGGGTCGGCCCCGGGTCGAGGTCGAGGCGGCCATCGGTGCCGGTGGTCCAGGTGCCCAGCCAGTGCTGCTGGCGGTAGTTGCCCGCCGAGTTGACCCATACGACCCCGGAGTCGACGATCTGGTCGATGTGCCAGAGGTACCCGACCGGGTCGCTGCCGTCGAGGGGGCCGGTGTTGAAGAACCCGAGCGACTGGTTGACCACGTCGATCCCGTTGGAGGCGGCGTAGGCGACCAGGTCGGAGCCGTCGCCGCTGGAGCAGGTGCGGTAGAGGAACATCTCGGCGCCGGGCGCCATGTCGTGGACGATCTCGGCCACGGCGGTCCCATGGTTGGTCGCCGTCTCGATCGAACCGCCTCCGCAGGTGGGCCCGACCCTCGTCCCCTTGGCAACGGGCAGGTCGTCGTTCGCCACCGCGGTCGAGTACCCGACGAAACCCTGGTCGACGACCATCACCTGGATGCCGGACCCGTCCATCCCCTCGGGGAACCAGCCGGCGGCGCCGTGGAGCGACACGCCCTCCGAGACGTTCCCCTCGGTGTGGGGGGTGGCGCTCGCCGCAATGAAGCCGACGGCGGCGTGATCGGCCAGGGCGAGCAGCGAGCCGACCGGCACCTGGGCGATCACCGAGCCGCCGGTTACCGCCAGCACCATGCCCCCCACCGCCTCCACCGCCGCGGCCGTCTCCTTCGCAGAGCCGCTGGGGAGCACGGTCACCGGAATGCGATCCGCCGAGAAGCCCTCGTTGGCGATGCCGGCCGGTCGGCCGACGACGAGATCCTGCAGTTCTCCTGCGAGCCTCTCGTGACGCCTCCCTTGCGGTTCGTCGGCGTCCACTGCGGACGGGAGCAGTGAGGCGCCGAGCAGCACCAGGACGATGACCACGCCGCGCCTCATCGGTCTCCCTCTCTCCGCGACGCCGATTATGGGGGCGGCGGCCTCCGGCGCACGGCGTTTGCGCCGCCCTGCGAGGTTCCTCACCGCATGAAGTCGGCCAGCGACTCGGCGACGGCCGTCGACACCACCGCCGTTCCGCCGAGGATCACGATACGGCGGGGTCCGATGCGAGTGAGCTCGGCGATCACCGCAGTCGGCAGCTCACCCGTCTTGACCAGGAGCACCGGTCCCGGCGAAAGGTAGGTGGCCGGACCTCCGGCGAGGGCGTCGGGGAAGTCGGTGCCCACTGCCACGTACAGGGTGGAGGTGTCGGCCGGGAAGGTGGCCGCAGAAACCGCCGCCGACAGCTGGTAGCGATCGGGCGCCTCGATCCGCTCCACGGTGGGCGCCAGCGGTTGCAGGGCGGTGAACACCGACGGGCTCACCGCAACCGTGCCGCCGACGACGACGATCCGGTCGGGCGCCAGGCGCTGGATCTCGGTGGCCACCACGCTCGGCAGCGAACCCGATGGCACCAGGAGCAGCGGCCCGCCGGCGGCGATGGCAGCCGGCGCCGCCACCAGGGCATCGGGGAAGTTCTCGCCGGTCGCCACGAACACCGTCGTCGCCCCGTCGGGGAAGGCGGCCTTGGAGATCTCCACTGCGGTGGCGTAGCGATTGGCGCCGGCGCGGCGGGTCACCCCGGCCGCCGGCAGGGTGTTCGACACCTCGGTCAGGACGGAGTCCGCGATCGCAGCCGGCCCACCGAGGACCACCACCGTCTGCGGGGCGAGACGCTGCAGCTCGACACGAGTGGCATAGGGGAGGGCATCGGCCTGGACCAGCAAGATGGGCGCCCCCTCCGCCGCCGCAGCCGGTCCCCCGGCCTGGGCATCCGGGTAGTTGGTCCCCACCGCCAGGTACACCACCTCGGCACCGTCGGGATGGGTCTGGCGCGAGACCTCGGCGGCGGTCTCGTAGCGGTTGGCCCCGGCCCAGCGTTCCGGTTCCAGGAACCCGACGAACGAGTAGATGTAGTGGCCCCGCAGTCCGAGACGGGAGCGCAGGGTCCCGATGGTGCCTTCGCCGGCGGCCGGGGCCCGGCTGACGAACTGCTTGGTGACCACCTGCCCCCCGACCAGTCCTTTGACCTCGATGCGACTGGGGCTCCCTGAGGAGTTGTGCGCCTCGACGGTGATGGCGATCACCTCGGTGAGGCCCCCGAACGCCGGCTGCTCGCCCGAGGTGAGTGCCGTCACGATCTGGGCGGCGGTGCGGGTGTGCCGCCACCGGATGCTGGTGTACTCGGTCGGGGTGGTGGCGTAGAGGGCGCTCCACGGGTCGGGCTTGGTGGCCAGGTAGGCGTACTGCTGCTGGTACTGCGTCCCGCTTCCCCACACCTCCCAGACGTTCTCGGTGGCACCGCCGCTGGACGAGAAGTAGTAGGTCTCGGCGATGTTGTTGGTGCCCGCCGGGTACATCACCACCTGCCCGGCGGTGGCGTCGACCGCGGCGCGCCAGCGGTGCCCGTCGGTGGAGTTCCCCTCGTTCAGGCTGTGCCACCCGCGATACGACTGGTCGTTGGTGTCCCACACCAGGTGGCAGGAGCAGTCCGACCTGAGGCCGCCGCGCGACTTCCATGCCCCGTAGGTGCGCGCCGCCACCGCCTGGGCCTTCAGCGCCTCCATGTGCCAGGACACCGGCACCTCGGCGATCCCGTACATGTACTCCTCGAGCGAGAGGACGATGTTGATGTGGAACCCGGTGCGGTTGACTCCGTTCCATTGGCGAGACACCGGGGCGATGAACTCGACCCTCCCCCGGGCGAATGTGCGGCCGACGTCGCTGCCCGGGAACTGGACCCGGACGTCGGGCTGGCCACCCCACTGCAGGCTGACCCCGCAGTCGGTGGCGTGCTGGTACACCGACACCGAGTTCTGGGTGATCTCGCAGTGGCCCTCTGACTCGTTCCACGCGTACCGCCAGGTCTCGCCGGGTGCGGCGGTGAAGGAGCATCCGCCGAGGGTCTCGCCGGGCAGGCAGATGGAGACGTTGCCGCCGATGGCGGTGAAGTCCTGCCACAGGAAGGGTCGGTACTGGTACTCGGTGCCCACCAGCACGTAGTTGATCCCGATGCGCAGCGGATCGGGGACCGGGGTGCCGGCGACGCCGGAGGCGGTCCCGAACCCGATCCCGGTGTACCAGTACGAGAGGATCTGGTCGTATGTGAACCCGCCCTGGTCGGCCATGCCCTGGGCGCCGTACTGGGGCATGCCGATCCCGTGACCCCACCCGCCGCCGTCGATGACGATCTCGGTCTCGGGCGGGACGGCCGACGCCGGAGCCGGGAGGAGCGCGGCGAGCAGCGCCATGGCAATGGCGAGGGTCTTCTGCAGGGTCCTTCTGCCGATCATCGGTAGCACCGGCCTTCGTCGTCGGATGCACTCCCGGTCGGCTCCGGGAGGACCGACCCTAGGTGTGGTCCGCCGTTATGCGGTGTATTCCATCGACATCGGCAGCCTGCGTCGGAGACCTGAGCGGGCGGCCCGAAGCCTGGTGTGGCACCTCTCGGAGAACCGGATCCCGGACCCCCCACTACTCTCGCGCCGCCTTCTGAGGAGCGACCCAGTTGAGGATCACCGTCATCGGAGCCGGATACGCCGGGCTGGTCACCGCCGCCGGCTTCGCCGAGTTGGGCAACGACGTCGCCTGCGTCGAGCGCGATCCGGATCGGGTCGCCACGCTTCGGGCCGGCCGGTCGCCGATGTACGAACCGGGCCTCGATGGGTTGCTCGCCGCCGGGTCCGGCTCCGGGAGGCTGCGCTTCCTCCTGCCCTCTGAGGCCGGGCCGGCGCACGCCGCCGCCGAGGCGGTGTTCATCGTCGTGGGCACTCCCCGTCTGGACGACGGGGGAGTGGACCTGAGCCAGGTGTGGGATGTGGTCGGAGCCATGGCCCCCGACCTGTCGCCTGGCGTGACGGTGGTGGTCAAGTCGACTGTGCCGGTGGGCACCACGCGAGAGGTGGGCGATCGGCTCGCCTCCCTTCGCCCCGAACTCCGATTCCACATGGCCTCCAATCCCGAGTTCCTCCGCCAGGGGGCCGCCGTCGCCGACTTCCTCGGTCCGGACCGCATCGTGGTCGGGGTCGACGACGATGCCGCTGCCGAGGCCATGCGCCATGCCTACCGGCCGCAGGTGGATGCCGGGGTTCCGTTCATGGTCACCGCCATCGAGTCTGCGGAGCTGATCAAGTACGCCGCCAACGCCTTCCTGGCCACCAAGCTCTCGTTCATCAACGAGATGGCCGACCTCTGCGAGGCCTCCGGCGCCGTCATCGACGAGGTGGCTGCGGGGCTGGGAATGGACCGGCG
Organism: Acidimicrobiia bacterium; assembly: GCA_030584185.1. Lineage (NCBI taxonomy): Bacteria > Bacillati > Actinomycetota > Acidimicrobiia > Acidimicrobiia bacterium. The sequence goes on along the minus strand of CP129495.1, from coordinate 1,167,546 downwards.
CATCGGCCCGGCGTTCCTGAAGGCAGGCCCAGGGTTCGGCGGCGCCTGCCTTCCCAAGGACACCCACGCCCTGCGTCACACCAGCGACTCATTCGGCACCGGCTCCCGGATCGTCGGAGCGGCGCTCTCGGTGAACGAGGAGCGGGTACACCGCATGCTGGGGAAGGTGGAGGCTGCTATCGGGGCCCCGATCGCCGGCAAGAAGATCGGGGTGCTCGGCATCACCTTCAAGGCCGAGACCGACGACGTTCGGGAGAGCCCTGCGGTGGAGATCGTGAGGGAGATGGTGGCGGCGGGGGCGTCGGTGCGGGTGTTCGACCCACAGGGGATGGACCGGGGACGGTCGGTGCTTCCCGAAGAGGTCGAGTACGCCTTCGACGCCTACGACGCCGTCGGCGGAGCCGATGCGGCCGTGATCGCAACCGAGTGGCAGGAGTTCGCCGCCCTCGACCTGGAGCGGCTCGCCGCCGTGCTCGAGAGGCCCGTCCTGGTCGACTTTCGCAACCTCGTCGACCCCGCCCGGGCGGCGGCCGCCGGGCTCTCCTACGCCGCCATCGGCCGCCGGCCGGTGTGAGCGCACGAAGGACGGGCCGGCAATGCTGCCGGCCCGCCCCTCGCTTCGAATCTGCCCCCGGTCAGAGCCCGAGCAGGGCCTCGAGGGCTTGCTGGACCGCCGAGTCGACGGCGGAGTTGCCACCGAGGATCACGATCGTGATCGCCCCCAGGCGGGTGATCTCCGAGGCGACTCCCTGCGGGAGGCTCCCCGGGGTCGCCAGCAGGATCGGCGCTCCCTGACCGGCGGCGGCGGCCGCCCCGACCAGGGCGTCGGCGAACTGCCAGCCGGTGGCCACGAACACCTTGGAGCTTCCGCCGGCGAACGCCTCGGCGCTCAGGGCGGTCCCGGTGTCGAATCGGGTGGCTCCGGAGATCCGATCGATGTCGGGGGCGAGCCCGGCCAGGTCGGCGACGACCGCATCCGAGATCGCTCCCGGGCCGCCGAGGATGATGATCCGGTCCGGGGAGAGCCGGACGATCTCGGATCGCACTGACCCGGGCAGCTCGTCGGGCCTGGTGAGCAGCACCGGCCCCCCGAGCTTGGTGGCGGCCGGCGCCGCGCTCAGGGCGTCGGCGAAGCTCTCGCCGCTGGCCAGGATCACCACCGCCGCCGAGCCGTCCGTCGGGAACGCCTGACGGCTGATCTCGACGGCGGTCTCGTATCGGCTGGGGCCGGCGAGCCTGACCGTCGGGGCATAGGTTGCCAGCTCTTCCGCAACGGATTCGGGCACGACCGCGACACCGCCGAGGATCACGATGGTCGACGGATCGAGGCGCGTCAGCTCGCTGCGGATCTCCTGCGTCAGGCCCTCGGGTGAGGTGAGCAGCAGCGGTGCGCCGAGCTTGCCTGCCGCCGCCGCCCCGGCGGCGGCATCGGGGAAGTTCAGCCCTGTGGCGATGAACACCACATCGACGGCAGCCGGATCGGTGAACTCGCCGCCGGAGAGCAGGGCGGCGGTCTCGTAGCGGTGCTTCCCGCCGAACCTGCCCACCGAGGCTCCCTGCTCGGGGGTGCCCGCCAGCTCGGTGGCGGCGCCGGCGCCGGCGGGGTTGACCGCAGCCACCCCGAAGGTGTACTCGGTGCCTCCGACCAGGCCGGTGACCGTGCAGCGCCACCAGTGGGCGACGTGATCACCCTCCGGGTGCCAGTGCTCCGGCGTGCATCCGCTGGCGAAGTCGGTGGTGACCGTGTACCCGGTGACCGGCGATCCGCCGTCGGCAACGGGCTCCGCCCAGGCGAACACCAGGCTCCCCGGTCCGGCGGTGACGCCGAGGTCGACGACCGGCCCGGGGACCGTGAACGGGGTGACGGTGCGGATGACGGACCACGCCCCGGCCCCCTGGCCGTTGATGGCGGCAACCCGCACCTCGTACTCCTGGCCGTTGGTGAGTCCGGTGAGCGTGGTGGAGGTCTGGGCGGCGGACCCGATGCTCTGGTCGCTCCAGCCGTACGGCCCGGCTGGCCGGTAATGCACCACGTAGCCGGTGATGGTGTCGCCACCGTCCCCTGTGGGCGCGTCCCAGTCGAGTTCGGCCACGGTGTTGCCACCTCCGGCGGTGTGCAGGTCGGGGGCGGTCGGGGACCCGACGCCTGTACCGGTGGCGGGATCGGACCAGGCTCCCTGTCCGGCGCCGTTGATGGCCGCCACCCGGAACTGATAGGTGATGGCGTCGATGAGGCCGGTCACTTCGGTCGAGGTGGAGGTCGAGGTGCCGTCGACGAAGGGGATCCAGTCGCTCCCGTTGGTCGAGTACTCGATGACGTAGTCGACGATCGGCTTGCCCCCGTCGTCCGCCGGGGCGTTCCATGACACCTGGACGACGCCGTCACCGGCGGCGTCCACCGCCGAGGTGATGGTGGGTGCTCCCGGGACGTTGATCCACGATGTGGTGATCGCCGACCCGGCCGATCCGCCACCGGAGAGGGTCATGGTGACGGCGATCCGGGTGGTTCCCACGGAGTGGCCGGCGAAGGTGAACTGGTACTCGCCATTGGTGTCGGTGGTGGCGGTGCCGGAACCGGCGGCCGTGGTGACACCGGTGATCTCCCACGAGAAGTCGGTGGCGACCAGGGCGTTGCCGTCGGCGTCGGCAGCGGTCAGGGTGAAGGTCTCGGTGGTGCCCACCTCGGCGTTGGCGGGGCCGTCGAACGAGATCTGCGGGAAGCGGACGTTGGCCCCGCCGATCGCCACCAGCTTGCCTCCGCCGTCGGTGAGCTCGGTGAGCAGCGGGAGCAGCGGCGTTCCGGTGAGGTTGCCGAAGGTGTAGTGGTTGATGGCGCTGACCAGCTGGTTCTCGGTCATGTTGGGGAAGAAGGTGGCGCCGTCGGCGGTCACGTACGAAGAGCCGGTGCCCCCGTAGGTGACCGTCACCGTCGGGAACAGGTCTCCCAACCAGTTGAAGGAGTGCCCGGTGGCGAACAGCCCGCCGCCCCGGTTGACATGGAAGGCGATCGCCGCCCCCCACTTGTCCAGCTCGTCCTCGACGGCCTGGGGGAGTGTCCCGTCGTCGTCGGAGCAGACGTGGACATGCTTGTAGTTGTTGGTGGCGATGCCGGAGAAGAGGGTTTCCACCTCGAGTGCCGTGTCGAACTGCTCGAAGGTCTCGCCGGTGGTCATCGAGTCGAGCATCGCCTTGCAGGTTCCGATCACGGCAACGGTCGAGTTGTGCGAGTAGCCGGACGCCAGATTGGAGTCGAGGCTGGAGTAGACGTCGCGGATGTACTGCGTGACCGAGGCGGTGTGGTCGGCCGGGTCGTTGCCGTCGAGGATCACCGGACCCCCCGGCGCCGGCGCCGCCGCCTGTGTGGCGGGTGGCGCCCAGAGCAGTGCCGTCACGACGAGCAGTGCCGCGGCGAGCACCGATGCCAGGCGTGGAACAGGGGAAACGTTGGGGTTGTCGATGGTCATCACGCTCTCCTGAGTTGGTCTCGCCACGGCCTCTTCGATGTGATGACCATGGTCAGAGGGTCCATCGGGCTAGTCACCGGTGCCCTTTAGTGCTGTTTCGAGTTGATCGGTGATCGCTCGGTGGCCGTCGGGGTGATGGCTGTTCCGCAGGGAGTGGTTGGGATCCGTCGGGAGCGGCTCGCTCTGCCTGTGGATCGGGTGCCTTGGCCGCGAAGTGGGCTGATGCAGGCTCTGCCGGGGCAGTACTACTAGCCGGACGCAGGCACGACCCACGGCCCTCCGGGCCACCACGCGGGATGGGCGCCGACCCGCCGAAACTCGACGGCAGGAGTTCAGGGAACCGGTATCGGGACCGCGCCCTCGCCGTCGAACGGGTACCAGACCGCGGTCAGGGTCCGCGAGTAGGCGGAGCCCGTGGTGAAGTACTGCGCCTCGAACTCCACGGTGTGGGTGCCGTCGTCGACGATCAGCGCCGCCTGGGTCGTGCAGATGCCGTCGGCGATGTTGGTGGAGTCCAGGTCGAGTTCGCGGCTGGAGCCCGGCACCGTTGCCGCACCCACATCGATCCAGCAATTCACCCCGAGTGTGCCACTGGTGGCCAGGAAGTCGGCTCCCGCGTTCACGATCAGGATGCCGGGCGCCGGGGCTTCGATCGTGAGCGTGAGCAGGGTCACGGTGCCGGAGCTGGTGCCGGCGAGGCCGCCTTCGGCCTTCACATGGGCGGCTCGCGGGTACAGGCCTGTCGTCGGGAACTGCGCCTCTGAGAGGTCGGCCGCGGTGTCGTAGCGATCGGAGCCTCCGATGCGGACGACGGCGGGCGACCACGGGAGTGCCCCGAGCGTGGCCTCGACCCCGCTCGAGATCACGGCGGTACCGCCCACGATGTAGATGGTCGGCGGCGTGAGCCTGTAGAGCTCTTCCATCGTGCGCGTCGGGATCTCGTTCTGCTTCACGAGCAGCACCGGTCCGAGCCCGAGGGCGGCGGTGGCCGCCGCCCCCAGCGCGTCGGGGAAGTTGGCACCGGTGGCGAGGTAGGCGACGCCGGTGGCGGGGCCTGAGCCGGCGGCATCGGCGGCTTGGTCGGAGCGGAGTGCCGCGACCGTCGAGACCGTGAGGCCTATGGCGAGGGCCCAGGCCACCAGCTCGCGCCTGCTTGGAACGGTGCGGGACCACATGCGTGCCTCCTCGGTGACGTCGCCGACGCCGGGGATCTTGTCATGCCTCTTCCCGAGACTGGTTGATTTCCAGGGCCCAGGCTGGGCTACATGCCCAGCATTGCGATCACCGACTCGACATCGGCCGAGACTGCGGCGGGGCCGCCCAGCAGCATCAGTTCGTAGGTCCCCATTGCCAGGATCCTCGTCCGTACCGATGGTGGAACGCTGTCGGTGCCGACCAGCAGGATCGGTGAACCCGACGCGGCGGCGGCCGCCGCTCCGGCGAGGGCGTCGGGGAAGTCGTCTCCCGTGGCGAGGAAGATCCGATCGGCCGACGGGAGAGCCTCTGCGGCCAGGGCGGCCGATGTGGCGTATCGGTCACCTCCGGCGATTCGCCTCGTGGGTGCCAGCAGCGCCAGTTCGGCCTCCACCGCCGGCGAGACCACGGCGGTTCCGCCGAGGAGCACGATCTCGGCCGGCTGGAGGCGCTCGATCTCGGCCCGGACCACGTCGGGAAGGGCGCCGGGCTCGGTGAGCAGCAGGGGGCCGTTCCACGCCACCGCCGCCGGGCTTCCCGCCAGGGCGTCGGCGAAACCGGTCCCTGCGGCGACGACCACCCTGTCGGCCGGTGCCGAGTCGGGGAAGCCGAACCGCGAGATCTCGACTGCGGTGGCGTAACGGGTGGCTCCAGCGAGTCGGGTCACCGGGGCGATCCTTTCCAGTGCTTCGACCACCTCCGGGCCGACGGCCTGCTCACCGCCGAGCACGACGATCCGGTCTGGTTGCAGCCGTTCCAGTTCGATGCGGGTCACGGCGGGAAGGCCGAGCGTCGTGGTGAGCAGCAACGGCGCCCCCAGCTTTCCGGCGACGGCGGCGCCGGAGAGGGCATCCGGGAAGTCGTCCCCGGTGGCCACGAACGCAGTGGTCACGCCGTTCGGGTTGGGGAACTCGAGCGCCGAGATGGCGGCCGCGGTGGCGTAGCGGGTGTCGCCGCCGATCCGGGTCACCCGGTGGGTGCGCAATCGGTGCCAGGCCCCGGGATAGTGGCTGGAGTCGCCGCCTCGGCGAAGCCTCATCGCCCCGTCGGCACCGACCAGCATCAGGTCGGTGTGGCCGTCGCCGTCGAGGTCGGCCCCGTGAACCTGCTCCGACGCCTGTCCGAGACCGGTCGAAGAGTTGATGGTCGAGGTGAACCCCGATGCACCGGTGTGGGCGACGAGCGAGCCTTCTGAAGTGAGGGCGTAGAGGTCGGGAACGCCGTCGACGTCGCGGTCCCCGATGGTGAACCGGGTGCCGGTGAACGGGACGGCCGTCAGCGTGGCGGCGGCGACGTCGTCGAACCCGGGACCTAGCCAGACCTCGACGGTGGCCGGGTTTCCGGGTCGGACCACGAACAGGTCGGCCTTTCCGTCGCGGTCGAGGTCGTCGATGAAGTGGACCGCCTCGGGGTCGTACGGGGCGTAGGTGGTGATCGGCGCCAGGGTGGGAAGGGTGCCACCCCCGGTGTGGGCGAAGCCCTCGAGCACGATCGAGCCGCTGCCGTCCGATCGGACGAACACCAGGTCGGGCCGTCCGTCGGCGGTGAGGTCGGCCAGCATCGCCTGGGCCGACACATCGGTGGGAGCAGCGGCGGTGGTGCCCCAGTTCTCCGTCCAGTGGAAGTCGTTGCGGGCGGTGGCGGCGTGGAGGCTGACCTTGCCGGTGTTCGTGATCGACAGGCGGACGACGTCGGCGGCCCCGTCGCGATCGATGTCCGCCACAGTGAAGCGGTCGCTCTCGGCGAGACGCGGCAGCCGCACGTCGTAGCTCACCTCGGCGGTGAAAGGAGCTGCCGCCACGAGCGGAGGCTGTGGCGGCGGCATCACGAACCCCGGCGTGTGGATCGGGCCCTTCCATGAGAAGTGCATCGGATCCTTGATGGTCTGCCACTGGCCACCCCAGCACCAGCCGGCGTCGGTCCAGGCCCTGACGAACCAGTCGGGCATGTTGGTGATCAGGACGTTGTCGGCGCGATAGGGGTTGGCGGGGGAGTTGACGTCGATCGCCGCTCCGGCGGCGTGGAACGACATCTTGCGGGTGGGGGAGATGGTGTAGCGGCTCCACGACCACGTGTTCGAGGTGATCGGGTAGGTGTTGCCCGCAGCCTGTTCGGCGGCCAGGTTGGCCAGCACCTGCTGGAAGGCGGGTAGGACGCGCTGATGCACGTACAGCGTTTTCGACTGACCCGGCAGCTGTACCGGCACCAGCTGGGAGTGGATCTGGGCGATGGTGCGGCCGTAGAAGTCCCCCCAGGGCCCGTACACCGGCGCCGACATGGGGATCAGTCCAGGTTCATCGGCAAGCGGGCCGCTGACTCCGTACAGGGCGTCGCATCCGGGGGACTCGTTGAACGAGGGGAGGGCTTCCGGCTCGGGCGCGGAGGCGTGTGCCGTCGGCCCGACCGCCATCACGGCCGCGCACAACAGGAAGATGCTGCATCTCGCTCTCATCGCCGCTCCTCGCGTCGCGGAGGGCTTCGAGTGTTCTTCGACGCTAATCGCGACCTGGTTTAGTCCCTGGGATTGGCCACCTTCTCGGAAGGATTGGCGACACGGGGGTGCGCAACCGTTCAACCCATGCGGCGTGATCATCCGGCTGGCCGGTCCGGGCCCCGGCCAGAGTGGGCCTGTATCGTGCCTCTCGATGACCCCCAGCGCGCCACGTCGGGCACTCTCGTCACTGCCCGCCGCCAACCGCCCGCTGGTGGTGATCGTCGCCGCCGGCTTCCTGGTCCGGCTCTCCTGGATCCTGTACGCCGACCCGCAGCCGATTTCGGATTGGCACTTCTACAAGGAGCTCGCATTCGGGCTGCTCGACCATGGGCAGTTGGGGTACCCGGAGAAGACGACCTTCTATCTACCCGGTCAGCCCCTGTACCTGGCGGTTTGGGCGGTCGTGTCGCGCTCGGACCGTTGGCTGGCGGTGGGGATGGCCACGCTGAGCACTGCCACCATTCCCCTCATCCACGCAGTCGGGACGCGGGTGCTTCGAAGCCGGGGGGCGGCGTTGGCGGCGGCAGGCATGTTCGCCGGCCTGCCCCTCTTCGTGTTCTTCTCGCCGGTCCTGGCCACCGAGCACCTGTTCGTGGCCCTGGTGATGATCACCCTGTTGCTCCTGCTGAGATGGAACGAAGGTGCGGGACGCCGGCATCTGTTCGCCGCCGGCGCCGTCCTGGGAATGGCGATGCTGACCCGGGGCGAGGGGGTCTTCTACCTGCCCGCTCTGCTCCTGTTCGTCTTCCTGGGCTCGCCCTCCCGAACGTGGCGACAGTCCCTGCGGGCGGTGCCACTGTTGATCGCAGGCGTGTTCCTGGTCGTGGTGCCCTGGCAGGTTCGGAACGCATCGGTGGAGGACGTCGGAAGCGGCCTCTCCACCGGGGCCGGGATCAACTTCTACTTCGCCCACAACGACACCGGCATCTACGGCTGGTACCCGGAAGGCCAGCCGTTCGAGGGGCTGAGCAACCGGGAGGCCAATCGGCTCGGCTGGCAGCTGGCTTGGGAGTACCTGGGCGAGAACCCGCTGCGGATCTTCGAGAACGTCCCCTTCGGGACGCTTCAACTGCTGGCGAATCCGGAGTACGCCCTGTACTGGAGCACCCATTACGTGGCCGGGAACGGGGACCGCAACGATCCGTCCCTCATCGTCCGGCGCGAGGTGTTCGGCATCAGGCTCCTGGAGGAGGCGCTGCGGTTCAGCGCCGCCACCACCCTGGTGATGGGCGCCCTCTCGGTCCTGGCGCTGAGGAGATGGACCCGGGAGATGTGGACCCTGATCCTGCCGTTGATCGGCTCCATCTGGTTCCTCAGAACGGCCATCTACTGGGCGAAGCCGCGCTACCGCTACACGGGGGACGTCCTGATCCTCTTCTTCGCCGCCCTGGTCGGGTGGATACTCGCCAGGCGTCCGCCGGAGCCCGTTGCCGACGAATGACCGGGCCGGCCGGAGCCCACCCTCTAGCCCGGGGTTCCGCTCCAGTCGGGGTCGTCGAAGCGCTGCACCTCGACCCGGTGTCCGTCGGGGTCTCGGTAGAAGGCGTGCCGGATGCGGTAGGTGTCGTTGGTGGCCGGGGCCTGCTCCACGGTCACACCGGCCTCGACCAGGCGTTCGTGCCAGTCGTCCACCTCGTCGGTGACCAGGGTGAGCAGCATCCCTGAGGTCGCGTGATCGCCGGTTCGCTCGCAGATTCCCAGGTAGGCGTCGCCACCCACCCGGTAGATGCGGCAGTCGCCCTGATCGAGCACCATCTCCAGGCCCAGCGTGCCGCCGTAGAACCCGGCGGAGCGATGGAGGTCGGACACGTACAGGAAGGTGATCTGTTGGCCGATCGGTGGCATCCGGTCATTCTCGCGGGTTCCCGACGATCGCCGCGCAGCGGCAGCCGCCCGGTGTCGCCGAGTGCCGGTTGGCGTTCCGTACACTCGCCCCCGTGAACCCGCATCCCACAGTGGCCATCCTCGGTGCTGGCGCCATGGGCGAGGCCCTGGCCGGCGGGCTGCTCGCCGCCGGGTGGACGATCGACTCGCTGGCACTGGTGGCCCGTCGCGAGGAGCGTCGGGCCGAGGTGGAGAAGACGATCGGCTGCTCCTGCCTGCTCGACCCGGCCGCCGCCGCCGTCGGACGCGATGTCGTCGTGGTCTCGGTGAAGCCGGGTGACGTCCCGCGCCTTCTCGAGCAGTGCTCGGGATCGATCGGCCCCGATCAGGTCGTGGTCTCCCTGGCGGCCGGCGTACCCACGGCGGTGTTCGAGGCGGCTCTCGGCGAAGTTCCCGTCGTGCGGGCGATGCCCAACACGCCGGCTCAGATCGCCCAAGGGGTGACCGCTCTCGCCGCCGGAAGCCATGCCGGTGACGAGGCAATGCGTCGGGCGCAGACCGTGCTGGCGGCGGTGGGCGAGACCGTGATCCTCGACGAGTCGCTCCTCGATGCGGTCACCGCGGTGTCGGGCACCGGGCCCGCCTATGTGTTCATCCTCGCCGAGGCCCTGGTGGAGGCGGCGATCCGCGAGGGGCTGCCCTGGCACGCCGCCGAGAAGCTGGTCGAGCAGACGATCCGGGGCGCCGGCCTGTTGCTCGCCCGGTCCGACCTGACACCGGCCCGGCTGCGGGCGCAGGTGACCAGCCCTGGCGGGACCACGGCGGCAGCGGTGCACATCCTGGAGGAGCGGGGCTTCCGGGCGCTGGTCGAGGACGCGGTGCGGGCGGCGGCGCAGCGGTCCCGGGAGCTCGGCGAGAGGGCCGCCGGACGGTCATGAGAGGCCTCGTGATCCGTGTCGTCCTGGCGGTGACCAGCTGGCGTTGGGTGCGGCGGCTGTTCACCCGCACCCGGGTGGGTCGAAGGGTCGCTCTGCGCTTCGTCGCCGGAGAGACCCTCGACGAGGCCGTGGACGCCGCCCGCAGGGTCATCGAAGGCGGGGCGGTCGTTTCGCTCGATCTACTCGGGGAGCACGTCACCGACGCCGAATCGGCCGAGCGGGCCGGGGCCGAGTACCTGGCCTGCCTGGAGAGGATCGCCGCCGAAGGCCTGGCGGCCAACGTGTCGGTGAAGCTCACCCAATTGGGCATGGGGCTCGACGAGGCCCTGTGCGAGCGCCTCCTGGACGCAATCGCATCGCGTGCCGTCGCCCTCGGGCTGACGGTCACCATCGACATGGAGGAGAGTGCCTTCACCGAGACCACCCTCGGGTTCTACGAGCGTGCCCAGCGGGCACACGGGAACTTGGGGGTCGCCATCCAGGCGTACCTGCGGCGCACCCCGGACGACTTGGACCGGATCATCCCCCTCGGGGGGCACGTCCGCCTGTGCAAGGGCGCCTACGACGAGTCCGAGGAGGTGGCACTTCGCAGCCGGGGTGAGATCGATGCCGCCTACGACGCCCTGCTGAAGACGCTGATGGCGGCCGAGGGCGTGATGCCGGCGGTCGCCACCCACGACGAGGGCCGGGTTCGGGCTGCACTCGCCCTGGCCGGTGAGCGCAGGGCGCCGTGGGAGTTCCAGATGCTGTACGGCATCAGGGGAAAGCTACAGAAGCAGCTTGTCGCCGACGGCCGGGACATGCGGGTGTACATCCCCTTCGGCGAGGCCTGGTACCCGTACCTGACCAGGCGCATCGCCGAGAGGCCGGCCAACCTGTGGTTCTTCTTCCGGGCCCTGTTCGGGCGGTAGCGGGCGAACGCCTCGCAGCCGGCTGCGGTCGATAGACGACTCACCGCCGGCAACCAGGGACGACTTTCGATGGCGATCCTCCGACAGCGCCGCTCTCCAAGTTCTGGCCCTTTGACTCTGCATATCAGACTGGCATACGCATATGCATGCGAACCACCCTCATCATCGCCGAGGATCTCCTCGACGAGGCACGCCGGCTCTCCGGCATCGAAGGCAAGTCCGCTGGTGCGAGCGGGCCTGCGGGCGCTGATCGCACGAGAGAGTGCCCGCCGCCTGGCGGCTCTGGGTGGATCCGACCCCGCCGCATCCCCGGCAGGCGTCGCCGGACCGCCTGATCCATGCTGGTCGACACATCGGTTTGGGTCGCGCATCTGCGTGGCGGGGAGGATCGACTGGGGACGCTCCTTGCCGACGGGGTCGTGGTGACCCATCCGTTCGTGGTCGGCGAGATGGCCTGTGGGGTCTCGAGCAGTCGGGGTGAGGTCCTCTCGCTCCTCCGCAGGCTCGACGCCGCGCCCGTTGCCCGTCACGAAGAGGCCATGTCGGTGCTCGAGCGGCACCGCCTAGCCGGTCGGGGCCTGGGGTGGGTCGACGTCCACCTGCTGGCCTCTGCCCTCCTGGCCGGGGTGGGGCTGTGGACCAGGGACCGCGCCCTGGCGATGGCGGCAGCCGACCTCGGGGTCGGCGCCTCGATCTGAGATTCAGCGGACCCCCCTTCTTCCCGGCTGCCCGTGGAGCAGCAACACGTTGCCGCCTCTCTAGAGTTGTCGCCGTGAGACTCCGCATCGCCCTGTCGGCCCTGACCCTGATCGTCCTCACGGCACCCGCCGCCCTGGCCACCCCCGCAGTGGACGAAGTCGCCGACGAGGTGTCGGTCACCGGCCTCTACGTCGAACCGGGGCTCTCGGCGGACCGGAGCGCGCTCGACGCTTCGATCAATCGCGCCGGAAACACCGGCGTCCGGTTGATGGTGGTCCTGCTCGACGCCGACCCGGCCGGTGGCGCAGTGACCTTCGCCGATGCCGTCCTGGATCGTGTGCCCGATGGGACGGTGCTGGTCCTCTCGGCTTCGAGCGAGGGGATGGCATCCACCGAGTTCGACGAGGCCTCCCTGGACGGGGCCCTCGAGGAGGGCTTCCTGGCCTCATCGCGTGCCCCCTCGGGCCAGGGTGACGAGGCGTTCGTATCCGCCGTGGTCGACGTCCTCACCGGCACCACCACGGCCACCACGGCGGCTCCCGGGTCCGGGGCCCCGGGCGGTGGGAGCGGCCTGTGGATCTTCCTGATCATCGTCGGCGGTCTGGTCCTGCTGGTCGTCTGGGCGGTGAAGCGCGGCAACAAGTCGGCTGCGGCCGGGCGCGCCCGGGTGATCGAAGAGGCGCGCGCCGAGATCTCGTCCCAGCTCGCGTACATGGCCAACAAGATCATCGAGATCACCGATCTGGTCTCGGCGTCGTCGGACCGCCAGGACGACACCTACCTTCGCCAGGCGAGCGCCACCTACAGCGCGGCCGACACCGCTCTGGCCGCCGCTTCCGACCTGAAGGCCCTGGAGGAACTGTCCATGACGATCAACGAGGCGCGTTGGCAGCTGGATGCCGCCGCCGCCATCGTCGCCGGCGAACCGGTTCCGCCGCAGCCCCCGAAGGAGGAGCGCTACGCCTGCTTCTTCGATCCGAACCACCCCAACGCCACCGAGACCGCCGAGATCAAGACCGCGGCCGGGAGCCAGACGGTGCGGGTGTGCCGGGAGGATGCCGAGAAGCTGCGTCGTGGTCAGCAGCCGCAGCCGCGAATGATCGACGTCGGCGGCAGGCGCGTCCCTGCCCCGATGGCGCCCCGCTCGTACGGAGGTGGGGGGTTCGACTGGCTGGACGTGTTCACGGTGATCACAGGGGGAGTGGGCCAGGGTGCCGCCTACGACTGGGGACGTTCGCGACCCACGGTGCGGTCTCGCTCCACCTGGTCGACCGGAGGCGGGAGCCGCCGCAGCACGACTCGCTCCAGCGGTTCGAGCTCGCGTTCGTCCTCGGGCGGATCCAGGTCGCGTTCGGGCAACACCCGCAGCCGCAACCGCTGACGCCAGCCGGGGCGGGTTTGTCCTCTACACTCGTCGCACCGACCGTAGGAGAGGATCGATGGGTTTCTTCAAGAGGCTGTGGGGATACATCAAGACGCTGTTCCGGGTGAAGACCGAGGCGGCGATGGACCCCGAGATCGAGATCGAGCAGGCCATCCATGAGGCCAAGAAGCGCGATCAGGAGCTGCGCAACCAGGCGGCCAAGGTTCTCGCCCATCGCATCCAGCTCGAGAGCAAGATCGAGGATGCGGCCTCCGAGGCCGGCGAGGCGCGCGAACTGGCCAAGCAGGCTCTGCTCAAGGCACAGGAGTCTTCGACCGCCGGGGACGCCGCCGCCACCGACAAGTGGACCAAGTCCGCCCAGGGGATGGCGATGAAGCTGCAGGCCTCCGAGAACAACCTGAACTCGCTGAAGGCCCAGTACGAGGCGGCTCAGGGTCAGGCCGACGACGCCAAGAAGGCGGTCCAGCAGAACGCCATGCGCCTTCAGGAGCTGGCGGCCAAGCAGATGGAACTGGTCGGTTCGCTGCAGCAGGCCAAGATGCAGGAGTCGGTCAACAAGGCGCTGGAATCGATCTCGGCCACCATGGACGACGAGGCGGTGAGCCTGGACAAGGTCGAAGAGAAGATCGAGAAGCGCAAGTCCGAGGCGATGGCATCCGCCGAGCTACGCGAGGCGACCCCCGACGGGGCCGAGATCGAGTTGCGCGAGGCGGTCTCCATGGCCCAGGCAGACGCCAAGCTCGAGGAGCTGAAGGCCGAACTCGGTCTCTAGGGTCCGTTTGGTCAAATCATCGGGGCCGGCGTGGTGCCGGCCCCGATGTCGTTCGTCGGAGAGCCCGTTCGGTTCGCTTCAGAGGACGTCGAGGGCGATGCCGGTCATGGCCGCCAGGAAGGCGGCGTTGATCGTCAAAAACGACGCCCGATAGCGCTCCACGGTCGGGAGGCGGAGCAGGAACAGCCCGGTGCCTAGCAGGACGAGCGCCACCGCCAGGAACGATCCGTAGACGGCTCCAAGAGGCTCCAGGAGAACCAGGAGCCCGGCCCCGATGAACGCCATGCCATAGGAGCCGGCGACGATGCTGCGGGCGGTCCGGGGGCTCACCGAGTTGGCGATGGTGCGTCGGCCCCTCTCCCGGTCGGCGGCGGCGTCGAGAAGGTCCTTGTGTGCCTCGAACGAGAAGGTCGCCACGAGGGTCACCGGCAGCAGCCACCACATCAAAGACGGCCAGTCGGTGGAGATCGCCACCCCGCCCGCCGCCAGAGCCAGCGTCAGGGTGAAGGCCACGGTCAGGTTCTTCACCACCAGGAGTCGCGACAGTCGCCAGGAGTACACGCCGGCCAGGCACGCCCCCAGCAGCGCCATTGCGAAGGTGAGGGCGCCGAGGGCTGCGGCCAGGGCGAGGCCGATTGCGGTCTCGGTGAGCCCGACGGCCACGGCGATGCGCTTGGGTACGGACCCGCTGGGTATCGGTCGCCACGGCTTCACCAGGACGTCGATCGGAGCATCCACGGCGTCGTTGATGGTGTCGGCGCCGGCTAGGAGGAAGAAGCCCGTTCCGAAGCCGGCGGCGAGCGTCTGGAGTTCGACCTCGCCACCGGACACGATCAGCATTCCCAGCACCACCGCCAATCCCAGCGAAGCCGAGTCGAGGGGCCGGGCGAGGATGAGGAGGCCGCGGATCATCGGCGGCTCAGGGTAACGCCGAGGGTCGTGGGGTCGCCCTCGCTGAGAAGGCGGCTGCACCGAGGGTCGGCCCTTCCCTCTTAGACTCCCGGACGCAGTCGCCGCCGGGGAGGGAAGATGCCGCGCTGGATGGTCCGGGTCCTATGGGCACTGGTGGTGGCCCTGCCCGCAGGCACGCTGCTCCTCTGGTGGCTGGGATCCCTTCCCGAGCATCCGCATCCGGAGGTGGGCAGGGTGGTGTTCGGCAACGTGCCCGACGCCGTGGTCGCCCTCTTCTACCTGGCGACCGCCACCTTCCTGGGGCTGTTCGCCTGGCTGTTCGCCGTCAGGGCGCGGAACTGGGCGCGCGGCGCCGACGAGCGCCGAGCCGGCCAGTGGTGGCGGCGGATCCGGGAGTTGGAGCGGGGGCTGTCCCAGCGCTCGGTGCTGGAGCGGCCCGACTCCGGCCTCGCCCACGCCGCCATCTACTACGGCTTCCTGATCCTCTTCCTGGGAACCGTCACCCTGGAGCTGGATCACATCGCCCCTGCCGGTCTCAAGTTCTTGGAGGGCCGGGTGTACCAGGGGTACTCGGCGATCCTGGATGCCGCCGGGCTGGTCTTCCTCGGTGGCCTGGGTCTGGCGGCGACCCGCCGGTATGTGGTGCGCCCGCTGCGGGCCCGGACCAAGACCCGGCCCGAGGATGCGGTCGTGCTCGGCCTGCTCGCCCTGGTGGGTGTCACCGGGCTCCTGGTCGAGGCGGCCCGCATCGCCGTGGACGGTCGGCCCGGATTCGAGACCTGGTCGTTCGTGGGGTACCCGCTGAGCGCCGCCTTCCCTGCCGGGTCGGCCGCCGGGCTCCACCAGTCGTTGTGGATCGGCCACGTGGTCTCGTTCCTCGCTCTGCTGGTTGTGATCCCGACGACGAAGTTGAGGCACATGTTCACCGCCCCCCTCAACATGGCCCTCGCCCCGCGGGAGCGACCCAAGGGGGCGATGCGGGAGATGCCCAACCTGCTCGAGGCCACCGATGTCGAGACGGTCGGAGCGGCCCTGGTCTCGGAGTTCACCTGGAAGCAGCTGCTCGACACGGACGCCTGCACCATCTGTGGACGGTGCACCTCGGTGTGCCCGGCCAACCAGACCGGCAAGCCCCTGGACCCACGCGAGATCGTCCTCAAGCTCGGTGAGGTGGCCGCCGCCACGGCCGATCCAGGGATCACACCGCCGCTCGGCATGGATGCCGCCATCACGGTGAGCAGCGATTCGGTGTTCGAGAGGATCACCCCTGCGGAGATATGGGCTTGTACCTCATGTCGGGCATGTGACGAGGTGTGCCCGGTGGACATCGAGATACTGGACAAGATCCTCGACATGCGCCGTCACCTCACGCTCATGGCGGGTGAGTTCCCGCAGCAACTCGGCTCGACGTTCATCGCTCTGGAGAACTCGTCCAACCCTTACGGGATGAGCCAACAGAGTCGGGCAGATTGGGCTGCCGGCCTCGACTTCGAGATCAAGCGTCTCGGTGAGCCCGGGGTCACCGCCGAGTACCTGTACTGGGTGGGGTGCTCGGGCTCCTTCGACGATCGGAGCCGCAAGGTGACGGTCTCGACCGCCCGTCTGCTCCATGAGGCAGGTGTCGACTTCGCCATCCTGGGGCCGCTCGAGCTGTGCACTGGAGATCCGGCGCGGCGGGCAGGCAACGAGTACGTGTTCCAGCAGTTGGCCCTGCAGAACGTCGCCACCTTGAACGACCTCGGTGTCACCAAGGTCATCACGCAGTGCCCGCACTGCTTCAACACGCTGAGCAACGAGTACCCGCAGTTCGGGGGCGAGTACGAGGTGATGCATCACAGCCAGGTGTTGATGGGTCTCATCCAGGAGGGAAGGATCCGCCCGAAGCGAGGCGAGACGAAGGTGACGTTCCACGATCCCTGCTACCTGGGCCGGCACAACGACGTGTTCGCCGCCCCGCGCCGGGTCCTGGATCTGGTCGGTGATGTGGTGGAGATGCCGCGCAACGGCACCAACGCCTTCTGTTGCGGCGCCGGCGGAGCTCAGATGTGGATGGAGGAGCACACGGGCAAGAAGGTCAACGTCGAGCGGACCGAGGAGGCGGTGGCCACCGGAGCCGAGGTGATCGCCACCGGGTGCCCATTCTGCTTCATCATGCTCGACGACGGGGTGAAGGAGATCGGGTCGGAGGTGGTCGTGGCCGATATCGCCACACTGCTCGCCGAACGCTCGCTCGACTGAGCGGCCGCTACTCGTCCTTCGACTTGTCGTCGTTGCCTTTGCCCTGGTCGGAGTCGGAGCCGGAGTCCTTGGAGCCGGTGTCGTCGTCCTGGGCCGTCTTGTCGTCGTTGCCCTTGCCCTTGTCGGAGTCGGAGTCCTTTGAGCCGGTGTCGTCGTCCTGGGCCGTCTTGTCGTCGTTGCCCTTGCCCTGGTCGGCGTCGGAGCCGGAGTCCTTGGAGCCGGTGTCGTCGTCCTGGGCCGTCTTGTCGTCGTTGCCCTTGCCCTGGTCCTTGTCGGAGTCGGAGTCCTTGGAGCCGGTGTCATCGTCCTGGGACTGGCTGTCGTTCCCTGACCCGTTACCCGGATCCGAGTCCGACTGGTCACCGTCCGCCCCCTGGTCCCCGCCCTGCTCTGAGCCCTGGTCCCCCGTGTCATCCGCGGATGGCTCCTCCTCGGCGGCGTCGTAGCGGTCGATGGTCCAGGTGTTGGCGGTGTCGGCGGCGGCGTCGTAGGTGTAGCCGTCGGCGCTGATGCCGGTGACGGTGATGGTGACCTGTCCCACCGTGGGGGGCAGCTTGGTGACCCGCAGCCGGCAGGCTCCAGCACTGTTGGTCTTGCAGGTCACGGTGCCGCTTTGGTCTCCGGCGGCCCAGGTCGCGGTCACCGTGGCGTTGCGGATCTTGTTGGCGTTGTAGTTGCCGTCAAGGGTGTTGGCGACCTTGACCTCGACGTCGGCGATCCACTTCTGGTTGGCGGGCTTGTCGGGCACCGAGGTGGTGGCCTCATAGATCCGTGCCGTGGTCGCCTGGGCCTGGGTGGCGGCGTCGTAACGGTCGATGGTCCAGGTGTTGGCGGTGTCGGCGGCGGCGTCGTAGGTGTAGCCGTCGGCGCTGATGCCGGTGACGGTGATGGTGACCTGTCCCACCGTGGGGGGCAGCTTGGTGACCCGCAGCCGGCAGGCTCCAGCACTGTTGGTCTTGCAGGTCACGGTGCCGCTTTGGTCTCCGGCGGCCCAGGTCGCGGTCACCGTGGCGTTGCGGATCTTGTTGGCGTTGTAGTTGCCGTCAAGGGTGTTGGCGACCTTGACCTCGACGTCGGCGATCCACTTCTGGTTGGCGGGCTTGTCGGGCACCGAGGTGGTGGCCTCATAGATCCGTGCCGTGGTCGCCTGGGCCTGGGTGGCGGCGTCGTAACGGTCGATGGTCCAGGTGTTGGCGGTGTCGGCGGCGGCGTCGTAGGTGTAGCCGTCGGCGCTGATGCCGGTGACGGTGATGGTGACCTGTCCCACCGTGGGGGGCAGCTTGGTGACCCGCAGCCGGCAGGCTCCAGCACTGTTGGTCTTGCAGGTCACGGTGCCGCTTTGGTCTCCGGCGGCCCAGGTCGCGGTCACCGTGGCGTTGCGGATCTTGTTGGCGTTGTAGTTGCCGTCAAGGGTGTTGGCGACCTTGACCTCGACGTCGGCGATCCACTTCTGGTTGGCGGGCTTGTCGGGCACCGAGGTGGTGGCCTCATAGATCCGTGCCGTGGTCGCCTGGGCCTGGGTGGCGGCGTCGTAACGGTCGATGGTCCAGGTGTTGGCGGTGTCGGCGGCGGCGTCGTAGGTGTAGCCGTCGGCGCTGATGCCGGTGACGGTGATGGTGACCTGTCCCACCGTGGGGGGCAGCTTGGTGACCCGCAGCCGGCAGGCTCCAGCACTGTTGGTCTTGCAGGTCACGGTGCCGCTTTGGTCTCCGGCGGCCCAGGTCGCGGTCACCGTGGCGTTGCGGATCTTGTTGGCGTTGTAGTTGCCGTCAAGGGTGTTGGCGACCTTGACCTCGACGTCGGCGATCCACTTCTGGTTGGCGGGCTTGTCGGGCACCGAGGTGGTGGCCTCATAGATCCGTGCCGTGGTCGCCTGGGCCTGGGTGGCGTCGGTGTCGTCGGTGTCGTCCTGGTCGCCGGTGTCGTCCTGGTCGCCGGTGTCGTCCTGGTCGCCGGTGTCGTCCTGGTCGCCGGTGTCGTCCTGGTCGCCGGTGTCGTCCTGGTCGCCGGTGTCGTCCTGGTCGCCGGTGTCGTCCTGGTCGCCGGTGTCGTCCTGGTCGCCGGTGTCGTCCTGGTCGCCGGTGTCGTCCTGGTCGCCGGTGTCGTCCTGGTCGCCGGTGTCGTCCTGGTCGCCGGTGTCGTCCTGGTCGCCGGTGTCGTCCTGGTCGCCGGTGTCGTCCTGGTCGCCGGTGTCGTCCTGGTCGCCGGTGTCGTCCTGGTCGCCGGAGTCGTCGGAGTCATCGGAGTCGTCGGAGTCGTCGGAGTCGTCGGAGTCGTCGGTGTCGCCCTCCTCCCCGGTGTCTCCTTGGTCTCCCTGATCAGAGGCGACAGGCGAGGACTGTCCGGTTTCGGAATCCTCATGGGACTCGCCACGGTCTGCCTGGTCCTCTTCTCCGCCATCGAAGTCCTCCCAAGCCCAGTTGGTGGACCAGGAAGTGCCGTCGATTCCGGTGACCTCGGCCGGCGTCGTGGCTCCGCTGTCGATCGTCTCGGTCTCGATCTCGTACACCAGGACCGACCGTTCGGTGGCGGGCGCCGATGGACTCACGCTCTGGGGTGCCAGGGCGATGGCACCGGTGGCGAGGGTGATGACGGTTGCTCCGGCAGCGAACATGGCGAGCATGGCGCGACGCTGGTCCTGGGTGGCGCCCATGAGAGCACCGAGGCGCTCGGTGACGATCTCCCCGGACTGCCCGACGGCGGCGGCGAGGACGTCGATGTCAGCCCGTCGCACCTCGATCGACGGGGCGCGACGCTGGTCGCGCATCTCCCGGACGAAGTCGAGGTAGGCGGTGAGCAGCGATGTCGAGCTGTGGGGGTCGTAGTCGACCGAGACGCCGGCGATGGTGATGGTCCCGTTGGCGATGACCGGCGGCAGCCGCTCGGGCAGGATGGTCGTGGTGTCCACGCCATAGAGGGCGGCCAGAGACGCGACGCGAGACTCGTCGAGCGGGTGCGTGCCGGCCTCGATGGCCTTCAGGGAGCGGACATCCCAGTGCCCAGCACTGTGTCGGGCCAGGGAGCGCAGCGTTCGGCCCGAAGCGCGACGACTCGACCGGCAGAGGTTGGCGAATCGGCGGGCGAATGCGTGCCCGGTGAGCTCGATGTGCTCCTGATTGGTCATGCTCGATGCTCCACGTGGTCGTCGTTGCTGCGCAGACCATCGTCTCCACGGATGCCCCTCTTTAGGTCGTTTTCGCGCTCCTGGCGGCGATCTGGTCGCGCTCAGGAGTCGCTCAAGCCGGGTGGCCTGGTTGCCGAAGACTCGCTCATGACCTGCTCCCGATGCAGCGAACCCGGCAAGGTTCGCCGCGGCGATCACAACTTCTGTGGGGCGTGCGCCATCGCCTTCGACTGGCAGCAGGTGATCCACCTGTTGCAGGATGCACGCGTGGAGAGCCCCGTGGCGGGAAGCCCGTCGCTCGCTCGCACCGCCTGAGTCGAACCACCCGCCGGATTTCCACAGGGTCTGTGGACAACTTGGCTACGGTGGCGGCTCCTTGCGGGAGGAG
Source organism: Acidimicrobiia bacterium (assembly GCA_030584185.1). Taxonomy (NCBI): domain Bacteria; kingdom Bacillati; phylum Actinomycetota; class Acidimicrobiia; species Acidimicrobiia bacterium. Next base: position 1,147,204 of record CP129495.1, on the reverse strand, counting down.
ATGCCGGGGTGGCAACCGAAACCACCACTTTCGGCGCGGGTAAGCGCGAGAGCCATGATGCCGCCGCCTTCTATCGGAGGCGTCTTCTGGAGCACGCCCCGGACCCGGTATCCGGTGAGGCGGTCGAGCCGCCGCCCGGACTCCTCGACCGGCTGTTCTGCAGGTCGTCGGAGCACATGGTCGAGATCCCCGACGACTGCGTGGCCCTCATGGTCACGTCGCCTCCGTACAACGTCGGCAAGGAGTACGACGAGGACCTCTCCCTCTCCGACTATCTGGATCTGCTCCATCGGGTGCTCAAGGAGACCTTCCGGGTGCTCGAGCCCGGGGGCAGGGCAGCGGTGAACGTGGCCAACCTGGGCCGAAAGCCGTATCTGCCGCTGAACCACCACGTCGCCGGGCTGCTGGCCGACATCGGGTTCTCGCTGCGGGGCGAGATCATCTGGGTGAAAGCGGCTGGCGCCGGCGGTTCCTGTGCCTGGGGATCCTGGAGGTCTGCCCGCAACCCCACTCTGCGCGACGTCCACGAGTACGTGCTCGTGGCCGGCAAGGGTCCGTATCGTCGCACCCGAACCGGGACCGACACCATCGGTCGCGACGAGTTCCTGGAGGCGACCACCTCGGTGTGGAACATCGCCCCGGCCTCGGCTCGGCGTATCGGCCACCCGGCGCCGTTTCCGGTGGAGCTGCCCCGCCGCCTCATCGAGTTGTACACGTTCGAGGGTGATCTGGTCCTGGACCCGTTCGTCGGGTCGGGGACGACGGCGGTGGCGGCTGCGGAGAGCGGCCGGCACTTCGTCGGGTACGACGTATCCGAGGCCTACATCGAGATGGCGAGGGCCAGGCTAGGAGCCGTCGAGTTGAAGCCTTCGGAGGAAGTCGCCGAGGGCTGAAGTCGGCCCGTGGCGGTGCGCTGTGGCTCGCCAGGCCTACGCTTAGCGGTCAACCAGGTAATGGTTCGTGCCGATGAGATATCCCATGGCCCAACGCGACACCCGGAACGGTCGCAGCCTCCTCAGCGTCCGGCTGGCGTTGCTGCTCCTGTTCCTCTTCGCCGCAATCTCGGTGGTTCTCGCCTGGACCTACCTGGAGAACGAGCGGGCGGAGGCCGGGGAAGTACGCGATGCTCGCGGATCCGCAATCGGAGCGGCCGCCAACGGGTTGATCCTGGATGCGGTGGCCGAGGGTGAAGCGTTGCAGGCGCTGTTCCGCTCCAGCGAGTCGGTCAGCCGTGACGAGTTCCGGGTGTTCGTCGGCCAGCCGCAGATCCCTGGCCTGGTCAGCGTCGGATTGCTGCGCGTGGTGACCGAGCGGGACCGTGCGGAGTTCGAGGATCGGCTCGGTGCAGAGGTGCCCGGGGCCTTCTTGTTCGACCTCGTCGACGGCGAGGAGGTGCCGTCCCCGCCGCGCCCGCTCCACTACGCAGTCGACTATGTGGTGCCGTTCGGTTCGGGCATCAGGTGGGGGTTCGACGTCGGCTCCAGACCCGAATCGGTCGAGGTCGTGGAGCGGGCGCTGACACGGAGCCTGCCAACCGCAAGGGGGCTGGTGGCGTTTCCTGGGGAGACCGATGAGGACGGCCTGGCGGTGTGGCTGCCTGCGATGACCCACGATGGCGAGCTCGATGGGCTGATCTTCGTGGCCATCGACCTCTCCGACGTCCTGGCGGCGGCAGTGCCCCGGTCCCTGAGCGACGAGGTTCGGGTTCTGGTCGTCTCCCCAGGCGAGCCTATCGTCGGCCCCCTGTCGGACACCTGGATCGGCACCCTGGCGGTTGCGGACAAGGTCTGGCGGCTGGAGGTGGTCGCCACCACGAGCACGGTGTCGACCACCACGGTCGTCGGGGTGGCGCTGGCGGCGACACTGCTCGCCTTCATGCTCACCGCTCTGGTCCTGCTCTCGGTCGCCCGGTGGCGGGAGCGCAAGGCCTCCGCAGCCCTGCGACGCGCCTCCAGGGCGAAGGACGGCTTCCTCGCCGCCGTGAGCCATCAGTTGCGCACCCCGCTCACCTCGGTGGTCGGGTTCGCCGACATCCTGCGATCGGGGGTAGGGGAGATGTCGAACGCAGAGCTGGCAGAGATGGCAGGCATCGTCCTCGAGGAGGCCGGCGCCATGGAGGGCATCGTCCAGGACCTGCTGGTCGCCACCCGGCTCACCGAGGGTGGCGACGTGCCAATCACCATCGGAGTCGTGCCTTCGGTAGCCGCCGAGGCGAGCACCGTGATCAAGACCCTTACCCTGGTGCGTGATGCCCCCTTCTCGATCTCCGGGGACGGCGCCGTCGCCGCCGACCGGGCCCGCCTGGGTCAGATCCTGCGAAACCTGCTGGCCAACGCCCTGACGCACGGAGAGCCGCCGGTCACGGTCCACATCGAGCAGGTGGAGCACGAGGTCCTGGTGGCGATCGCCGACGCCGGCTCCGGCGTTCCCGACAGCTCGGTCGAGATGCTGTTCCTCGACGACTCCGCCGACCTGGGCGATCTCCCCACCGGGACCGGCGTCGGTCTCTGGCTCTCGCGGCACCTGGCAAGGCTCATGGGCGGCGACCTCACCCACGGCGGCGGATCGACCTTCCTGCTCACCCTGCGCGCCGCCGATCGGGCCGAGGCGGTGGCCAGCGAGGTGAAACAACTCTTCGAGACATGACTGCACCCCGGGTGCCCACGGGCTTGATCGACGTCGGGAAGGTCGTCTCTCCAGGGCCCAACGCTGTTCGGTTTCCGGGGAGGGCGTGACCCGGAGATCGAGGCAGGCCCATCCAGTGGCGGCGGAGTGCGGAGGCCGGTCGCCGCCTGGATGAGGCGACCGACTTCGATCAGGATCCGAACAGGTCGATCACGTCGGCGACGGTCATCCCCGCCGAGACCCTGGGGTCGTAGAGCATCCCGATGATCACCTCGTCGAGGGGCGTGTACTCCGTGACGTAGGTCCAGCCCTGATAGAACGTCGAGTCGGGGTAGGAGTAGGAGTCGTTCATGAGCCCGAGCATCTGGGTGAGCTCCTCGCGCAGGAGGTGGGCCCGCTCGGTCTCGTCGACATCGGTCGTGGAGACCAGCACCACGGCGTCGGTGATCCAGCCTGCGTCGTCCCACCAGACCCAGAAGAAGCCGAGGTTGCCCGAGACGTACTGGGGGAGGATCGTCGAGAACTCGGAGGTCGGGGTGAAGTGAAGGTCGACGTTCCCGCCGGACTGAACGATCTCGAAGTCGATCGTGTCCACGATGGCGTCGATGTCGGTGATCACCGCGTCGAGGGCGGCAAGATCAGCCCCGGTAGGACCGCCGTGGACTGCGATTCGGATGTCGGTACGCCACTTGTGGATGCTGGATCCCGACCCACCGTACTCGGAGTCACCGGCGATCTCGGCGAAGTAGGCCAGTGCCGCCGGGTCCGAGGTGCCGAGCAGCGTGGTGGTCGTGGCCACCGAGCGCAGCGTCGTGACGGTGGCGGTCGTCGTGGTCGTGGCGACCGCGCGGGGCATCGTGGCGGTGGCGGTCGTCGTGGTCGTGGCCACCGCCAGCGGAGCGTCGCCGCGTTGGAGGAGCAGCAGGACGAGGATTCCCGCCAACACCAGGATCGTCATGAGAAACACGCCGCGTCGCCTCATGACCGGGCATTCTCGTCGTCCGGAGCGTCACGCTTGGGGATTGGCGCACGAGGAGGATCCCGGCTCCGCGATTGCCGGCTGTCTGTTCCCCCTGGCCGGCGCCTTCGAGCGGAGACAGCGCTGCCCCACTTCGCTGGAGTGGGGTACGAGTGGGCCGGCGGCGCGGCCCGTGGTCACACTGTCGTGGTCACCCTGGCTGGTGCCGAGCAGGCGGAACCGGCGCCCGGCGAGGCATCGCCACCCCGGGGACGCACGGCGTCATCGAGGTTGTCGTGAGGCGGGAGATGTGGTGTTGCCCCAGAAGGCTCTCCTGCGGTCACGATCCGGTTCCGGCGAAGGGGTCCGTATCGTCACGCGGACCTCGTTTCTCGACGATGGCCTTCCGCACAGCTGCGAGCCTCGGGGACGCGACGTAGTACGTGCCTCGCTTCGCTCCTCTCTTCACCAGGAGTCCCGCGTCGACAAGTGCCCTTAGGTCTCGGCCCGCCGCTTGGTCACTGAGTTCATCATCGGCCTCATCGAATGCCGCCCGGTAAGTCGCGTTACGAACTCGGAATCGCATCGCTGCGTCATAGAGCGCGACGGTCGAACGTTCCCGAAGACCGTGGTGAGCAACGAGAGCTTCGAGTTCGCCCCACAGCCGTTCGGTCTCCTTCACGCGCTGGAACCAGGTGCGTGCTTGGCGCAGGTGCGCGGTCAGCGCGAATCGAAGCCACGGGCGAGCGTCCCGGGTGGGCTGCCACGATCCACCGCCGACATCAGCGAGCACGTCGTAGTAGGCCTGGGTGTTGCGGCCAAGGTACTCCTCGATGTTCAGAAAGACCGGTGAGAGGATTCCCTCTCTCGCCAGTACCAGGCTCTGCAGGCATCGAGCCATGCGGCCATTCCCGTCTGAGAATGGGTGCACGAGAACCAGATTGAGGTGGGCCATCGCTGCTCGCACCATTGCCGGCGTGTCGTTGGTCCCATTGAGGTCGTCGAGGAGCTCTGCCATGAGATCGACCACCTCCTCGGCTGGCGCTCCCTCGTAGACGATCTCCCCCGTCTGGTCGTGGTGAACGTAGACGGCCCCTGGCCTCCAGCGTCCCGGTCGCTTGGAGAGGTCGTAGCTCAACATCATGAAGTGGAGGCTGCGAATGAGTTGCTCGCCAAACCTGAAGTCCGGATCGTCGGCCATCTGCAGAACGAATGTCATCGCCTCGCGATACCCCCTCAAGGCGAGGCGTGTCTCCTCGTCGGCGTCGAGCGGGTCTTCGCCGAGGGCGATGGCAGCAGCGTCGTCGAGTTCGGCGCTGTAGCCCTCGATGGTGTTCGAACCTTGGATGGCGCGCGCCAACGCCTGGCGCCGAAGTGGACCGTGCCAGCGTCGCGGTTCATGCAGGTAGATTCGCAAGTCCTCCCGGAGCTTGCGCAACTGGTCGAGGACTTGCAGTTCGGGGCCTTGGAGTTCAGGTGTCTCGAACAACATGATTGGAATCTGTCACCAACTAGCGTCGTACGTGATACTATCAGTTACGGCGATGCATGGAAACCGCCTTTCCATCACTCGAGGGAAGCTTCCCCGGAATGTGGGATCTCCGAGCGAGCGACGGAGGTGTGTGCTCGGCAGGTGGCACCCGATGGTGTCTGACCTCACCCCCGGCGCGGCTCGGCGCACGCCACAGCCGATGCCTGGCGAGGGGCGGCGCCCACCATCGCCAGCAGGGTGGGGTGCACCGGGATCGAGACCCGCACGCAGACCCGTGCCGGCGTGACCGAGATCAGCACCGACCTCCCGGAGCCCGACGCCACCTGTGTGGCCGCGACACGGGATCGGGTGGCATCGACCTCCAACTCCCCCCGGCGGGCAGCCGTCTCGTCGATCCAGCCGGCGCCTGCCTCGGCCGAGGTGGCGGCCAGGTGGGAAGCCTCCCGCCAGGTCGCGGCGAACCTGGCCAGGTCGACGGCGAGCCCCAGCATCAGCATCCCGCCCAGCAGCAGGGCGAGCAGCGTCAGGTGGACTGCGCCGCGTTCAGCCACGGTTGGATCGGTACGGGGCGATGGGTACGACGACAGTCTCGGTGATGGTGAGGCTTGCGGCGCCCTCGGGGTGGGCGAGCCGAACGCTCCCGGTGAGGCGGGCAACCACCCTGCCTCCGCCGGCGCTCAGTGCCACGCTTCGGCCCGGGGCCAGCCGTCCGGCCGCGGCGACCGCCGCCGGTACGTCTCCGGTGCGGGCGGCGGTCACGGCGGCCACCCGGGCCGCCTCACGCTGTTCCTGTTGGTAGACGGAGACCCGGCCGGCGGCAGCCGTCGCCGCCGCCACCAGCACCACCACTGCGGACGCCAGGACCAGGTCGGCGATCAGCACCGAGCCGCGATCACGGGGGGATGGCACGCGGTACCTCGGCTCGGGAGTGGAGCGTGATCGGCACCAGCAGCGGTCCCGGTGGCCTCCACTCGATGGTGGCGATGCCCCAGGTCGAAGTCGGCCCGGCGAACAGGCGCACGCCGACCCCGGCCGCCCCGGGCACCACCGACTCCAGGGTTTGGGCCAGCCGACGCTCCTCCCCGGCCAGGTCGGCACCCGGCAGGGAGAGGCGGCGGACCGAGGCCGCCACGGCGGCATCGGCCACCGATCGTGCCGCCAGGGCCGTCGAGGCCTGGACCAGCACGGTGAGCAGCAGGAACGTGATCGCCATGCCCACTGTCTCCTCGAGGATGGCGCTTCCCCGTTCTAGGCGAGGAAGCCGGTGAGCTGGCTGACGATCGACGACCACAATCTGCTGGCCGCCGAGCGAACCTGGGGGAGCAGGATGGCGATCACCAGCACGGCGATCGCCGCCATCCCCAGCCACTCCACGGTGGTCACCCCACTGTCGTCTCGATGCAACGTCGAACTCATCACGGGCTCCTTTCATGGTCGGGCGGACAGGGCGTTGAGCCCTGCGAGGGTCGGGTACATGAGAAAGACGATCGTCACCGGCACCATGAACGCCAGGATCGGCCCGTAGGAGGCGAGGGCGCGCCGTCCCCCCTCGGCGGTGAGATCGGCGGCCAGCGTCGCCCTCAGGTCGGTCGCCAGGGAGAACAAGGCTTCGGCGAGCCTGCCCCCGGTGCGATGGGCATGGGCGAGCAGGTCCCACAGTCGGGCTCCCGAGGGATGGGCACTGTCCCGGGCCGCCTGGCGCAGTGCATCCTCGAGTCCACCCTCCAGGGCGAGCACGGCGCTCAGCTCCTCGGCGGCAACGCCTCTGCAGCGCCGGATCACACCGTGGATGGCCCCCGCCACGGAGTCGCCCGCGAGGGTGCGCAGGGCGAGGGCGTCGGCCACGGCGGGAACCTCCTGGGCGAGCCTGCGTCCCCGCCGATCGGCCCGGGTGCTGCTGATGGCCCGGCGCACCAGGAGCCCGGCGAGACCACCGACAGCGACGAGAGGGAGGATGCGGTCGGGCACCGTGCTGGTGGCCAGGGCGGCACCGGCACCACCTCCCCACAGCATCGCAGGCGGGGGCCGATACGACCGACGGCTCACCGTCTTCCCGGGCGAGTCGGTGGCCTGCAGATACCTGCCGGGATGGACCCGCGCCGGCCTGATCGCCATGGTCGCCAGGCCGACCGCCGCCGCTGCCAATAGGGCGGTCACGAGAACACCCGCGGGGGTCGAGACAGACGCGCCGCCCGGCGTGCCATGGCGAAGCCGACCAGGGTGGCGATGGCTCCTCCGCCGACGATGGCGTTGCCGGTCGGCGTGGCGAACGCCTCGGCGGCGGTGGGATTGGTGAGGATGGAGAGGACCAGGATCGCCCATGGCGCCAGCAGGGCAACGGCTGCCGTGAGCCGCTGCTCGGTGAGTGCGGCGTGATGAGCGCGGCGAAGCCGAAGGTCGTCGGCGACCGAAGCGGCTAGCGATCCCAGGACCGCACCGACTGTGGGTCCGCCTGCCGTCTCGGCAGCCTCCAGGGACATGAGCACACGGTCGGCAAGCGAGTCCGACCAGGTCTGGCGGGCCTGGGCGATGGTCGTCGAGAACGGCTGTCCCGGTCCCCGGTCGAGGCAGGCGAAGGCGCCGCCGAGGTGCCGGGCGGCGGCGGCGCACGCCTCCGGCATCGAGGCTCCGGTGGCAAGGCGACTGCGAACTGCGGTCAGGAAGTCGGGCCAGCGCTCGGCGGCGGTGCGTGCCCTGCGACCCGCCGCCTGGCGCATCGACCACGAAGGAGCCGGCGCCGCCGTCAGGCCGGCGATCAGGGTGGCGCCCAGCGGAAGGCCCAGGGCCGTTGCGACCAAGAAGGCAGTGACGCCGGCGACGAGCCCGACACCCAGGGTGCCCGGCCGGGGAAACCTCACTTCCGCCGACCACGGTGAGCCGAGCGCCACCAGGACCGCTCCCGTCGCCGCTGCGGTTGCCACCATCCTCATCCTCCGGCCGCCCGGTAGAGCATCTCGTGGGTCCAGCACGCTCCATCCCATCCCGTGACCTGGGCGACCTCCTCGACCCGCCTGCCTTCGGGACTGCGTCGCAGGAACACCACCAGGTCGGTGACCGCCGCCAGGGCCGAGCGGACGTAGTCGATGGACACGTTGGAGCCGGCGAGCACGCAGTAGCCGACCAGCTTGTCGAGGGCGTCGATCGCCGAGTTGGCATGGAGCGTGGCCAGCCCGGAGCACCCGGCATTGAGGGCGAGTAGGAGGTCGAGAGCCTCGGGACCCCTCACCTCTCCGACCACGATGCGGTCGGGGCGCTGCCTCAGCGACGCCCGCACCAGATCGCGCAGCGTGATGGCGGCTCCTCCGTCGAGGCCCTCGTCGCGGGTCTGCATGCGGGTCATGTCGGGGAGCTCGACCGAGATCTCGAAGACCTCCTCACAGGTGACGACGCGACGGTCGGGAGGCACCGCTGCCAGCAGACACCCGGCGAGGGTCGTCTTGCCGGCCCCCGGCGCTCCCGCCACCAGCACCGTCCGGTCGTCGGCGATGGCCGTCGCGAGCAGTTCGGCGATCTCGGATGGGACGCTGCCGCGGCGCGCCAGCTCCTCCATGCCCGAGGCTGCGACCACGAACCGCCGGATCTGGACGTTGAGGTTTCCGGGTCGGGTCACGGGCGGTCCGGTCACATGGAGGCGGCTGCCATCGGGGAGCTGTGCGGAGACGATCGGGCTGGCCAGGTCGAGCCGCCTTCCGGTGCCGCTCAGGAGACGCTCGACCAGGTCTCGCACCGAGTCGGGGTCGGAGACGATGGGCAGAAGTCGCTTCTCGCCCTGGCGCACCACGAAGGTGCGCTCTCCGCCGTGAACGATGACCTCTTCGACCAGAGGATCGGCGAGCACGTCGGCGAGGAACCCGGTCATCGGCCGGCCACCGCGTGGAGGTGCTTCAGGAGCGGGCGGGCCGGTGGTGCTCCCGCCCGGGCCGCCGCAGCCACCCGGGGCGTGTCGGGGATGAGCGCCACGGGATCGAGCCCCGTCCAACGGCGGGTGGCAAGCACGGCGTCTTCACGGCCCGACCTCGGCAGCCGGTTGAGCACCAGGCAGGGCGGCGGTCCCGCCCACTCGGCGAGCATCCCGGCGGCGCGCACTATCCCGCGCGGTGACGAGTCGACGACCACGACGGCGGTGGTGGCGGCCTTGACCAACTCCGATCGCAGGGGCCACGGCCCGCAGTCGACGACGACGCCCGAGTCGGAGCGGATGGCATCGAGGACGTCCTGGACCGGCTCGATGCGCAGAGGTGGCTCACCCGGTCGATGCGACCCGGGCAGCACCCGGAGGCGGCCCACGGCGTGGAGGGCGTCAGACGAGATCGATCCCGATCCGTGAACCTCGTCCACGGCATCGGTGAGATCGGGACGCGGTGGCACACCCATTCGGATGGCGACGCCGGGCGCCTCCAGGTCGCCGTCGGCGAGGACCACGATCCCGTGGCCCGCCATCAGCCAGGCCAGAGCCAGGGCAACCTCGGTGCGGCCGGGAGCCCCCCGCGGACCGGTGACCGCGACCAGGGGGAACTCGACGGCGGCTCGGCTCGACGCCGGCTCCAGGAGGCGGATCTCGCGCAGCATGGCCTCGGCCGGGAGGTCATCGGGGATCACCAGATCGGCACCCCCTGCCTTCAGGCGCTCGCAGGCGGGCCGGTCGCCAGCCGGGTGAACTCCCACCACCCGCAGCCCGCTGCGCGACCAGGCGGCGATTCGCGCCGTCGTCGCCCAGGGGACCTCGGAGCCGACCACGACGACATCGATCTCGGAGCCGCGTTCCAGGATCTCGTCGGGCCGGAAGGCCCGCACCACGAGGCGAACGGCCGCGGTGCTGCGAGCCGCTCCCACGAGTCGAGCCTCCCACTCCCGGGCCGACAGCACCGTGGCCACGCGAAGCGTCATCGCGCCCTCCTCACCAGGTCGATGCGCGACCCGGCGGCGGCAGCGATGATCGCCGCGGCGAGGTCGGGGTCGGCAGCGAGCACCAGGGCCACCTGTTCCCCGGCCATCCCGCTGGATGCGCCGACCGAGAGCACGAGCACATCCCAGGCGATCTGCGCGGTGCCCTCGTCGCCCGAGGCGTAGATGTCCACGCGATCCCCGGGAAGCAGGTCACCCTGAACCGCTTGGGACGGATCGAGGGTGAGGGCCACGGAGTCAGGACGATCGCCCGGCGGAAGGAGCAGGGATTCGAGGAGGGGCTCGCCGGGGGCGAGGGCGGCAAGCAGCGAGTGCTGTGACACGGAATCGAGGCGAGAGGCTTCGACCAGCCCGGGGAGTGGCGGGAGCGACCTCGTGTCGACTTCGAGTTCGGCAAGGGGAACCCCCGGTGGCAGCACCGTCGCCGCCACCAGGACCTCGGTCGTTGGTTCTGGTCGTGTAGCGAGATGGACTGCGAGGCCTGCCATGAGGGCTAGGGCGGAGGCCGCCATCAGGCGCAGGTCGAGGCGAACCGCCTTCATCGTTGCCACTCGACCGCCACCAGGTGGGCCAGGGAGAGTATCCGGGAGCCCGGTCCGGAGGTGAGCTCGACATGGTCGGAGCCGACGGCGGTGATCGTGCCGTGGTGGGCGGCGCCGTCGCTGGAGGTGAGGCAGACCCGTTCGGTGGCGTCTTCGGCGGCGAGCAGTATCTCGCGCAGGGTCCGGTTGCGTCGGGCTGCGGCCCGGGCCGCCTCCATCTCCGCCTCGAGGGTGCGGTCCATTCGGTCGCGCAGCAGGCGGCCGATGTGGACCAGGTCGGGATGGCCGCTGACGTCCACGCGTCCCCTTTCTTCGGCAGCCAGGGGAGTGCCCCGCCGGTCGGCGGGTGGCGGCAGCGTCTACGTATCAGCCGTGAGGCGGCCACTCAAGGGGGTCGCCGCGGGAATGTTTTCGCGAGCGGGCGTCATCGCGCGGTGAGCCGTAGACGCCGGTCGAGCACCACACCGAGCAGGATGAGTGCGTTGGGGATGGTCCCCACCCAGGCCGATCCCCACCAGAGGACGATCAGGGCCTGCGAGACGGCGACCCCGGTGAGCGCGGGGATCGACCAGGAGGGACGCCGCAACAGCAGCATGACCCCGGCGAAGGCGAGGATCAGGGCGGTGATGGTCCATCCCACGGCGAGGGCGTCGAGCGCTGCCCCACCGAACTCGACCGATGGGGATACCTCCTGTTCGAACTCGGCCAGGTCCCAGATGTCGGCGGGAGCCATCATGTGGATGGCGCCATGGAGGATGGTGAGCAGACCGAGGCCCGTCACCAGGCGGCTTCGCCAGGCCGGGCCGGAGCGGGCGGTGACCAACTCGGGTGCGATCACGTCTCTTTTCTCGCCCTAGAGGCGCCCAACTCGGCGGCGATTCCGGTGCCCCACCCGGTGATCGCCGCCCACTCCCGGAAGTCACCTTGAGGGGCCCGCATCGCCTTGACGATCAGGCGCTCGCCCCGCCCGAGGATCGTCGGGTCGAGGCGACCGGAGAAGAGGCGGTGCTCCCGGGCGCCGATCTCGCCGGCCACCCGAACGGCGTCGGCCGGCTCCTCAATGGGACGCGGTGGGTCACCCACCGGGCCCGACGAGAACATCCACACGGGCAGCCCGGCAAGGGCATCCTGGTGCTCCTCGGCGTAGGCCAGGGCGGGCTTCAGCCAGTGCCCGGCGTACACGGCGCTGCCCAGGACCACGGCGTCGAAACCCTCGGGGCCGGGAGCTTCGCCGGGCGGGGTCACCACCGCCTCCACGCCGTGGTCGGAGAGCGTCTGGCCGATGGCCTCGGCGATCTCGCCGGTGGCGTCGTGTTTGCTGGCTGCGGTGACGAGAACTCGCATCGTGATCTCCTTCTCGCGGTGAAGGTATCGGGCCGGCAACATGGCGGCCAGGGTCGGAAGCACTCTCGGCGCGGGCCCTTCTACCCGGTGGACGGCTCCAGGCACTGTCGGTCGAGGGCGTCGTGGCCGCAGTGCCGGGTCCGGGCGGGCGACGTTCGCACCCGGCCACCCGGGCCGGTCTGGGGTGCGAAAACGATTCGGATCGACCTTGCCAAACGTGCGTTCGGGGGCGTATGTTCCGCCGATGGCGCCAACCCGGGATAGGTGACTTCCTCATTGAGAAGGAGAGACAGACATGGACATAGGTGAGCAGAAGCGGGTGATCATCGTCGAGCCGATGGAGTTCCCCGACGAAAAGCGGCCGGAGTTCGAGGAGCCGCCGGGCCTCGAGCGCGAAGCGGAGCCGGCTGTCCCGGAGCCCAGCCGGACCTGAGCTGACTCAGCGGACGTCGACCGGCAGTCGCTGTGCCGGGACCAGATGGGGTTCACCTGCGGCCATCGTGTCCGACCAGCGCGCCCACGGTCCAATGAACACCATGCCGACCACGGTATCGCCACCGCGCTGCTTCGCCTGATACATGAGTTCGTCGGCGCCGGCGATCATGGCATCGACGGAGTGGGGCGGGAACCGGAAGGTGGCGACCCCTACCGAGGTGGTGAGGGGGCTGCCGTCGACCACGCAGGTGGCGGCGAGTCGCTGCCGGACCCGGTCCACGGCCACCATGGCGCGGTGGGCGTCGGTGTCGGGGAGGAGCAGGACGAACTCGTCACCGCCGAGGCGGGCGAAGAGGTCGGTGCCGCGAATCGTGGACTCCACGGCCTCGGCGAACGCCTCCAGGATCCGGTCCCCCAGGGCATGGCCGTGGGCGTCGTTCACCGTCTTGAAGGCGTCGATGTCGAAGTAGGCCATGGTGAGGGGGCTGCCGTCGCGACCGGCCCGCAGCCGCTCGCGCTCGGCGATGATGGCGAACGACCTGCGGTTCATGGCTCCGGTGAGGTTGTCGATCGTGGCGTGGCGGCGCTGGTCCACGAGGGAACGGCGCAGCGAACACAGCATGACGGCGACGATCATCAGCACGCCGCCGAGCATCACGGAGTTCCACAGGCGCGCCAGGACGGTGACGCCGGAGCCCGCGATCATCTGCTCGCCGGCGGCGAGGGCGGCGACGACGATGCCGTGGCGACGGGTTCCGATCCAGGAGACGGCCATCACCGCCAGCACGTAGAGGAGGGACAGCGAGTAGGCGGGTCCGGACCACCAGTCGAGGCCGGCGATCCCGGTGGCGAGGACGACACCGACTGCCAGCGGCGCACCGTTGGGGAACCGCCGTATCAGTGGGAAGCGCACCAGTGTCGTCTCGCGCGGGTCCATCGTGACTAGTCAATCGGCACTAGTGCGCGCCGGTTTAGCGGATTCTCGCGAATTCTTTTCGATGTTCCACCCCGAAGCCGGCCCACTTCCACGCTCATCCAGGCGGCGGTACCCTGCGCGTGTGGAACGAATCGTGGTCGACGTCGGCAAGGAGTGGCTGTCCGTGGCCGACATCTGCGAGTACATGGACGTATCCACCTTCGTGGTGACCAGGGTGCTGCGCAGCGGCGAGCTGCCGGCGGTGAAGATGGGCCGTGAGTGGCGGGTCGCCCGCCTCGACTTCGAGGACTGGCTCAACGCCCAGCGGCTGGCCTCCAGGCTCTCGGAGCGCCCGGCAGATCAGCGACGATGACCGTCGCCCCCGAACGCGTAGACACCCCGGAAGTCGACGAGTCGACCGCTCGCCACCGCTCCTGGCAGGTGGTGGTGTGGAACGATCCGGTGAACCTGATGTCCTACGTGGTCTGGGTGTTCCGCAAGCTGTTCGGCCACTCCCTGGAGGAGGCGACCCGCCTCATGCTCCAGGTCCACCACGAGGGAAGGGCGGTGGTGTCGAGCGGCCCCCTTGAGAAGGCCGAGCTCGACTGCCATCGCCTCCACCATCACGGGCTGTGGGCGACGTTGGAGCGGACGTGAGGGGCCCGTTCGCCAGGGACGAGCGAGAGATCGTGGTTCGTCTCGGTGACCTGGAGCGCACGGCCCTGGCCGCGCTCCCCGAGATGCTGGATGGTGGCGGCGACGCCGGGGGCAGGCTCACATACGTCGCTCACCCCGACGATGAAGCGGCCGACCGCAGGTACCGCGACCTGGTCGGCGCCTCCCTGGAGGAGGCGCGGCAGCAGGACCGCTCCGTGTTCCTCTCCGGCCTGGGTCGGGAGCGAATCGACGCCGACGAGGCCGAGGCTTGGCTGCGGGTGATAGGCGAGGCCCGCCTCCTCCTGGCCCATGCGCTCGGCGTGGAGGACGACGGCTGGGAGGACGAGTCCGAGCCGGCGGAGGACGCCGAGATGGCTCTGCTCCTCTACCTCGGCCATCTGCAGGACCGTCTGGTGGAGGTGTTGGGCTAGAGCCCGAGGGCGGCTGAGGCGTCGACCGTCTCCATCCCGAGTGAGGCGGCGACTGCCTGATTGGTCACCTGGCCGGCTGCGACGTTGACACCCCCCAGGAGCTCCGGGTGGCGACGCATCGCCGGAGCCACCCCGTCGGCCAGCGCCACCACATAGGGGAGCGTGGCATTGGTCAGGGCGTAGGTGGCGGTGTTGGGCACGGCCCCCGGAATGTTTCCCACGGCGTAGTGGATCACTCCGTGCTGCTCGTAAACCGGATCGCTGTGCGTGGTCTCCCGAGCGGTGGCGATGCATCCCCCCTGGTCGATCGAGATGTCGACCAGCACGCTCCCCGGCTTCATCCCCTTCACCATCTCCTCGCTGACCACGATCGGGGCGCGAGCACCCGGAATCAGAACTGCACCCACGACCAGCTCCGAGGTCGAAACGTATGTCTCGATGGCGAGGATCGAAGACTTCACGGTGAACACGCTTCCCCAGCGCAGTTCGTCGAGGTGACGCAACGGCATCAGGTTGACGTCGAGCACCACCACCTCGGCACCCATCCCGGCAGCGATCATCGCCGCGTTGCGGCCCGCCATGCCGGCGCCGAGGACGGTGACCCGACCGGGAGCCACTCCGGGGACGCCACCGAGCAGAACGCCGCGACCCCCCCGTGGTCGCTCCAGGAAGTGCGCTCCCGCCTGCACCGCCATCCGCCCGGCTATCTCGCTCATCGGGGCGAGCAGCGGCAGGGCACCGTTGGGCAGCTGAACCGTCTCGTAGGCGATGGCGGTGGCCCCGG
The DNA here is from genome assembly GCA_030584185.1 of Acidimicrobiia bacterium. Lineage (NCBI taxonomy): Bacteria > Bacillati > Actinomycetota > Acidimicrobiia > Acidimicrobiia bacterium. The sequence continues at coordinate 1,132,115 of CP129495.1, read as the reverse complement.
AGTCGAGCAGGCCCCTGGCCTCGGCCGGATACGCCGCCAGATGGAGGTAGGTGAACAGGACGTGGCGCGGCTCGAGCATGGCGATCTCGGAGGGCTGGGGCTCCTTGACCTTGACGATCATGTCCGCTGCAGCGAAGACTTCTGTCGCGGTGGGCACCACCTCGGCCCCCACGGCGACAAAGTCGTCGTCGGTGATCGACGATCCGGTGCCCGCACCTGACTCGATAAGGACGCGATGTCCGTGACCGACCAGCTCGCGTGCTCCGACGGGCGTCATGGCGACGCGGTACTCCTCGGTCTTGATCTCGCGGGGGACACCGACGATCAACTGAACCTCCAAGGTGACATGCAGCCCCCAAGATTGCCACGCCGGGAGCCCGGCGGCGACCGCAATCGGCACTTCCTGGTGGACGCGCACCGCGGGGCTACTGTGCGACGAATGAATCCCACGACCGCCGCCCTGATCCTGGCGGCCGGCGCCAGCCGCCGATTGGGGCGCCCCAAGCAGCTCGTGCCCTATGGCGACGGGCCGCTGCTGGCCAAGGTGGTGGCGTCGGTGCGGTCCTGGCCGGTGGATCTGGTCGTGGTGGTGCTTGGTGCGCACGCCGACGAGATCCTCGACGCCGTCGAGTTCGGTGACGCCGTCGTCCTGCTCAACGAGGAGTGGGAGGAGGGCATGGCCTCATCCCTGCGGGTCGGTCTCGACTTCCTGACGCGTCACCCTCACGTGGAGAAGGCGTTCGTCGTGCTCGGTGACCAGCCCGAGATCCCGACCGATGTTCCGCATGCCCTGCTCGCCGCCGCCGAGGAGAGCGATCGCCCGGCGTTGGTCCCGGTGTACCGGTGGGAGCGGGGCAACCCGGTGCTCTTCCGTCGCCGGCTGTGGGATCGCCTGATGGCCCTGGAGGGGGATGTCGGCGCCGCCGGGTTGCTGAAGGCACACACCGACTGGGTCCACGAGGTCCGCGTCGATCACAGGGCTCCCGGGGATCTCGACACCGAGGACGATGTCACCGACCTCACCGCCGGCAGAGGCGGCCGCAGGCCATCGCCTCCGGCGGGAGGTTAGGCTCGCGAATGCGACGCCCCCGGGCGACGCCTGACACCGGCCCCGTGACGGAAAGGACTGCAATGCCTTCAATTGATGCCATCGAGGGCATCGGACCCAAGTTCGCCACCAAACTTCGCAAGGCGGGCATCCGAACCACCGAGGCGCTGCTCAAGCGAGGAGCCACTCGCGGCGGCCGCAAGGAAGTTGCCGCCAACGCCGGGTTGACCGATGCCCAGGTCCTGGAGTGGGTCAATCGAGCCGACCTCATGCGGGTCAAGGGGATCGGCGAGGAGTACTCCGATCTGCTCGAGGCGGCCGGTGTCGACACGGTCAAGGAGTTGCGGACTCGCAACGCCGCCAACCTCCTGGCAAAGATGGTCGAGGTCAACACCAAGAAGCGCTTGGTGAGGCGGCTCCCCACGTCGAAGATGGTCGAGGGCTGGATCGAGTCGGCGTCCGGCCTCGAGGCGGTCGTCAAGTACTAGGCGCTTCGGTCGCGTCGAGGGGCCCCTGTGACGGGGCCCCTCGGTCGTGTGCGCATCCGGGTGGTCAGGACTTGGTGGCAGCGCTCGCCTTCTTGGCAGGAGCCTTGGCTGCCGGCTTCTTCGCCGCCGGGGCCTTGGCAGGAGCCTTGGCTGCCGGCTTCTTCGCCGCCGGCTTCTTCGCCGCGGTGGCGGACTTCTCGGGCATGAAACTGGCGCGCCAGCCGGCGAGCACGTCCTCGAGCTGATCGCGCAGCTTCTCCACGCGGTCCTGCAGCTGGTCGAGATCGACCTTGTCCTTCAGGTCCTCGACCATCTTGCCGTCCCGCATCTCGGTGGTCAGCCGCTCACCGGCGGCCACCCAGGTGTCGAACTCACTGCGAACGCCCTTGCGCCACTTGTCGGAGTTGGCGGCGATGCGCTTACGGGCGACCGCCGGTGCCCCGATGGCCGCGTAGGCGGCCTTCTTGGCGGAGGTTCCCACCGCACCTGCCACCTTGGCGGTGCGCTGGCGGATCTCCGTGACCTTTTCCTTCATTCTCTCTCCTCTCGAAATCCCTCCACGAAGCTGCGATAGATCTCCGTGAGGGCCTGCTTCTGACGTTCGGTGAGGGCCGCGTCCGTGCGAATGGCGTCCTCGACCTCGGGACGAGGCGTCCCGTCGAGGAACCCGGCCCGCTCGTAGAGGCTCTCCGCCGAGATCGACAACCCTCGGGCGATGGCCTTGAGGATGTCTGCCGACGGCCTGCGAAGGCCCCGCTCGATCTGGCTGAGGTACGGGTTGGAGATCCCTGCCCGCTCGGCGAGCTTGCGCATCGAAATGGCGCTTCGCTCGCGCTGTTGGCGGATGAACTCTCCGACCTCGCTCACTCTCGTCTTCATTGTGTTAGCAGTGTAACAGCGGAGTGCTAGCAAATGCAAGCGGCGAGGGATGGCCTGCTCCCAGGCCTCAGTTATCCTCGCCACACCGAAAGGAGCGGTCTTTGGCCGGCCAGGACGACTCGATCATCATCGTCATGCGGCGCGATGCCACCGGCGTCCAGATCGAGCATCTGGTGGACCGGCTCCGGGATCTCGGCGCCGAGGCGCACGTGTCGGAGGGCGCCCTGCGCACGGTGATCGGTGCCGCCGGCGACCGGTCGGCCATCCAGCAGGTGCCGTGGGAGGCGTTCCCCGGTGTGGAGCGGGCCGTCCCGATCCTGCAGAGCCATCGCTTCGTGAGCCGCGACTTCCACCCTGAGGACTCGATCGTGGAGGTCGGCGGGGTTCCTGTCGGTGGGGATCGGCTGGTGGTGGTCGCCGGTCCCTGTGCCGTGGAGAGCCGTGAACAGCTGTTCGCCGCGGCGGCTGCGGTACGGGCCGCCGGGGGTGTGATCCTCAGGGGGGACGCCTTCAAGCCTCGGACTTCCCCGTATGCGTTCCAGGGTCTCGGGGAGAAGGGACTGCAGCTGCTCGCCGAGGCTCGCGACGAGTTCGACATGCCGTTCGTCGCCGAGGTCCTCGATCCTCGAGACGTCGAGTTGGTGTCGTCGTACGCCGACATGATCCGGATCGGAGCGCGCAACATGGCCAACTTCACATTGCTCGCCGAGGTGGGCCGCCAGCCGAAGCCGGTGATGCTGAAGCGGGGGATGAGCGCCACGATCGACGAGTGGCTCTATGCCGCCGAGTACGTGTACAAGGAGGGGAACCATGGTGTGGTCCTCTGTGAGCGCGGAATCCGCACCTTCGAGCAGAGGACCCGCAACACCCTCGACCTCTCATCTGTTCCCGTGGTGAAGGGCATCAGCCACCTTCCGATCCTCGTCGACCCTTCACACTCGGCGGGTCGCCGCGAGCTGGTGCCGGCACTGGCGCGTGCTGCGGTGGCGGCGGGCGCCGACGGGGTGATGGTGGACGTTCACGCCTCTCCGGACACGGCCCGTGTGGACGGTGCCCAGGCGCTCCTCCCCGAGGAGTTCGCCGCCATGATGAGGGCCGTGCAGGCCATCCACGCCGCCCTGGCTGACAGCGGTTGATGGTGCCGGCCGGCTCGCCTCAACTCCGGCCGTAGAACACCCGATCGACGACCTTGCGGGCGCGCCGGGTCACCCTGCGGTACTCCTCACGTAGCGCCGTGCGAGGTGAGATCTCGTATCCGAGGGAGCGGGCGAGTGCGGCGCTCTCGTCGGGGTCGGTGGGGAGAGAGTCGAACGTCCGCCCTGCGCGAAGCGCCAGGCGATTGCGGACCCGGGCGCAGAACAGGTAGGCGGCCTCAAGTGCGGCGGCGTCGGAGGGGCGCACCAGGCCGCCCCTGGCGAGGGCCCGCAACGCCTCGAGGGTGGCGGGGGTCCGAATCGCCGGGTGGGCGTGGCCGTGTCTCATCTGCAGGAGCTGAACGGTCCACTCCACGTCGGACAGGGCGCCCTTGCCCAGCTTGACATGGAAGTCGGGGTCCTCGCCGAGGGGGATGCGCTCCTTCTCGACGCGCAGCTTCATCGACCGTACCTCGCGGTCGGCGTCGAAGCTCGCGGGATGCGCCCGAACCGTGGCGGCGGCGACGAACCGATCGCCGAGGGCGGCGTCGCCTGCGGCGAAACGAGCCCTCAGCAGCGATTGGAACTCCCAGGTGAGGGCCCACCGGTCCCAGTAGGCCTCGTAGGCGGCGAGGGAACGGGTCAGTGCCCCCTTGCGGCCTTCGGGCCTGAGGTCGAGATCGACCGCCGGTGGAGAGACACCTGGTGACGGAGCGGCGAGAGATCCGACGAGTACCTCTGCGACCCGGGATGCGGCTTCCTCGTCACCGGCGTCGGGATCGAAGACGACCAGGGCATCGAGGTCTCCTGCGTAGGTGAGCTCGCGGCCGCCCCAGCTGCCCATGGCGATCACCGCCATCGGCGGTGCCTGGAGACCGCCGGCACCGACCTCGTCGATGGCGGCGGCCAGGAGCGCCTCCACCAGGGCGTCGGCGGCGTCTGAGAGGCGGCGTCCCACTTCTTGGACGTCGGACAGGCCGGCGACGTCGGCGGCCATCGTCACCAGGAGCCGCTCGCCCCAGAATCGATGCAGAGACTCGATCGTCTCGGCGTGGTCCGGCCTGATCGCCCCCCGTCCTAGCGCCTCGGCACGGAGCGACGACGGTTCGGGAGGTGTGCCCAGGGCGACGTCATCGCCGAGCAGGGTCAGCGCCGAAGGAATCCGATCGACGAGCCGACCGGCCAGGCGCGCCGTTCCCAGCAGTCGGCACAGGCGCTCACCGACTCCCGGGTCGTCGCGCAGGGCGGCGATGAGCAGGCCGTTGTCACCGGAGCCGGCCACCAGGAGTCTCAGTTGCGCCAATCCCAGATCGGGGTCCGGCGCCGCCGAAAGCCACTCCATCATGAGCGGGAGGACCTGACGCATCAAGCGGCTCCTGCGCGACAGGCCCGCCGTCAGGTCGGCGGCGGCGGCGCGTGTCGCCTCGGAGTCGGTGAAGCCGAGTGCGGCCATCTGGCGGTCGATCCTGCCGTCCCGGCGGGCACTGGCGAACGCCTCCAACGCCGGTCGGTAGAAGAGCCGCTGGTGGATGTCGCGTACTGCTGAGCGGCGTTCGACCATTTCACCCTCGAAGGCTTCGACGGCCGAGGCGTCTGGCCGGTCGCGGTACCCCATCAGCTTGGCGATGCGCTCACGCGCCGCGCCGCCACCGGGGACCGTGTGGGTCTGGCGCAGATCCTGGAGCTGGATGCGGTGCTCGAGGTCACGCAGCCAGCGGTAGGAGTCCGACAGCTCTTCGGTATCCGCCGGGTCCACGTACCCGCCGCTGCCGAGCCTGGCCAGAGCATCGAGGGTGTTGGCGGAGCGCAGCAGGGGGTCGGCTCCGCCGTGAACCAACTGCAGCAACTGAACGGCGAACTCGATGTCGCGGATGCCGCCCACCCCCCGCTTCAGCTCGTCGGCGGCTCCGGATACGAGGCGCTCGCTGCGTATCTTCATGGCCCGAATCTCCCTGACCGCATCGTGGGGGAGCACTTCAGGATGGACGAACGACAGCGACGCCTCCACGAAAGCAGTCCCCAGCGCCCGATCGCCTGCGGCGGGGCGCGCCTTGAGCATGGCCTGGCGCTCCCAGGTGTGGGCCCACCGTTCCCAGTAGGCGCGGAATGATTCGACCGTCCGCGAGAGGGGGCCGTCCCGACCCTCTGGCCTCAGGTCGGGATCGACCCTGAAGGCGATGCCGTCGGCCGTGCGGGAGGACAGGATGGCGATGAAGCGCTCGGCGAGCCGCGCGGCGAGAGCAGCCTCATCCCCCTCGTGGACGAAGACCAGGTCGATGTCGGAGGCGTAGTTGAGCTCGCGGCCACCCCACTTTCCCAGGGCTACGACCGCCATCGAGGGGTCGCCGGGCCGGGCCACCGAGCGCAGTGCGGCATCGGCGGCGGCGTCGGCGAGGTCGGCCAATGCGATGCCGGCGGCGGGCATGTCGATGCGGCGGGTCAGATCGAGTGCGGCGACTCCGAGCATGTGTCGTCTGACCCCGCGTCGGATGGCCAGACCGGGATCGGGACCCGCTGCCTCGATTCGGGGAGCCGGCGGGGAGGCCCAACGCAGTGGCTCGAGTGCATCGTCGCCGAGGGCGGTGAGCGCCGCGGTGAGGGCACGGCCCGACGAGCAGACGGCGACTAGCGCCTCGGCGAGAAGAGGATCTCGGGAAGACTCGGACGCTAGGGCCGGGGCTGCCGGGAGCACGCGGGCCAGGCGGGTGGCGGTGCCGGTCGGATCGGGCCCGGTGGCGATCCTCTCGATGGCTCGCTCGACACCCTGCTCGTCATCACCCCACGGCGTGCCTGCCAGGGTTTCCTGGATGGTGCGGATCACGGCGCGAGCGTACGTGACCGGCCGGAGCGACGGCCCGCGATCGCAGGTTCGCCCGTGGCGGGTGGGATCGGACCGGCAGGACGCGACCCCTCACACCTTCCGTAGACTGTCGCCTCCCGACTTCGGAAGGTTCCGATGGAGATCAGAACGCGATCGGCGCTGGCAAACCCGGGCGGCGAGGAGCTGCGCCGACTGGCCGAGACCCAGCCCAACGCGCATGTCACCGAGTACGACAACCTCGATGTCATCACCTCGGTGACCGCCCGGTCGAAGTCGTCCACCTTCGTGGTTTCCGACACGCCGGAGCGCCACACCGATCCCACAATCGACCGCGCCGCGTACCAGGCGCTGGCCGTCCGCCAGGATGAGTACCTGACCGGGTGCGACGTGATCGTGCTCGACGGGTACATCGGCGATCACCCCGATGCCCGCATGCGCACCCGGCTGGTCGTCGAGAAGTCGAACGCCAACATCGCCGCCAAGCAAAGGCTTCTCTTCTTCCCGGCCGACGACGACGCCGAGCCCGAGCTGACCGTGATCTACACGCCGAACCTGACGGCGCCGGGGTACCCCGACGATCGGGTGATCGCCGTCGACCTGGAGGCCGGTGTGACCCGGGTGCTCAACTCCGACTACTTCGGCGAGTCGAAGATGGGTGGCCTGCGGATGTGGGACGCCGCCATGTACCGACGGGGTGGCCTGGCGATGCACAGCGGCCTGCGGGTGATGGGGGAGGGGCCGGATCGCAGGGTCGGTCTCGTCGTCGGGCTCTCCGGCACCGGCAAGACGACCACGACGTTCTCCCCGGCGGGGAATGGGCGCCCGGTGCAGGACGACTTCGTGGCCCTGTTCCCCGGCGGCCGGGTGTACGGGACCGAGGCGGGCACTTTCGCCAAGGTGTTCGGGTTGAGCCCGGATTCGGAGCCCGCCGTCTGGCACGGTGCCACCCGACCGGGGTCGTACCTGGAGAACGTGGCGGTGGGGCCGGACGGCCGGGTCGACTGGAGCGATCGCAGCCACACCGAGAACGGCAGGGCCGTGATCTCGGGGCGCGACATTCCGGGGTTCCTGCCGCCCGCCGAGGTGGATCGGGCCGACTTCATGCTGATCCTCAACCGTAACGCCAACATCATCCCTGCCGTGGCCCGCCTCACCAGGGACCAGGCCGCCGCCTACTTCATGCTCGGCGAGACGCAGGGCACCAGCGCCGGCGGTAAGGCCGAGGCCGGAAAGTTCCTCAGGGTGCCCGGAACCAATCCGTTCTTCGTGTATCGCCACGAGTGGCAGGCAAACCGGCTGCGCGAGATCCTGGAGACCTGTGACCTGGAGGTGTTCGTCCTCAACACGGGTCGCGTGGGGGGGCCGGATGACGACGAGAGGTCGCGCAAGGTGACCCCTGGGGTTTCGGGGGCGATCGTCGCCGCAGTCGCCTCGGGAACGGTCGAGTGGGACGAGGATCCAGACTTCGGGTACCACGTGGCGGTGTCGGTGCCCGGGGTCGAGGATGCAGGCCTGCTGCGTCCGTCTCTTCTCTACCAGGAGCAGGGGCGTTCGGCGGAGTACGCCGAGATCGTGTCCCGGCTGCACGAGGAGCGCCGTGCCCACCTCGCCCGCTACCCCGACCTGCTCGCGGAGATCTCGGCGGCGGTGTGAGCGGAAGGTCTGCCGCCGCCCTGGTCGACGACCTGTACCGAACTGCCATCGAACAGCCTGACACCGTGGACGAGGTGCTGCTCGGCGAGTGGTTCACCGAAGCAGCGGCAGCGGTCGAAGGTGACCGCACGGCGATGAAGGCTCTGAGACGGGCCACCCGGTTGGCGATCCGGCTGGCTCGCCGGTACTCGTCCCGACTCGGAGACTTTCCCGACTGGCGCAACGGCGTCGACGAGGCACTGGGCAGCGCCGGGTGGGAGCCGCAGCTCGACCTGGCCCGCTGGGCCTGGGAGTCCACCCCCGGCGACGACACGATGGCCGAGCTCAGGGAGCGCTATCGGGCGGTCCACTTCGTCGACCTGGAGGAGTGAGGGGCCGGGCGTGTGTGGGGAACGAAGCCGTCACCTGTGGCGTCCGCGGTCGACCCCGTTGTTTCCATGCCACAGGTGTGGCATGCTTGTGGCATGCCGCGAATCCGTGTCAGCACCACCGTCGATGAGGCTCTCTTGACGAGGGCGCGGGAGGTGCGGGTCGGAACCAACGACGCCACCCTCCTCGACGAGGCGCTCGAAGCACTCCTTCGCCGCCACCGGACAGCGGAGTTCGATCGCGCCTATGAGGCGTACGACATGCACCCTCTCGACCAACCGGACGCCTGGGGGGACCTGGCGTCTTTTGGCGAGGCCGCAGGACGATCGTGAGGGACCTGCCTGCTCGTGGCGAGGTGTGGTGGTGTGAGCTCCCGGAGATAGGCCGGCGTCCCGTCGTCGTTCTCTCCCGCGATCCCGCGATCCCGCGTCTTCGACGTGCGCTGGTCGCCCCATGCACGACGAGGGTTCGTCGCCTGCCCAGCGAAGTGATTCTGAGCGCAGGGCGCGATCCGGTGCCCCTCGACTCGGCCGTGAACCTCGACTCTGTCGAGAGCGTCTCCATCGGCACGCTCACCGAGAGACTCGGCCGTCTGAGCGGCGGCCGCATGCGAGAGATCTGTGAGGCGCTCGCCGTCGCCGTCGCCTGCGACTGAGTCCCGTAGTCGAGCGAGCCCCGAGTGCGCAGCGCCGTCGGGACGCCAGCAAGTCCGCCCTCCTACCCTGACGGGCACGACGAGCACCGAGGGGGTGGTCATGGTCGGATCCAAGAAGTCGTCCAAGGCATCGGAACCGGTTCTCCTCACCGGCGGCAACCCGCAGATGCCCAAGGGCGACGGCGATGCTCCCGTGCAGGCCTACATCGCCGCCATGCCCGGGTGGAAGGGTGACGTGGGACGCCGACTCGACGCCCTGGTCGTCGCCACGGTGCCCCAGGTCCGCAAGGCCGTGAGGTGGAACTCGCCGTTCTACGGGATCGAAGGCGCCGGCTGGTTCCTGAACTTCCACTGCATCTCCAGGTACGTGAAGGTGGCCTTCTTCAATGGCTCATCGCTTCGGCCCCTCCCGCCCGTGGAGTCGAAGATGGAGTCGGTGCGTTACCTCCACGTCTTCGAGGATGGGGATTTCGACGAGGCGCAGTTCGCCGAGTGGGTGAGACAGGCGAGCGAGCTGCCGGGCGAGCCGATGTTCTGAGAGAGGGGAGCTCGTCCTGCTCGCCGAGCGGATCGGACGCCCGGCCGGGTTGGCGTCGTTCGGGAGCGGGTGTCCTGGTGTCACCTCTCCCAGTCGATCGCGACCTCCGCTTCGACATCGGGAAGCGGCAGTGCAGCCGCCTCGGCCTCCACCTTCCCCGACTCGGCGGTGGACAGACGTCGCCAAGGACTGATGGTGATCCGGTGCTGCGCCCGACGCCAGGTCCCGACGATCTCGCCGGAGACCAGCACGGCTCCGGGCCACACCCGGGAGGTCCACAGCGTCGAACGATGCCGGGCGTCGGGAACGAGAAGGCCCCGGTCCGGTCCCTGGAGCAGGTAGTAGGCGTCGCCGCTGGGGAGGAGTCGGGCTTCGGGAGAAGACTCCGGCGAGAGTCGGAGCAAGGGTTCATCGTCCGCCAACAGCCAGGTTTCGCCCAGCGGAGTCGACACAGGGATCAGGTCGGCACCGAGCGCGGCGAGAGTGGCAGCGGCCTGTTTCGGTGTGACCCCGGCCCAGGTGGCGAAGGATCGGTGACTGCCCGGACCGAACACGCGAAGGTACCTGCGCGCCAGCTCGAGCCGGGCGACCTGGGCATCGACCGAGGGTGCCGGCACCGCCCTGATGGTGGGCCGGCCGGCACCCGTCCATCTGATCAGCACCCGCCCGCTGGTGGTGGCGTACCGGAGCCTGTTGGGTGGCTCACCGAGGGCGCGACCGGCGGCAGCGTACTCCATCTCCGCCCCGTCGAGCAGGGCCTCGAGCCGATCGGCGAGCTCGAAGGCGCGTCGCCGGGCCGCGGTGGAGTCGGGGAGACGCCCCATCGTGAACACATGCCGATCGACCTCGGCCACCACGTATGCGCTGTAGCGCGGACCCCACACCTGCACCAGAGTGTGGTGCTGCCATGCTCGTGGATCCGTGGCGGTGACACGGGCGTTGATCGAGAGCAGCGCCGCCCGCGGCATCGAATCCTGCAGGCCCGCCCAGGCGGCGGCCCGCAGGGACTCGCTGCCTTCCGGCAGCCGTCGATCGAGGGCACCCACCCTCCTGCGAAAGGTCAGGATCTGCTGCCGGGAAGCCTCGAGTCGCGCTCTGCCCATCCCACCTCCTGTGGCGTTCGCAGCCTATGGCATGGCCGTGACCGAGCAGAACCGCGCGGTCGGGGCCACCTTCTCTCTCCAACGAATCCGTAGCCGTCGCCGGGCGCCGGCCCGCCTGGCGCCGCGTCGGTGACCTCCCCTCACACTGGGAGATCGAGGCCATGGGGAGGTCGGACCCTCTCGGCCGGCTTCTCCACCACTGCGAAGATGTCATCCCCCCGGTTTTCGAGCGAGTGGCCGAGCCGGGAGACCGATCGAGCGAGACGGCCCAGGTCCCAGGTCCTCCACACGAACTCGGTGCGCAACGAAACGACGCGGAACCCGACGTGCTCCAGGATCCGACGCAGCTCGCCGACGCTGTACTCGCGAAAGTGCCACGGGTACTGCATGGGTGGTTCGTGTTCCAGGGCTCTTCCGATGGTCAGCAGCGATGCCGCGTTGGGTGTGGTGAACAGTGCCCGTCCACCGACGCCAAGCACCCGGTACACCTCTTCCAGGAAGTAGAACAGCCCGCTGAGCGTCGTGGCGTGGCGGTACTCGATGTCGGAGAGGTGCTCGAGCACCTCCAGGCACACGACCGAGTCGACCGAGCCGTCTTCGAACTGCAGCGGCTCCTTCCGGAAGTCGTTGAGCGCCGGTCGAGGCCGCGCATCGGGGAACCGCTCCCAGATCAGGCGGGCCGCCGGGTTGTCGAGGCTCCCCGCCTCCATCACCGTCCCCCGAGAGAGGTCGAATCGGCGGATGTACTCGATCGCCACGGCGATGCGGCGGGCGTCGAATCTGTCCTGGCCCGCCGCAGTCGGTGAGGGAGCGGCCAGCTCCGATCTGACCCCGGCTTCCACCTCCGGGGCGTGGTAGGGCGACTCCACAAGGCCGCGTTCGATGGTCCTCGTGGGCCATCGCCGCACTCCGCGGCCAATGCGGCGCACCTGATCCCAGATCCGCAAGGTCGGCGTCTCCCGGTGAGGGCCGGGCCACGCTACCAGCGGCGGTCGTCGACCAGGCACCCCCCGGCCCCTCCATCGTCACGCTCGGGGTCTTCCTGAGCGGCGGCAGCCCGCCGGTATCAGAGCAGCAGCGTGGCGATCGCCAGGAACCCGCCGAACCCGACCATGTCGGTGATCATCGTCATGAAGATGTTCGATGCCATCGCCGGGTCCTGCCCTAGCCGATGCAGAAGCAGGGGGATTCCGCTCCCCGCCAGGTTGGCGATCACCAGGTTGGCCAGGGCGGCCAGCCCGATGACCACGCCGATGTCTGCCCGCCCGGTGAAGAAGGCAGCCACCAACCCCGACATCGCGGCCACGGCCAGGCCGTTCACGAACCCGATCAGGAGCGACCGGCCCAACAGGCGGCGGACCATGTGCGAAGGGATCTCCTCGACCGCCATCGAGCGGATCACAACCGCCTGGCTCTGGGCCCCGCTGTTGCCACCCACCGATGCCACCACCGGCATGTAGGCGGCGAGTACGGCGATCCGCCCGATCACCGGCTCGAAGCGGCTCACCACCAGGGCCACGAAGAAGGCGCTCGCCAGGTTGAACACCGTCCAGGGGAGCCGGTGAAGCACCGATTGGTACCAGGTGGTGTAGATGGTCTCCTCGACGCCGGCGCCGACCATCGCCGCGATGTCCTCGGATGCTTCACGCTGCACCGCCTCGATCACGTCGTCGATGGTGACGATGCCCAGCAGCACCCCGGCCTCGTCGACCACCGGCAGCGCCAACAGCCCGTATCGCTGGATCAGCTCGGCGACCTCCTCTCGGTCGGTCTCGGGCCCCACGGCGACCGGGTTGGGGACCATGACCTCGGCAAGGGAGGTGAGTGGCCGGGCGAAGACCAGGTCGCGAAACGAGACCACACCGGTGAGCCGGCCATCCAGTTCGGTCACGTAGACGTAGTTCATCTCCTCGAGACCCTCGTGGAGGCGCCGCAAAGCCTCGATGGCCTCGCCGGCGGTGATCCCCGATGGCAGCGTCGCCGGACCCGGGGTCATCAGTCCGCCCGCCGAGTCCGGCGGGTGCCGGAGCAGGTCGAGGATCTCCTCGACCCGTTCCTCATCCATCTCCTCGAAGATGGCCTGACGCGAGTCCTCGGGCATCAGACCGACGATGTCGGCAGCCTCCTCGGGCGGGAGCTCGGTGACGGCGGCGGCGGCCTCGGCGGCGGTCAGCTCTTCGAGGATGTCGGCGGCGGCGGCGTCCTGCATCTCCTCGAGCACCTCGGCCGCCTCACCCGGTGTCAGCTCGGAGATCAGGTCGGCGGCGTCCTCCTCCGGGATCGCCTCGAGGATGTCGGCGGCGTTCTGGGGGTCGGCCTCGGCGAGCGAAGCCCACTCCTCCTCGTGGGCATCGAGGTAGTCGGCGGCCTCATCGGGGCGGCGACGGGCCAGCTCGCGCAGTGCGATTGCGAGGTCGCGGGGACGGCGCAGACGGATCTTCATGCCGGGCCGATTCAAGCACCGCGTTCGGGAGGCGGGGCAGGTCTCCTGCCACGGAGAAAGAGGATCGGCCCGCAACTGCAAGGCAGCCGCGGGCCGATCCCGGTGGGTGGCAGGCCCTCGTGGGGGGCACGAGCGCCTGCGGGTGGGTGACCCTGGGGGAGGTCACCGGGTCGGAATGCTAACCGGCTGTGAGCGACATCCCGATGACCGTCCGGTGGGGGTCAGGTGCCGGTGGGACGCGGCTCTCGAGGGAGGCCGAGGACGCGTTCGCCGATGACGTTGCGCATGATCTCGTCGGTGCCTCCGGCGATACGAAGCCCGGGCCATCCCAGAAGCACCTGCGTCCACTGGCCGTCGCCGATGGCGTCGTCCCCGGCGAGCATCCCAGTGCTTCCCTGGACTCCCACACCGAAGGAGGCGAGCCTCTCGAGCAGGTCGCCGAGAGCGAGCTTGGCAACCGAACCCTCGGCGGTGGGGATCTCGCCCCGCTCCATCTTGGCCAGGATCCTCCCCCCGTGGAACTCGAGCACGCGGGCGCGCACGTAGATGTCGGCTAGAGCCTGCCGGGTCACCGTGTCCTGCATCGGATCGGCTCGGAGGCGGTCCTCGACCTCGCCGAGGAGCCGACGAAGGGCCGCCATCCCGGCTCCACTGGACAGGCCACCAAGGGCACCTATCGAGGTGCGCTCGTTCATGAGCGTCGTCAGCGCCACCGACCAGCCCATTCCCGGCTCACCGAGCATCTGTGCGGCCGGGATCCGGGCTCCATCCAGGAACACCTCGTTGAAGTTGGCGCCGCCGGTCATCTGTCGCAGCGGTCTCACCTCCACCCCGGGCTGTTCCATGTCGAGGATGAAGTAGGTGATCCCGGCATGCTTCGGTGCCTCCGGGTCGGTGCGGGCTATCAGCATCCCCCACCTGGAGAGATGGGCGCCGCTGGTCCACACCTTCTGTCCGTGCACGATCCACTCGTCGCCGTCGGCGGTTGCACGCGTCTGGATGCCGGCGACGTCGCTGCCTGCGTTGGGCTCGGAGAACAGCTGGCACCAGATCTCGTCGCCGCGCAGCATGGGGCGCAGCCACCTCTCCTTCTGCTCCAGGGTGCCCCAGGCGAGCACGGTGGGCCCTCCCATGCCCACGCCGATGGCGAACAGCTCGAGGGGGAGGTCGTAGGCGGCGGCCTCCCGTACCCAGGCCACCTGGTGCGCCGTCGTCAGGTCGCGACCGCCGTACTCGCCGGGCCAGGTGATCCCGGCAAACCCGGCCTCGGCGATGCGCCTTTGCCATCGCTTGGCCTCGGCCACATAGGCGGGTTCGTCGCGCCTCTCGGGAAACAGCACCGCCGGGTTGTCGTCACCGCTGCGAAGAGGAACGTTGGCGGCAAGCCAATCCCGGGCCTCGGCACGGAACTCCTCGACCCCGATCATCTCGCCAGGTTAGGTCGGGCCCGGTACGGCGCCCGCCGTCTCTTCGGTGAAGAGACGCTCCACCAGGGCGCCCCAGTCGAATCGGTCGCTCACCTGGGAAGCCGGAATGGTGATCAGCCTCTCATCGGCGATGAAGTCGGGCAGCAGCCGGTCCAGGATCTCTTCGATCTCCTGGCGAAAGGCGTCGTTGACCGAGCGCACGCCGTCGGCCTGGAGGGCGACGTCGGGGAGCAGCCGCACGAAGAGGTCGTAGGTGGAGGCCCATCGTCTCACCAGGGCCTCGACGCCGAAGGGATCGGCCCCGTCGGTGACACGCAGGAAGTACGCGTAGTTGTCCACCACCGCCCGATCGGTGACCAGGACGTCGCATCGGTCCGCAAGCTCCAGCTCCTGCTGGATCTGGGTGACCAGCACCCAGAGCTGCGCCTCGGCGGACGCTCCCTCGTTGAGGCCGAGGGGATTGAAGCGAACCACCTCCCGACCCACTTCGACGCTTCGTCCGCTGCGCCCGACTGCGCCGGCGAAGGAGTGCACGGCGTTGGTCTTTCGCACCGAGTGGGACCCGATGAAGGCGATCTTGGCGGAGCGGCTCATCTCCGGCCGAATGTAGCCGGAGGCGGTGACGCCTCGATCGCTCGACGGCAGCACGTTCGTACACTCCGGGCGGGAAGGAGGTGACCGTGGAGCGCTTGACGTCGTACTCGCACGGGGCCGGCTGAGCCTGCAAGCTCGCCCCCGGTGAGTTGGCGCAGGTCCTGCGCCGTCTGGAGAACCTGGATGCGGTCCATCATCCCGACCTGCTGGTCGGGATCGAGGGGTCGGACGACGCCGGTGTGTTCCGGGTCTCAGACGACGCCGCCCTGGTCCAGACCGTCGACTTCTTCACACCGATCGTCGACGAGCCCGACGACTGGGGTCGGATCGTCGCCGCCAACGCCCTGTCCGACGTCTATGCCATGGGCGGGCGCCCGATCACGGCGCTGCAGATCGTGGGGTGGCCTCGTGAGGCGCTCCCGCTCGAACTGTTGGGGGAGGTCCTCGCCGGGGCGGCCGAGGTCCTCGCCGCCGCCGGGGTGACGATCGTCGGGGGTCACACCATCGACGACCCGGAGCCCAAGTTCGGTCTGGCGGTGACCGGGCTGGTGCATCCGGATCGCATCCTGAGGAACCGTGGGGCTCGGGCAGGCGACCTGCTGCTCCTGACCAAGGCGATCGGCACCGGTGTGATCTCCACCGCGATCAAGCGGGGGCTTGCCGGGCCTGCGGAGCGGGCGGCGGCCGTGGCCTCCATGGTGGCGCTCAACGATCGCGCCGGCCGTGCCGCAGTCGCCGCCGGGGCGTCGGCGGCCACCGACGTCACCGGGTTCGGGCTCCTTGGACATCTGGGTGAGATGCTCGACGGCGTCGGGGTTCGGCTCGATGCGGCGGCGGTGCCGATCCTTCCCGGGGCGCTCCGTTTCGCTGCCGAGGGCGTCGTGCCGGGCGGCACGCGCCGCAACCTGGAGCACGCTTCGGGGTTCACGGAGTTCGGCGATGTCGACGAGGCGGGCCGCATCCTTCTCGCCGACGCCCAGACCAGCGGCGGGCTCCTCATTGCCGTCGCCGAGGCCGCGGCGATCCCGTTGCTCGCCGGGCTCACCCGGGAGGCCGTGTTCGTGGCCGTCATCGGGCAGTTCACAGAGGAGCATCCCGGTACCGTGGTGGTGACGTGACCGACACCGACCGGCTCCCCGCGATCGCCGACGCCCTCTCCATAGGCCGCCTCCGCCGTCACGTGTTCCTCTGCGCCGACCAGACGGTGCCCCGCTGTTCTTCCGTCCCCGAGAGCCGTGAGACCTGGATCCACCTCAAGCGGCTGAGCAAGGAGCTGGGCCTGGCGTCGCCGCCGCCCCCATGGCGGGACGATCCCACAGCCGACCCAGTGCGTGAGCCAGGAGACGGGATCATGTTGCGGACCAAGGTCGACTGTCTGCGCATCTGCGAGGATGGGCCGATCGCCGTCGTGTACCCCGAGGGCGTCTGGTATCGACGGGTCACCCCCGAGGTGATGGAGCGGATCGTGCGGGAGCACGTCATCGAGGGCCGGGTCGTGACCGAACACGCCTTCGCCGTAGACGATTTGCATTCCGGCGACACCTAGGCTCGGTGTCGTGAAGCGGCGAAACCTCGTCCTGACTGCGCTCGTGGGATGGGTGCTGTGGCGCCTTTTCGGCAAGGAGAGCTCTCCGGCGGCCTCCGGGCCGCAGGAGCGGCCTTCGGGCCCCACGGGACGCACCGTGCTCGCCGGTCGCCACGAGTTCTTCGTGCGCGAGTCGGGACCGGCCGACGGCCCTGTGCTGGTCCTGCTGCACGGGTGGCTGTACGACAGCCACGCCACCTGGCATCGGATTCGCTCCGGTCTAGACACCAGCCATCGGGTGGTCGCCATCGACCTGCGCAACCACGGCCGCAGCGACCGGATCCGCAGTCGTTTCGAGGTGGCCGACGTCGCCGACGACGTGGCCAGGGTGTTCGACGTGCTCGGACTGGACGCCGTCCCTGTCGTCGGGTACTCGCTGGGGGGAATGGTGGCTCAGGAGCTCGTGCTGCGACATCCGGGCAGGGTCACCCGGCTGGTGCTCGGAGCGACCGCCGCACACCCTTCGTTCGTACCCCGCTCGGTGGGGGTGCCGCTCCTGGTGGCAGGCAGGGCACTGGGCCGCATCGACCGCACTCTCCTGCCGCGCCTCGCCCATCGGTACATGATGCTCGCCGGGGTGATCCCTCCCGAGCACTCCGCCTGGCTGTGGCAGTCGCTGATGGAACGCGATCCGGACCTCTACTACGAGGCCGGATTCGCCATCCTCCGCTTCGACGCCCGCGACCGGGTGTCACGGATTCGGATACCGACGCTGTGCGTCATCCCGACCGAGGATCAGTTGGTGCTTCCGGCGAGGCAGTACGCCACCGCCGCCGCCATCGCGGACGCACAGGTGTACGAGGTGGTCGGGGGGCGTCACGAGGCGGTGCTCACCCATCACGAGGAGATCGCCAAGGCCATCGCCGGGTTCGTCTCCGGGTGATCGGCGTCGAGATGCGTGCGGCCTCCCGATGGTGGGAGGCCGCCGACAGGGTTTCGGCTCAGTGCTCGTGGCTGGTGAACTGCTTGGCGATCAGCAGGCCAACCGCGACCACGATGAGGAGGAGCAGGATCTTCTTCATGGTCTTCGACTCCCTTCTGCGGGTGATCGTACTCCCCGACCTGCTCAATGTCGGGAACCTGAGACGCGCCGGAGTCGCCTCGTGAGCGGCCGTCTCGCCGCCTGGTCGGCGCTGGTGAAGCCCCGCATCATCGAGTTGCTGCTCATCACGACACTTCCGGCAATGGTGATGGCGGCGGGTGGGTGGCCGGGCAACGGCCTGGTGTCGGCGACGCTGGCCGGAGGGTTCCTCACCGCCGGTGGGGCCAACGCGCTGAACAACGTGATCGATCGCGACATCGACGCCCGGATGGCGCGCACGCGCAAGCGACCGCTTCCCAGCCAGCGGATCTCCTCCTCCGAGGCTCTGCTTCTCGGGCTGGTGCTCGGCGTGGCCGGCGTCGGCCTGCTGGCGGTGGCGACCACGCCGCTCGCCGGCGCCCTCGCCGCCGGAGCGCTCCTCTTCTACGTGCTGGTGTACACGCTCGGGCTGAAGCGCTCTACGCCGCAGAACATCGTGATCGGGGGCGCCGCAGGGGCGGCACCGGCGTTGATCGGGTGGTCCGCCGTCTCCGGGACCACGGCGGTCGAGGCGTGGATACTGTTCGGCATCGTGTTCTTCTGGACCCCGCCCCACTTCTGGGCGTTGGCGATCCGGTTCCGGGAGGACTACGCCGCCGCCGGCGTGCCGATGCTGCCGGCGGTCGCCGGTCAGGAAGCGGTGGTCACGCAGATCGTCCTCTACTCGATCACGGTGGTCGGTGTCAGCCTGTTGCTCGCTCCCGTGGCGGGGCTGGGACCGATCTACCCGGTGGCCGCGATCGTTCTCGGGTCCGGCCTGGTGGCGGCGGCCTGGCGCCTTCGAGGCCGTCCCGACCGTGCCCTTGGCGCCTTCCGCTACTCCAACCTGTACCTGGCGCTGCTGTTCGGCAGCATCGCTCTCGACGTGCTCAGGGCAGCATGACCGATCGGGGAACGCTGGCGATCGCCTCGGTCCTCACCCTGGCTCCACTGGTCGGGGCTGCGCTCGCCGCCCGGCCCCGGCCCAAGGGTATGGACGTGGTGTACCTGGCGACGACGGTGTTCGGCGCCATCGCCCTGGTGGTGGCCGCCTGGGCCGCTTTGTAGGCCCATCGGCGCTGTTACGGTTCGGCCCGATGTTGGCCTCCGTCTCCTACCCGCCGATTCCGATCTTCGAGATCGGCCCGATCCGCCTCTCGCTGCACGGGGTCATGGCCGGAGTGGGATTCCTGGTGGGGGCGATGCTGATGATCAGGGAGGCCCGCCGCCGGGGCTTCGACGAGGAGAAGATCACCTCGGTGCTCACTTGGGCGCTGGTGGGTTCGCTCGTCGGGGCGCGTTACTTCACGGTTCCGGCCCATCTCGACGAAGGGCTGGTGGAGGCGCTGCGTCCCTTTGGCACCTTCTCCATCATGGGCGGGTTCGCCGGCGGGATCCTGGTCGGGGCCTGGCGGATGCGGCGGCTGGGCATCGACGTCGCCGCCCACATGGACATGGCCTCCTTCGGGCTGGCCATCGGCACCGTGATCGGGCGGATCGGCGACCTGTTCATAGTCGAGCACCTCGGTGCCCGCACCGATTTCTTCCTCGGATACCTGGTGAAGCCGGGTTACGACCTGGCACCACAGCACGACGGCCTGGAGGTGCTGTGCGAGACCGCAGGCGACTGCGGCCCGTACCACCACGCCGCCCTCTACGACCTCTTCGGTGCCGCCCTGCTGCTCGGACTCCTCTACCTGCTGGCCCGTAACTGGTCGCGCATCCGCTACGGCGTTCTGATCCTGGTGTGGGCCGCCTGGTACGGGATGCAGCGGTTCCTCATCGACTTCGTGCGCAACACCGACCTTCCCGGGGCCGATGCCACCGCCGGCCCGTTCACCTGGAATCAGTGGACCGGGCTGACGGCATCGCTGCTGGCCCTCGGCCTGGTCGCCTGGCTGGTCGTGGGCCGCCGCACGCCGATCGTGTCGCCCGAGGAGGACGCCGCCCGAGGGGCGGTGCCTGCGGCCGAGTGAGCAGCGACACTGCTCCGATTCGACCCGACGAGCGGTTCGACGAGGAGCGGGTGGCGGACCACCTCCGCCGCAACCTGCCTGACCTGCTGGGAGACTCGTCGATCGTCTTCGAGCAGTTTCCCGGCGGCAAGGCCAACCTGACCTATCTGGCACGGGCAGGCGACGTGGAACTGGTGCTGCGCCGCCCGCCGCTAGGGGAGGTCGCCCCCAGGTCCCACGACATGGCACGCGAGTACCGGGTGCTCTCGGTCCTCCACTCCGTCTTCCCACAGGCACCAGAGGCCCTGCACTTCTGCGGCGACCCCGAGGTGATGGGCAAGCCGTTCTTCGTCATGGAACGCCGGCGGGGCGAGGTGATACGGGAGGAGTGGCCACCCTCCGTGGACGGCACCGAAGCCGGCCGCAGGACGGTCGCCGGAAACCTGGTCGACACTCTCGCCGACCTCCATCTCGTCGACCATGTCGTCCTCGGCCTCGGCGACCTGGGGCGGCCCGAGGGCTTCACCACCCGTCAGGTGGAGGGTTGGACCGAGCGTTGGATTCGAGCGCAACACCACGAGGTGCCGGCGATGGATGCGTTGGGTGAGCGGCTGCTGTCACGGGTGCCTGCTCCGCAGCGCGCCGTGTTGCTGCACAACGACTTCAAGCTGGACAACACCATGATCGGTTCGGGCGGCGACGTGGTGGCGGTGTTCGACTGGGACATGGCCACCCTGGGGGATCCCCTCGTCGACCTGGGCACGGCCCTCAGCTACTGGGGCGGGACCGGGTCGAAGACTCGGATGGTCACCTCCGACGCCACCGCCCCGGGGGTGGTGATGCCCGCCGAGGAGGCGGCCCGGCGCTACGCAGTCAGGACCGGTCTCGACCTCGGCGAACTCGACTGGTATCGCGCCTTGGGGAGTTTCCGCATCGCCGTCATCCTCCAGCAGATCCACATCCGGTGGGTCCGCGGCCAGACCCGCGACGAACGCTTCGCGGTTCTCGGCGACCTCGTGGGGCCGCTGGCGGAGGGCGCCCTGGAGTCGCTGGACTGACCCTCAGCCCAGCACGCGCCGGCAGCTCCAGTGGCTCCACGGGCTGGGACCGTCGCTCATCGGCCGGCCGTCTGCGAGGTTGCGCAGCAGGGCGCCGCGCGACTCCCAGACGAGCAGCGCCGCCACCATCGCGTCGTGTTCCGGCTCGAACGGGGAGGCGTCGACGGGAAACTCCGGGAACTGCTGGCGCACCCGCTCCACGCGGGCCTGCCAGTACTGCAGGCGATGCTGGAACAATCCGGTCACCCCGGAGGTCACGTTCACCGAGAACGGGATCCCGTGGCTCTCGCAGGCCATGATCTGGATGGCGGCATCGACCTGTGAGGGCACGCAGGTCTCGGCACGAGCCGGGTCGGCGCACACCGTCTCGTCGAGGCCCCAGCGGGCGAACACCTCGGTCACCAGCGGGCGCCATTGTTCGGCGCCGGCGCCGGGCTGGTATCCGGCTGCGTATCCGCGCGCCACGTTGCCTTCGTGCTCGGCGAGACGGGTCAGGGTGCCTTCGTGGACGACGCCTTCCCCGGGCAGCCGGAACGTCTTCTGGAACCGGGCGACCGCTGCCTCGGTGCGGCTGCCGAACACGCCGTCGATGGTTCCGGGGCTGATCCCGACATAGGCGAGCCTCGTCTGCAGGTCGCGTACCGCCTCCCCGCGGTCGCCCCGGCGCAGCACGACGGTTTCCGACCCCTCCCCGGCAGCGACCAGCGCCGTCCAGGTCGCCGAGTCCACCGATCCGGTCGCGGTCAATCCGGCGACACTCTGGAAGGACCGCACCGCCGCCGCGGTGCGAAGGCCGAACTTGCCGTCGATCGGGCCCGGATCGTGACCGGCGGCGGCGAGCATGCGCTGTGCCTCCGAGACCCGGGCTCCGGTGTCCCCCGGCTCGAGCGAGTCGAACCCGGCGCCGAGGGCGTCCCAGGTCGCAGCGTCGACCCGACCGGTCGCCGCCAGGCCGGACTCCGTCTGGAAGGACCGGACGGCAGCCTCGGTCTTGCCTCCATAGATGCCGTCGATCGGACCGGGATCATGACCTGCCGCCGCCAGGCGCCGTTGCAGGTCGGCGACGGTGGTACCCCGGTCGCCGGGCGCCAGGCTCGGAGCCGAAGGGGATGCGGCCAATGCATCCCAGGTGGCCTGGTCGACCTCGCCGGTCGCCGGGAGTGACCGGCTGGTCTGGAAGGAGGAGACCGCCTGCCTGGTCTTGGGCCCGAAGACGCCGTCCCTCGGCCCGGGGTCGAAGCCGGCATCGAGGAGCCGGGCCTGGAGGTCGATGACACCGGCACCGCGGTCCCCTAGGTGGAAGAGCGCCCCTTCGCCGGCATCGGCTGCCGGCGCATCGGGAAGTGCCGCGGCGACCGCAATGGCGGCGACGAGGGCGACTGCCCTGACGATCGGGGGGCGATGCTTCATGCTGCCCGGGCCAGGCTAGGGCGGCATCGGGAGTATGCGCCCCGGTCAGCCGATCCCGTGCAGCTCCGCCTTCGCCTCCCGGGTCATCAGACCTTCCACCAGGTCGGCCGGGGAGCGTCCCTCGTAGAGGACCGCCCCGACCATGCGGGCGATGGGCATGTCGAGGCCGTGCCGATCGGCCAGGGCCAGCACCGCCTCGGTGGTCTTCACGCCTTCGGCGACCATGCGCATCTCGCCGACGATCTCGTCGAGGGACCGTCCCTCGCCGAGCGCCACCCCTACCCGCCGGTTGCGGCTCTTCTCCGAGAAACAGGTGGCGATGAGGTCGCCCATCCCGGCGAGACCGGCGAAGGTGAGCGGGTTGCCGCCGAGCACGATCCCGAGGCGGGTGAGCTCGGCCAGGGCCCTGGTCACCAGTGCCGCCTTGGAGTTGTCGCCGTAGCCCAGTCCGTGGGCCATGCCGGCGGCGATGGCCATCACGTTCTTCAGGGCACCCGCCGCCTCACAGCCGACGACATCGGGGTTGGTGTACACCCGGAAGGTGGGAGTCATCAGGAGGCCCTGCAGTTCTGCGGCGGTGGCCGGATCCCTGACGGCGACCACCGCAGCGGTGGGCTGCCCGGCGGCGACCTCGGCGGCGAGGTTGGGGCCGGTGAGGACGCCGACCTTGGCGGGGTCGGCTTGGGGCAGTACCTGCTCCACGATCTCGGTCATGCGCAGCAGCGTGCCTTGCTCGATCCCCTTGGTGAGGCTGAGGATCGGCGTGCCCGGTGGCACCAGCGGCGCCGCCTCCTGGAGCACCGGACGGAAGCCGTGGGATGGCACCGCCATCACCACCAGTTCGACACCGTCCAGGGCTTTCCCCAGATCGGAGGTGGCTCGCACCGAGTCGGGGAGCGCCACGTCGGGGAGGTAGGCGTCGTTGCATCGCTCCGTTTCGATCGCCCTGGCCAGATCCGGGCGGCGCGCCCACAGGCTGGTGGGGGCGGCGCGGCCGCACATCTCTGCAACCGCAGTTCCCCAGGATCCGGCTCCGATCACGGCGACACGCACCGGGGAACCGTAACGCCGCTTCCGGGGTCCCGCCACGGGGATCCTTGACCTCGGGCCCGTCACCGGCAAGATTGGGCCCGTGGCGGCGGGCCCCGACAGACGGACCTTCGTTCTCGACACCTGTGTGCTCCTCGCCGATCCGGGGGCACTGTTCCGCTTCGATGAGCACGACCTGGTATTGCCCCTGGCGGTGATCGAGGAGCTGGATCGCAAGAAGACCCTGATGGACGAGGTGGGCGCCAACGCCCGTCGCGCCATTCGCCTCCTCGAAGAGCACGGGGCGTCCCGGCCCGGAGGCCTTTCGCAGGCGACACCTCTGCCTTCCGGCGGCACGCTGCGCATCGAGATCAACGGGATCCACTCGAGGCGCCTCCCCGAGGTGCTCGACCCGGCCACCCCCGACCACCGGATCCTCTCCACCTGCCTGGAGCTGGCCGATCGGATGGAGTCGAGGGAGACGGTGCTGGTCACCAGGGATGCCTCGCTTCGTATCAAGGCGGCGCAGCTCGGGGTCGCCGTCCAGGACTATCGCGCCGACACGGTCGCCGTCGACGAGTCCTACTCCGGCGTCGCCGAGGTGGACGTCGAGGCCGCCACCGTCGATCGGATCTACATCGATGGCAAGGTGGTGCTGCCGGGAGTGTCCGGGTTGTTGATCAACCAGTTCGTCGTGTTGCGCGCCTCGGCATCGCAGACGGCGGTGGGACAGGTGGTGGATCTGGAGCCGGAGACGGTGGTGGTGCGGGTTCCGGGCAGCCGCCGCGTCTTCGGGGTCGAATCGAAGAACTTGCGCCAGGCCTTCGCCCTCGACCTGCTCCTGGATCCGGAGATCCCGGCGGTATCGGTGATGGGCCCGCCGGGAACGGGAAAGACCTTCCTCGCTCTGGCGGCCGGGCTGGAGCAGGTCCTGGAGGCCGGCCGTTACCGAAAGGTGTCGGTGTATCGACCCCTGATCGCGGTGGGCCGTCAGGAGGTGGGCTACCTGCCGGGGGACCTCGACGAGAAGCTCGCCCCGTGGATGGCGGCGGTGCACGACAACCTTTACGCCCTGTTCGCCGAGGGCGGCCCGGCGGCGGCTCGAGGGGCCCTCGAGGAGCTGATGGAGCGCGACGCCCTCGAGCTGGCGGCGATCACCTATCTGCGGGGCCGGTCGATCACCGGAGAGTTCGTGATCGTCGACGAGGCGCAGAACCTGGAGCTGTCGACGCTCAAGGTGATCCTGACCCGGATCGGCCCAGACGCCAAGGTGGTGTTCTGCGGGGACTTCAGCCAGGTGGACAACCCGTACGTCTCACCGTTCGGCGGGGCGGCGGCGCTGATCGAGAAGATGAAGGGCAACCGGCTGTTCGGCCACGTGACCCTGGAGCGGACCGTGCGCAGCCCGCTGGCCGAGCTGGCGGCAGGTCTGCTCTGAGGCGTCGTCGCCCTGGTTGGCTAAGTTCGTCTCCATGACATCTCGCGGTCGTCCCGGCATGAACGACCGGCCGTCTGCCGGCATGACGAGGAGGACGGCGCGTGCCGCCGCCAAGCGGGTGGACGCCATGTTCAGCCGCCACGGGCCCGCCTTCAAGCAGCTGGCCGTGTCGTGGGCGGCCAACGTCGCCGGCGACACCCTGGTGGCGGTGGCCCTCGCCGGAACC
Source organism: Acidimicrobiia bacterium (assembly GCA_030584185.1). Taxonomy (NCBI): domain Bacteria; kingdom Bacillati; phylum Actinomycetota; class Acidimicrobiia; species Acidimicrobiia bacterium. Next base: position 1,107,203 of record CP129495.1, on the reverse strand, counting down.
CTGTTCTTCAGCGTTCCCACCAGCGAGGCGCGGGGAAACGTGGCCCTCTACCTGGGCCTCACGCTGGTGCCGTTCACGGTGATCGCCCCGATCATGGGTGGGCTGTTCTCCCGTCTCGGCGGCGTCTACCGGGCGGCTCTGACCATCGCATCCAGCCTGAGAACCATCCTGGCCGTGGTGATGATGATGGGCCTCACCACCCTCTGGCTGTACCCGCTCGCCTTCGGGATGCTGGTGCTGTCACGCCTCTACGGGATCGCCCGCTCCAGCATGCTTCCGGTGGCGCTGCCGCAGCCGGTCGCCCTCGTGGGCGCCAACGCCTTTCTGGCCCGCATCGGGATCTACGCCGGTGCCGTGGTGCTGCCGATCGGGGCGGCACTGGTCTCGATCGAGCCGTCTCTGGCGCTGGCGCTGGCGGCGGTGTTCTTCGGGTTCTCCGCTTTCACCAGCCTGGGTCTCCCCGATCCGCGTGATGCGGCGCGTCGCGACCGGACCTTTCTCGCTCCCGACGACGTGATGCAACCGATGACCTCGGGGGCGACCCGTTCGCTGCGGCTCTCCCGTCTCGCCACCGCCGGGGTGCGGCTCATCAACGGCTTCCTCCTCCTGCTGCTGGCTTTCGAGTTCCGGGGCCAGGAGGCGGGCGGGGTGGATTTCGCCGCCCTCATCGGTGCCGCCGGGCTCGGGTACGGCCTGGCCTCCCTGATCAGCCCGGCGTTGGAGAGGCTGCTGCGAGAGGAGCCGATGGTGGTGGCCGCCCTGGCGATCGAGGCCGCCGCCGCATTCGTGGCCGGTCAGTTCTTCAGCCTGGCGGCGGCGGCGGCGCTGGCGGCGGCTGCCGGTCTCGCCTGGGGCACGGCCAAGTTCGCCTTCGACGGGCTGCTGCAGAGTCGGGTGGCACCCGATGGCCGGGGAGCGGCGTTCACCCGCTCGGAGACACTGTTCCAGCTCGCCTGGGTGGTGGGTGCCATCATCCCGGTGACGCTGACCATCGATGCCCGGGTCGGCTTGGCGGTGGCGGGCGCCGCCGCCCTGGCGGCCCAGACCGTGTTCGTCGCCGGACTGCTGGTGGAGAGGGACGGGCCGCCCCGTCCGTGATGATCAGGCGGCAGCGGGCTGCTGGTCCACCTGCTCCTCGACCTCGAGCCGCAGCCCCTTGAACATTGCTCCCAGTACCGCCGTCGCCGTGAGGCGGGGTGCCATCACGATCCCGGCGGCGGCGACCGCCGCGGCATGGAGGAGCTTGAGGCGGGCGAGGGGCTTGCCCTCGGCGGTGCGCACGGCCACGGTGCGCCGCGAGGCCGCCTCGAACATTCGGGTCATCTGCTCGTTCACGGGGCAAAGAGTAGCCAGGTGGCCGGTCACTGCGCCCGGCCACCTGTGGGCGTGGCCGCGGTAGCGTCACGCCGTGATCATCACCGATCTAGTCCGTGTCGAAGTCTTGGAGCGAGCCTTGGCGGCGCGGCCGATGGAAGCCTGTGGCCTGCTGGCGTTCGACACCGAGGGTGTGCTGCGCAAGGCGTACTGCGTGCCCAACGCCGATCAGTCCACCGTCGAGTTCACCATCGACCCGGCAGAGCACCATCGCGTGGTGCGCATGGCGGACGCCAACGGCTGGACGATCCGGGGCGCCTTCCACTCGCATCCCGCCGGCCCGGCGTTGCCTTCGGCGACGGACATGGCAGGTGCTCCCGGAGGCGAATGGATCGATGTCATCGTCGGCCTCGAAGGCCGCCATCCGGAGATGCGGGCGTGGAGGATCGTCGAAGGAGTGCCGGTCGAGGAACCCCTGGAGGCAGGGGAGTGACCGCCTTCGTCGATCGCATGGAGGAGGCGCGGCTCCGCGTCCCCGAGGTCACCCCGGGTGACGTGGAGGAGCGTCTCGGAGGGGGATTGGTGCTGATCGACGTCCGGCACGACCACGAGATCGTCGCCGGGACCATCCCCGGGTCGCTGGCGGTCCCGTGGGAGCGGCTCGCCGACGAGGTGGCGGATGCCGCGCCCGATCGGGATGCGGAGATCGTCTTGTTCTGTGCCACCGGCAGGCGGTCGCTGCTCGCCGGGCTCGAACTGCGGGAGATGGGGTACGGGAGGGTCGCCTCCATGAGTGGGGGGATCGTCCTGTGGAGGATCGAGGGAAGGGAGGTGATGCTTCCCGAAGGGACCGGGCCGGCCCGCTACGCCCGCAACGTCGCTTTGCCCGGGATCGGGGGGGCGGGCCAGGAGCGACTAGCCGCCGCCCGGGTCCTGGTGATCGGGGCCGGTGGGCTCGGGTCACCGGCCGCCCTGTACCTGGCGGCCGCCGGCGTGGGCACGGTCGGGATCGTCGACTCCGACCGGGTGGAGCTTTCCAACCTGCAGCGACAGGTGATCCACGACACCGACCGCATCGGACAGCCCAAGGTGGCCTCGGCGGCGGCGGCGCTGTGCCGCCTCAATCCCGGCGTGGAGGTGCTCCCGAGGGAGGAACCCCTCATGGCGGGCAATGCCCTGGATGTGATGTCGGACTACGACGTGGTGATCGATGGGACCGACAACTTCCCGACCCGTTACCTGGTGAACGATGCCTCCTTGCACCTGCGGGTGCCGGTGGTGCACGCCTCGGTGTACCGGTGGGAGGGCCAGGTGACCGTCTTCGACCCCTATCGGGGGCCGTGCTACCGCTGCCTGTATCCGCTGCCACCCGATCCGGGGACTGTGGCCGACTGCGCCGAGGGCGGGGTGCTGGGGGCGCTCACCGGGGCGATCGGCTCGCTGCAGGTGGTGGAGGCCATCAAGATCCTGGTCGGTGCCGGCGACGCCCTGGTGGGAAGGCTGCTCATCCACGACGCCCTCTCCGGCGAGTCGACCACGCTGCGGTTCGAGCGGCTTCGGGACTGCCCCGCCTGCGGGGACGAGGCCCGCCCGCCGCCGCTCGTCGACTACGACGCCTGGTGCCGGGCGCTCTGAGTCACCAGCCGAACAGCAGGGCACCGATCTGGTAGCGGACCAGAGGCGATATCGCGGCGTCCCCTCCGAGCAGGTCGACGTGGAACGGGTCGAGACGGAGGAGTTCGGTCGACACCGCAGCGGGGAGGCTGGTCCCGGGGACGAGGAGGATCGGCCCCCGCCAGGCCCCCGCCGCCGCCGCCCCCGCCAGGGCGTCGGGGAAGGCGAGGCCGGTGGCGACCGTCACCCGGCTGGCACCGTCGGGGAAGGCGTCCTGGGCGAGGCCGATGGCGGTGTCGTAGCGGTTGGCGCCGGCGATGCGGACCGTGTTGGGCTGTATCTCCTTCAAGGCGTTCACGACATCGTCGGAGATCACCGCCGTTCCGCCGACGACCACAATCCGTTCCGGTGCCAGGCGGGTGATCTCGTCCCTCACCACCTGCGGGACGGTGTTCGGATCGGTGAGCAGCACCGGACCGCCGTATACGACGGCAGCGGGCGCGGCGGCGAGGGCGTCGGGAAAGTTGAGCCCGGTGGCGATCACCACGGTCCTGGCGGTCGCCGGGAACCCGAGCTGGGAGATCGCCACCGCGGTGGCGTAGCGGTTGCTCCCGAAGACGCGCACGGTGTTGGTCTGGATGGCGGTGAGTTGGTCGAACACGACCTGGGAGACTGCGGTGGTCCCTCCGAGCACGACGATCGAGTCCGGGTCCATGTTGGTGATCCCGGTGAGGGTCTCCGACGGGATAGAGTCGGAACGGACCAGGAAGAGGGGGGCATCCAAGAGGCCGGCCACCGCCGCTCCGGCGAGGGCATCGGGGAAGTTGGTGCCGACGGCGACGAAAGCCGTCTTGGGGCCGCGTGGGAATGCCCAGGAGCCCACCAGGGAGGCTGTGTGGTAGCGGTTGCTGCCCATGTGGGTCAGCAGTGTCGGCTTTCCGATCGTGGTGACATAGGCATCGAGCGGTCCGCTCGCCGTGAGTTCGGCCACGCCCGGTCCCGGGTCGAAGTCGGCGGTCCCCAAGAGCCGGCCGGAGGCGGCGAAGCCGCCGGAGCCGTCCCAGCCGAGGCCCTCGGATCGGACGGTTCCGGTGCCCGACATCGCCCCGTGGTCCTCGTAGTCGCCCAGAGCGCTCAGCTTCCACACGAACCCGGCGGGATTGGCCGAGGCCGACGAGGCGGTGTCGGGGCCGGGGTCGAAGTCGACCGTTCCCGAGAAGGTGCCGGTTGCGGTCGCCGATTCGATGGCGCCGCCCAGGTGAACACCGGTGACCTCGTCGTCGTTGACGCCACCGGCGCGCTTGGCCCAGGAGAGCTCGCCGTTCTGATCGAGCCGAACGAGGAAGGCGTCGAGGCCGCCGGCGGAGACCAGGTTCAAGGTCTCGGTGGGATGAGGATCGAGGTCGGCCGTACCCGCGAAGCTCCCGCCGATGACGGCGAAGTCGTAACGGTCGACCGAGATCGCCGTCGCCGTGTCGTCTCCGGCGCCGCCGAGCGGGGCGGCCCACTCAAGGTACCCGTCCGGGTCGAGCCTCCAGGCGTAGCCGTCGATCCCTCCGTTCGAGGTGCGATTGCTCACTGCACCGCTCGGGTCGAAATCGACGGTGCCGCTGAAACGGCCCGCCGAGTAGACGCTGCCTGCGGCGTCGGTGGCGACCGCCATGCCCTCGTCCGGCCCGGTGCCGCCGAGGAGTCGAGCCCAGACGTGGGTCCCGTCGGCATCGAGCTTGGACACGAAGGCGTCGGTGTCGCCCACGCCGGGGAGGTTGGCCTCACCGGCGCCCGGGTCGAAGTCGACGGTGCCCGTGTAGTAGCCCGTGGTGAGGACGTTGCCGCCGCGATCGACCGCGATCGCGGAGCCGGTGTCGGCGCCCGCTCCGCCTATCCGCTTTGCCCAGAGCAGGTCGCCGTCGGTGGACAGCTTGAGGACGAACATGTCCTGGTCGCCTGCCGAGGTGAGGTTCGACGTGCCCGGGCCGGGGTCGAAGTCGACGGTGCCCATGAAGTATCCGGTGACGTACACGTTCCCCGCCGGGTCGGTGGCGATACCCATCCCCTCGTCGGAGCTGGTTCCGCCGATGGCGTGCGCCCAGAGCAGATCACCATCGGGGGTGAGCTTGGCGACGAACACATCCTGGGCGCCGGCGCTGGTCAGGTTGAAGGTGCCGCCGCCAGGGTCGAAGTCGGCGGTCCCGTTGAGGACGCCGGTTGCGTAGACGTTGCCCATCCGGTCCATCGCCGAGGCCCAGGCCACCGTCTGGTTGTCGCCACCGAACCGGGCGGCACGGCTCCAGCCCACCTCGGCGAGGGCTGTGGGAACGACGGAGGCGAGGAGGAGCACCACCACCAAGAGCGTCGGTGCGCGCGGCAGGCGTGCCATCAGTCCCTCCGCAGACCACGCCGCCCTGCCCCGCAGGCGGACACCGTAAGAGTATCAGCGACTCCCTGGGCGTGCCCGGGAGGCAGACGCGGTGGGAAGGGGGGTGGGCGGGTGTATCGCCGCCACCAACAGCAGCCCAGCACACGCACCGAGCTACGAGTGTCATCCTCACAGTCAGGGGTCTCGAAGGGGCGCCGACCGTCCGCATGCCGGGGCGCGCCGAAATGGCACTTGTCTCTCCGGATGCGTCCCCGCTGTGGAGGGGATCGACGAGATCGGTCAACAGTTGGCAGCTGCGGCGAGGGCCTCGCAGATGAGCCGGCGTCCGTCGGCGCCGAGCTTGCCGAGGCGTCTGGTGAGCACCGATTTGGGCACGGCGGCGAGGTTGTCGAATGTGGCCACGCTGTCGTGGTCGATGCCTTCATCGGGTCCGACCGGGATACAGGTGGGGATGTTGCGGATCGTGCTCGTGATGGGGGCCACGATGATGTTGGCAAGGACCGGGATGACCTCGTCGCGCGAGATGACGAGCACCGGTCGGCGCTTCTGGTTGGGCGTCTCCATCAACCAGATCTCGGTCTGGGCTACCACGGTTCCGCCTCGGTCATCGCGATGGCGTTGGACATGGCAAGGGCGTCGTCCTCGGGGCCCTGGGGCCGTTCCCGATACGACGCTGCGATGGCGGCACCGATCTGGGCTCGGTGAACGGCGTCGGCGAGGTGGTGAACGCCTCGGCGGATCACGGCCGATCGACTGTCTCCTATGCCCTTGGTCACGAGCTCGTCGATGAGGGCGAGTTCCGCCTCGGTGAACCGGGTAGGCACCGGGGTTGTCATACGGAGCAATATACGGATCGTATGACAAAGTGCAAGGGGGGATGCCCGTTCACCATCACACGCCTTCAGATCGACGGTCACGAGCCGCCGACAGCCAGCAAGTGCGGTTCGGAGTGGGGGCCAGGCCACCCCCAACACTCGACAAGGGTCACCGAGCGACCACGGTCACCACGGCGGGCGGGCCGGTTCAGCCTGCGACGATCAGGAACACCGAGTCGCCTGCAGTCAGGTATACCTCACCGTCGGGACCGACCCCGAAGGAGGTGATCCGAGGGGCGTCCACCGAAAAGGCGCGACGTTCGACGGTGCCGTCATCTCCTATCCGAAGGCCCATGACCTCACCGGTGCACCAGTCCCCGAAGAGGTAGGCCCCGGCGAGGCCCGGGACGGCGGAGCCCCGGTACACGTACCCGCCGGTGATCGAGCAGCGGCCGCCATCGTGGGAGTACTCGAACACCGGCATGGTGAACCCGTCGGGGACACAGAGGGCAGCCGCTCCGAAGCAGTGAGTCCCCTCGTAGACGGACCAGCCCAGGTTGTGGCCGCCTTGGTCGATGGAGACCATCGAGACCTCCTCCCACTCGCCCTGGCCGACGTCACCGATCCACAGGTCGTCGCCGTCGAAGGAGAACCGCCACGGGTTGCGCAGGCCGTAAGCCCACACCTCGGGGGCGCCACCGTCGGTGGCGAAGGGGTTGTCGGCGGGGATGGCGTAGGGGAAGGCCGAGTCGACGTCGATGCGCAGGATCGCCCCGAGCAGGCTGTCACGGTTCTGGCCGTGGCGGTATTGGTCGTTGGCGCCGCCCCCGTCACCGAGCCCGACGTAGAGCATCCCGTCGGGGCCGAAGGCGATCATCCCCCCGTTGTGGTTTCCGGCCGGCTGGGCGACGGTGAGGACCACTCCCACCGACTCGCCGGTGGTGAGGTCGAACTCCTCTAGGACCGTGTCGCCGCTTCCGGCGGCGCTGTAGTGGAGGAAGGTGCGGTCCGGGTCGGTGGGGTGAAAGGCGAGTCCGAGCAGGCCCTGCTCACCTCCGTACTCCACCCGGGAACGGAGGTCGAGGATCGTCTCGCGGTCGCCTCCTGGGGTGAGGGCGAGCACCACCCCCGGCTGCTCGACGACGAACAGCCGGTCGTCGCCGGTACGGGCGGTGACGAGCACCGGGTTGGAGAGGCCGGCGGCGACGGGCACCAGGGCGATCCCCACCTCGCCGAGAGGCGGCGGGGGAGGCACGGTCGTGGGCGTCGTGGGAAGCGTGGCAGTCGTGTCCGGCGCCGGGGTGGTGGTTCCTCCAAGAGTGGTGGTGGTCGCCGGCGGCTCGGTGGTCGTCGGAGCCGAGGTCGTGGTGTCGGCGCCGTCGTCGCCGCAGGCGGCGAGAGCCAGGATCATGCCGAGGAGGACGGTCAGTCGCCGGGTCACGCCCGCGAGGCTAGAGGCGCTGCGGCCGGTCATCCATGCCTCCGACCCGCTCTGGCCAAGACGCGCCGCGGCGGTTTGGGGAAGACGCCAAGACCAGGTGCGTCTACTGCACTCCATGTCCCACGCGAGTGCTCGCCAACAGCCAGCGCGAAGTGCTCGGACCATGCGGGTCGGTCCGTCAGTGGCACACACTCCCCGGCTGCCGTTTCTCAAGAACCCGGTGACGGCGCTACTGCCGATGGGCGTCGGTCCGGCCGCCACCGATTGTCATTGCGATCGCTCGCGATCTTGGCGTAGCTTGAGCAGGGAATGGCTTGACGAGAATGGGAGGTTGATCGATGCATTCGAGATCTCGACTTGGTTCAAGACTGACGGTGGGTGTCGTCCTGTTGGCGTTTCTCTCGGCCGTGCCAGCCATGGCCACTGGCTCGAAGCAGGGAACCAGAAGCTGCCCCGCCTCGTGGTATGTGGGGGTCACGTCGGAGACGACGGGCCCCACGAGGCACTACGCCCCGCTCGGTCACCTGATCGGGACCTACAACAATGGCGTGTTCCTCCAGGCACGCTACTCGTTGAGCGGTCTGCAGAGCACATCATGGAAGGCGGAAACCAACGGGTACATGAACTATGGGCTTACCTTCTCTTACTGCTATTGAGTCGGAGACAGCACTCCATCACTGGATTGGAATGGATGCAGCGCCGTGAAAAGGAAGACTTGGCAACGCCTCGCCAGTCGGCCGATCACGGCGACCGTGCGATCGATTGCCGTGATAGTCCTTGGAGCGGCGTGTATCGGACAAGGTGGCACCGCGACCACAGTCGGTGTCGAGCAGTCTGATCCGAACGCGACCTTTCTCCCCACCAGCGAGAGAGAGGAGGCAACTTCCAGCCTCCCACCATTCGAGGTCTTGATCGAACAGGTCGATCCGATCTACGGCTATGGCGACTACTCAGCCTACCCGTACTCCAAGGTCCCTTGGGGCCTCGTCACAGCGGCCGAGATAGCGTGCATGCGCGACCAGGGCTGGCCTGTGGAGCCTATCGGAGATACCGGAATCTCGTGGCTGGCCATACCTTTCGAACAGAACGAAGCGGCTCAGGTCGGCTTCGCGAGATGTGTCGCCGGTCTCAGCATTCCAGAGTATGGGGTCGAGTCAGGGGTCGAAGTAGAGAACATCTACACGTTCTGGGTCGACGTACTCAAGCCATGCCTCGAGGCAGAAGGCTACGACATTCCGGACCCGCCGTCGGTCGATTCGTTCGTCGAGAACTATCCCGACGTCGAATGGGTTCCCTGGCGGTATGTCAGCAACACGTCGTCCGAACTCGAGGCTCGATGCCCTCAGAGCCCGCACGACTACGGCGCCGGTCTCGGGCCGTAGCGACGGGGTCTCGTTGAGGACCTGGGACATGACCAGTCAGGAGTTCCCCCGCGTCGATCCGGGCGAAGATCTGAAGAAGCGCCCCGGACTCCTTCAACGAATCGGCGATCTCGCTCTGGCGCCGGCGACGCTCCTCGCTCTCGGAGTCTGGCTTGGTCATCGTGGTCTCCTATCGGGTAGAGGTCCGGACCGCTTACACGATACGATCGGACATCCCCGTCATCCCGGCCAGGTCGGCGTGACGCATCAGCCGCTCGACCCGCTCACGACCAACCCGAATCCCCAGACCCAACCTGAGGTCGGTCCACACTCGAGGCGACCCGTAGGTGCCCCGGGATCGATCCTGGATCTCGATGATCAGCACGCTCAAGGCGGCATCGGCGATCGTTCGAGCCGCGGGATCACACGGCCGTGCCCGCCTGTCATGGAACCCGCTGGTGGACACCTCCGGCCGCTCGGCCATGAACCGGCTCGGAAAGTCGGCCTTGTTCGCGTCCATCAACCGATTGATCACTTCGGCAGGGCATTCTCCGAGGCTAAGAAGGTTGCGGCCCGAGAGAGTAGATCACGCTCCATCTTGGGCACCGGGTTCTCCTTGCGGAGCCGGGCCAGTTTCTCCGCTCCGGGGTCGACAGACCCCCCGCTTCCCCTCGTCGACATCGGCGTGGACAAGCCAGATACCAAGACACGACTCCGAGATCCCGATGTCTTGGGCAGCCAGGGCGATCGGCCTCGAGCCCTCCCGGGCCAGTTCCACCGCCCGCTGGCGGAACTCAGGTGGATGAGGTGCAGGCACGACTTCTCCTCTCTCGGGGCCCACAGGCCAAGTGTTCGGAGAAGCGGGGGGGAAGCCCGCCGGGGTTTCGGGGTGAGCCAGAGCCGGGTGGCTCGGTCGATGGCAAGAAGCGGCCCGGTGTGGGTGCTTTTCCGCAAGAAGTGGCGGTGGCGGCGTCCCGACATCGCCACGGCTGCTGCCTTGTTGGTTCAGAACCTCACCGCCGACGGGCCCGACCAACGGCGCGTGGCGTGCCTGGCCCAGTTTCCTGCCGGCGAGGATCCGCTGCATGTCGCTGGAACCTAGGATCTGAGTCGTCGGGACATCCTGGGATTGTCCATGGTGACCGTGCTGGCGTCGAGCTTGTCGTCGACGTGTTGCACATGGCCGTGGCCCGCGCCACCGCCGTTCCCGAGGGGCAGGTGCATCACTCCGCCCGAGGTTCCCCTGGGTCGTGCAACCGAAGCGCTCTCAGGGCACTCGCAGTTCCCTGATCGGGTCTCGATGAGCAGCGATCATCGCTGGCGGTGCGGCAGCAATGATCGTGGCCAGCATGGCGAGTGTGGCCACCGCCGTTGCGAATCCGGCGTTCGGGGGCTCACCGGTGAGCCTCCAAACGATGCCGCCACCAATGAGCGACCCCAGGGCCGCACCAAGACTCCCAGTGATTGTCGCCTGAAGCGTCACCAGGGCGATGATCGTTGCCCTTTCTGCCCCCAGAGCTCGGCGGCGTCCGAAGTCCTTACGCCTTGCCGTCACCGACCCGTAGGTTGTGAGCGTTACCAACACGATTCCCGCTCCGAGCACCATCAGCACGAGGTTGCGACCGAACGAGCCGAGTTCACCCTCCACCGTAGCCCGGACCGCCGCGAGGTTGCTCGACGTTTCGACTGACACCTGGGTCGGGTCGTTGGCCCCGAGGACCATGAGGACTCCTTGCGTCACCGACGTGACGTCTTCTGGCCGCTCCACCGATACGAAGATGGTACGTACCCATGGCAGCTCGTCGTGCGGGTCCGGGGCTGCCAGACCGGACTGCTCGAGGAAGGCCAATGGCTCAGAGGGGTGGAACGATCCGACGACCGCGAGGTGGTCATCGTTGCCGGTGACGACACCTCCGGCCGGGACCAGCAGTCCGAGGGTTGCTTGGGCTTCTGGCCCGATGACGACCGTTCCAATGTCGCGGGTCCATGGGGACATCTCGACCACCGGTGGTATGTCGCCGTAGAGGAAGCGGATGGGGATCGGCGTTCCGCCGGGCACTCCGACTGGTCGAGCATCGAAGGCGGTACCCAGCCCGATCACCCACTCCACGTGGGCGAGGCGCTCGATACGCCCGACCGCCGAAGGAGGGATTCCGGCTCCGCCTTGAACGTCGGTGACCACGATCGATCGAGTCCCGGCCTCATCGATGCGGGCGATCACCTGGCGTTCTGCCGCCTCGGTCTGTCCCGTCGTGGAGAGGATGACCGCGCACACACTTCCGACGACGAGCATCGTCACGACGGAGGACACCGGTTGGCTTCGGGCCACCCGTGCCGACTCCAGAGCGTACCTGATGACCCTCAAAGCGTCAGCACTCGATCGCACGCGACCACGACTGTCGGGTCGTGTGAGACCATGACGACGGTGGCGCCGTCACCATGGGAGAGCGATCTCAACGCTGCCAGCACCACCGCAGCGGTGTCCGTGTCCAGGTTGCCGGTCGGCTCATCTGCCAGGATGATGCGTGGTTCTGGGAGCAGCGCTCGGCACAAGGCGACGCGCTGAGCCTGGCCCGCCGACACCTCGCCCGGCCTGTGCTCGGCGCGCAACCCGACATCGAACTTCTCCAAGAGCTCGTGGGCACGCCGGATCGCCCGCCTTCTTCCCATTCCCGAGTAGAGGGATCCTTCGACGATGTTGTCGACGACCGTTCTGGTTGGATCAAGGGCGGCGTCCTGGAACACGAAGCCGATTCGCCGCGCTCGGATCTGCGATCTGACGCCGTCAGATGCTGCGCCGACGTCCTCGCCGTCAACGACGATCCTTCCGCTCCAGGGAGACAGCAGAAGGCCGAGGATGTACAGCAATGTCGACTTGCCCGACCCCGATTGACCGGTCACCCCGGAGATCAGACCCGGAGGAATGCACCAAGAGAGATGCTCGAGGATGGGCTGTGTCCGCCGGTACCCGAACGACAGATCCTCGACTTCGATCATCAGCCCCCCACCGGGACAATCGGCAGAGCGATCACCGTCCCCTGGTCGAGGCCTTCGACGATTGCGATCCCTTTCGCGGCCACCACGACGGTGATGTCGATCCGGGTCCCATCCGAGGTGATGACATAGGTTTGATTGCCGGCATCGGAGTGTATGGCCGCCACGGGCACCGCCGGGCCCACGGTATGTGGAATCACGACGATCTCGACGTCAAAGTCGGTCGGTGCTCCCAGGTCGACCCAACGAGTGCAATTCCCGCCGCACACTGGACCGCCGTCCTCCGCCGTGAGCAGGAGATTGACGAGGTTGGTGCCCGAATCCTCAACCGCTTGCTCGATCCTCCCGCTCCACTCACCGTCCGCGTAGCTCACGCGGACCTGAGCGGTGAGGGGGACGAGCCTCAGTTGCTCTTGGGCGAGCGGCACGCGGAACTCGGGAGCGTCCGGGACCAGTGAGAGGAAGGGTTCACCGCCGGCCAACGGCGTGCCTGGAACGAAGTTGGGGTCCAGGGTGAGATGGGCGGGTAGCGTCGGGACGAATACCACATCGCCCAGACCCACGATCCCGTCGGCACGGACGCCGAGCATCCGCTGCCACTCCATCACCGCGGCACGGGTTGACGTTCCAAAGACGCCGTCGGACTCCTGTGTGAAGAGTCCGAGGTCGGCAAGGAAGGTCTGCAGCTGCGCGACATCGGCACCCCGTGCGTTGAGGGACATGCTACGGAAGGCCGGGACCTTGCCCTCCGCCACGACGATGGGTCGTAGGTCGACAGTGCAGATGATCTGCCCTGGCGTTGCGACACCACCCGAGTGGAATTCGACCGTGGTCACGACCCCCTGCTTGGCATTGCGCGCCGTCGGAATGAGTCGCCACTCGGCGACGGCGGTGAATCGCAATGATCGTTCCAGTTCACCTTGGGCGACTGTATATGTGATGGGCTCGGGAGTGTCGTCCAGCGGATCGGAAGGGGGCAGGAACACGATCCGACCGGCCCAGAACCCGGCGGCCGCGGCAACGCCGGAGAGTGCGATCGCGCCGAGAGCGCGCTTGGTCGCTGCGCTGCGAGCGCGTCCAGGTTCAGTCATCTGCGAACCCCCATCGGATCGCCAGTCGCCGGGCGCCGTCAATACGATCGACCCCGATCTTGGCGTAGAGCTGAGCGAGCATGCGATGCATCGTCCGGGGGGCACATGCCTCGGCGGTCGCCACGTCTGCAACAGTGTCGCCGCGGGCCAGCCTGACGAGCACTCGGGTGTCGCGGTCGGACAGGAGTCCTGATGGAGGTTGATGTACCCGATCCACGACCCACCTGAGGATGCCGACGGGGAGCAAAAACATACCCCTGAGCGAGTGGCTCAGTACGTCCAGAATGCCTTCGGGAGTATCGGCGTATGGGGCTATACCGGCGACACCCTTAGCCATCACCTCCACCCAATGGCTCGGGTCGTCCTCCCTTGTGATCGCAACCACCGGCTTCGGATCAAACCGGGCGACGAGCGTGGCGAGGCCGTTGTCCCCGGCTGAGTCCAGTGCAAGGGCAGCGAGGAAGCGATCAACACTTCCAAGCGCGGCTTGCCCAGTGGTCACGACACAGAATCGATCTTGAGCGGCGTATTCGAGGCCAGCAGTGAACGCTGGCTCCAGCCCCAATACGGCCACCAGGGGGCGCCTCGCCACCATCGCCGGAACCGTAGCATGCCTGGCAAAGTCTGGCGCACGTGAAACCATCCCGTTCCCGACCTCACTCCTCCACGTAGCGGGGGTAGGTCGACTTCGCCGCCTCGGCGGCGGCGAGATCCACCTCGATGGTGGCGTAGGGGTTGTCCCCGTCGGTGGTGGCCAGGACATCACCCTCGGGGTCGATCACCCAGCCCGTGCCTGCCCAGCGCATTGCGTCCTCGCCCGTTCCGGACCGGTTGGAGGAGGCGCAGAACGCTCCGGCCATGATCGCCGCCGCCCGGCCACCCACCAGCCAGCGGCCGCGGCTCGACCACGGGGTCGCCCGCGGCGACACCACGACGTCGACGCCCTGCCGGGCGTAGCTCCGGGCATGGTCGGTGAACCAGATCTCGGTGCACACCATGGCCCCCAGCCTCCCCGCCGGCGTGTCGACGGCGACGAACTCGGACGGCCCCCGTTCGTACCAGGAGGCCTCCCAGAAGCCGTCCTCGTCGGGCAGATGGCGCTTGTGATGGAGGAACAGATAGCCGGTCGGCGTCCAGGCGAAGGCCTCGTTGCGCGGCCCATCGCCGATCATCGCCGGTCGTGTGGCGACGACCGTCGCCGCACCCAGGTCGGCGAGGCGGGGTAGCCATTCCTCGTGTGCCGCGACGGCGGCGAACCATCGGTGGGCATCGACGACGCTGCTGGCCGCCAGCCAGGCGTAGAACGGCATCTCGGGCAGCACCACCAGGTCGGGCCGGTGGGCGGCGGTGTGCTCGACCAGCCCATCCCATGCCGGGTCGAGGCGCGCCGGATCGGCGGGAAGCTCGCAGACGGTGATCCTCATGGGCCGACGGTACCGCAGCGGCGACCGCCGCTCAGATCGCTTCGAGGGCCTGCTTCACGTCGGCCACGAGGTCGTCGGGATGCTCCACCCCGATCGACATCCGGATCAGCGACTCGGTGATCCCCTTGGCGTCGTTGGCCTCCTTGCCCGCCTCGCAGTGGGTCATGGTGGCCGGATGCTCGGCGAGGGAGTCCACCGAGCCCAGGCTCACCGCCAGCTTGAAGAGGCGAAGGCCATCGAGGAAGCGGTACGCCTCCGGCTTCCCGCCGGCGACCTCGAAGGAGATCATCCCCCCGGGCCCGAGGCACTGCTTTCGGTACAGGTCGTGGCCGGGGTCGCCGGACTCGAGGTGACCCAGGTAGTTGACCGACTCCACCTTCGCATGCCCCCTGAGGAAGTCGGCCACCTTCTGGGCGTTGTCGGCCTGCCGTTCCATGCGCAGATGCAGCGTGGCCAGGCTGCGCATCAGGAGCCAGGAGACGAACGGCGTGAGCATGTTGCCGGTGAAGGTGCGCATCACACGGATCGGATCGAGGAGCGCCTTCGCCCCGACGGCGGCGCCGGCGATCAGGTCGCCGTGGCCACCCAGATACTTGGTGGCCGAGTAGAGCACGATGTCGGCTCCGTGCTCCAGGGGGCGTTGGAAGACAGGCCCCAGGAAGGTGTTGTCCACCGCCACCGGCACCCTCCGTGCCGGCGTCGAGAATCGGGCGGCGACCTCGGCGCACATCCCCAGGTCGATCAGGGCGTTGGTGGGGTTGGCTGGGGTCTCGGCATACACCATGCCCAGCGGCCTGCCCGTGGCCTCGACCATTGCGATCACGTCGCCGGCCTTGGCGTCGGGGTCGAAGCGCACCGACTCGATCCCGAACTGGGGCAGCACGGTCTCGATGAAGTGGTGGGTGCCGCCGTAGATGGGGGAGGAGGCGGCGATCACGTCGCCGGGTCGCAGGTGTGCCCATAGCGTGGTGGTGATCGCCGCCATGCCGCTCACGAACAGGGCTGCGGTCTCGGCGCGATCCCACAGCGCCAGGCGATCCTCGGCGATCTCGAGGTCCGGGTTGTTGATTCGCGAGTAGATGAGGTCCGGGTGCTCGTCGGGGAGAGGGGCGGCGAGGCCGTAGGCCACGGCGAAGCAGCGTTCTCCCACGGCGGCCGAGGGGAACACGAAGGTCGAGTTCTGGAAGATGGGAGGGGCCGCCGCCCCCTCCGACCACTCGGGTCGGTACCCGTAGGTCATCATCAGGCTCTCCGGATGCAGGCCGGAGGCGTCGATGTCGCTCCACTTCGCCATGGGTGTCCTCCTAGGGTGGCGTGGCGCGACTGCTGCCTGGCGCCAGGTTATCGGGAGCGGTGGCTCCGGGGAGGGCCGAAGGTCCTACCGGGGATGTCGCCACAGCCCCCAGGAGTCGGGGGCACCGGCCATGAGGGGCCCCTCGGCCACCACCTCGAAGTCGTGGCCGAGGAAGAAGCCGACGGCACTCGGCGTGTTGACCTCGGTGTAGGCCCCTAGCCGACGGGCATCGCATCCGGCGAGGCCCGCGGCGAGCAGTCGGGTGCCGCTGCCCTCACCGCCGAGTCCTGGCTCGACCCCGAGGAGCACGAGGTGCCGATGGGGGCGGGTTGGTTGACGCTCCCGAGCGGAGTGTGACCAGAGGAGGCGGACCAAGGGGTCGCCGCCTCGCCCGGGAAACAGACCCCCCCAGGTCGTGCCCGGAGGCCGCCTGCCGGTGGTCGGAGACCACACGGCGGCGCCGAGAAGGCGAACCGGATCAGCGGCGACCGTCACCGATCCACCCCGGGCGAACCACCTCACCAGCGGATTGAACAGCCGTGGCAGAGTGGATGCAGCCCGGCGCTCCAGGAGCCAGAGGAACACCGGGTCTGCGGCGTAGGCCCTCGCCAGCAGATCGGCGATCTTTTCTGCCTCTGCTGGACGTGCCGGTCTGAGCGCTGGCGCCGTGATCACTGAGCCGAAACTATCGGGGCCGCTTGACCTCAGGGTGACGGCGAGGTGATGTCATCGTGTAGACCTGGTCGGGTGACCGAGAGGTCACCGACGGCGAGGCCGATCGCCGTCAGGTCATCGGGAACGGTCCCGCGCAGGATCAGCCCGGCGGCGAAGCGGGCCATGGCGGGCGAGGTCTTGATCCCGAAACCCCCCTGTCCCGCCAGCCAGTAGAAGCCGGGGAGCAAAGGGTCCCACCCGTTCACCGGCCGGTGGTCCGCCACGAACGAGCGCAGCCCGGCCCAGGCGTGAGCGACGGACCGGATCCGCAGCGTGGTGACCGACTCGATTCGCTCGATGCCGAGCGCAACATCGAGCTCCTCGTGTCTGACGTCGTGGGGCTCCATCGGCGTCTGGTCGCATGGCGAGGCGAGGAGCTGCGACCGGCCCTCCGGGCGGAAATAGAACTGCTCGTGGTGCACGTCGATGACCATGGGCCAACCGGAGGTGGACGCTCCTTCGGGTGCCGGGAAGGTGAACGCCGTGCGCCGCATCGGGGTCAGCCCGATCGGATCGGCCCCGGCGAGGGCACCCACGCGATCTGCCCAGGCGCCGGCGGCATCGACCACGACGTCGGCCTCGAAGACGCCCGACGGGGTGGAGGCGAGCCAGGCCTCGCCTCTCCTCTCGAGTCCGACCACCGGTGAGCCGGTGTGGACGCGTCCACCACGCCGGCGGATGCCGCCGAGGAACCCGGCGTGCAGGGCGTGCACGTCGAGGTCGGCGCCGTTCGGCTCGAGCACCCCTCCGATGACGGTATCGGGCCGCAGGATCGGACACGCCTTCACGCACCCGGTGGCGTCCAGCCGCTCGATCGAGGGCACCAGTGCCTTGAACTCCACGAAGGCGGCATCGAGGGCGGTGGTGTCCTCGGGTCCACCCACGAAGAGGAGGGGCCGCGGCGTGGCGAGAGGGGCGTCGGTGAATCCGTCTGGCGGATCCTGGAGGAACCTTCGGCTCCCGATGGCGAGGCGGCGAACCACCTCGTCGCCATAGCACTCGGTGAAGATCGCAGCCGAACGCCCGGTGGAGTGGTGACCGCAGGTGACCTCCTGCTCGAGGACGGTCACCGTGGCTTCGGCCGCCAGCTCGTAGGCGACCGAAGCACCGGCGATGCCGCCACCGACGACGACGACCCTCTTCATGGGCCCAGCGTAGGGCTGGGCTCCTGCGGCTCGGTGCCTTGGCTTCCGGCTACGGGCAGGTGGCCTGGAGCGTCCCGGGGTAGGAGGCGAAGTCATCGGACAGGCTGTCCAGGAACTCCGCCTGGGCGCTGACATTCTTGCCGTCGATCGCCACGAAGGAGCCTTGTTCGGCATCGAACGCAGACAGGCTCACCGAAGGGTTCTCGAAGTCGGAGATGTCGTCGATGCTCACGCTGTCGCCGAATCCGTCGACAGAGACATACAACTGGAGCCCGTCCTTGATGGCGGAGAGCACGAACACAGCGTCCTCCTGCCCGATCTGCTCAGGACCGAAAGCGCACAGGACCGAGTCGAAGGTCCAGGTGTTGTCGCCGACGGTGAGCGTGGCGCCGCCGCCACCGACCGCCGCCTGCTGGTC
The DNA here is from genome assembly GCA_030584185.1 of Acidimicrobiia bacterium. Lineage (NCBI taxonomy): Bacteria > Bacillati > Actinomycetota > Acidimicrobiia > Acidimicrobiia bacterium. The sequence continues at coordinate 1,089,198 of CP129495.1, read as the reverse complement.
CTCGAGATCCTCGACCATGTCCTCGATCGAGTCTTCGAGGGATTCGTCTGTCGATGCGGCCGCCGTGGAGGCGGTGGTTGCCGCGGTGCTTGGTGCGGCGTCGTCACCGCATGCTGCCACGATCAGCGCGAGAACGGCGATGGCGGCGAAACCAGTGTGTCGAGATCTCATGTCATCTCCTGGTGCGTTCGGGAGGGCGAGACCCTAATTGGATGCGGGCACTCGCCAAAGTTCGGTCCCTGGGACCGTCATCGAACCGGGCTTCGAGTCACCCCTCTGAGCACGCCCTTGACGGTGAGGACGAGGAAGAAGCCGACCACCGGGACCAGTGCCATCGTGGCCGAGCCGGAAGTGTCGGCGTGATATGAGATGAACAGCCCGAGTGCGGCCGAGGCGACGCCGATCGCCATCGACACCGCCATCATCGTCGGGACCCTGCGTACCAGAAGGGCGGCAGTGGCGGGAGGGCCCACCAGCAGCCCGAACACGAGCAGGGTACCCACGGTGCGGAAGGCGCCGACGATCGCCAGGGTGGTGAGCCCCAGCAGCACGGCGTGCGACAGGCCGGGGCGGAGCCCGAGCAGAGCCGCTTTCTGCTCGTTGAACGCAAGGACCAGGAAGCGCCGATAGAACAGCAGCGACACGGCGAGCGCCACGGCGGCGATCACAGCCAGCCAGACGATGTCGCCAACGGTGACCCCAAGGGCGTTGCCGAACAAGATCGAGTTGAGGGCGACGCTGTACGAAGCGGTTCGAGAGACGAGGATGACGCCGAGGGCGAGCATTCCCACGAACAGCAGCCCGATACCGGTGTCCTCGGAGAAGGGAGTCTGGCGGTGCACCAGGCGGATCCCACCGATCATGACCAGGGCGGCAGCGGCGGCTCCCAGGGCTGGGTCGAACCCGAAGAGGACAGCCAGGGCGATTCCCGGGACGACGCCGTGGACCAGGGCGTCTGCGAGGAAGCTCATCCCGCGCACCACCACCCAGATCCCCACCGTGGAGGTGGCCACGGCCGCCAGGGCGGCGCCGAGCAGGGCGCGTTGCTGGAAGGCGTGGGAGAACGGTTCGGTCAGCCAGTCCACGGGCCCCTCCCGGGTGTCGGCGGGATCATGACAGGGCCCCGGCGATCCGGCGGGCGTTCTCCACGAGCATTCCGATGAGCGTGTCGGCTTCGGTGCCCGCCGGCCCCAGGGAACCGGAGTACAGGTCGACCACCGCGACCTCCGTGCCCACCTCGGCGACGATCGCATCGACCACGTTCTGGGGTGCGGTGGTCTCGGAGAAGACCGCCGGCACTCCGGCCTCGGTGATGAGGGCGGCCAGGGCGGCCAGATCCCGTGAGGAGGGCTCGCCGGTGGTCGAGCCGCCAGGGATCACCGTTCCCAGGATCTCGAACCCGTAGCGGGCTGCGAAGTAGCCGAGTGAGTCGTGGTTGGTGACCAGCAGCCGTCTCTCGTCGGGGACCACCGCCAGGATCTCCGTGATCTGTCGGTCGGCATCGAGCAGTTCTTGCGCATACGCCTCGGCCGGTGTCGTCCAGTCCTCGCCGGGAGCGGCTTCTTCGAGGGCTGCGGCCAGCAGGCGAGCGCCTTCGGCCATTCGGAGTGGATCCATCCATACATGGGGATCCAGGTCACCGTGATCGCTGCCGTTCTCGGCTTCCTCGCCGTGATCGGCGAACGGGATCGGATTCAGGGCCGCGGCCAGCCAGAGGACGGTCACGCCATCTCCGGCGGTGGACTCGATGGCGTCTTCGAGTCCCTCCTCGAGGCCGAGGCCGTTGGCCACCACCAGCTCGGCGTCGGCGAGCAGGGCCACCTGGCCCGACGAGGGCTGAAAGTCGTGAGGGTCGGCATCGATCGGCATCAGGACCTCCACTCGCGCCGATTCGCCGACCACCTGGCGTGCCAGATCGCCCAGGATCGTCGTGGTGGCGACCACCAACGGGCGATCGTCGGAGGTTTCGGTCTCGTCGCCGCATGCCGCCACGACCAGCGAGAGTGTCAGGGCCATGACGACCGCACTGCGGCTTCCCAACGGGTTGACGATATTGAGAATCATTCTTACCATCGCCGTGGACGATATCAGGAGCGATCGACGATGCCAACCGACTCTCGGGTGGAAGAACGGCTCAGGGAGCGCGGCGTTCGGTTCACGCCGTCGCGGCGGGCGGTGGTCGGCGCCCTCCTCGCCGCCGACGGGCCCAAGTCTGCTGCCGAGGTACATGATCTGCTCGGTGCTGCCATCCCCCTCTCCTCGCTTTACCGGTCGCTCGCCGTCCTCGAGGACGCCGGGGTCCTCACCCCCCATCACGGGGCACGCGGCGTCACCCGTTACGAACCGGCGGAGTGGCTCTCGGGGCATCATCACCACCTGGTGTGCGTCACCTGCGGTGCGGTGGAGGACGTGGCGGTACCCGCGGTGGAGGAGCAGGACCTGGAGTCGATTGTCGTCGAGATCGCCGATCGGGCGGGCTTTTCCGCGGCGAACCATGTCCTGGAGATCGAGGGCAGGTGTGCCCGATGCGCCTGAGCCCTGTGGTCACCGGCGTCGGGGTGTCGTTTCGTTACGGGAACAGCCTGGCCCTGGATGCCTCCGACTTCGTGATCCCGGAGGGAGTGGTCTCGACGCTCATCGGTCCCAACGGATCGGGCAAGTCGACCTTGCTTCATGCCATCGCCGGGCTGCTGTCTCCGGCGACCGGCTCTCTGCAGGTAGCCGGAGAGCCGAAGATCTCCTACGTGCTGCAGTCCACCAAGGTCAACGAGTCGCTCCCGGTGACCGTCGGCGAGGTGGTGACGATGGGCCGCTACGCAACCGTCGGCGCATATCGGCGGCTCAAGGCGCACGATCGCCGGCTCGTCATGGCGGCGATGGAGAGGATGGGCGTGTCCGACCTTGCCGGCCGTCACCTCCACGAGCTCTCGGGAGGGCAGCGGCAGCGGGTGTTCGTCGCCCAGGGGATAGCGCAGGAGCACGACGTCCTGCTGCTCGATGAGCCGCTCACCGGGCTCGACCTGGCCTCGGCGCGAGCGATCGACGATGTGATCCATCAGGAGCAGGCGGCTGGCCGGACCGTCGTGATCACCACCCACGATCTCAACGAGGCGGCGGCCTCCGACTGGGTGTTGCTGCTGTCCGGGCGGGTGGTGGCGGCCGGTCCACCCGAAGAGGTGTTGACCCTGGAGCACCTCTCCGAAGCCTACGGCCAGTCGTTCCTCCATCTCACCGACGGGGGTTTCTTCATCGAGGACCCGGCCCACCGTCCCGTGCCGGGCCGGCACCAGCACCTGGAGCGTGAGTCGGGCGGCTGAGAGGTGAGAGGAGACGTCGTGTTCCGATTCCCGCAGGTAGAAGCACGGCCATGCAGGGAAGCGTCTTGTCACCCCCCTTTTCGGGGGAGGGAACGCGACACACGCCTCGTCGTGCTGGTGCCCCCTCCGGCCCTTCGGGCCACCCCCCTTCGGGGGAGGAAAAGCCGCCGTCGGCCCTGCGGGGCTCCGCATTCATGAGAGGACTCGGTGCCTCGGCCAACAGCGATCTTCCCAGTCATCGGCTACACGTGAGAACGCCCGGCGCGATAGACGCCATCCGAATACCCTGAGATCGTGACCACACCCCCACCACCCCCGATCGATCCGCCTGGCGAGGTCGATCCGTCAGCCCAAGGCTCGTCGGTTCCACCACCGCCCCCGCCCGGCGTTCCGCCCCATGAAGAAGTGGCCGATTCGTCGTCGAGCAACCTGACCACGACCTGGATCCCTTTGCTCGCCGGAGTCGCTCTCACACTCCTGGTGACGCTCATCGTTCTCCTTCTCCGTGGTGATGGTGCCGAGCAGTCGGCAACCACCACCGAGGAGACGACGGTCACCACGGTCGTCACGACGACACTGCCGCCGACGACGACCACGGAACCTCCGCCGCCGTGTTCCGATTTGCCGTCGGGGAAGGTGATCTTCGACGGGTTCGAAGGGTCGACCTGCCTGGTGGCGTTGCCGGGTGCCGGGACGCTGAGCCTCGGTGATTCCTTTTCCATCATCACGGTGACCGAGGGAACGGAGACCGACCCGGCGACCTTCATGGCGCTGTACCCGACGGCGGTCGACGACACGGTGACGATCGAGGCGTCCGTCAGGTGGCAGGCACCACCCGGCGATTGGACCTTCGGCGGGATCGCCCTGTTCGCCGATGATCCTTCCGACGCCGTCGTCGATCACTTCTTCGGCGTCGGCATCCGGCCCTTCGCCGGAGAGCTGGTCCTCTGGGAAAGGGTGGGCATAGAAGAAGATGGAGCCAGTGAGGCTCTGCCGCCCGAAAGCGCATTCCTCGCCGGCCAGTGGACGACGATCAAGGTGGTGACCAGCGGGGGCATGGTGTCGATCTACGTGAACGGCGCCCTGGCGCAGCAGTTCGATCCGCCCATCGAGTTCACCTCCGGGCACGTCGGCGTGGTGCTGGTCGGATGGCCCGGCCAGTCGATGGAGGTCGACGGGTTCAGCGTCACCGACGACTGACCTTGTCGTCGCCGGGTGGCGGCCTCAGTCTTCGCCGGGCGACTCCCACATCGCCCTGAACTCGGCACTGGAGGCGAGGAGTTCTTCGAGGGTGCCCACGGCGGCGACGCGGCCCCCGGCCATCACCACTATCTGATCGGCCCGCTGCAGCGCCGGCCGGCGATGCGAGACCACCAGGCAGGTGACCCCCAACCGGTCGCGGAACAGGCCCTCCCAGAGGATGCGCTCGGTCTCGACGTCAAGGGCGCTGGATACGTCGTCGAACACCAGCAGGTCGGGACGGCGCACGAACATGCGCGCCGCTGCCGAGCGCTGAATCTGGCCACCGGAGAGGCGCACTCCCATGGGTCCCACCATCGTGTCCAGGCCGGCGGGCATGGCGGCGACGTCGGGTGCCATCACCGCCGAGTTCACAGCCTCTTCGACCTGACGCACCGAGTCGTCGCGACCCATCAGGAGGTTGTCGATGAGGGCAAGCGAGAACAGGCGGGGCACCTGCGGCGTGTACGCCGAGCGAGGCGGGACGAAGAAGCCGGCGGGGTCCTCCACGACCTCGCCGTTCCAGGAGACGGTTCCCGAATCGGCCTCGACCAGGCCGAGTATGGCCCGCAGGAGCGTGGTCTTGCCGGCGCCCACACGGCCCGTGATGACCGTGAAGGACCCGGCCGGAACGCCGAAACCCACGTCGGTGATGCCCTCGTTGGTGCCCGGATACCGGAAGGTGAGGTCGCTCACCTCGAGGTGCTCGAGCGGCGCCAGGTGTGGCGGCACCACCTCCGGGTCGAAGAGCGGTCCCCGCAGCTGCAGATCGACATGCTCCACCAGGGCCATCGGATCGACCTCGTCGCCCATCAGCGCCAGCATCCGGGCGAAGGAGACGGATGCCTGCTGGTAGCGGGCGATGAAGAGGCCGAGGAAGAACACGGCGTCGGTGACGAACCCGAGGAAGTAGACGAACAGGGCGAACTCGCCCACCGTGAACTCCCCCGAACGCATCGTTCCGGAGGCCAGGATGAGGATGATCCCGGTCCCGATGCTGATGGTGTTCCAGAACAGCGACTCCAGCATCGAGGTGAGCACCTTGTCCTTGACCGTGGCGTCGCGCCGGATGTCGTTGAGGCGAGCGACGTGCTCGGTGATGGAAGCCTCGGCCCCGGCCACCTTGATCGCCTGAACCGCCCCGAAGGTCTCCCCGAGGGCCTCGGTGACCCGGCCCGTCGCCTCACGCGCCGCCTCCCGGTACCGCTTGATCCTGGGCCGGGCGATGGCTGCCACGTAGACGATGCCCACGGTGGGGCCGAACACGGCGAGGGTGAGGCCGGCATCGATCGACACCAGCATCCACAGGGCGACGACGGAGAACAGCCCCAGGCCGAGCATGTCGACCGACCAGCCGAACGACTCCACGTTCTCGTCGACGTCGTCGCGGAACCGGCTGATGGCGTCGCCGGGGGACTCCTTCATCGACTGGGCCCCGGGGAGATCGAAGATCCGCTTCAGCATGTTGCGCCGGAGCAGGGTGGCGATGCGGAACCCGAGGTTCGCCCAGGTCCACACGCCGACAATGACCATGGAGATCCTTCCCGCCCCGTAGGCCAGCACCAACGCCACCAGGAACGCCACCGACGGGCCATTGGCCGTGTCGATACCCAGGGAGTCGAAGAAGTTGCGGGTGATCATCGCCGGGATCACCGGCATCACCCACATGGCGGCCCAGGCGGCGATGTTGGCCACATAGCGCGCCTTCTGGAAGGTGATCAGGCGCCAGCCGAGACGGGCGGTGGGGACGGCGCGGGGCTCGATGGGTCCGGTCATGCCAGCAGCTCCTCGATCCCGGTTCGCAGCAGCGATGCGAACCGGCTGTTCGGGTCGGCCGCCAGGGCCTCTCGAGGGCCGTGCTCGGCGACGCGCCCACCCTCGAGGATGAGGATGTCGTCGGCCCGTTCCACGGTGGCCAGCCGGTGGGCGATGATGATCCCGGTTCTGCGCGATAGCAGGCGGGCCACACCCCTCTCGATGAGCATCTCCGTGGCTGGGTCGAGACGCGAAGACGCCTCGTCGAGGATGACCAGGCCCGGGTCGCGAAGGAAGATCCGGGTGAAGGCGAGCAGCTGTGCCTGGCCGGCCGAGATCCCTCCCGAACCCGACTCCAGCATGGTGTCCAGGCCCTCGGGAAGTCCCGCCACCCAGTCCCCGATCCCGAGGTCGAACAGCACCTCCCACAGACGGGTGTCCTCGATGGTGCCGTCGAAGAAGGTCAGGTTCTGACGGACGGTCGCCCGGAAGAGCTGCACCTCCTGGGTGACCATGCCGATCCGGGCGCGCCGGCTGTCACGGTGGACCCGGCGAAGGTCGACGCCTCCGAGCAGGATCTCGCCGGCGACGGGGTCGTAGAGGCGGGTGAGCAGCCGGGCCAGTGTGGACTTCCCCGAGCCGGTGCGGCCGAGGACCCCGAGCACCCGTCCCGGCGCCAGCCTCAGGTTCACCCCGTCGAGGACGATCTCGCCGTCGGACGCCTCGTCGCGATAGCGGAAGGTCACCGACCGAAGATCCGCTGCAAGGGGACCGTCGGGAAGCGATGCCGTCCCGTTCTCCTCGAGCTGTGGCGTGGCGGCGAAGATCTCCTCGACCCGGGCGATGCCGGCCCCCGCCTTCTGCAGGTCCTGCATCTGGGTGCGGATCTGGTCGATGGGATGACGGATCATCTCCGTGTAGTGGAAGACCAGGTAGACGGTTCCCACGGTGAGGGCACCCTCGCCGAGCAGCCTGGCACCGAGACCGAACACCATCGCCAGACCGAACACGTAGACCGTGATCGACGACCCCCACAGGAGCCCGAACCCGAGCTCACCCCTCACCTCGAGCGGGCGCCACTCCCTGTGGAAGGAGGTGAACCGGTGCATCATGTAGGGAACCGCCCCGTTGGCACGGATGTCCTCGGTGCCTCCCAGCTGCTCGCCGAGGAACCCGAAGAACTCGGCCCGCTTCGCTCGAACCGCCTGCCACCAGGGCACGGCGAGCGCCTGGATGCGGATCATGAAGACCATCGCCGCGGTGGCGAACAGGCCCATCCCCATGCCCAGCCACGGATGCTCCCGCCACATCAGGGCGACGACTGCCGCCACCAGGACCAGGTTGCCGATCACGTGCACCACGAACGCCGAAAAGAAGTTGGAGAGCGTGGTGACGTCGCCGTCGACGCGTTCGATCAGCTCGCCCGGGCTGCGGGTCTTGTGGAAGGAGAGGTCGAGGTCGAGGAGGTGGGCGGTCAGGTCGGTGCGCATCGTGTTGGTGGCGGACCAGCCGACCTGCTGGGCGAAGTAGGTGGCGGCGACACTGAGCAGTTGATGGCCCACCGCCAGTAGGACGAACCAGATGGCAGGCGCCAGCAGTTCCGATGTGGGGGCGCCCTCCAGGGCCCCATCGATGAAGGCCCGGATCAGCTGAGGATTGATCACCTGGAAGGCGATGCCGGTCAGGAGAAGGGCGGCCATGACCGCCGCCCGGGCTCGCAGCGGGCGGAGGTACCTTCGTAAGAGGCGCCAGTAGGCGCGCACCGGGATCATCGATCTCCTCAAGCGGGAGGTGGCGCGGGCGCGCCACCAGGGGGGGTGGGTAGCTGCTCGCCGCCGGCGGGCCGCACGAATTCAGGCGACGCTCCGGGTCAGCGGACCTGGGTCGGGTTCCTGAACATCGTGGGCCTCCTTCGTCCTCCCATCGAGGACGGATCGACTCTCGCAGGAACTCGGGCAGCCGTCAACAGGCCACGGCGGGCGTCGGGGCACCCGGTATCCTCGCCCGGTGGAATCCCTCACCACCCTGATAGACGAGGAGCAGATCGCCGCACGAGTCGCCGAGCTCGCCGGTGAGATCGACCGGGACTACGCGGGTTCGGACGAGCTGGTTCTGATCGGCGTCCTCAAGGGGTCGTTCCTATTCCTGGCCGACCTGTCGCGAAGGATTCGGACGCCGCATCGGGTCGAGTTCATCTCGGTGTCGTCATACGGTGATCGCGAGAGCGAGGACCCGGGCGCGGTGCGCCTCATCCTCGACGTGCGTCACGACATCGGGGGGAAGCACGTGCTGGTGATCGAGGACATCGTGGACACTGCCCACACCCTCTCCTACCTGCTGCGTCTCCTGCGGGCCCGCCTTCCGGCGTCGCTCAAGACCTGCACCCTGCTGCGCAAGCCCGACCGCGCAGAGGTGGATGTGCCCATCGACTACCTGGGGTTCGACATCCCCGACGTATGGGTAGTCGGGTACGGGCTCGACTTCGCCGAGCGGCACCGCACGCTGCCCCGGATCTGCGTGTTGGAGCACACCGAAGACTGAGCGCCGGACGGTCGACGCGTCCGGGCGAAGGCGTTCACAGCGGCGAGGTGTACGCCCCGGGATCCAGGTCGGCGTCGTCCTGTGCCTTCTTCACCAGGTCCATGAAGCGCGATGCCCCCAGGATCTGCCGGTCGAGGAGCGCCCCGAGGTGCCCCACGGTGTAGGCGGTGGCCCCTTCGAGGTGGGCGTCGACGTCGGCGGCGTCCGCCGTGTACAGCAGGCGCGTCCAGTACGAGTTGACCACGACCGTTAGGAACGACTGCACGACCGAGTTCCGCTCAAGCGTGGCCATGGGGCGCATGTAGAGCACGAGGGCAAAGAGGATCACCGCCATGGCGGCGACGGCTGCCACGGTGCCGGCGTACGCCCAGTCGTACCCGGCTGCAGGAGGGTTGGAGGCGAGGCGGACGGCGGCGATCATCGCCCCCAGCGAGATCAGGAACACGACCAGGAACAGCCACTTCATCGTGGCGAAGGCGAACCGTTGGCCGCGGGCCGCCCTGAGGAACTCGCGCTGGTTGGCCGCCAGAATCGCCCTCGCGATCGGCTCCACACCGGCTTGACCTGAACCATCGGCGTGCTCCACTCGGGGCATCGACCTCCCTCTACTGGCAGGAAATGTAGCCGGGCGAACTTCCGAGTGGTTCAGCCCGCCGCCGCTCGGATCCGTTCAGCAGTCTCGGCGAGGCGCCCGGCGGCGGCTTCGTCGACGGGCGGCAGCGGAACGTCGGCGAGGGACTCGGAGGGAATGAGGTGCACATGGGCATGGGGGATCTCGTAGCCGAGCACCATGACGACCACCCGCCTGCAGCCGGTGACGGCCTTGAGGGCGGTCGCCACGTTCCCGCAGGCCCGCCACAGGGCGAGGTAGTCCTCCTCGGGAAGGTCGAACAGATAGTCCACCTGCCGCCTCGGCACGACCAGCGTGTGCCCCTCGCGCCGCGGATTGATGTCGAGGAAGGCGAAGGTGTACTCGTCCTCGTACACGGCGTGGGACGGGATCTCGCCCTCGATGATCCTGGTGAACAGTGAGGCCATGGCTCCAGCCTACGCGGCGACGCATCAACCGAAGAGCAGACCGATGTCCTCCTTCTCGGCGCGGTCGAGGGCGGCGACGGCTGCGGCGACGTCCTGGGGGGCGATCCCGACCGACTTGAAGAAGGTCACCTGATCGGCCGAGGTGCGGCCCCGGACCCGGCCGGCGAGCAGATCAGCGACCGTGCCGTCGGGTTGGCGATCGGCTCGGAGCAGGTCACCGGCTTCGGAGGCGGCGGCGTCGAAGTCGTCGACGAACACGCGAGCTGCCATCACCACGGCGGGCGGGATCTCGCACATCTCCGGCGTGAACGCCCCGACGGCGTTGAGATGGGTGCCTGGCCTCAGCGCCTCGGGGTCGAACAGGGGAGAAGTGGACGGAGTGGCGGTGGTGACCACATCGGCCTCGGCCACCGCCTGCGATGGATCGGCGATCGGCGTGGCGTCGAGACGACGGGCGAGCGCTTCGGCGTGCTCCAGGACCCGGCTCCACACCAAGACCTCGTCGATGGGCCGGACCTCGCGTACGGCCACCACCTGGTCGTAGGCCATCGCTCCTGCTCCGAGCATCGCCATCGTCCTGGCGTCGGGTCGGGCGAGGAGCCGGGTCGCCAGGCCGGCTCCGGCTGCGGTGCGGATGGCGGTCAGCGTCGGCCCGTCGACCAGGCCCCGGCAGGCTCCGTCGCCTCCGAACACGGCGACGATCCCTAGCGGCCGGCCCGGGACGGTCGAGACGACCTTGACCCCGGTGTCCGATCCGACCCTCCCCGGCATGAACAGCGATGGCCCGAGGCGGGTGCGGATCGGAGACTGCCGGTCGTCTCCGAACGCCCGCTCCATGGCGGAAATGGCCGCACTCATCGTGAGCGCCCGGCGGGTGGCTGTGGCGTCGAGGTATCGCATCTTCGCAAGCTACCCGCGATCGGGGCGGGGCCGTCGGGCATGGCATCATCTCCCCGTGCTTGCAGCAGCGTTCACCCGCGAGATCGACGTGATGCGGTCGGCCGTGCGTTCGGCTGCTCGACTCTGCCTCGCCGTCGAGGCGGACGGACCGGCCGGGTACTCCAAGGATGCAGGTGAGCCGGTGACGGTGGCCGACTTCGGCGCTCAGGCGGTGCTGCTCGGAGTGCTCGCCACGGAGTATCCGCGTGACACGGTGATCGCAGAGGAGGATTCGCGGCAGGTGACGCGGCACGGGGTCGAAGGCGAGGTGGCGGCTGCGGTGTCGGGCGTCCTCGGCCGCGGGGTCTCTGACGACGAGGTGCTCGCCTGGATCGATCATCGCGGGAGAGGCGGGTTGCGTACCTGGGCAGTCGATCCCCTGGACGGGACCCGCGGGTATCTGCGGGGCGACCAGTTCGCCGTCGCCGTCGGTCTGATCGTGGACGGGATGGCGGTGGCCGGCGTTCTCGGGTGCCCTCGCCTCGAACTGTCCGGGATGCAGGGTGTGATGGTGTGGGGCGGCCCGGGGATGGGGACCTATGTGGAGGCGCTCGCCGGCGGGAGCCCGAGGCGGATCGCCGTCTCCACGGTCGCCGACCCGGGGCGGGCGCGGATTCTCGGCAGCGTGGAGCCGTCTCACGGAGATCCCGAGTTCCTCCAAGGCCTGATCGACGGGGTGGGGCTGGGGGGCGGCTGGGTGCGGATCGACAGCGAGGCCAAGTACGCCGCAGTGGCGGCCGGCATCGCCGAGGTGTACGTCCGTCCCCGCAACAACCCGGAATGGCGGGAGCGGCTGTGGGACCACGCAGCGGGCATCGCCGTGCTCACCGGAGCTGGCGGAACGGTCACCGATCTGGACGGGGCACCCCTCGACCTGACCACCGGAGCGATGCTCACCCGGAATCGCGGACTGCTGGCGACCAACGGTGCGATGCATCAGGCGGTGCTGTCCGCAGTGGCGGAGAGCACCTGATCATGGCCGAGCTGCCGGAGCCGATCTCCGCCGTCGAGTTCCGGCGGTATCGGGGTGACGCCGACCTGGCCGGAATGCTCGCCGCCTACAACGCCTCCCATCAGGCGGACGGCATCCTCGTCCTGGAGACGCTCGAAGCCTTCACCAGCTCCTACAGGCACCTGGACAACTGTGACCCCGACACCGACCTGATCGTCGTGGAACTCGGTGGCGAGATCGTCGGCTACGCACGGGTCACCTGGTGGGTGGAGTCGGCCACCGGGGATCGCATCCTGCTGCATGCCGAGTTCCTTCGGCCGGAGGGAAGGGCACTCGGTGTCCTGGCTGCGCTCTGCGACTGGGGCGAGCACCGCCTCACCGAGGTCTCCGTCGAACGACCGCACGATCGGCCGCAGCACCTCACCGTCTACGTCGATGAAGGTGAGGCCGAACGGCTCGCCTTGCTCGAAGGCCGGGGGTATCGCCGTACCCAGACCTACGTCGAGATGACCCGCTCCTTGCACGAGCCGATCCCCGAGGCCCGGCTGCCTGCCGGACTGGAGATCGGACCGGTCGGTTCGATGCGCGCCGTCTGGGAGGCCGACGACAGGGCGTTCCGGGATCACGTCGGTCATTCCGACCCCACCGAGGAGTCGTATCGGCGCTGGCTCGAATGGCCGCTCGCCGACCCCGGGTTGTGGAAGGTGGCTTTCGACGGGGATGCCATCGCCGGCCAGGTCCTCAATTACGTCAACGAGGAGGAGAACGCCCTCTTCGGCAGGCGTCGCGGCTACACGGAGAGCATCTCGGTGCAGCGCGAGTGGCGCGGCCGCGGTGTCGCCCGAGCGCTGATCGTGGAGAGCATGCAGATGTTCGCCGACATGGGCATGGACGAGGTCTCCCTCGGTGTGCACACCGACAACCCGACCGGTGCCTTCGGCCTGTACACCGGGCTTGGATACGAGATCATCTCCACCGCCTACGAGATGCGCCGTCCACTGGACCAGGTGGTCACCGACTGAGCCCTGCAGGATCTTCGACCGCTGATGGGTAGATTCCCCTGACGCCTCACATGGATTTCGACCTGCGATGGCCGACATCGTCTTCACAACCGAGCAGAACGAGACCTGGGCCGAGATGTACCGGCGCCAGGAACCACGGGTGCGGGAGCACGCCTGTTCGGAGTATCTCCAGGGGTTCGAACTGCTGGCCCTGCCGTCCGACTTCGTGCCGCCACTTCACCACCTCGACTCCAGGGTCTCCTCGGCAACCGGCTGGAGGGTGGTGCGTACCGGTGCCCGGACCGCCGACGCCGACGAGTGGTATCGCCACCTGGATCGCCGGGAGTTCCTCATGACCCACCACATCCGGTCTCGGGACGCACTCGGTCGAACCCTCGAGCCCGACATGTTCCACGACGCCTTCGGGCACCTGCCCTTCTTCATGCTTCCGCAGTACGTTCGCATCCAGGAGAGGTTCGCCTCCGCCTTTCTGTCGGCTGCCTCGGACGAGGAGAAGGAGAACGTGAAGCGGCTGGCGTGGTACTCGACCGAGTTCGGCATGAAGCGGGAGGAAGGCGGGCTCAAGGTGTTCGGCGCCGGACTGCTCCCGGGAGGCGACGAGTTCGACAACGCAGCCGCGGGAAGGATGAACTATCGCGACTTCACCATCGAGAACCTGATCGGTCAGGAAGATGTCACCCACGAGCAGCCTCGCGACCTGTTCGTGATCGAGTCGCTGGAGCAGCTGGAGTCCGAGCTCGCCCGCTACTTCGATCCGATCCTGGAGCGCTCCCGAAAGGTGTGATCGCCTATGTCCTCCACACATGAGGTCCTCAACCAGCCGCCCCCACTGCACGGGTTCGACGGGTATCGGAGCGACCACCCGCTTGTCGAGGCCGTGGCCCGCGAGGGCGCCTCCTGGGCGGATGACGAGCTGTCGGAGGCGGGTCGGTTCGTGTGGTCGGAGCAGGCCAGGGAGTGGGGCCGGCTGGCGGAGGCCAACCGTCCCGTGCTCCACACCCATGATCGCTTCGGGAGTCGAATCGACTCCGTCGAGTACCACCCCGCCTATCACCACCTGATGGATGCCGCCGTGTCGCGCGGCCTCCATGGCGCGGCGTGGGCCGACGATCGGTCAGGCGCCCACGTGGTGCGCTGCGCCAAGACCATCGTCTGGAGCCCGGTCGACTACGGCCACATGTGCCCGCTGTCGATGTCCTACTCGGTGATACCGGCCCTGCGGTCCGCACCCGACCTGACGGCCCTGTGGGAGCCGGCCCTGGTTCGTCGCCGGTACGACGGTCGCAACGTCCCCTGGTTCGAGAAGACGGGCCTCACCGCAGGCATGGCCATGACCGAGAAGCAAGGCGGCTCCGATGTGCGAGCCAACACGACGATCGCCCGACCGACCTCGGGCGACGAGTACCTCCTCACCGGGCACAAGTGGTTCTGCTCCGCCCCGATGTCGGATGTGTTCCTGGTGCTCGCCCAGGCGCCCGGAGGCCTCACCTGCTTCCTGCTCCCTCGCTGGCGCCCCGATGGCACCCGCAACGGGATGCTGATCATGCGCCTCAAGGACAAGATGGGGGACCGCTCCAACGCCTCTTCGGAGGTCGAGTACGAAGGTGCGCTCGCCTACCGGGTCGGCGACGAGGGCCGCGGCGTGGCCACCATCATCGAGATGGTCAATCGAACCCGGCTCGACTGCGCCCTGGGCGCCGCCGCCCAGATGCGACATGGCGTCGTCGAGGCCGCACATCACGCCTCGCATCGCGCCGCCTGGGGAAAGCCTCTCGCCGAACTGCCCCTGATGCGCAGCGTGCTCGCCGATCTGGCCCTGGAGTCGGAGGCCGCCACCGCCACGGTGATGCGCCTCGCCGGCGCCTACGACCGGGGTGAGACCGAGTTCGCCCGCATGGCCACGCCGATCGTCAAGTACTGGCTCACCAAGCGCAGCCCCGGCCACGCCGCAGAGGCGCTGGAGTGCCTGGGCGGCTCCGGGTACGTGGAGGAGTCGGGGCTTCCCCGCCTGTTTCGCCAGAGCCCGCTCAACTCGATCTGGGAGGGGTCGGGCAACGTCATCTCACTGGATGTGCTGCGAGCATCCGGGCGCAGCGAAGCGGTCGACGCCTTCTTCGAGGAGCTGGCCCTGGCGGGTGGGGCGGACCCCCGCTTCGACGACGCGCTGGCAGGGCTTCGGTCGCGAATCGGGTCGGTCGAGGAGGGCTCGGCGCGCCGGTTCGTCGAAGAGGCTGCCCTCGTCCTGCAGGCCTCGCTGCTGCTGCGTCATGCCCCGCATCCGGTGGCCGACATCTTCTTGAGGGCGCGTCTCGCCGACCCGGGCGCCGTCTACGGCAGCCTCCCCGACGGTGTCCGCCTCGACCCGCTGCTCGACCGGCTGCTCCCGCTTTGACCCCCACCTGGCTGCTGGTGATCCAGGGTGCCGACCCGTCGCCGACGATCGCCACCGCCGGCGTGGCCGCGGAGGATCCCGATGCCCACCTGATCGTCTTCACCGAGGTCGGGGGCCGCCGTCATGCGGTGCTCCTGGTGCACTGGTCCGAGGACGAACGGGACCGGCTGCTGGCCGCAGTGGAGCCTGTGGCGGAGTGGGTGTTCGTCAACCGGGTCGAGGACGTGACCCCGGACCGGTGACCCTCACACCTCGAAGGCGGCCACCGCCGCGACATGCCTCCGCGGCAGCCGGACCTTGAGCCGGGTCCCTTCCCCGGCGTGGGCCTCAGAGAGCACCTCACCCTCACGGTGGAGGAAGGAGACGATCTCGCCGCGATCGAACGGGATAACCAGCTCGAGGTCCACCAGGGTCGGCGCCAGCGCCGACTCGACCCGCTCGCGGAGGTCGTCCAGGCCCTGTCGGGTCGCGGCGGAGACGGGGATCGCATCGGGGTGGAGCTCCCGCAGCCTTCGGACGGCCGCAGTCTCGGCGGCATCGATCTTGTTGAGCACCAGCAGTTCGGGGAGGGTGTGGGCTCCGATCTCTTGGAGCGTGCTGCGCACCGAAGCGATCTGGCGCTCCGGGTTGGTCGCCGATGCGTCGACGACGTGTAGCAGCAGGTCGGTGTCGACGGCTTCCTCCAGGGTGGACCTGAAGGCCTCCACCAGGGTGTGGGGCAGGTCGCGAACGAACCCGACGGTGTCGGTGAGCAGGATCTCCCTGCCCGAAGCGAGCGGGAGCCTGCGAACGGTGGCATCGAGCGTGGAGAAGAGGCGGTCCTCGACGAGGACCTCGGCACCGGTGAGAGCGTTGAGCAGGCTGGACTTGCCGGCATTGGTGTACCCGACGAGAGCCGCCCCCGGAATCGCCGCCCGGCGTCGGGCCTTGCGCTGGGTGGCGCGGGTGGTGGCCAGGCCTGCGAGCTCGCGCTCCAGCTGTGAGATACGGGTCTGGACGCGTCGCCGGTCGACCTCCAGTCGGGTCTCGCCGGGTCCCCGGGTGCCGATCCCTCCCCCGAGGCGACTCATCTCGACGCCCTTCCCGCGAAGCCGAGGGAGTCGGTAGCGGTTCATAGCCAGCTCCACCTGGGCCATGCCCGCCCTGCTGGTGGCGTGCAGGGCGAAGATGTCGAGGATCAGCGCAACCCTATCGACCACGTCGACCTCCAGGGCCTGCTGCAGGTTGCGCTGTTGGATCGGCGTCACCTCTCCGTCCACCACCACTAGGTCGGCGTTGCTCGAGCGGCACAGGGCGGTCAGCTCGAACACCTTTCCCTTGCCGACATAGGTGGCCGGGTCCGGGTGCAGCCGTCGTTGTACGACCCGCCCCACGACCACCGAGCCCGCCGTGTCGACGAGCCTCTCCATCTCCTCGAGCGATTCCTCGGCGTCCTCCATGGTGCTTCCCTCGGTGACCAGGGAGACCAGGACGGCGCGCTGACGCTCCACCGTGACGTCGGTGACGGTGGCGGTGAGGCGCTGGCGGTCCCGGCTCACCGGGCGGTCGGTCATGGGTGAATCATCGCAGGAGCCGTGCGCCAGGGCGCGTTCGGGAAGGAACGCAGCCCTTCTCGCCTACTCGCCGCCGTCGACGTGCCAGGGGACCGCCTCGCCGGTCTGGACGTCCCACAGGCCCCGGTAGGCACCGCCCATCGCCACCAGTTCCTCGTGAGTGCCGGTCTCGACCACCCTCCCGTCGGTGAGGACGTAGATGAGGTCGGCGTGGCGGATGGTGGAGAGGCGATGGGCGATCACGATGGTGGTGCGACCCATCGAGAGCTTCTCCAGGGAACGCTGGATCGCCGCCTCGGTCTCGTTGTCCACCGCCGAGGTCGCTTCGTCCAGCGCCAGGATCGGCGGGTCGAGCAGCACCGCCCGGGCGATGGAGACCCGCTGGCGCTGGCCCCCGGAGAGTTTCTGCCCCCGTTCGCCGACGATCGTCTCGTACCCGTCGGGGAGCGACTCGATGAACTCGTGGGCTTCGGCGACCTCTGCCGCAGCCCTGATCTCCTCGAACGGCGCTTCCGGTCGGCCGTAGGCGATGTTCTCTTGGACCGTGCCGTGGAAGAGGAACACGTCCTGGCTCACCAGGCCGATGCTCCGACGGAGGTGTCGCGTGGAGAGTGTGCGCAGGTCGTGGCCGTCGACTGTGATCCGGCCCGAGTCGACGTCGTAGAAGCGCAGCAGCAGCTTGATCAGGGTGGTCTTCCCCGACCCGGTGGCGCCGACGAACGCCGTGGTCCTGCCGGCGGGGATCTCCAGGGAGACCCGGTGCAGGACCGGGTGAGACGCCTGGTAGCCGAAGGTGACGTCCTCGAACCGGATCTCCCCCTTCACTTCGCCCGCTTCCAGTTGGATGGTGCCGTCACCGATGGCGGGGGCGGTGTCGATCACGTCGAGGATGCGGTTGGTGGACGCCATCGCCCGTTGGTACAGGTCGAAGGTCTCCCCGAGTCGGGTGAGTGGCCACAGGAGTCGCTGGGTGAGGAACACCATCACGCTGTATGCGCCGACCTCGAGGCTGCCGTCGATGGCACGAAAGCCGCCCCACACCAGGGTTGCGGTGAACCCGACCAGGATCACAACGCGGATCAGCGGAGAGAAGGCGCTGGAGAGTCGGATGGCACCCCGGTTGGCGGCGCGGTATCGCTCGCTCTCCACGGCGATGCGTCGCACCGAGTCGTCCTCGGCGGTGAACGCCTTTATGGTGGCGATCCCACCGAGGCGGTTGGAGAGCTCGGCGTTGACCGCCGCCGCCTGGTGTCGAACCGCGGCGTACCGGGGCTCCAGCCGGCGCTGGAACCGGAACGATCCCCACAGGATCCCGGGCACCGGCAGGAAGGCGAGCCAGGCGATCCCGGGAGCCAGGTAGAAGAAGATCGCCCCGATCAGGATGGCGGTGGTGAGGACCTGGAGGATCTCGTTGGCGCCGCGATCGAGGAACCGCTCCAGCTGGTTCACGTCGTCGTTGAGCACCGCCATCAGGTCGCCGGTGGCCCGGTCCTCGAAGTATCGGAGCTCGAGGGTCTGCATCGTCGTGTAGGCGTCGATCCGCAGCTCGTGCTGGATGGTCTGGGCCAGGTTCCTCCAGGCGACCCCGTGCAGGTACTCGAACAGCGACTCCAACAGCCAGATCCCGAAGGTGATCAGCGCCAGGACGACGATCTGCGAGCGCGGTGTGCGCACACCGAATGAGGCGAGCACCGAGCCCTCCTGCCGGACCACGATGTCGACGGCGGCACCGATCAGCATCGGCGGGGCGATGTCGAACGCCTTGTTGAGCACCGACCAGGCCGATGCGCGCATCACCTGGGCACGGTGCCCTGCGGCGTATCTCCAGAGCCGGTGGAGAGGCCGGGAAGGAGCCTTCGCAGAGGAACTCATCCCCGCGAGGTTAGAGAGGCTCCGACCGGCCACCTCCCTGGCGGCGGAGGCGCGAGGAATCGAACCCCGCGGACCGTTTCGCGACCCGCCTCCGGTTTTGAAGACCGGGGAGCCCACCAGGCACTCGGACGCCTCCACGACCGAGGCTAACGCGCTCCCCGCCCCCCGCTACCGTCGACGCTCGTGGAGGCGACGAGGCTGGTGATCGGCCCGCTTTGGGGAAGCGGGGTGCCGGAGAGGGTCGCCGCCGTCCCCGGCGTCGACGCCACCATCGTGGGCGACCTCGGCGCCGTGGCCGGAGCACTCGCGAGAGTCCCGATCCTGGTCACCTTCCGGTGGGACGATTCGTGGCTGTCTCCGGATCTGCGCTGGGTGCAGTCGGTGTCCTCGGGCATCGATCAGTTCCCGATCGAGGCGCTGCGCGCCAACGGGACGGTGCTCACTTCGGGGCGAGGATTGCAGCACGTGCCGGTCGCCGAGCACGCCATGGGTCTTCTGCTGGCGATGACGCGGGGCATCGCCCTCGCCGCCGTTCGGCAGCCCCGGCACGAGTGGAGGTGGAGCCGGGTCGACGAGATCGAGGGGAAGACCATGGGGATCCTGGGGCTGGGGACGATCGGCGAGGCGATCGCGGTGCGCGCCGCGGCGTTCGGGATGACCGTGATCGGAACCAAGCGCAGTCCTGAGGCGTATCGGGGAGTGGCGAGCGACGTTCTTCCGCCCGGGTCCACCCTCGAGGTGTTTCGTCGCTCCGACGTCGTGGTGATCGCCCTGCCGGGGTCGCCCGACACCGAACGCCTGGTGGGCCGCTCCGAGATCGAGGCCCTCGCCGGAGGCTGGCTGGTGAACGTGGGCAGGGGAGGGGTCGTCGACCAGGATGCGCTGGTCGCGGCGATGCGGGAAGGAACCCTCGCCGGAGCCGCTTTGGATGTCTTCCCCGAGGAGCCGCTTCCCGAGGACTCTGCGCTGTGGGATCTTCCCGGTGTCCTGATCAGCCCGCACCAGGCGGGCGCCTCTCCCGGCTTCGGCGACGCCCTCGCCGGTCTGGTGGCGCGCAACCTGGACGCCTATCACGGGCAGGCCGCCTGGGTGAACCGGGTGGTGTGAGAGGTGTCCTGAGGATCGGGTCGGGCCTAGCCTGAGGCGAGTGCGCCGGCATCTCCTGTTGCTCATGGTCATCGTCGCCGCCTGCGGAGGCAGTGGCGACACCGGCCCGTTCCCTGCCGACGCCTTCGGCTTGGCGGCTTCGAGCGATCTGGCGGTGGGCGAGGAGCGGCTCCTCGTGGCCGTCTCCGATGTGGATGGGACCCGCCTGGCATCTCCGGACGTCCCGGTGACCGTCGAGGTCTGGCCGGAGGGCTCGGAGGATCGGGTCCAGGGCGAGGCCGGCCGCTTCATCTGGGCGGTCGAGGGGAGGAGCGGGCTGTACGCCGTCACCGTCGAGTTCGACCGCTCCGGCCTCTGGATGGTGCGCATCACCCCGGATGGTGGGCCGGCGCTGGAGGCCTTCCCGGTGCAGGTGAACGCCCGTCCGGCGACGGTGGCGGTGGGCGACGATGCGCCCCGGTCGCAGACCCCGACCCTGGCCGACGCTCCACTCTCCGAGATCACCTCCGATGACGACCCCGAGCCCGACCTGTACCGGATGAGCGTGGCCGATGCGGTCACCTCGGGGCGACCCTCGGTGATCGTGTTCGCCACTCCGGCGTTTTGCACGACCGCCACCTGCGGGCCGACCCTCGACGGCGTCGCCGCCATGGCGCCAGATCATCCCGGGGTGAACTTCGTCCACGTCGAGGTGTTCACCAACCTCTTGGACCCGGCGAACCTCGTCGTGGCTCCAGCCGTCATGGAGTGGGGCCTGCCGACGGAGCCCTGGGTGTTCGTGGTGGATGCCACCGGTGTGGTGACGGCCCGATTCGAGGGCGTCGTGACCCCCGAAGAGCTGACGAACGCTCTAGGCGAATGATTTCTTTGCACCATGTCGCCGTGAGTAGCATGCCCGAGGCCGGCTGAGGAGCAGGGAGCGAAGACCGCCGTGTCCCATCGTGTCATCGATCGCCCGAGACGAACCCTGGTCCTGCTGGTCCTGGCTTTCGGGTTGCTCGCCGCCTGCTCCGGTGACGATCCGACCAACCTGGGCCGCATCGTCGGGGGCGATCTCCCACAGAACTCTCTCGACCCGGCGGGCCCCATCGCCGAGCAGGTCGACTCCCTCTTCTGGCTGGTCTTCTGGATAGCCACCGGCGTGTTCGCCCTGGTCAGCCTCGCTCTCGCATACGCGGTCCTGCGTTTCCGCAGGCGTGGCGACACCGACCGTCCCGTGCGTCAGGTGCACGGCAACACTCGCCTCGAGATCGCCTGGACCATCCTCCCTGCGGTGATCCTGGCGATCGTCGCCGTCCCCACCGTCGCCACGCTGTTCGAGGTGCGCGCCGCGCCCGGGCCGGAGGACGACGCCCTGGAGATCACGGTCACCGGACACCAGTGGTGGTGGGAGTTCCACTACCCGGAGTACGGGATCACCACCGCCAACGAGATGTGGGTCCCGGTCGACCGGACCGTCTACCTGAGCCTCACCTCGGCGGACGTGATCCACTCGTTCTGGGTTCCGCGCCTCGCCGGGAAGCGCGATGCCGTCCCCGGCAGGATCAACAACATCCGCTTCGAGGCGGCGGAGACCGGTGCATACGTCGGGCAGTGCGCCGAGTTCTGCGGCCTGGCACATGCCGACATGCGCCAGCGCGTGTTCGTCACCAGCGCCGAAGAGTTCGAGGCCTGGGCCGTGGCTCAGGCCTCCCCGGCATCGATTCCGGCCGAGGGACCTGCCGCCGCCGGCTGGGAGGTGTTCCAGACACAGTGCGCCTCTTGCCACACCATCGACGGCACGTCGGCGAGCGGGCTCTTCGCACCCAACCTCACCCACTTCGCCTCCCGCACCTCGTTCGGAGGCGCCACCATCGACAACACCACGGACCATCTGAGGGAGTGGCTGCGGGATCCGTCCTCGCTGAAGCCCATGAGCCCCGACCTCAACGACCTGGAGGCGGGCCGGGTGCTGGGGATGCCCGACCTGGGCCTCACCGAGCAGCAGATCGCAGATCTGATAGCCCTCCTCGAGAGCCTGGAGTGATCCGATGGCCGTGACGACCGACACCGCCGCTTCCGTCGATTCCGTGGTCCGGCCGCGAGGCCTGTGGGGGTGGCTGACCACCACCGACCACAAGCGAATCGGGATCCTCTATGGGGTGACGGCCATCGCCTTCGGCGTAGTCGGGGGAACCGAGGCGCTGCTCATCCGGCTGCAGCTGGCGACCCCCAACGGGGAGATTCTGAGCGCCGACGCCTACAACCAGATGTTCACCATGCACGGCACCACGATGGTGTTCCTGGTGGTGATGCCTGCAGCCGCCGCCTTCACCAACTACTTCCTGCCGATACTCCTGGGGGCGCGCGACGTCGCCTTCCCTCGGCTCAACGCTCTCTCCTACTGGGTGTTCGTGTTCGGCGGGCTGTTCCTCACCCTGACGTTCTTCCTGGGCGGCGCTCCCGATGGCGGATGGTTCGGCTACGCCCCACTCTCCACGCAGGTGCCCGAGGTGGTCCGGATGGACTACTGGGCACTCGGCCTGATCGTCCTCGGGCTGGCGTCGGTGCTGTCGTCGGTGAACTTCATCACGACGGTGCTGACCATGCGGGCGCCCGGGATGACCCTGATGCGGATGCCGGTGTTCGCCTGGATGGCCACCGTCGTCTCGTTCCTGCTGCTCTTCTCGCTCCCGATGATCACCGTCGGCCTTTTCCAGGTGTTCATGGACCGCAATCTGGGAACCACCTTCTACGACGCCGCCATGGGTGGCGAGCCGATCCTGTGGCAGCACCTGTTCTGGCTGTTCGGGCACCCCGAGGTGTACGTGCTCATCCTCCCGGCGATGGGAATCGTCTCGGAGGTGCTGCCCACGTTCAGCCGCAAGCCGCTGTTCGGCCGGTCGTTCGTGATCTTCAGCGGAATGGCGATCGGGTTCATGGGCTTCGGGGTGTGGGCACACCACATGTTCACCGCCGGCCTGGGCCCGGTCGCCGAGGCGGCGTTCGGGTTGACGACGATGTTCATCGCCGTGCCCACCGGCGTGAAGATCTTCAACTGGCTGGGCACGATCTGGGGCGGGTCGCTGCGGCTGAACACAGCCATGCTGTTCTCACTGGGGTTCATCTTCCTCTTCGTGATCGGCGGGCTCTCCGGGGTCACCCACTCGATCGTTCCCTCCGACGCCCAGCAGCACGACACCTACTACGTCGTGGCCCACTTCCACTACGTGCTGTTCGGAGGCGCCGTGTTCGGGATCTTCTCCGGTGTGTACTACTGGTGGCCCAAGGTCACCGGGCGCCTGCTCGACGAGCGCCTCGGCAAATGGCATTTCTGGCTGATGTTCGTGGGGATGAACTTCACCTTCGGGCCGATGCACGTCCTCGGGCTCAACGGGATGCCGCGTCGCACCTACCGCTACCCCGAGGGGCTCGGTTTCGACATGTGGAACATGATGGCCACGGTGGGCGCCTTCACGATCGCCACCGCGGTACTCGTGTTCCTGGCCAACTGGTGGCGCACCAGGACCCGCGGCGAGATCGCCGGGCCCGACCCATGGGATGGCCGCACTCTGGAGTGGTCGATCCCGTCGCCACCGCCGGAGCACAACTTCGACATCATCCCGACGGTGGTCGCCGAGGACGACTTCTGGCATCGCAAGTACGTCGAGGACGATTCGGGCAACCCGGTGGCTCGGGAGGCGCCCGTCGAGTCCCCGGTGTCGACCGAGCCCATCCACCTGCCATCGCCTTCGTACCATCCGGTGCTCGCGGCATTCGGCATCTTCGTCACCGCGATCGGGGCGGTGTACCTGCCCTGGGGCCTGCTCGCCGTCGGGACGGGAGCGGTCATCACGATGTGGGGGTTGTTCGGGTGGTCGATGGAGTCGCTTACCCGAAGGGAGCACGAATGAGCGAGCACGCCGTCGAGGCTCACTCGGGTGGGCACGACGCCGGACACGCCCGGAAGGTGGCCATGTGGGTGTTCCTGGGCTCGGAGTGCCTCTTCTTCGGGACCCTGATCGCCACCTTCTTGCTGTACCGGGGCCGCACCGGTGACGGACCGGCCGCATCGGATGTCTTCGACATCCCGTTCACCTCGGTTTCCTCCTTCATCCTGCTGATGTCATCGTTGACCATGGTGCTGGCCCATCACGCAGCCTCCCGGCGTGATCGGCGCACCATGCGAATCTGGCTGATCGCCACCGCCTTGCTCGGCACCGTCTTCCTGGCCGGTCAGGTGTTCGAGTTCACCGAGTTCGTGGAGCACGGGCTCACCGTCACCACCAGTCCGTTCGCCTCCTCGTTCTACCTGCTCACCGGGCTCCACGGTGCCCATGTGGCCGTGGGCGTGCTCATGCTGCTGGTCACGGCCTTCATGTCGTTCGGCGGGAGGTACCGCGACGACGAGGGCATGAACGTCGAGATCGTGGGGCTCTACTGGCACTTCGTCGACATCGTCTGGATCGTGATCTTCACCGTTGTCTACCTGCTGCAGGTGTGAGCCATGACCGCATCGCACACCCATCCAAGGCCCCGTGACTACTGGATGATCGGTGGGTTGTTGGCGGTGATCACCGCCGCCGAGGTGGCGGTCACCTACCTCGACTTCCTGGACGGTGTTCTGGCTCCGCTGCTGCTGACGATGGCTGTGGTCAAGTTCGCCCTGGTGGTCGGGTGGTACATGCACCTGCGCTTCGATCGCCCCATCTACCGGAACCTCTTCCTACTCGGCGCCTTCGCCGCCCCTCTGCTGCTCGGCGCCGTGCTCTTCACCTTCGGGGTCCTCATCGGGTGATCCGGTGAGGGTCGGCCTCGATCACTTCCCGTTCCACCTCCACCCGGAGACGCTCGGTGTGGCGGTCGCCCTCGTCGCCGGCTACTGGTACGGGGTGACCCGCCTGGCGCGGAGCCACGCACCCCGTGACGGGTCGCCGGTCACCCGCAGGCAGGTGACCTGGTTCGCCCTGGCGATCTCTCTGTTCCTGGCCGTCGAAGGGTGGCCGGTGCACGACGTTGCCGAAGGCAGCCTCTTCTCGTTCCACATGGCGGAGCACATGGTGCTCTCCTTCGTGTTTCCACCGGCCCTGCTGCTGGGCATCCCGTGGTGGCTGATGCGCCTCGTGGTGCGTCCGCTGCTGCCCGCCATTCGCTTCCTCACCCGACCGTTGGTGGCGCTCGTCCTGTTCAATGCGGTGCTGGCAGGGCTGCACGCCCCGGGTGTGGTCGCTGGCATGCTCGGTTCCGAGGCGTTCCACCTGGGTGCTCACTTGGCCCTGGTCGTGACCGCGATCCTGATGTGGTGGCCGGTGATCGGACCGATTCCGGACACACCCGCCCTCGCCCCACCACTCGCCATCGGCTACCTCTTCCTGCAGTCCCTGGTTCCCACGATCCCGGCCTCCTTTCTCACCTTCGCCTCGGGTCCGGTGTACCCGGCGTACGCCGACCTGCCTCGGTTGTGGGGCCTTCCGGTGCTCACCGACCAGCTGATCGCCGGGCTCATCATGAAGGTCGGCGGCGGGCTGTTCCTCTGGACGCTGATCGCCATCATCTGGTTCCGCTGGGCCGGCGAAGAGGAAGGCGCCGACCGGGCCGGCCGTGCCCTCACCGGCTCATGAGGGCGACACGCCTACTGCTGATCGCTGCCGTCTTGCTGGTCGCCTGCGCCGGCGGGGCACAGCGCGTCGACGGTGTCGTGGTGGCGGTCGACGGAGATCTGACCGAGGTGCGGGCGTTCGAGATCGTCGCCACCGACGGTCGGAGGCTGCTCTTTCGAGTCGGGGCCGAGCTGGAGTCCTTCACCGGCGGCGTGCCGTTGTCACACCTGTTCGAGCATCTCGGCGACGGCTTTCCGGTCAGGGTGACCTACCGGGAGGAAGGTGGCGTGCTGGTGGCGGTTGCGCTCACCGACGCCACGACCGGTTGAGCACGCTCTCAGTCGCGGGATCTCCGCCGGGGAGTCCGCGATGCGACGAATGCCGCGCCGGCGAGCAGCGCCGCCGCCAGTCCGCCGAAGACGGCCAGGGCGATGGATCTGTCCGCCCCGAGGAGGATCCGGCTGATGCCGAAGGCGGATGCGACCGCCGCCAGCAGCCCGGCGATGGGTAGTCCGGCTGACACTGCTGCGTGGCGCAAGAAGGCGCCCGCCGATGCCGGGGCCGCCTCGCCGTCGACTCCCAGGGCGGCGGGTCGCCCCAGGCGCTCGGCGGCGATGGCGACGGTGAGGCCGGTGGTGGCGCCGATCACAAGGCTCAAGATGGCGGCCCGAAACACGGTGATCGACACGATGCCGCTTGTGATGTCGCCGCCGATGCCGACGGCGGTTCGGGCGGTGGCGAATGCGAGAACGGCACCGGAAACCGCCCCTAGCAGCGCGACCGGGTTCGGGCCGTGGCGCGACTCGTCGTTCGCCCCTGCGAACCGTCCCACCAGGGCCACGAGGGATCCACCCACGGCTCCGGCGAGCAGAAGGTAGGTGTACATCGCCGCCTGGGTCACGGCGAAGGTGGGGGCGCCGCTCTCGGTGACTCCAAGCCCCGAGGTCGCCACCTGGCCGGCAGCCAGGGCAAGGGCGAGAATCCCCAGGAAGGCGCCGGCCCCGGTTCCGGCCGCCGCTGCGGCAAAGGTGCGTCGGGTCACGGTCTCCTCACTGGTCGGGTTCGCTGCCGGCGATTGTAGTGGGGGCCTCCTCCGCATCCCGGCGACGACGGGCGGTCCGCTCCGCCCACCGCACCCATCCGAGGACGAGCAGAACCGGCAGCAGGAACCACAGGATCTCGTCCCAACCCCCCTGGTGGGCGATCACGCCTCGAACCCGATCAGCCGGTCGCGGCCTGCGTCTGACAGGAGTTCGGCGAGTAGATGCCGGTGACCCGGGCATCGGGCGCCTGCGACTCCACAGGACCCCACAGCAGCACCGGAGCGTTCTGTGACTCCTTGAGCACGAACACCAGCCCGGCGTCCTCGTCCACCACGTACTCGATGTAGAAGCTGGCGTAGATCGTGGTCAGCTCTTCGACGGTGTCACTCACCCGCAGTCCGGACAAGGTGGAGATGTCGGTGGTATCGGAGGAGAGGCCGCCGTATCGCAGGTCGAGACGGTAGGACACGAACTCGCTGTCCCCGGGCTGTCCCTTGATCACGACGTTGAGCGGGCCCCACCGCACCACGCGGATGCCGTCGCCGGGGCACTCGCCGAAGGAGCCCGAGCCGACGAAGAAGCCCGTGTCGTCGGTCGGCTGTCCGAACGTGGCCACGAGGCGGCCGAGCACCTCGTCGCCGTCGTCGCCGAAGTCGAGGGGCCCGATGTCGTCGGCCGACATCTTCAAATCGTTGAGGGGGATCGGATCACCCACGGAGGGAATCGCCCCGTCGGTGCCGCCATCGGCGAGCGTCACCGAGGTGTCGGTTCCGGGGACCGTGGTGGTGGTCGCACCGTCGGGGACGGTGGTGGTTCCGTCCCCGGACGCCGCCTCGCTGGTCGTGGTGGCGGCAGCCGAGTCCGAGTCGCCCCCCCCACCGAAGACCCCGAAGGCGATCACGCTCACCGCGGCGAGCACGGTGGCGACGGCCAGCCCGACGAGCCACGGGTTGGGTTGTCCGGCGGCAGGGGGTCGCCGAGAGCCACCTCCTCGCCCGGACGGCGATCCGGAGGGGCGCCGCGTGAACTCTGGGTCGAAGGTCGGGAATGGCTCCCCGTTTCCCGTCGGTTGGTCGATGTCCACAGCCTCACCCCATCGGTTGAGGGTCAATCCTAAGTCGAGAAGAACGATGCGGTGGGGAGGTCAGCCCTCGAAGTAGCCGCCGAGGTCGGGCCTTGCCGCCACCACCACCTCCTCGAACGTCGCCTGGGGAACCAGCACCCAGCGCCCGGTCGGGTCGATCCAGTTGGCGACAGGGATGACCGGCCGCGTGATCGTCGCCGGATCCATGCCTCGCAGGCTCCAGGCGAAGGCGATGGCATCACCGAGGCCGAGCCCTTCGTCGACGGCGAAGGCATCCGAGACGCTCTCGACGAGAGCGGTGAGCTCGGAGATGTCGCCGAAGTCGCCGAGGCTCTCCAGGGCCTGCAGGATGATCTCCTGCTGCCGCTGGTTGCGGGTCAGGTCGGACACCGCCAGGGGCCGCCAACTTCCGTCGATGAACCCTTCGGTGTGTCTCGATCGCACCCATGCCAGGGCCTGGTGGCCATTGGCGATGCTGCACCCCGCAGGAAGGTCGAGCGCAACCGGACTCGTGTTGGGATCCCTGACGGCGTAGGGGGTGCACACTTCGACGCCACCGACGCGGTCGACGACGGCACGGAACCCGTCGAAATCGAAGACGATGAAGTGGTCGACCTCGATTCCCGTGTACTCGCCCACAGCGATCGCCACCTGCTCGGGGCCATTGGCGGCGCTCCCGCAACCGTTCAGGTTGACGTTGATGCGGTTCATCTTCCCGGTGCACGGGTTGCGCAGATACAGGTCGCGGGGGATCGAGACCAGCAGCGTGCCGCTGCCATCGGTCGGCGCCACGAAGAGGAGGATGACGTCGGCGCGCCGGCTGGCGCCCTCGTACCGCTCGTCGGATCCGATGATCAGGTAGACGTCCATCGCTTCGTCTGCGGTCTTGGCTGCAGCGACGGCGAACTGATCTCCGCTTGCGGAGACGCCCGCCTCCGGTAGAGGCTCCGAAGGCTCCTCGTCGTCCGGAAGGGAGGTGTCGGGAGAGCCCTTTCCCTCTCCGATGGCGATGGCGGCCGCCTTGGGGTCGAATGCGACACGCTCGATGCCCGCCCATGCTCGCCAGATTCGGAACCCGGTCCATCCGACCACGGCGAGGCCCACGACGATCAGCACCAGGGCGGCGCGACGAATGGTGGACCCGTTCCGGCTGGTCACGGGGCCAATCTAGACGGGGGTCGTCGGTGTGTTGTTCGCGCTCAGGGAAGAACGAAGGGCGCCAGGTTCGGTGACCGGGGCGTCACACGAGAAGCCGCGACACACGTACGCCGTCGCCCGGCCGTCAACCGGTGGTCGGGACTGCAGCAGTGGGACCACGGAGTCGACGCCGCCGCGAGCCAGGAACACCTCAGGTCGATAGGTCTCGTCGACCACCGCCAGCAGCGGCTCGATCTCCGGTCCCACGATGGCCACCTCGAGGGGTGGAGCCAGACTCGTCCACGCCACAGCGAGCAGGTGACCGACACCGGATGGATGGCTCGACGCCATGGCCTCGCCGGCGGCGAGCACCTCTGTCACCAGATCATGCCACTTGCCCTCGCCGGTGAAGGCCGCCATGTGCAGCAGGGCCTCTGCCGCCAACGAGTTGTCCGAAGGTGTCGGGTTGTCGAACCGGTTGTGTGGCCGGGCGACGAGGGCCTCGGCATCGTGCCCGGTGGCGAAGAATCCGCGGCCGGGATCATGGAACAGGTCGACCATCTCGGTGCTGAGCTGCGCCGCCTCGGAGAACCATGCCTCGTCCCCGGTCGCCTGGTAGATGGCGAAGCAGGCCAACGCCATGGCGGCGTAGTCGTCGCAGAAACCGGGAGGGCCGAACCGGCCCTGGCGCCAGGTCCGGTGCAGTCGCCCGGAGCCAGCGCGCATCTCCGCCAGCACGAAACGCGCGGCGTCGATTCCGCCCTGCAGGAGATGGGGGGCGCCGAGCGCCACCGATGCCTCGGCGAGGGCACGGATCGCCAACCCGTTCCAGGCGGCAATCGCCTTGTCGTCGATGGCGGGACGGCTGCGACCGGCTCTGACCAGGGCGAGGTTGCGAAGGGTGGCCCGCACCGCCGCCTCCAGCTCGGTCACTTCGATGCCGGTGGCATCGGCGGTGACCTGAATGGGCTCGGCGACTCGCAGGACGTTGCGTCCCTCGAAGTTGCCTCGAGCCGTCACGCCGAGGTGGCGACACACTGGCACGCCGTGCTCGCCGGCGGCACCCAACACCTCACCCTCGGTGAACACGTAGAACGTGCCCTCCTCGCCGTCGGAGTCGGCGTCTTCTCCCGTGGCGAAGGCTCCCCCGGGCAGGCGCAGGGATTCGAGCATGTACGCGGCCGTCTCCAGCGCCACGAAGGCGTGGCGGGTCTCGCCGGTCACCTGGTGCCATCGGGCGAAGAGGCGAGTGAGCAGGGCGTTGTCGTACAGCATCTTCTCGAAGTGGGGCACGCTCCAGGTGGCGTCCACCGAGTAGCGAGCAAAGCCTCCACCGACGTGGTCGTGGATTCCGCCCCTGTCGATCCCGCTCAGGGTCGTGTCGAGGATCGTTGCCGCCTCTGGCGCCCACTCCTCCTTGTGGATCCGGAGGAGGAACTCCAGGGTCGGGGCCTGAGGGAACTTTGGGGCGCCGCCGAATCCGCCTTGGACCCGGTCGAAGTTCGATGCGAGCGCTCCATATGCTGCGCGCAGGGTGCCGGTCGAGATGGGGTCTCCCGCGGGCAGTTCGGCCCGGATCGTCTCCGTCAGGCGGTCGGCGTGGCTGAGCACCTCGCCACGGCGGTCATCCCAGGCGTCGCGTACGGCGATGAGCACCCGGGTGAAGGACGGGATTCCGGGCCGGTCATTCTTGGGGAAGTAGGTGCCGGCATGGAACGGCTCGCCGCCGGGGGTCAGGAACACGGTCATGGGCCATCCGCCGCGACCGGTCGATGCCTGAACGGCATCCATGTAGATGCGGTCCACATCGGGCCGTTCTTCCCGGTCCACCTTGACGTTCACGAACAGGCGGTTCATCAGCTCGGCGGTGGCCGGATCCTCGAACGACTCGTGTGCCATGACGTGGCACCAGTGGCATGAGGCGTAGCCGACCGAGAGCAGGATGGGGACGTCGCGTCTTCTGGCGGCGTCGAAGGCCTCCGGGCCCCACTCGTACCAGTGCACCGGGTTGGTGGCGTGCTGCAGCAGGTATGGGCTGGTCGCGTCGGCCAGCCGATTGCGGGAACTCACCGAGCGATCGTAAGCAGGATCGGATTCTTGCCGGAGGGCGTTCGCATGGACGGGAGCAGGGGGCGAGAATCTCCGGGTGAGCATCGGCGAGCGGCCAACGACGGCACCCTCCCGGCTCCCGGGCCTTCTCGCCCTGGTCGCCGGCCTGTTCGGCGTGGTCGCCCTGGTTTTCGCCGTCTTGCTGTTCGTGGGCCGCTCCGGTGGTGAGTCTTTGCCGGTTGCGTCCTCGACATCGGTGGTCGACCCGACCTCGACCTCGTTCGGCTCCCCTGCGGACGGCTGGACAGCCATCACCGACGACTCCGGGACGATCCAGGTCGAGGTTCCCTCCCATTGGGACGATGTGGCGACCGGGGGCTGGATGCGCGAAGGCGAGGAGGTGGGCCCTGCCCTCAGCGCCTCGGTCGACCGCCAGGCATGGCTCGCCGGGTGGGAGACGCCGGGGGTCTTCATCGGGGTGACCGGCACCATGGCGCCGTCCGAGGCGCTTGGCGAGTACCAGGGGGACTGTGTCAAGGGTCGATCCGAGCCGTACGAGCTCGCCGGGTTGGCGGGCTTCGCCGAGTGGTGGTCCGACTGCGGCCCCGTCGGAAGCGACTTCTTCGTGGCCGCCGTCGCCCCCGATGACGACGCGTTCGTGCTCCTCGTCCAGGTGATCACGGTGGGCCCGAGCGGCAGTGCCGAGCTCGATCGCGTCTTGCAGAGCCTCCGGTACGACTGAGGGCCCTCTACGAGGCCCCACCCGGCCCGGATCGGGAATATCTCTGTGATTCGGGGGTTCACAAACGGTGGGAGCTGTGTCATATTGACCGAGAGCCGATGCTTGTGATCAAGTTCACAAGTTTCCGGGCGGGCATCTCCGCCTGCCCACTCTCCTGAATCAAGGCTTCCGAGAGGACACGTGACATCCATGGCAGTTGCCAAGACGCGGCGCGATCGGGATCGAAACAAGCTCACCGATGAGCGCGGACGCCTCACCACCGACCTGGTCAGCCAGTACCTGAGTGCCATCGGCGAGTACGACCTGCTCACCGCCGAGGACGAGGTCGAGTTCGCCCAGCGGATAGAAGCCGGCGAGGACGCGGCGCGCCGTCTCGACGCCGGCGACTTCAAGGGAAAGGCGGAAGAGGTCGAGCTCAAGCGGGCGAAGCGCCAGGGGCAGCAGGCCAAGGACGATTTCCTCACCGCCAACCTGCGTCTGGTGGTCGCCAACGCCCGTCGCTACGCCAACACGTCGGGCATCGACTTCCTCGATCTCATCCAGGAGGGCAACCTGGGTCTGATTCGTGCCGTCGAGAAGTTTGACTGGCGCAAGGGCTTCAAGTTCTCCACCTATGCCACCTGGTGGATTCGACAGGCGATAACCCGTGCCATCGCCGACAAGTCGCGCACCGTCCGCATCCCGGTGCACCTCCACGACACGCTGGCGGCGGTTCGAGCCGCCCAGGCCAGCCTCAAGGCCGAACTGGGCCGTGATCCGCGTCCCGAGGAGATCGCCGAGGAGGCGGGCGTCACCGTGGACAAGGTGGAGCTCGCCCTTGGCGTCGCCGACACCGTGTCACTGGAGCAGCCGGTGGGCGAGGACGGTGCCCAGTTGGGCGATTTCATCGAGGATGAGGATGCCGTCGACCCGGTTCGGGTCACCGAAGAGGGCGACATCGCCGACTCGCTGCGCCGCTCGATCGCCCGGCTCCCCGAACGGGAGGGCAGGATCCTCGCCCTGCGCTACGGCTTCCTGGACGGGGTGCCCCGCACCCTCGAGGAGATCGGCGACGAGTTCAAGCTCACCAGGGAGCGCATCCGTCAGCTGGAGAAGCTCGCCCTGTGCCGCCTCCGGCATCCGTCGTTCGGGATCCGCGAGCAGGATCTGGTCTGACGGCCCTCGGACACATGGGGCCGGATGGCCCCGGACCGACGCGGGCGTGGTTCGCTACGCTCGACGACATGAAGCTCGGTTCACTGGTGGGCGGGACGGCGGTCATGATCGGCACCGAGGCGACCCTGGGCGATGCAGCCGGTGCCCTCGTCGAGGACGGTGTGGGAAGCCTGGGCGTGATCGCCGACCGCAAGCTGGTGGGGATCATCACCGAGCGCGACCTGGTCCGTGCCCTGGCTGCCGGCGCCGATCCGGAAACATCTCCGGTCTCGGAGTGGATGGCCGAGGCGCCGGACACATTCTCTCCCGACGTCGACGTCGACGAGGCGGCGCGTTGGCTGCTCGAGGTCGGCTACCGGCACATGCCGGTGATGGCAGACGGCGAGCTGCTGGGGATCGTCAGCATTCGGGACCTGTTGTGGGCGATCCTCGGCGAGGGTGAGACACCCGTCGGTTAGAGGTCGCGCTCCAGGCGCCGGTTGATGGCGTCCATGACGGCTCGCACCGCCGCCAGCCGATCGTCGGGTTCGGTCTCGATCGCAGATCCGACCAGGACGTCGCCGTCGCCGTAGCGAACCTGTGCCAGGGCGACGCTGGCGGGTCCAAGGCCCGTGGATGCGATGGCGAGGAGTTCGAGGGGTGAGATCCCATCGACCATGTGGGCAACGGCGTCGAGGGTCGCCTCTCCGGCCAGGCGCACCCGCTGCTCTCCCGGCCCGGCCGCATGCCCCTCCCAGGCGCGGTCCTCCCAGTCGAGGGTCACGGTGACGCGGCTGTCACCGTTCTCGGGGTCGTCGACGACTGAAACGATAACCGGGCGTCCTGGCATGCCCACGGAGCGTAGCGGGATGCCGGCAGGCAGGTGATCAGGCCTGGTGGGGAAGGATTCGATTTATTGCGTCGAGGGTGGCCCGGGCGAATGCCACCTGGCGGTTGTCCGCTTCCATCTGTGCGGTGCCGAACAGGCGGCGACCATCTTCGAGATCGTCCACGGCGACCAACGCCACGTCGGCCCCGCCCACTCTCGTGGTGGCGGTGTCGACGAGGGTGAACCCTCCACCGAGGAAGGCCACGGCATCGAGCGTGGCGGCCGCCACCAGGGCGGGCCGCCGTCGGTCGCTGGGCGATCCGTCGGAGGTGCCGGCGTGCTCGTCGCCGTCCCAGGCCAGGGTCACCCGGACGCGCGCCGCGGTCTCGTCCGTGCTCTCGTCGACGCGCATCAGCGCCAGGCGTGCCGTGCCCAGGTGGATTGGCGTCACCGATGCGGTCATGGCTCAATCATCGGCTGCCCTGGGGCGGTGGTTTAGGGCTCAGGTGAGGGTCAGCCCGTCACCGGAACCCAGATGAGCACCGGGGTCTCCACCACTACATCGCTCTTCTCGAGCGGGATCTCCAGCACCTCGACTTCGGCCGCCTTGGCGAGCCACTCCTCGGTGACCTCATCGATCGCCTCGGCCAAGTCCTCCTCGAGATCTTCCAACGCTTCGGATCGAGCGGCAACCTTGGCGTCGGCGGTGTGCGCGCGCTGTTCGGCGCGCCGGGTCATCGAACGCTTGGAGGTGGCGGTCGACATCGATCGACTGTTGCGACGGCCCATGAGGACTCCGAGGATGGTGCCGGCACCCGACACCACCTCCTCCTGGCGACGGGTCTCGGCATCGAGTCGTGCCTGGCGTGCCGCCAGGTGGGCGGCCTCGATCTGGTCACGGGCCCGTTCGATGCGGGCATCGAAGCGCTTCTTGATGGCGACGATGGCGTCGTCGGCTTGCTCGTGGGCCATCGACCGGCAGCGCTCCATGAACGCCTCGGGCGACTCACCGACTCGTCCGTAGGTCTTCAGGGCCCGATTGCGCAGTGTGTGCAAGGTGCGGGTCGCGATGAGGTGGTCTCTGATGGATCTCTCCGCCTCCGCCAGCCACGCCTGCCGGTCCGCGGGCACTTCCGGGGTCAGGTAGGCCGCCCCATCGGGAGCCTGATCGCGCAAGTCGCGGGGATCGTGGTCCACGAT
The DNA here is from genome assembly GCA_030584185.1 of Acidimicrobiia bacterium. NCBI lineage: Bacteria > Bacillati > Actinomycetota > Acidimicrobiia > Acidimicrobiia bacterium. The sequence continues at coordinate 1,054,674 of CP129495.1, read as the reverse complement.
GAATCCTGCCTCGGGGTCGAAGGGATCGGTGAGTGGCTGGAACACGGCCTCCCACTCCTCCGTGTGGTTCACACCGGCAGCGGTGTCGTCGAAGGTGAGCCGGACGCGCGCCGCCAGCGCAACGGCGAACGTCTTCGAAGTGGCGTTGGCCCCGATGGCATCGAGCCACGGTGCCGCCGGGTCCACGTGCTTGGCCCGGCCGGCCAGTTGCGGTGCCACCGGCGATGCGTCATGGGGGAGGGCCACCGGTTGCGGCGTGTGCTCCTGGTGGCGGCGGGCGTCGTCTCCGACCAGCACCGCCACCTGATCGCGGGTGAGTGGGCCTCTCAGGTACGACATCGCCCAGCGCGTCGTGAAGAGCGCCGGCTCCTTCTCCCTTGTGTCGTGGAGCAGGAACTGCCGCTTGCCCAGCCCGGAGATGAGGGCATCGAGTGAGCCGATGTCGGTGCCACCGGCCGCCGACTGCAACGCCTCCAGGATCCTGGCCTTGTCGCGCTCGGTCTGGAGGCGACCGATGCACCAGGTGCCTGCATTCGACATCGCCTTGTAGTCGAGGTCCACCGGGTTCTGGGTGGAGAGCAGCATGCCGACGCCGAAGGCTCTTGCCTGCTTCATCAGAGTGAGGATCGGCTTCTTCGCCGGGGGCATGGCCGTCGGCGGCACGAACCCGAACACCTCGTCCATGTACACCAGGGCGCGCAGGTCACCGGTTCCGGCCTGGGAGCGCATCCAGGTGATCAGTCGGCCGAGGACCATGGTCACCACGAACTGGCGCTCGTCCTCGGAGAGATGTGCCAGGTACAGCACCGCAGCCTGAGGCTTCCCGGTGGAATCCCAGAGCATCGTGGCCGGGTCCAACGCAGGTCCAGTGCGCCAGGCGGCGAAGGATGGCGACGCCACCAGCGTGTTGAGCCGCATCGCCAGGGCGAGGCGGTCCTTCTCCGGAAAGAAGGTGTCCATGTCGAACACACCGAGGCGGCGCATCGGGGGAGATGTCACCTGGACGATGAGCGACTCCAGGCTCAGGTCCTCTCCGGCGATCCAGGATCGCTCGACGAGGTTGGCGAGCAGGATGTGCTCTCTGCCCGACAGCGGGTCGGATGCGACCCCGACCAGGGCGAGCAACCCGGAGACGATTCCCTCTATCTCGTCGCGAAACGTCTCGGAGTCCTCGGCAAAGTCACCCCCGGGTGCGGCCAATGAGCCGAGCACGTTCAGGGGGATCCCCGCCGCCGACCCCGGTGTGTAGAGGGTCATGCCCACCCTTCTGCGGAGGTCCGCTATGTCGGCGCCGGAGAGGCCCCACGACTCCAGCCCGCTCTTCCACAGGGCTGCGGTGTCGGCGGCGAGGTCGTCTGAGCCCTGGGCGTTGGCTTCACCGGCATCAACCCACGGGGCGAAGTCGGCCGGCGCCAGCTCGGGGAAGGTGAGCAACAGGTTGGTCATGTCACCCTTGGGATCGATGACCAGCGTCGGGATGTCGTTGCGCAGAGCCTCCTCGAGGTAGATCATCCCCAGCCCGGTCTTTCCGGAGCCGGTCATGCCGACGATCACCCCATGGGTGGTGAGGTGGGAGGCCGGGTACCTGATCTCGGCTCCGCTGCGGGCCCCGGTGGTGGGGTCGATCGTGCCGCCGAGGAAGAAGGTGGTGTCGGGCATCGGCCGATTCTACGAACGGCCCGGTGCCGCGGTGGTTCCGGGGTGAGCCCTTCCCGGGATCAGGCGGACCACTGCGGCGACGGCCTCGTCGACGTCCCGGGCGGTGATCACCAGGCTGCGGTCGGCGCCCACCGAGCCGGCAAGGTGATCGACCAGAGCCGCCCACACCTCGCCCACGGTGACCAACGGCTTGGGCGGCGTCGCCGAGTATCGAGCCACGAAGGCGAGGTTCCATGCGATCGCCAGCTCGGCGAGCGTGCCCAGGCTCCCGGGCATGGCGATCCAGGCCTCGGTCAGATCGGTGAGGGCATGGATGCGCTCCATGAGGTGGGTGGTCGGCATCTCGTCGGAGACGAACTCGTTGGCTCCGGGCCGGTCGGGGAACACCGAGGGGACGGTCACGCCGATCGCCCTGGCGCCTCTCAGGCGGGCGCCCCGTGCCGCAGCCTCCATGACGCCGCCGTAGCCTCCGGTGACGACCCCGAAACCGGACCGGGCGAGAAGGTCCCCGCAGCGCACCGCCTCTTCGTAGAGGCCGTCTCCGGGTAGCGCCTGCGACGAGCCGAACACCGCTATCAGAGGTCCGGTCATCCAGTCGAGGCTAGCGGGTCGATCGGAGCCGGCTCCCGGTCCCCTAGCGTGGTGCCGTCGTCATCGGGAGAGCCATGCCCTACCGCACAATCATCGAACCGTTCCGGATCCACAGCGTCCAGGAGATCGCATTCACCACCCCGCAACAGCGGGAGGATGCGTTGCTTCGTGCCGGGTACAACCTCTTCGGTCTCCATGCCGACGAGGTCACCATCGACCTGCTCACCGACTCCGGCACCGGCTCGATGTCGGCGGCGCAGTGGGCGGGGATGATGATCGGCGACGAGTCGTACGCCGGCAGCCGATCCTACGACCGCTTCTACGAGGCGGTGACCTCACTGACCGGTCTTCCCGAGGTGATCCCGGTGCATCAGGGCCGCGCCGCCGAGTGGATCCTGTTCTCGGAGTTGGCGGGGCCGGGGAAGGTGATACCCAACAACACGCACTTCGACACCACCCGTGCCAACGTCGAGTACCAGGGTGCCGAGGCCCGCGACATGGTCGTTCCCGAGGGGCGAGACCTGACGCTGGATCATCCATTCAAGGGGAACCTGGACGTGGCCGTCCTCGAAGAGACGATCGCCGAGGTCGGGGCCGACCGGATCCCGCTGGTGATGATCACGGTGACCAACAACTCTGGGGGCGGACAGCCGGTCTCCCTGCAGAACCTGCGCGACGTGCGTGCGGTCTGTGATCGCCACGGGATCCCGTTCTTCATGGATGCGGCTCGCTTCGCCGAGAACGCCTGGTTCATCAAGCTGCGCGAGCCGGGCCAGGCCGACCGGACCCCGCGAGAGATCGCCTCCGAGATGTTCTCCCTGGTGGACGGGGTCACCTTCTCGGCGAAGAAGGACGCCATCGCCAACATCGGAGGCTTCCTGGCGATGCGAGACGCCGACCTCGCGGCGCGCTGTCGGAACCTGCTCATCCTCACCGAAGGGTTCCCCACCTACGGCGGGCTGGCGGGACGCGATCTCGAGGCGATCGCCATCGGTCTCGACGAGGTGCTGGACGAGCGCTACCTGCGCTACCGCATCCGCAGCACCGAGTATCTGGCCGAGAAGTGCCGGGACGCAGGAGTTCCGGTGGTGTGGCCGCCGGGAGGCCACGCCGTCTACATCGATGCCAAGGCACTGCTTCCTCACGTTCCCCAGTCGCAGTACCCGGCCCAGGCGCTGACCATCGAGTTGTATCGAGAGGGCGGGGTCCGTGGAGTGGAGATCGGATCGGTGATGTTCGGAGTTGCCGGCGAGGACGGAACAGAGACACCCGCTCCGATGGAGCTGGTCCGGCTCGCCGTGCCCCGGCGGACATACACCCAGAGCCACATCGACTACGTGGCGGAGGTCGTCCTGGCCGTGGCGAACCGTGTCGATGAGATCGGCGGGCTGCGCATCGTGAAGAGCGCACCTTGGTTGAGGCACTTCACCGCTCGTTTCGAGCCGACCTAGGCAGGCATCACGAATCGGGGATCGACGGGCGTCCTGGTTGCCCGAATGCCTCCAGACCCCGCTTCAGGTCCTCGGGGGTGTCCACCGAGAACCACGACCGGCCGTCCTCCCCCCACCGCGACCACTCGCTTCGTTCGACACCGAGAAACGGGACCTGGTCGAGCAGCCGCCTGATCCCGCCACCCTCGACCAGAAGGTTGCGAGCCTGCTCCAGCACCCATGTCGGATAGCGGGCGCACAGCACCTGGCGGGCAGCGGCATCGATGGGGACCACGGGGAGGTCCTCGGGTCGGGCGGCGATGGCGGCAACGGTTTCGCCTCGCAGCCAGGGCTGGTCGGCTGCAACGAGAACCACCGGCCCGTCGACCACCTCGAGTGCGGCCACCAGTCCTGCGAGAGGGCCCATTCGGCCGGGGACCGCATCGGCGACGTGCGCCAGGCCGGGCACCTCCCGGCCCACGCACAGGACCTCGTGGCCGGAGCAGGCGGCAACCACGAGGTCGATCATCGTGCCGTCGCCCAGGGGCAACGTGACTTTGTCGCGGCCCATTCGGCGCGAGGCACCTCCGGCGAGGATGGCGACGGTCACCACGGAATCAGCATGGCAGACGTCTCGCTCCCCGACGAGGGCGAAGGCGGAGAAGGAAGGCCGGCGGTCCGCTCGCCCACCACTCACAGGAGGGGGCGCTGTGCGGGCCGGGCCGGCGTCCCGCCGACCTCCCTGCGCCGATCAGGGTCGCGGCGTATCGGCTGGGCGGATAGGGCCTTTTGGCCCGGGCCGAAAATGATGCGCCCGGCCCATGAGTCTGAACGGGACGGGGGATCAGGGGCCGTATGATCTGGTTCCCAGGGGAGGTTGGGCGACATGCTGTTCACCCGCTTGCGGTGGCACCTGAGCCGCGTCCGGAAGCAGACCGGAGGCCGGGTGCTGCGCCCATTGGTTCTGGCGAGCCTGATCGTGGTGATCCTGGCCACGCTGGCGGTGACGCTCGCGGAGAAGGAGGGCACGATCTCGTCGATCGGCCGTTCCTTCTACTGGTCGATCATGACCATCCTCGACGCCGGCGACATCTCCTACGTATCCACCCCCTGGGGATGGACGGTGCACTGGTTGCTGGCACTGTTCGGTGTGGCGATGCTGGCCACCGTCACCGGGGCCGTCGTCGGGTTCGTGATCGACTTTCTCGTCAAGGAGGGACAGGGCATGGGAGCAGCCGGCTACTCCGGGCACGTGATCATCTGCGGCTGGAACTCGACCGCTCGAGACCTGGTCGAGGAGCTGCGCAAGGACGAGTTCGGAGCCCGGATCGTCGTCCTCCACGACAGTGAGAAGAACCCCGCCGGCGACGGCGCCTACTTCGTGCGCGGGGACGCCACCTCGGTCGAGGACCTCGAACGGGCGGGGATCGCGTCCTGTGAGGCCGTCATCGTCTGTCCCACCGACAGCTCCGACGCCGCCGACATGCGTTCCATCCTGATCGTGCTGGCCGTCGAGAGCCTGGCTCCCCAGGTGCGGACCGTCGTGGAGGTGAACAACCCGCGTCACGTCCCTCACCTCCGCCGCACCAACGTCGACGAGCTGCTGGTCACCTCGCGCCTCGCGTCCCACCTGCTGGCCCGAACCGCCATGTACCCCGGTCTCGGTGAGCTGGTCACCGACATCGTCTCGGGTGGCGAGGGCTCGGAGCTGTATCGGGTGATTCTCCCCGACGAGTACGTCGGCCTGAGCATCGACGCCCTGTCGGCACGCATGCGCGGGGACCATCGAGCCACCCTGCTCGCCGTGGCGCGAAACGGCAAGACCTACACCAACCCCGAAGTCGGCTTCCGCCTCGAGAGCGGCGATCAGGCGGTGGTGGTGGCCGAGTCGCTGGGCACACTCTCGCCCTTGCGGTCGGCGCGTGGCGCCCGGTGATGCCACGAGTTGCGCCTTGGGGGCTTCGGTGGGATATCGTTGCCCGAACCGAACAGGTGGAGTAGATGGAAGCCGCCGAACTTCTGAAGCAGACCAGCCTCTTTTCCGGGTTCTCGGATCGAGATCTGGAGAGCGTTCTCTCCACGGCCAAGGAGCGCACCTTCTCCGCCGGTGACGAGATCATTCGTGACGGCCATGAGGGCGGGCGCGGTTTCTACCTGGTTCTCGAGGGCGGCGCCCAGGCCCGCAAGGGCGATCTGGTGCTCGCCGATTTCGGTCCCGGCGCCTACTTCGGCGAGATGGCATTGCTGCTCGACGACACCCCTCGCACGGCAGACGTCGTCGCCACCGGGCCGACCCGCTGCCTGGTGATCACCCAGTGGGACCTCAGGGCGATGATCGCCTCCCACCCCGAGATCGGGGTGAAGATGATGTCGGAACTGGCCCGTCGGCTGCGTGACACCGACGCCGCCCTCTCCGACTGAGGCCGTGGTCGGATTCGGCCGGATGCGGCCATGATCGGAACCACCCTCCACGTCGCCGGATGTCGCGGGTCGGCGGCCGTGTCCGGCCCCGCCTACCGGCGCTACGGCGGCAACACCAGCTGCTACTTCGCCGAGGTGGAGCCCAACCACCATCTGGTCATCGACGCCGGAACGGGCCTGCGACGGCTGGCCAAGATGGTCTCGGGGCGGGAGGCACCCCAGCGGTTCTCACTGCTGCTCACCCACTTCCACTGGGACCACATCCAGGGGCTGCCGGTGTTCGCTCCCCTGTTCGCGGCCGGCAACATGGTCGACGTGTGGGGTGCCGAGTGTGAGGGACAGCAGCCCAAGGAGTGCCTCGACTCGGTGATCTGTCGCCCCTGGTGGCCGGTCACCCTCGACGAGGCCGCAGCCACGGTTCGGGTGCGCGTTCTGGAGGAGAGCATCGACGTCGGCCCCATCCGGGTGCGCCACGCCATGCTCAATCATCCCGAAGGCGTGGCCGGATTCCGGTTGGAGGGTCGCAAGACCGTGGTGCTCGCCACCGATCACGAGGCGGGAGAGCCGGAGGCCGACGAGAGGCTGGTGAAGCTGGCTCATCGAGCCGACGTCCTCATCCACGACGCCCAGTACACGCCCGAGGAGCGCGCCGGAGCCAGGAGGGGCTGGGGTCACAGCGACTGGCAAGCCGCCGCAGAGGCGGCGCTCGCCGCCGGGGTCGGCCGCCTCGTCCTCACCAGCCACGATCCCGATCGCGACGACGATCAGATCGATGCGCTCCGCGCCGCCGCTCGGTCCCGTTTCCCTCTCACCGACGCCGCCCACGAGGGCATGCAGATCCCGCTCTGAGGGTCGGACGGTGGTCGACTTCAGCAAGAGGGCCGCTCGAGCCCCCGGAGTCGCCCCGGGCGAGACCGTGCTGGCTGCGGTCAACGTCTTCCCTTCCCCGTTTCGGGTGGCGAGCCCAGGCGCCACCTCCGGAGTCGTCGCCGGTGGCCTGATCGGCGCCGCCATCGGCACCGCCTGGGACGCCCGTAACCAGAAGCGCGACGCTGCCGAAGCGGAGGCGAGGCCGCTGCCCGATGTGGCGAAGCGGCCCCCGGTTGAGCCGGCGATACCCGGCGGCGGCGGGCTGCTCGCCGTCACCGACCACCGGGTCCTGGTGTGGAGCATCGCCGGCCTCGGCAAGCCGAAGGACCTCATCCACGCATTCCCGATCGGCGATGTCGACCAGGTCGCCTGGCATCGCCTCGAAGCCGGATGGATGCGGGGCAAGCCGGCATCGCTGGTGTTGTGGATCGGCATCGCCGCAGGGGTGCTGGCGGCGTCGGCGGTGGCGCTGGCCTCGTCGGCCAGGCAGGCCGGCGAGGTGGTGGCGGTGCTGGGGCGACTCCGTCCCGGTCGCGTGACCCACTTCGACCCGTCGCAACCTGCCTAGCCGCTCGGATCGGGCGGCAGCCACTCCTCCTCGTACAGCGAGAGCTGGTTCCAGAGCATCCAGCCCATGTGCAGGTCGTCGACGGTGGCAATAGCCTCGCGCACCTGGTCGGCACTCCACGAGAAGCCCTGGATCCAGGGGCGCAGCAGCGCCCCGCCTTCGAGCCGGATCATGCCGGAGCGCAGAGCCTCGCCGATGACCTCCGCCGGATGGTCGTTGGGGTTCTCCAGGTTCAGCCACCCGCGCCCGTAGTGGCTGGGGTACACCATCGGGCTGATGGCGTCCACGACGTGGGACAGCTCCTCCACCTTCTGTCCGATGCCCTGGTCGTCCCGCACCGACATGACGATGGCGAACACGTCGGCCGAGACCGCGCACCCCTCGGCGTTGATCCGCTCCCTGGCCTCGGCGAGGAAGGCGGCGATCACCTCGACCCGGCCCTCGGCGGTGTCCTTGGCGGGGTCGTCGTAGACGGCGGTTTCGATGTCGCCGTCGGTCGGGAAACGCGTGTAGTCGAACTGGATCTCGTCGAACCCGAGCCGGCAGGCGTGGATCCCCAACTGGATCGGGTACTCCCACGAGCCTCTGTCCGTGGGATCCATCCAGCCCAGCCCCCTGTCGTTCACCCAGGTCCCGCCGTCCTCGGAGTTGTGCAGTGCCCACTCGTTGCGGAACCGCGAGGCGTAGGGGTCCTGGAACACGACGATCCGGGTGATCGCATACAACCCGTGCTCCTCGATCTCGGCGAGTCGTTGCGCTGCGTCGTAGGTGGGTTGCAGCGCCCCGATCGACTGGGGCTCGGAGTAATCGGTGAAGGTGTGAAGCACCTTCCCCTCCTCCTCCTTGGTGTCGAACACCAGGGCGTTCACCGTGGAGGCGTCGGCCATGTCGAGGATGCGGGCAAAGGCGGCATCGTCGCCGGCGGTGTCCTCTTCGACACGCAGCGCCCGCACCATGAAGGCGTCCATGGTCACGTCGAATCGCTTGCGGCTGCCATCCCACTCGGCCTCGGCAGGCTCCCAGGCTGCCTTCTCGACCCTGACCGTGCCCGGCATGGCCTCGACGATCTCGAACGCCCCGAACTGCCCGGTCGTCACGGAGTGCTCCCCGATGGTGACGGCGGCTCCGACCACGCCGTTCCCGTTGCTGTCGACGACCCGCCCCTGAAGCACCAGCGGCTCCATCTGAAGGGCCAACGCTCCCTGGATGGGAAGGGCCTCGACGGTGAACACGGCGGGTACGTAGCCGTCGGCGGTGACGGTGAGGGTCGCCGGGACCTCAAAGGGCAGGCGGGCCAGGCCGCCGGCATCGGTGGCTGCTTCGGCCCCGTTGTCGCCTGCCACGAGCGCCCCGCCCAGGGGCCGGCCCTCGGCTCCCAGCACCCGCAGTGGCACCGGATCGATGCCGGTCATGGAGCGGAAGATCACCCAGCCTCCGACCAGGGTTCCAACCAGTGCGAGGACGGTCAGCAGTCGCAGGGTGAGCTGACCCCAGTTGCGCCGACGACGAAAGCGTCGACTGCGCCGGGGGTCGAAGACCGTGAGTGCGTCGAAGGAGCTGCGCATGGAGGGGGCGACCGGAGGTGGCCCCGGGAGGATAGGAGGCCCCGGGGTGTTGTGCGTCCTGGGATACTTGCCCGATGGGGCTGCAAGACGACGTGGCGGTGCGGGATGCCTGGGCCTCAGAGGGCAGGACGGTGGCGGCGGCCACCGTGGTCGCCGTCGAAGGTTCTGCTCCGTGCCCGCCGGGGTCGCGCCTGCTGGTGTCGTCGGCGGGTGATGTGCACGGCTCGGTGAGCGCCGGATGCGTCGAGGGCGACGTCATCGCCCACGCTCAGGAGGTCATCGGCGGCGGCCCACCCCGGCTTCTCGACTACGGCATCTCCGACGACGCAGCCTTCGAGGTGGGCCTCGCCTGCGGCGGCACCATCCGGGTGTTCGTGGACCGCTGGTGACCGATCCCCTTTCCGCCGCCGCCCGCCTTGCCGCCGAAGGGCTCACCGGAGTTCTTGCGACCGTCCTCGGCGGCGATGCCATCGGCATCCGAACGCTGTTCGACGACTCTGGAGAACGACTCGCCGGCAATCTTCCATCGGGGATGGAGGACGGTCTGCGCCGCCGGGTTGCAGAGGCGGCGGCCTCTCGCCGTTCGATGCTTGCCTTGGTGAACGGGGTGGAGGTGTTCTTCGAGGTGGTGGCGCCACCGCCGACGCTGCGGATCTTCGGGGCGGGACCGATTGCAGAGGCGTTGTGCCGGATGGCCGCCGTTGCCGGTTATCGGGTCGTCGTCGGCGATCCCCGGCCGACCCATGCCCGCCCCGATCGCTTTCCCGACGCCGACGCCGTGGATGTCGGGTGGCCCGCCGACCTCCTGGAGCGGCGGCCGCTGGAGGGGGGATGCTTCGTGGTCTCCCTGCTTCACGCCGCCCGGTTCGAGGACTCGCTGCTCCCGGCGGTACTCGGCGCCGATCCGCGCTACGTGGGGGTGCTCGGGTCGCGTTCTACCCACCGGGAGCGTCTGGAGCGTCTTCTGGCGTCCGGCTGTGCCGAGGCCGACCTCGTCAGGCTCCACGGCCCGGTCGGCCTGGCGATCGGGGCGGTGACGCCGGGTGAGATCGCGGTGGCGATCCTCGCCGAGATGGTTCAGGTGCTGCGAGGCTGACCGTCTTGGTCGGCGAGCCGGCGAAACACTTCTTCACGCGCCCTGCGGCCGGCCATTCCCGAGGCACGTCGCCGTTCCCTGGACTCCGCCTCCCTTTGTCGGTCGGGGAATCCGAAGGCGATCACCCAGCGGCACTCCTCGTCGGAACCGAGCGCGAGGACTCGGCCGGCCGTCTCGGCATCGTGGAGAGTGATCGGGCACGAGCCGATCCCCATGGTGTCGGCCGCCAGCATCATGTTCTGCGCCGCCCGCCCGATGTCGAAGTCGTTTCCTGCGGCGGTGCGAACCAAGGCGATGGTCGCCGCCGAGTTCCGAACCGGATCGGTGAACCTGCCGGCTTCGGCGACGGAGTCCAGGCTCCGCTGCCCTTCGATCACCACGAACACCCATCCCTGGACGTTCTTCGATGATCCGGTCCACCGGCCTGCCTCGAGGATGGCGTCCAGTTCGTCCCCGGTGAGGGGACGCTCCTGAAACTCCCGCGTCACTCGCAGCGAGAGGATTCGATCGTAGGTTTCGGGGTCCATGGTCGAACGCTAGGCCCCGGCGATGACGAAGAGGCGGGTGAAGGGGAAGAGCGTCACCCCGTCGGGGCGTGGTGGGTAGGCCATGCGGAGCCGAGCCGAGTACTCCTCCATGAACGCCTCGGCGTCGCTGCCCAGTGCCTCCAGGTAAGGGCGCGCCGCGGTGGACCGGGTCCAGGCCGCCACCGGGTCGTCACCGGTGAGCGCCTGCAGGTAGGTGGTCTCCCAGACGTCGAGGACAGAGGCCAGGGGCCGCAGCAGGTCGTGGTACCAGTCGGGTGACGCCACCGGTGCCTGCCGGCCAAGGTGAGAGAGGCGATCCGCCCACCTGGCGCCCCGGGCCGTCTCTGCCAGAAGCGTGTGGGACGGCTGGGCGAAGTTGCGGGGCATCTGAACCGCCAACCTTCCGCCTGGCGAGAGTCTCGAGAACAGCCGGGGGAACAGCCCGGCGTGACCGGGCAACCAATGGAGTGCGGCGCTGGAGAAGATCAGATCGACCGGTCCATCGGGGTCCCAGGTCCGGATGTCGCCCTGTACCCACTCCACTCCCTGCCGCTCACGCGCTCGCGAGAGCATCTCCGGTGACGAATCGATTCCGAGCACCCGAGCAGCCGGAAAGCGTCTGGCGAGAGCCTCTGTGATCTCCCCGGTGCCGCATCCCAGGTCCCACACGACGCCGGGCGGTGAGCCGACGAGGCGATCGACCAGATCGAGGGAGGCACGGAACCGTGCCCCGCCGAAGCGGAGGTAGCCGTCCGGATCCCAGTCGCTGCTGGGGCTTCCGCTCAGGGCTTGCTCGTCGGGGCAGCCATCAACGCCAGGCCGCCGGCGAGGGCGACGTACACCCCGTAGCCGACGGTGTCGATCGTGTCACCGAGCCCGGTGCCCAGCCCTCGGTTCACCTGGAACACCTACAGGGCGGCGACCGCCACCGAGGCGACACCGGCGAACCTCCGGGCCCCGCTCGGGATCTGCTCCACGAACGGAGCCAGCAGGCCGAGGGCCCCGAGCGCCGCCACCAGGTATCCGAGCGCCGGCTGACCGGAAGCATGAAGGTCCCATAGGAACGGGAGGGCGACCTCGAAGCTGTTGGCGTCGAACGTGTCCAGGCTGAACCAGGGTAGGAAGGCGGCGATGGCGACGGCGATTCCGCCTATGGCGGCGATCGGGAACGTCGTGCTCGATGCTCCGGAAGCGCCGGCGGCCGACGAGGCCGGGGTCGCCGTCGCGGCTCCGATCGGGGCCAGCCTCCTGGCGTCCACCCATCCGGTCCATCCGTTGGACCCGACCACCCGAGCCCAGTCCCCACGCTTCTCGGCGATGGTCAGTTCGACTCGGGCCTGCAGGTCGGCTGCCGGCGGCAGGGCAGGATTCGGCTCAGGCCAGGCCCGCATCCCACCTTCGGGAACCTTGTGGGTGGGTGACCATGCGCCAACAGCGGCCCCGACCGTCGCGGCGGCCTGTGCGGCGCGCGCCGCCTGCTGGGCCGCCGCTTCCTCGGCGGCGGCGCGGGCCTCCGCCTCTTCCGCCTCGGCGAGTGCAGCCGCTTCCTCCTCCGACAGGGCTTCCTGGACGATCGATCCCGCCTCGCCTGCCACCGCATCGGCCGCAGACTCGACGAGGTCTGCAACGGCCTCGTCACCGGCGGTCGGGGCGGCGGTGCCCTGCCGCCTGCTATCGGCCGAAGCCGTGGTCAGCGCGTCGGCTGCGGCGATCAGCCCGTTGAGGCCGGTCACGAACGCCTGGCGGTTCAGCCCGTCGACGTACAGGGTGGAGGTGAGGGTGGCGGTGAGGCGGGTACGACCGGCACTGAGCGTGCCGGTCACCGGGGAGCCCCGTCCGGGCAGGGCGGCGCGCACTGCGGCGACTCGAGCCGGATCCGAGGTCGTCTCGGCGTGCTCGTGCACCATCGAGATGCGCTCGTCGTCGGCGCTGACGGCGATGGTCAGCTCGCTGTCCCCCTCCACGGTGATGGTGCCGTCGTCGGCGACGGAGACGCCTTCTTCGGCGCGCGCCCACTCGGCGATCTTGTCAAGCGGTGTCGGTTCCGGGGTGGTTGCCTTGGTAGCCATGACGCAACGGTACTCCCGGGGAGTCCGACGCGTCGGGTCGCTCGGTATGGTTCGCCCAGCCGATTAGGAGATGAATGCCGCCGCGTCCCGCCTTCACCGTGGGCATCGAGGAGGAGTACCTGCTGGTCGACCCGGTCACGCGCGATCTGGTGCGCGATCCGGGCGACGCGGTGATGGACGCCTGTCGCGAGATCCTCGGCCAGCAGGTGACCCCCGAGTTCCTCAAGGCGCAGGTGGAGGTGGGGACCCGGGTGTGCGCCACCGTTCCCGAGGCGCGAAGCGACCTGGCGCGGCTGCGAGGCGAGCTGATCGGTGTCGCCGAGGCTCACGGGATGCGGCTCATCGCCGCCTCGACGCATCCCTTCGCCGATTGGGCCGAGCAGGAGGTGACCGAGAAGGAGCGGTACCTGATGCTGGCCAAGGACCTCCAGGTGGTCGCCCGCCGCCTTGTGATCTGCGGGATGCACGTCCACGTGGGGATCGAGGACCCCGAGCTGCGGATCGACCTGATGAACGGCGTCTCCTACTTCCTTCCCCACCTGCTGGCACTGAGCACGTCGTCTCCGTTCTGGCACGGCCTGGAGAGCGGACTCAAGTCGTACCGGATCTCGGTGTTCCGCTCCCTGCCCCGAACCGGGCTACCGGAGCACTTCTCGTCCTGGGCCGAGTACCAACGCCACCTGGATGTCCTGGTGGGGGCGGGTCTGATGGATGACGCCACCAAGCTGTGGTGGGATGTCCGCCCCTCGGCCCGCTACGAGACGCTGGAGATGCGGATCGCCGACGTGTGCACCCGGCTCGACGACGGCATCACCGTCGCCGCCCTCTACCAGTCGATCCTGGCCATGCTCTACGGCCTGCGCCGGCGCAACCAGCGGTGGCGCAACTACGCCCCGATGCTGGTTTCCGAGAACGTGTGGAGGGCACAACGGTACGGCACCGAGGCCGAGCTGATGGACTTCGGTCGAGGGATGTTGGTCCCGTTCGCCGACCTGATCGACGAGCTGGTGGAATTGGTCGGGGAGGAGGCCGAGGCCCTGGGATGCCTGGCCGAGGTGGAGGGCGCCCGGGACATCGTCGGTACCGGCACCAGCGCCGACCGACAGGTGGCCACATATCGCAGCGCTCTCGGCGGTGGCGCGTCGGACCGGGAGGCACTGCAGGCGGTGGTGGACGAGCTGATCGTGGACACCGCCACCGGGATCTGAGGGTGGGAACCTCCCGTCCGATCGGGTAGCGTGCCTCCGGCATGTTCGACCCGGCAACAGCAGCAGTGGAGGCGGCCCTGGCCGCAGGTGCCACCTACGCCGACGCCCGCTTCGTGGAGGCCAGGGCGGAGAACATCGAGGTGCTCAACGGCAACGTGGAGGGCCTGGATCGCATCGAGTCGGTCGGCGTGGGCGTACGCGCCATGTTCGGATCATCCTGGGGCTTCTTCGGGACCCACGACCTGTCGGCAGAGGGCCTGCGTTCGGCAGGACATCGCGCCGCCGAGATCGCCAAGGCCTCGGCCGCCGTGCCCGGACCGCTGTTTGAGCTGGCCGACGTGCCGGTGGTGGAGGCCTCCTACGAGACCCCGCACCAGGAACCGCCGCTCGAGGTGCCGCTCTCCGAGAAGGTGGATCTGCTGGTGACGGTCACCGAGGAGATGGCGGCCGTCGACCGGATCCGCCTCGCCCGAGCGTCGTTCGGGGCGTGGGACACCCACAAGTGGTTCGTGTCCTCCCAGGGCCACCGCATCCACCAGCACCTCGTGGAGTGTGGCGGCGGATTCGACGCCACCGCCATCGGCGAGTCGGAGACCCAGCGCCGCTCCTACCCGCAGTCGTTCGGCCAGTACGAGACCGGCGGGTACGAGACGGTGCGCAAGTGGGAGTACGCCGCCAACGCCGGCCGCATCGCCGAGGAGGCAGCAGCCCTCCTCGACGCCGAGCAGTGCCCCGAAGGGGAGATGACCATCATCCTCGAGGCCAGCCAGCTGGCCCTGCAGATCCACGAGTCGGTGGGCCACGCCATCGAGCTGGATCGGATACTCGGATGGGAGGCGGCCTTCGCCGGGACCTCGCACCTACGCCTCGAAGAGCTGGGCCGTCACCGCTACGGGTCCGACCTGATGAACATCACCGCCGACGCCACCCTTCCCGGGGCGTTGGGGACCTTCGGGTTCGACGACGAGGGGACCCCGGCGCAACGGGTGCCCATCGTCGACGCCGGGCTGTGGGTGGGGGTGCTCTCCGGGCGCGACTCGGCGGCCATCGCCGGACTCCCGCCGGGAGGGATGGTGCGAGCCGACGGCTACGACCGGCTGCCGATGGTGCGGATGACCAACGTCGGGTTGCTCCCGGGGGCCTCGTCGGTCGAGGAGATGATCGCCGAGACCCGGCGGGGGGTGCTCATGTCCACCAACCGCTCGTGGTCGATCGACGACAAGAGGCTCAACTTCCAGTTCGGCTGCGAGATCGGCTGGGAGATCGTCGACGGCCGGCTGGGGAGGATGATCAAGAACCCGACCTACACCGGGATCACACCCCGCTTCTGGGCGCAGCTGGACATGCTCGGTGGGGCGGCGGAGTGGGTGCATTGGGGCACCCCCAACTGCGGCAAGGGCCAGCCGATGCAGGTGGCCCACACCGGGCACTCGGCATCACCGGGCCGGTTCGCCGAGGTGAGGGTGGGGGTGCGGGGATGAACCCGCAGGAGGCGGCGCGCCGTGTCGTCGAGATGGTGGGCGACCGCGCCGAGGCCGAGGCGATCGTCACCTTCGGTCGCGAGGAGCTGACCCGGTTCGCCAACTCCTTCATCCACCAGAACGTCGGGTCCGAATACACCAGGGTGCGCCTGCGGGTGGCCGACGGTGGCAGGGTGGCTGCGGTCACCGGCAACCGGGCCGACGACGCCTCCCTCGCCCGGCTCGCCGAGGACGCACTCACCGTGGCGGCCACGCAGCCTGTCGACCACGACTGGCCGGGGGTGGCTCCTGCCGGGCACGCCGGCGACGGCGACTTCTCCGACCCGTCGACGGTCGATGCCACCCCTGCGGGCCGCGCCGGGGTGGTGGCCGACTTCGTCGCAGCCGGCGAGGGGATGCTGGCGGCCGGGTTCTGCGACTCGGACTCCTTCGAGGCGGCGTTTGCCAACAGCAACGGCCGGGCTGGCTCCTACCGGGGAAGCCGCGCCACGATCGACGGCATCCATCAGACCGGGGAGAGCGCCGGTTCCGCCCATCAGACCTCGCGCGCCCTCGCCGCCCTCGACGGCGCCGCCGCCGGCGCCCTCGCCGCCGACCGGGCCCGACGGGGGATGAACGCCTTCGACCTCAAGCCGGGCGAGTACCAAGTGGTGCTTGCCCCGGAGGCGGTGGCCACCATCGCCATCTTCCTCGACTTCTACGGGTTCAACGGCAAGGCGGTGGGGGAGGGCCAGTCGTTCGTCGCCATCGGCGACCAGCAGTTCGACCCGGCGATCACCATCGTCGACGACCCGCTGGACGGCGAAGCCGTGGGGGCTCCCTTCGACGCCGAGGGTGTGGCCAAGGCGCCGCTGACCCTGGTCGACGCCGGGGTCACGACCGCCGTCGTCCACGACCGTCGCACCGCAGGCAAGGTGGGGGCCAACTCCACCGGTCACGCCTGGGAGCAGTCGAGCGCATACGGCCCGCTGGCGGGCCACGTCGTGGTGCGGCCGGGGGCGGCGTCGGTCGACGACCTGATCGCCGGCGTGGAACGCGGCGTGTACGTGGCCACATTCAACTACTGCCGCATCCTCGACCCGAAGAGCCAGGTCGTCACCGGGTTGACCCGCAACGGGACCTTCATGATCGAGCACGGCGTGATCACCGGGGCGATCACGAACCTGCGCTTCACCCAGTCGTTCGTGAAGGCGCTGGGGCCGGGGAACGTGGCCGCCGTCGGCGACGACCTGCGCTACGCCGACTCCGAGTTCGGTCCCGGCCTGGTGCGGGCGCCTTCGCTGCGCCTCGACTCCTGGAACTTCACCGGGGGCGCCGAGGGCTGACGGGCCTCTTGGGGCCCGATTCGAGCGGGGCGGCGCACACCTAGAGTTCCGTCTCGCCGTGAGCCTTCGCTCCCTCTTGCCCCGACGCTCGGACTACCGCCTGTCCTTTTTCGCCTCCGACCTGGTGGCGGGGCTCACCGTTGCGGTGGTCGCCCTGCCGCTGGCACTCGGGTTCGCCGTGACCGTCGGCGCAGCCCCCGGGGTCGGAGTGGTGACCGCCATCGTCGCCGGCGTGGTCGCCGCCGTGTTCGGCGGGTCCAACTTCCAGGTGTCCGGGCCCACCGGCGCCATGGCGGTGGTGCTGATCCCGATCGTCGCCCGGCACGGGGCGGGGGCGCTCCCGCTGGTGGCCGTGATCGCCGGGTCGATCCTGGTGGCGATGGCGGCGGGAGGCATCGGGCGCTACATCGGATTCGTGCCCTGGCCGGTGATCACCGGGTTCACCAACGGGATCGCGGTGATCATCTTCCTGCAGCAACTGCCGTCGGTGCTCGGCGTCTCGGGGGAGCCGGCGGAGTCGACGCTGATCTCGGCGGGTCGCACCGTGGCCGCCTTCTTCGAGACCCCCACCGCCCCCGCACTGGTGCTCGGCGTGTCGACGGCGGTCGTGATGGCGCTGTGGGCCCGGATCCCTCGGGTGCGGGCGGTCCCGGCGAGTGTGGTCGCCCTCCTCGCCGGGGTCGGGGTGTCGCTGCTGCCGTGGTTCGACTCCGTGGCCCGGGTGTCCGGTGTGCCGCGGGGACTGCCGGCACCCGCCCTTCCCGTCTGGTCGGTGGGAGCGGTGGTCGATCTCGCCCGGGTGTCGCTGGCGGTGGCGATCCTCGCCGCCCTGGAGAGCCTGCTCTCGGCGGTGGTGGCCGACGGGCAGACCATCGAGGAGAGGCACGATCCCGACCGGGAGCTGTTCGGGCAGGGCCTGGCCAACGTCGCCGCCGGGATGTTCGGCGGGATGCCTGCCACCGGTGCTCTCGCCCGCACCGCCGTCAACCTGCGTTCGGGGGCCCGCACCCGGATGGCGTCGATCGTCCACGGCGTCGCGTTGGGGGTGATCGTGCTCTTCCTGGCGCCGTTCGCCTCCCGCATCCCGCTCGCCGTGTTGGGAGGGATCCTGATGGTGGTGGCGATCCGGATGGTGGAGTCCCATGCGGCGCGCACCATTCTGCGGGCGACGCGCTCCGACGCCTTCGTGCTCGTGCTGACGATGGGGGTGACCATCGTGTTCGACCTCATCCTCGCCATCGAGGTGGGGATGATCGCCGCCGGGGCACTGTTCGTGGTGCGGATGAGCCGGCTGCTCAGCATTCAGCCGGAGAGCCTGATGGGCTCGGATGGGGAGCATCACGACACCGCCGACGAGGTACGCGAGGAGGTGGAGCTGGGACGGGAGGCGATCATGGCCTACCGCATCGATGGGCCCGTGTTCTTCGGCGCCGCCACCCGCTTCTTCGACCAGGTGCTGAAGGTGGGCTCCGACATCAAGGTGGTGATCCTGCGGATGCGGCGGGTCCCGGTGATGGACGCCACCGGGCTCACCGCCCTGCGCAACCTGGTCGAGGCCCTGGAGCGGCGCAAGATCCTGGTGCTGGTGTCGGGCCTCCAGCCACAGCCCGAGACGATGCTGGAGCGTGCCGGGGTGCTCGACCTGATCAGCCGCAACCGCGACCACCTCTTCGTCACCTCGGAGGAGGCGATCGCCCACGCCCGCGCCCATCTGGCCCGGGTCGATCATCAGGCACCGGGAGCCTGACCCTCGTCCTGAGGGGACTCCGACGCGGATCACGGCTCACTCGTCGGGTTCGGGTGCTCGTCGCCCTCGTTTCAGCTCGGCCCGCCGCCTCTTGCGCTCCAGGCGCCTGCGACGGGCCGACGCCGGAATCCTGGTGGCGACCCGCTCCGCCTCGGGTCGCAGCGCCTCGTCGAGCACGGCGGCCAGCCGTCTCCGGGCGATGACCCGGTTGCGCCACTGGGACCGGGTCTCGTCGACGGCGATGGTGATCACCCCGCCCGGGGCTCGGCCGCCAAGCCGCTCCAGGAGGCGGGAGCGGACCTCCTCGGTGACCGCCTCGCTGCGGGCCACCTCCCACGAGACCTCGGCGCGGGTGGAGGTCTTGTTGGCGTGCTGACCGCCGGGCCCTCCGGACGGGTCGAAGCGCCATCTGAGTTCGGCTGCGGGGATGGTGAGGCTCGCCGCAACCCGGAGCGGACCGTCGGCGGTCATGGCGCAACCCTACCGGCGGGGACGCTCCCGGCCCGCTGCTGCCGGTAGCCTCGGGGTTGATGGCGATCTCCGATCCTCTGTGGCCAAGAGCCGACGACTGGCTGGCATCGGCCTCTTCCTCTCCCGACCTGCTGGTGGCCGGGGTGCCGTCGTCGTCG
Source organism: Acidimicrobiia bacterium (assembly GCA_030584185.1). Classification (NCBI taxonomy): domain Bacteria; kingdom Bacillati; phylum Actinomycetota; class Acidimicrobiia; species Acidimicrobiia bacterium. Next base: position 1,035,488 of record CP129495.1, on the reverse strand, counting down.
GCGTCGCTCAGCCCGTCCGAGGCGTGGCGGTGCCCCGGCGCCGTGCGCAGCGCCCTGGGCGGCATGTCGGTGTTCGACGGGGAGACCGAGGCCGATCTGCGCCGGGTGACCGTCGCCGATCTGGGCGACTGGCCGGTGGAGGGTCTCGACATGCACGTCATGCCCGGTGAGGTGGAGCGGCTCGCCGCCGGGCTTCCCGCCGGGCCGGTCAAGGCTTTCCTCGGCGGCGACAACGCCATCACCCGCCCCCTGGTGAAGGGCCTCGCCGGCGGTGACCTGGGGAGGGTGGGGATCCTCACCCTCGACGCCCATCACGATGTCCGCCTCACCGAGGGCGGGCCGACCAACGGCAGTCCGATCCGGGGGCTGATCGAGGACGGCCTTCCCGACGGCCGGGTGATCCAGGTGGGGATCCACTCGTTCGCCAACTCGCAGGAGTACCGCGCCTGGTGCCGGGACCACGGGGTGGAGGTGGTGACCATGACCACGGTCGACGAGGTGGGGGCGGGATGGGCGGTGACGAGCGCCTTGAACGACCTGGGGCGGAGGTGCGACTGGGTCTTCGTCGACGTCGACGTCGATGTCCTCGACCAGGCCTTCGCCCCGGGGTGCCCCGGGTCGCGACCGGGGGGGATGAACCCCCGGCAGCTGGCGGCCGCCTGCCGGGCGGCGGGGGGCCATCCGGCCGTGGCCGCCGCCGACTTCGTGGAGGTGGATCCGGTACGAGACCGTGATGGCATCACGGTGCGCAACGCCGCCACCGCCTTCCTGGCGTTCGTGTCAGGGCTGGCTTCCCGGGAGGGGTCGTGACCGTCGTCGTCACCGGCGATCCGCTGGATCCGGCCGACGTGGTGGCAGTGGCCCATCGCCAGACCCGCGTCGTTCTCGGCCCGGACGTGGAGGGTCGTCTGGAGCCGGCGCGGCGGGTGATCGCCGAGGCGGTGGCTGGCGACGCCGTGGTGTACGGGGTGACCACCGGGTTCGGTGCGCTGTCGAGCACCCGGGTGGAGCCCGAGATGTCGGCGGAGATGCAGGTGGCCCTGCTTCGATCTCATGCCGCCGGTGTGGGGCCGCCGCTTCCCGACGAGCAGGTGCGGGCGATGCTGCTGCTGCGGGCGCGCACCCTGGCTCAGGGATACTCGGGGGTGCGGGTGGAGGTGGTGCGTCGGCTCCTCGAACTGCTGGAGCGTGACATCCTGCCCGTCGTCCCGTCGCAGGGATCGGTGGGGGCTTCGGGCGACCTGGCCCCTTTCGCCCACCTGGCGCTGCCGGTGATCGGGGAGGGGACGGTGCGGGCGGGCGGCGTGGTGATGCCTGCCGCCGATGCTCTCGCCGGTGCCGGCCTGGAACCGCTGGTGCTGGAACCGAAGGAGGGCCTGAGCCTGCTCAACGGCACCGAGGGGATGCTGGCGATGCTGGTGCTGGCGTTGGAGCGGGCACGCCGGCTGGTGGATGCGGCGGATCTGGCGGCGGCCGCGAGCGTGGAGGCGCTGCTGGGCAGCGAACGGCCCTTCGCCGAGGAGGTGCATGCCCTGCGCCCGCATCCGGGGCAGGTGGAGTCGGCTCGTCGCATCCGCGGCGCCCTGGCGGGTTCCGAGATCGTGGCCAGCCATCGCGACGACTTCGACCATGCAGTTCAGGATGCCTACTCGTTGCGCTGCGCCCCTCAGGTTCATGGGGCGGCGCGTGACGTGCTCACCCACTGCGAGTCGGTGGCGCGTGTCGAGCTGGGCTCGGTGGTGGACAACCCGATCGTGTTCGGGGATCGGGGCGAGGTGGTGTCGGCGGGGAACTTCCACGGCGAGCCGCTGGCCTTCGCCCTCGACTTCGCCGCAATCGCCGTAGCCGAGTTGGGCAGCATCTCGGAGCGGCGCACCGATCGGATCCTGGACCCGGCGCGGTCGGCGGGGTTGCCCCCGTTTCTGGCCACCCGGCCCGGACTCAACTCCGGGTACATGATCGCCCAGTACACGGCTGCGGCGCTGGTGGCCGAGAACCGGGTGCTGTGCCATCCGGCTTCGGTGGACAGCGTGCCCACGTCGGGCCTGCAGGAGGACCACGTGTCGATGGGGTGGGGGGCGGGCCGCAAGCTGGGGATGGTGCTGGACAATGCGATGCGGGTGGTGGCGGTGGAGCTGCTGTGTGCGGCAGAGGGGATCGACCGGCGCCAGCCGTTGCGTCCGGCCCCGACCACCGCTGCGGTACGCGACCTGATCCGCACCGTGGTGCCCCGCCTGGACCGGGACCGCCCGCCGGGGCCGTCCGTAGAGGCCATCGCCGACCTGATCGAACGAGGCGAGTTCGACCAGGTGGGTTGAGGGCGAGGGTGCAACACCCAGGTCCCGCCAGGGCTTGGACCGAGGAGCAGGCTCGCCGCGCACGCCTCGGAGGTGATCGGGCGAAGGCAGACCGGGGCTTTGCTCACCCGGACGATCAGGGCCTCGAGCGGGCCGCCTTCGGGATCACCAGCCTCCCCAACTACCGGATCCGGGCCCTGCTCTTCGCCGACAGACCCAACTGGGACCTCCTCGCCACCATCACACCACGCTGAAACGCGGAGTGCCATCAAGGGCGCGCGATCCGGTTGACATTCTCGATCGAATCAGGATGTCGAAACTCGGTACGACACAAGCGTTCCCGTCAGGCCCGACCCAGAGCACCTAGTACCCAGAGATCACCATGGTGTCGCTGTACCGAATGGCGCAGGTCAAGTCATCTACTGCTGATGAGAGCTCGTCCATCTCCGGACCGGTGGCCCCAGCATGAATCTCGTATCCGCGATCATGGAGGCATTCTGCATACTCGAGGCGCCTCTGTTGCATCTCCTCAGCGCTCGGAGCATGGAGGATCTTGTAACCTCCGCTGACATAATTCAGATACCGACTCTCGCACTCATCACCGATGACAACTTGGGCGTCTGATTCTTTCTTGGTCTCGGCCCCACCATACGAGTAGGCCAGAAGTCCATCCGACGACTCTGTTGGCCCCAGGACTCTCAGACCTTGCTCCCGCAGACAGCTGATGGTCGCGAACACAGCCGCCTCATACTCGGCGTAGCTCACCAACCCATCGGAGAGGATCTCCGCCTGAAACTCGAATCCTCCCGCCACGGCAGCCTCGTGGAGTCCCCCGAGCTCAGCCTCTCGCGCTATGGCGTCACCGACTTCCAATCCTCCTTGGCAGCCGGTGAGCCCAAGCACCGCAACTGCGGCTGAAGCGACGATACGGCGGACTCCCGCTTCACCTAGCTGCATCGCTACGGGTGGGTGTACGTCGAGCTGTAGTTCTTGCTGGAGTTGTCTTGGGCCCGGTGTTGGCTGTCGCCGATGGTCTGGACGAGATACACCGTCCGAACCACTTGGCCAAGGTTTTCGTAGCTGTAGGCAGCACTCGACCAGAACCAGTAGCCTTCCGTGCGAAACTGAAGCCTGGTCCAGAGGTAGTCGCACTCGTCGGGATTGAGTTCGGTCGTGCTCGAGTTGCCGTTGCCGCCGGACATCCAGTTGGTTCCCGCGAACTGGCAACTCTCGAAATTCCAGCTGTGGCCCCATGCCGTCGCCGATACGGCCAGCATGGACCCAACAATAGAAACGGCGACCACGAGGACGCGCACTTGGCGAGCCATCTTCCGCTGTTGGTACATCGATTCCACCTCCGCGCGGCGATAACGGCACGCCTGAATCGTGCACAGCGGTCAAGATACGCGATCCAGGCAAACATTGTCAAGCCAGGTTGAAACTGGGAGCTTGAATCACCCTGGGCCTCTTGGAGGCTCTGGTGTGTCCTGGGGCGTGGCGGAGGCTCCTGAGTGGAATCACCAATGGGGGGCGGGCCGCAAGCTGGGGATGGTGCTGGACAACGCGGTGCGGGTGGTGGCGGTGGAGCTGATGTGTGCGGCAGAGGGGATCGACCGGCGCCAGCCGCTGCGTCCGGCCCCGACCACCGCTGCGGTACGCGACCTGATCCGCACCGTGGTGCCCCGTCTGGACCGGGACCGCCCGCCGGGGCCTTCGATCGAGGCCATCGCCGACTTGATCGAACGAGGCGAATTCGACCAGGTGGGTTGAGGGCGGGGGTGCAACACCCAGGTCCCGCCAGGGCTTGGACCGAGGAGCAGGCTCGCCGCGCACGCCTCGGAGGTGCTCGGGAGAAGGCAGACCGGGGCTTTGCTCACCCGGACGATCGTGGCCTCGAGCGGGCCGCCTTCGGGATCACCAGCCTCCCCAACTACCGGATCCGGGCCCTGCTCTTCGCCGACAGACCCAACTGGAACCTCCTCGCCACCATCACACCCCGCCGAAACGCGGAGTGCCCGTTGTACTCCTCTCTCCAGTCGGCTATGAGGACCTGGGCTTCTAATAGGGTGTCGAACGCTTCGATGGACAACAGCTCGTCGCGCATCCGGGATCCGTAGGACTCGACTCACGGGTTCTGCCACGGTGCGCCGGGGTCGATGTAGGCGGTGCCGGCTCCGGTGAACCGGCACCAGTCGCGCAGGGCGTTGGCGGTGAGCTCGGGTCCGTTGTCGCAGCGGATGAAGCGGCGATGGGTTCCACGTTGCCCGACGATCTTGTCCACGACACCGACGGTGGCATCCGCGTCGAGCGAATACGCCACCAGATCGCTGAGCGACTCCCGGGTGTGTTCGTCGAGGACGTGGAGGATCTTGATGGTCCGTCCCGTGACGGTGACGTCGAACTGGTAGTCCAGCGCCCATGATCGGGATGCTCGGCGGCCAGCCGATCCGCCGGGGTGGTGGAGTCACCCAGCCGTTGCCGCTTGCGCCTCTTCTGCGGCACCCGTAGTCCTTCTTCGCGCCACAGGCGCTGGACCTTCTTGCGATTGACCAGGTGCCCTTCTCGAACCGCCACGGCATGAGCCCGGCGGTATCCCCAGCGGGGATGCCGCTTGGCGAAGTCCCCCAGCCACCGGCGCAGACCACGATCCGGATCCGGCTCGCTGCGGGCGTGACGCTGGGTGGAACGATGCTGACCAACGATCCGACACACCCGCCGCTGCGACAACCCCAACCGGGACACCAACATGTCCACGGCCCGGCGTCGCCGCGACGGGCTCACCAGTTTCCCCGGGCGATCTCCCGCAGCGCGTCGATCTCGAGCTCCTTGTCGGCCACGATCTTTTTCAACCGCCGGTTCTCACCACGAGGTGCTTGAGGCGCTTGGAGTCGTCGGCCTTCAGGCCGCCGTACTGGTTGCGCCACCGGTGATACGTCGCCTCCGACACCTCGAGGTGCCTGGCGACGGCAGCCACATCGGCGTCCTCCCCGACAAGCCGATCCGCCTCCCGCAACTTCCGGACGATCTGATCCGGCGTATGTCGTCGTCTCGCCATCGTGATGATCCTCCTTCACCCACACTTGTGGGTCTCGGTCTCTCGCCACGAGTGGACCAATCTCAGGGGGTCAGGCCATCCGACCCGCCCTCGGTGGATCTCTGTATTGAGAGCTATCAGACCGGTCCATGGAATCCGTATGCGGGAATAGCGGGAGGCGGGGGTTGGGACTCCATCCAGATGGCGTGCCCCCAGACACCACCGGGCGGTTGGTCAACCTGGGACCCGGGTGATCCGATCATCCCGATGACGCAGCCAGCCGGGTAGCCTGCCCGCAGTTGCGCCGAGGAGTCAGTCACGATGAGGACCGGCCGGACGGTGATCGTCATCCTTGGTCTCGCTGTGGTCAGTGCTGCCGGGTTCTGGGCGGGGCGGGTGGTGTTGGTGCCGCCGGAAGATCCGTTGGAGGGTGTTTCTGAGCCGGTGACCTATACGGTGGCCGAGGGCCGGGTGGGTCGGTCCCTGCAGTTCGCCGCGGTGGCTGAGTGGGAGTTGCGTCCCCTGGCGTGGAACTCGGCTGCCGGGGTGGTCACTTCGGTGGCCGTGTCGTCGGGCGACGAGCTTGCGGTCGGAGAGACGCTCTACTCGGTGAACCTGCGGCCGGTGGTGGTTGCAGTGGGACCGGTGCCGGCGTTCCGTGATTTGGCCTTGAACGTCGCCGGAGCCGATGTCGCCCAGGTGCAAGAACTGCTGACCGAATTGGGCTTCTACACGGGTGACATCAACGGAGTGTTCGGGGTGACTACCCGTGCCGCGGTGCGGGCGTGGCAGGGGTCGCTGGGGGTGCCGGTCGACGGGGTGGTACGCCGGGGTGATGTGATCTTCGTGCCGCAGCTACCGGTGCGGGTGGCGCTGGGTTCGGAACTGGTGGTGGGGGCATCGGTCTCGGGCGGTGAGCGGTTGGTGTTGGAGGTGCCGTCGGATCCGGTGTTCCGGGTGCCGTTATCGGTCGAGCAGCGGACCCTGGTGCCTCTGTCGTCGACAGTGTTCGTCACCTATCCCGATGGCGTCTGGGAGGGCCGGGTGGAACGCGCCGTGGAGAACCCCGCGATCGGCCGTCTCGATCTGATCCTCACCACCATTGATGGTGGTCCGATCTGTGGGGCCGGGTGTCGGCGGTGGGTGGAGTTGGAGCGGCCTACCGACTTCCTGGTGGAGATCGTGGTGATTCCCGAGACGGTGGGCCCGGTGGTGCCGGTGGCGGCGATCCAGCTCGATGCCGGCAATCAACCGTTCGTCACCACACCTGCGGGCGAGCGCATAGACATCGATATCGTCGAGTCAGCCCAGGGGATCGCGGTGGTCGAGGGCATCGAGGTCGGCACCGTGATCCTGATCCGGGTGACCTCGCCGCCGGGTGGGTAGGCCACCGATGATCGAGATATCCGGTCTGTCGTTCGGGTACAAGCGGGGAGAGCCGATCATCGACGGACTCGACTGGGCGTTCCCCGCTGGCCGTGTCACGGGGATCACCGGGCGGTCGGGGAGCGGAAAGTCGACGCTGCTCTACCTGCTGGGGCTACTGCTGTCGCCGTTGTCGGGTCGGATTGCCTTCGACGGCGAGGACTTGGGGGCTAGCTCGGATCGGGTACGGTCGAGGGTTCGGGCCGATCGGATAGGGTTCGTCTTTCAGGACGCCGCGTTGGATTCGACCCGCAGCGTGCTCGACAACATCATCGAAGGCTCCCTCTACACCGGGATGCGCCGTCGGGTCGCGGTGGCGCGAGCCGGTGAGTTGATGGTCCATTTCGATGTGGGTCTTCGAGCCGCCCACAAACCGGGCGAGGTTTCCGGTGGGCAGGCGCAGCGGGTTGCCCTGTGCCGGGCCCTGCTCAACAAGCCGCGGGTGGTTCTCGCTGACGAACCCACCGGCAACCTCGACACGGATACCGCCCGCGTCGTGATCAACTCCCTGGTCGGGCTCGCCCATGCTGACGGAGCGACGGTGGTGATCGCTTCACACGACCCCAAGGTGGTCGCCGCCTGCGACGAGGTGCTTGCGCTATGAGACTGTTCGCTGAGGCGGTACGGGTGGCCCGGGCTCAGCCAGTCGCCTCGACGGTCACGACGCTGATCGTGGCCGCGGTGTGCGGGGTGATCCTTTCGACCACCGGGCAGACCATCCAGGCCGAAAACGCGATCCTCTCCCGTATCGACGATGCGGGCACCCGATCGATCACCTTGACCGACACCGAAGGCCGGGCAGGGATGGACCCCGACTCGGTACGCCGCATCGAAAGCCTCTCGGGGCTCGAGTGGGTGGTGGGGCTGGGACCGGCATCCGACGTTAGGGCCGCCGGAATCCCAGGGGGTGAGCCGGTGGCGCTGAGGCCCATATACGGGACGATCCCGCCCCAGGTCGCATACTCCGAGTGGGACGTCGCCCCGGGAACCGCGCTCGTCGGGCCGGAGGCGCAGACACTCCTCGGTCTCCGGGTGCCAGCCGGCGGAGTGGAGTCCTCCGATGGCTCCTCTTACGCGGTGGTGGGCTGGTTCGATGCGGGAGATCCGCTCGAACATCTCGACCGGTCGATTCTCGCCGCCCCAGGCCCCGCTGTAGTCAGCCCGGTGGTGCGGACCATCCACGTGCTCGCCCAGCGACCCGACCAGGTCGCCGCACTCGCCGACGCAGTGGTGGCGGTGGTCGGACCTTCGGACCCGTCCTCCCTCAGGGTGCAGACATCCGAGTCCCTTGCTCAGATACGCGCCGCCGTCGCCGGCGAACTCGGTACGTACGGGCGGAGACTCGTCCTGATGATCCTCGGTGCCGGGTTGGTATTGGTGGTACTCAACATGTATGGGGCAGTCACGACCCGCCGCCGCGACTTCGGCCGCCGCCGCGCCCTCGGCGCCAGCCGGGGAGCGATTATCGCCCTGGTCACCATGCAAACCGCCATCACCGGCGTCCTCGGTGCCGCCCTGGGAATCGCCGTCGGGACCTCGGTGGTTTGGCGGCTCACCCATCAGCTCCCTGATCCCGCCTTCGCGGTCGCCGTCGCCGTACTCGCGGTGATCGCCACCATCGCCGCCGCCCTACCCCCCGCCGTGGTCGCGGCCCACCGTGACCCGGTGAAGGTGCTCCGGGTGCCGTGACATGGGGACGATTTCACGACGGACCTCGAACACCCAACCGACCAGCGCCGACCACATCACCCGACCGGCCTTTATGTGGATGCAGCCCCTTCTGGATGGTGGCTCTTCAAGTCTAACGAGGGCGACCTCGTGAGCGGTCCCTGCCTCCAGGCCCGCGATCGCTCTACGACACCCACAATCGAGATTGGCGAAGCTATTGTTTGAAGCAATTCAGTACCCAAGACGACGGAGGCTCCAATGGCCCGTCGGCAGTTCGTGGTAATGATCATCGTGTCGACCCTGCTCTTAGGTGTAGCGTCGGCCGCTTGGGCGGTTGCCTACTGGAAGACTTATGAGTCCGGCACAGTGACTTGCGACGATCCCTTTGCGAACGAAGTGAAGACGCGGATCTACTCCGACATGAACCATCGCCACTATGTCGACAGCTACTACGTCACCGACAGCAACTCGGGTTATCGGATTACGCAGGTCTACTGGAACGGGTTCACCGGGACTCATTCATACACGCTGAAGGCGTTGGTCTCGTTGTACGAGGCCAATTGGAGTTACTCGGGTTCGTATGCGTCATGCTTCTAACGACACGAGACAACCCGGCCTCCACCTTCCGTGAGTCTCGACGAGCCTGGGCGCGGTGGGCAGGCGGGCCGCATGAGCGGACCTGACCAGAACCCGATGGGGCAGTTGGTGTCAACCTTCCGACCCATGGCCTCAGTCTTCGCGGTCGCGGTGGTCGTGATACTGACCGCCTGCAGTGCCGCGCCGGATGACCCCACCGGAGCCACGGAGCCGCCCGCGATCCAGGTGCAGTCGCGGAACGAGTTCATGGCTGACTGTCTAACGGACAAGGGGTTCCCCCCGGTAGGTGAGTCCGGCGGCATGTTCATGTACAACACGCCGGAATCGCAGGTCACCGCATTCGAAGCCGCAGAAGCTGGGTGCCTTACGGAAATGGACCGCAGGTTCGGCGTCGTCGCCCCCATGGACGAGGATGCGCTCACCGCCTTCTACTGGCAGCTCGTTGAGACCGCTCGCTGCCTGGTGATGGAAGGGTACTTCCCACCTCCCGCTCCGTCGCTAGAGGCATTCTTGGAGCAACCCGGTGTATGGCACCCATACTTGGCTGTCGATCCCCCTGACCCGGCTGAGTGGGATCGAATCAACGGGATCTGTCCTCAACCATGAGACGCGGGGGCGGCACGGTCCATCCAGCGCCCCCACACTGTCTCCATTGCGGAGTAGTGAACCCGTCCGGGTTTCCCGAAGGCTTTGGGGTACCCTGGGTTTGGCGGAGGCCGGTTGTTGGATTCATGCTGCCGGTGTGGGTTGATGTCGAAATTCGAACTCGATCGGTGTCATCATGCCAAGCGATGAGTGTCGGCGCTGGCGGTTGTGCCAGATTTCGAGGTAATCGAAGATCGCGCGGGCCAGCTCCAGCCGCGTTCTCCACCGCCGCGTGTTGAGCAGTTCGACCTGCATTCGGCTCCAGAACGACTCAATCATCGCGTTGCCGTAGCAATCGCCTATCGATCCCATCGACGGCAACAGTCCCGAATCGATCGCGCGCTGGGTGAACGCCCACGATGCGAATTGCGTGCCCTGGTCGCTATGTATCACGGTCGCGCCGGCGACTGGGGCTCGTTGGTCGATCGCCATCCCGAGGGCACTGGTCACCAGCGTGGCAGTGGCCGATGAGTCGATCGACCATCCGACAACGCGGCGGCTGAAGGTGTCCAACACGACGGCGCAGTAGACCTTGCCTTCGCGCGTGCGGTGCTCGGTAATGTAGGTCACCCAAAGGCGATCTGGTTCGTCGCGGCCAAAGGACCGGTCGACCAGATCAGACGACGTTGCCAGGTTCGGAACCTTGCGGTGTCTGGGCCGCCCGGTGAGGCCCTGCAGGCCGGCACGGCGCATCAGCATCTCCACTGCCTGATGACCGACCGTGATCCCCTGACCGAGGGTCAGCTCGGCGTGGACACGAGCCGCCCCGTAGGTGCCCCGCGAATCGGTGTGGGCCTTGGCGATCAACTCCGTCAGCCACGCGTGGCGGATCGCCCGAACCGACGGTGGCCGGTCCCTCCACGAGTAGTACCCCGACACTGACACGCCCAACAGTCGACAGGCCTTCTCCACGGGGAGTCCTTCTGCGGCCATCACCCGGATCGCCGCGAATCGCCTTTTTGGGGAGGCCTCGCCCTTCAACAGCTCCGTAGCGCGCCGGTGGATCGCCACCTCCGTCTCAAGCTCACGGAGCCGACGCCGCGCTGTGACCAACTCGGCCGTCTCCGCCGACGTCAGACCGACGAGGCCATCTCGTAAGCGACTGTGCCTGCCACCTCGGGCCGTCGGCCGTGAGGCCGGCGCGTTCAGTCGACTCTGGTCAGGTCGATGAGCCCGCCATTGGTCGGTACGAACCCGGCGGCGTCGAAGTAGAAGGGGCGGAGGTCGTTGTCGAAGTCGACGTGCAGCCACTCGCATCCTCCCGCCTTCGCTCGTTCGGTCGCCAGGCCGATCATGGCGAGGCCGATTCCCCGGCGGCGGGCGGCGGAGGCGACCATCACGTCCTGCAGCCAGGCGTGCACGGTCCCGTCCCAGACGACGTTGGCGAACCCGACCAGCGCATCACCCTCGCGGGCGGTCACCCAGCCGAGGCTGTGCCTCTCGGTGATCGACCTCCAGTCGTCGTCGATCAGGCGATGCTCGAATGCTTCGGCGTGGATGGCGTTCACCTCGTGATTGGCGAAGTCGCCGCGCCACTCGTATCGGGTCTCGGTCACCCTCCCACGATAAGTGACCATCCGATGGCGACGGCGCATGGTGTGCCTTCGGGGAGCAGTCGGCGGTGGCGTGACCGATCACGGGGCGACCACGCCATACTGGGTCGAGGAGGACTTCATGGGTTGGACGACAGTCCACGTCGCCTACTCGCGACCCGATGCCGAGGTCATCGGGGCGGTCCTGCGCGGACGGGGCATCGAGGTTCTGGTGGTGGCAGACGATGCCGGCGGCACCGGACCGGAGCTGGCGTTCTCCAACGGCGTGGCGGTGCGGGTCCGCGACGAGGATGTGCCCCGGGCCATCGCCGCTCTCGCAACCGGCTCGCCCAGGAAGGGCTGAAGGCCGGGCGGTTCGCCTCGCCGCCGCATGCGGCGCGTTGGCGATCGGATGGTGAAACCCCACTCGACACCTTGCCTTCGATCTCGCTCACCGGACTGATGCTGTGCAGCTCGAGAACGAACCCCGGTGGTCGGCGAGCAGGTTGCGCCGGACGCCTCGGCCTCGAGGCCGTTCGCCCCGCGTCTGGTGGGGTCGCCACGCCACTCGTCCCGCGCCTCGGTCACGGCTCACGACCTGTCGCGAACGGAGGGGGGCGACGGCGAACGGCGGTAACGGGTACGCCCCTTCAGCAGGCCCGGGTCACTCCCGGATGGCAACCACCTCCATGTTGCCCTGGAAGGTGCCTCCCGTGAGCGTCCCATCCTGGAGGGTCCCCGTGAAGGGCCAGTCGGGCTCCGCTGCCATCTCGGCGGCGACGTCGTCGGCGACGTCGGTCTTCCAGTTCGGACCGGTGCCGCACTCGGCCCCTTCGCGCTCCAGGATCTCGCGGCTCCCCGCCTGGATGACCGCCTCGAACGACGTGCCGGTGATCGTTCCCGTGCCGCTCCAGGTGTCGTGGATCACCAGCCAGCAGACCGCCTCGCCTTCCACGTACCGCGGTGGGTACCGCATCGTGTACTCGAGGGAGACCTGCATGGCGGTCCCGCTCACGACGATCTCGACCCTGCTCTCGATCAGCGACAGGTCCTGGTTCGCCCAATTGAACTGCACGGTGCCGAGATAGAGGCCGTCGACGCCTCCCGGCAGTGCTCCGGAGGTGGTGGTCGTCGTGCTCGTGGTGCTCGTGGTGGTTCCGTCGTCCACGAAGATCGCCTGGCGGCACACCTCGGCAAACGGGTCGAGCGTCCCGGTGTCCTCGTCCGAGGCTCGCGAAGGGAGGAAGCGCGGCAGCTCGGGCCCGGCGCTGCCCTCCACCCAGACACAGGGCCCGGTGACGCGAAAGCCGTCGAGGATCAGCGCCTCCAGGATCTGCTCGGCGGAGTAGCCCACCCTCCCCAGCATGATCGTGAGCACCAGGATGTTCTCGGTGAGCCTGAGCTCATCCTCGGATGGAGCGTCATCCGGTTCCGAGTCGGCGCTGGACCAGGCGTCGAAGCCGTCCGAGAGCCACGAGCCGAGGTCGGACACGTACTGGTCTCGCGGCGTGGACCCGTCCGCCAGCAGGGGAATCCTGCGACCGGAACCGAGGATGCCCCCAGGGGAGCCGAAGGCGCCAGGTGGCGGCTCCCCGTTGGGCCCGGTGGGGCTGAGTGCCCCCTGGGGCTCGAACGCCGGGGTGACGCCTGGGATCGATCCATCGGCGGCAACCGTCCCGGCGTGCTCGATCACCTGGTCTCCCGAGTAGCCGGCATCAAGGGACGCCATCGTGGCGTAGAAGCCGAGGCGGTCCCCCCAGCGCCCTTCGAGCACGGTCGCCGCCGCCTCGGCCGGGGCGATCTCGTCGGTCTCACCGCCGCCCCCCAGCGGCAGTGGATCGGCACTGCAGGCGACGGCGGCGACCATCAGCAGACCCACGGTGAAGCGCTGGCGGCGGTGCATCGCCCGGATCATAAATGAGGCGTGGCTCGCTCCATGCTCCCTGGACCACCCCGGTAGCCTGAGGACATGAGCGGTCCCCGACCGGTGCGCGCCTCCCGCGGGCCGGTTCTCACCACCCGTGGCTGGCTGCAGGAGGCGGCACTGCGCTGCCTGATGAACAACCTCGACCCCGAGGTGGCCGAGCGCCCCGACGACCTCGTGGTCTACGGCGGAACCGGGAGGGCCGCCCGCTCATGGGAGGCGTTCGACGCCATCGTGCGCACCCTGGCGCACCTGGAGCTCGACGAGACCCTGCTCGTCCAGTCCGGCAAGCCGGTGGGGGTGTTCCGCACCCACGAGATGGCCCCCCGGGTGCTGATCGCCAACAGCCTGCTGGTCCCCGACTGGGCGGATTGGGAGCACTTCTGGGAGCTGGAGGCTGCCGGCCTCACCATGTACGGGCAGATGACCGCCGGCTCCTGGATCTACATCGGCACCCAGGGGATCCTGCAGGGGACCTTCCAGACCTTCGCCGCCATCGCCGAGCTGCGGTTCGGCGGGACCCTGGCGGGAACCCTCACCCTCACCGCCGGCCTCGGCGGGATGGGAGGGGCGCAGCCGCTGGCGGTCACCATGAACGACGGGGTGGCGCTGTGTGTAGAGGTCGACGCCACCCGCATCCGGCGTCGCATCGAGACCCGCTACCTGGACGAGATGGCCGTCGATCTCGACGACGCCGTGGAGCGAGTGCTGGCGGCCAAGAGGCAACGCCGTCCCCTGTCGGTGGGAGTGGTGGGCAACGCCGCCACCGTCTTCCCCGAGCTGCTGCGGCGGGGTGTCGAGGTCGACATCGTCACCGACCAGACTTCGGCGCACGACCCGCTCCATGGGTACGTCCCCGAGGGGATCGATCCGGATGACGCCCCGCGTTGGCGGGAGAAGGACCCCGGCAAGTACGTCGAAGACGCCCGGGAGTCGATGGCGCGCCACTGCGAGTCGATGGTCGGGTTCATGGAGGCCGGCGCCGAGGTGTTCGACTACGGCAACAACCTGAGGGGGGAGGCCCGGCTGGGAGGCTTCGCCGACGCCTTCGCCTACCCCGGGTTCGTCCCCGCCTACATCCGCCCCCTCTTCGCCGAGGGCAAGGGTCCGTTCCGCTGGGTGGCGCTCTCCGGCGACCCGGCCGACATCGCCGCCACCGACCGGGCGGTGCTCGACCTGTTCCCCGAAGACCGGGCGCTGCACCGCTGGATCAAGATGGCACAGGAGCGGGTGGCGTTCCAGGGGCTCCCGGCGCGCATCTGCTGGCTCGGCTACGGGGAGCGTCACCGCGCCGGGCTCGCCTTCAACGAACTGGTACGCCACGAGAAGGTGGTCGCCCCGATCGTCATCGGGCGCGACCACCTCGACTCGGGCTCGGTGGCCTCTCCCTATCGGGAGACCGAGGCGATGCTCGACGGCTCCGACGCCATCGCCGACTGGCCGGTCCTCAACGCCCTTCTCAACACGGCCTCCGGCGCCGCCTGGGTGGCGGTCCATCATGGCGGGGGCGTGGGGATGGGCAAGTCGATCCATGCGGGCGCCCAGGTCGTCGCCGACGGGACCGACCAGGGGGCGCTGCGGTTGGAGCGAGTGCTCACCAACGACCCGGGCACCGGGGTGATGCGCCACGCCGACGCCGGTTACGACATCGCCCTGCGGGTGGCTGCCGAGCGCGGGGTCCGGCTGCCGATGGTCGAATGACCGGGCTCGAGGTCGTGCAGGCCGAAGGGGAGTCCTCCGGGCACTGGCTGCTCACCGGGATTGGCCGCCTGGTCACCAACTCCTCCGGGACTCCCGGCGAGCTGGGTGTGGTCGAGGAAGCCGCCATCGGCATCGCCGACGGGACGGTCGCCTGGGTGGGCCCGGCGTCCACGGTCCCGCCCCACCTCCGTGAGGTCGAGTCGTTCGACGTCGAGGGACGGGCGGTGATCCCCGGGTACGTCGACTCCCACACCCATCTGGTGTTCGCCGGCGACCGGTCCGACGAGTTCGCCCGCCGGCTGCGCGGCGAGTCGTACGAGGCGATCCTGGCGGCGGGCGGCGGCATCCATGCGACGGTGGCGGCCACCCGCCAGGCGACCCTTCCCGACCTGGTGGCCGGGGCGGCGGCTCGAGGGCGGCGGATGCTGCTGTCGGGCACCACCACGGTCGAGGTCAAGTCGGGGTACGGGCTGGACCCGATGACCGAGGTGCGGATGCTGGTCGCGGCCCGCGCCGTCGCCGAGGCCACCGGACTCACCGTGATCCCCACCTTCCTCGGTGCCCACGTTCCCGCCCGCGGGGTGGAGCGCACGGAGTACGTCGAGAGCCTGCTGCGGGAGATGCTCCCGGCGGCGGCGGGATACGCCCTGTTCTGCGACGTGTTCTGCGACCGGGGGGCGTTCACCGTCGACGATGCCCGCCGGATACTGACTGCGGCCGCCGGCCTCGGGCTCGGTGTGCGCATCCACGCCGAACAGCTCACCCACACCGGAGCCGCCGTGCTCGCCGCCGAGATCGGGGCGGCCTCGGCCGACCACCTGGACCATGCCACCGCCGAAGACGCCGCCGCCCTAGCCGCCGCCGGAGTGGTGGCCACCCTGTTGCCCGCCGCCTCCTTCTCGATGCGGGCGCCGCAGGCTCCGGGCCGGATGCTGTGGGATGCCGGGGTGACCGTCGCCCTGGCCACCGACTGCAACCCGGGCACCTCCAACGTGGAGAGCATGTCGCTGGTTGTGGCCCTGGCGTCTCTCGAGATGGGCCTCACCCCCGAGGAGGCGCTGTGGGCGGCCACCAGGGGCGGGGCGCTCTCGCTGCGTATGGAGGACCGGGGGTGGATCGTGCCCGGGGCCGTTGCCGACCTGGTGGTGCTCGACGCCCCTTCACACCTGCACATCCCCTACCGGCCCGGGACCGAGCTCGCCTGGAAGGTGGTCAAGGCGGGGAGGGTGGTGCGGTGAGCGCTCGGTCGATCGGGCCCTTCCCCAGACCGGCGATCTCGGCACCCCTCCCAAGGGATCGACGGTGAAGCCCTACCTCGCCCATGAGCACCCGATCCGGTTCGCCCATCGGGGGTCGCGGGTCCTGTGGCCGGAGAACACCATGCCGGCGTTCCAGGGGGCGGTCGACCTCGGCTACCGCTACCTGGAGACCGACGTCCACCTCACCCGGGACGGGAAGGTGGTGATCTTCCACGACCACCGGCTGGAACGGCTCACCGACGGTGTCGGGAGGGTGTGGGAGCGGGGCTGGGAGGAGTTGCGGCGGCTGGACGCCGCCCACCACTTCGCGACCGAAGGCGAGTTCCCTTACAGGGGCAAGGGTGTGGGGATCCCTCTGCTGGAGGAGGTGGTGCGGTCCTTCCCCGAGGTGATGCTCAATCTGGACCTCAAGCAGAGAGGTGTGGAGCAGGCGGTGGCGACCGAGGTGCTGCGGCTGGGGGTCGAGGACCGCGTTCTCATCGGATCCTTCCACGACACCCGGATCCGGAGGTTCCGCCGCATCACGGAAGGGAGGGTGGCGACCTCAGCCGGACCGAGGGAGGTGTCGCGCGCCGTCACCTCGGCGGTCGCAGGGGCCCGGGTCCGGGGGCGGGCCGACGCCCTGCAGGTGCCCGACCGCCTCGCCTCGAAGCGGCTGATCGATGCCGCCCACAGGGGAGGCAAGCAGGTGCACGTGTGGACGGTGAACGACCCCGAGCGGATGCGCCAACTGCTCGCCCTTGGGGTGGACGGGATAGTGACCGACCGTCCCGACCTGCTCAATGAGGTCCTGGGGATCGGGTGACGATCCCGGCCAGCCTACCGGTCGGGCCGGACCACCACCTCGTCGCCCACCCGCAGCACGATCGGCGCCTGCAGCCGGGCCACGTCGACGATGAAGCCCCGCATCCCATCGTCGAGGAAGGCGACGTCGTCGGGCTGATCGGTCTTGGGGAGCACCGAGTCGAGCCCCTTGACCCACGAGGTGAACTCGGCGCAGGGGGCGGCGACACGGGCGCCACCCAGGACCGCCTCACCCTCGGCGGTGTGGACCACCAGCGAACCGGCCAGGTCGTCGAGGACTACCCGGTCCGGATGGGACACGAGCAGGTTCTCCCCGGCGCAGCCGAGCGGGGCCGATCCGAACCTGGCGGCGATCCGGTCGTAGTGGCCGGTGAACCCGACGGAGAGTGCCCGCTTGCCTCCGCCACGAGACCGGGGATGGGCGCCGTGGTGGACGTCCACCACCCACGAGGCCTGGTGGAGCCCGGTGGCCCCGAGCGGGCCCACCGCCAGCTCCTCCACCTCGAGGATCGGTGCCGGGTCGTAGCCGATCCCCTTGGTCTTGATGGCCGCGGTCTGCACCTGGAGGCGGACGATCTTCCCCAGCGGTCGGTCGGACATGGAGTCGATTCTGGCAGCCGTCGGTGCGGTCCTGTCCGACCGCCTCAGTGCAGGCCGGCCGCCTCGAGCCCCTCCCGAAAGCCCTCCAGCGCCTCGGTCCCGAACGCCACCAGGCGTACCTCGTCGAGGAGCCCGGGTTGCTCGGCGCACCAGGCCCGAGCGGTGGATGCGATCACCGCCGTGGCCTCGGCCACCGGGTACCCGTAGATGCCCGCCGAGATCGCCGGAATGGCCACGGTGCGCCCCCCGGCCTCGGCGGTGGCGTCCAGTGCCGCGCCCACCGCCGCCGCCAGCAGGCCGGCGTTGTCCTGATCGGGGGCATGGATGGGCCCTGCGATGTGAACCACCCAGCGGGCCGGCATGGAGCCTGCCGAGGTCACCGCCGCCGTTGCGGGGGTGAGCGGCCCGTGCTCTGCCACCCAGGCATCGGACGCCTCCTGGATCACCGGGCCTCCCGCCCGCGCGATCGCCAGCGCCACGCCACCCCCGTGGTAGAGGTGGGGGTTGGCGGCGTTGACGATGACGTCGACCTCCTGGACGGTGATGTCGCCCGCCACGGCGTGGATTCGGGTCACCGCCCGAGGGTATCGGTTGGGCGTTGACGAATGGTCGATAGATACCGTATAGTCGATCAATCCCGACCATAATCCGATGACCGAGACCTACCAATCGCGGGAACGCACCTTCATGATGACCCCGGAGCAGGCTGCGGTGTTCAACGAGCCGACCCGCACCGACATCATGATCCTCCTCGCCGAGCGGCCCGCCAGTGTCCAGCAGCTTGCAGAGGCGATGGGGAAGCCCAAGGGCACCGTTGGATACCACGTCAAGGTCCTCGCAGACGCCGGTCTGATCGCAGTGGTCCGCACCCGGCGGGTGCGGGCGATCACCGAGAAGTTCTACGGGAGATTGGCCCGCACCTATGTGTTCCCCTCGATGGGCGAGAAGGCGCCGGTCGGGCACGGCTTCTTCCTGGAGGCGATGGCCGAGCTGCGTGCACCTCGGGAGGCAGAGACGGCGATGGTGACCCTGCGCCACGCCCGGATCCCCGCCGAGCGGCTCGACGAGTTCGCCGCCGAGGTGATCGAGATCGCCGAGCGCTTCGCCGCTGAGCCCCGCGGCGGCGGCGTCGTGTACGGATTCCTGGCAGCCATGTACCCGACCGACCGACCCGCCCTCAAGGAGGACGACCAGTGACCGCCGCCGTCGAGACCCCGGCCCGTCCCAAGCTGAGCCGCAACTACTGGAGGCTGTGGACCGGTAGCGTCTTCAGCAACCTGGGTGATGGGATCGGGTTCATCGCCCACGCCTGGCTGGCCTCGGCGGTCACCCGCGACCCGGTGCTGATCTCCCTCATCGCCGTCGCCTCCAGGCTTCCCTGGCTGGTGTTCACGCTCCCTGCAGGCGTGATCACCGACCGGGTGGACCGGCGCAAGCTGATGGTGGCGATGGATGTGGTGCGTGCCGGGCTGGTGTTCGCCGTGGCCTTCACCGTCCTCGCCGCCCAGAGCGGGCTGCCCTCTCCGGCCGAAGTCGCCGCCGGGGTCTCGGTGTCGACCGACCTGGGGCTGTACACCCTGCTTCTGGTCGTGGTGCTGCTCATGGGGATGGCCGAGGTCCTGCGCGACAACTCGGCGCAGACCTTCCTGCCCTCCATCGTCAAGCCGGAGAACCTGGAGCGAGCCAACGGCACCCTTTGGGGCGCCGAGATGGTGATGAACTCGTTCGTCGGGCCGCCGATTGGCAGCCTGCTGCTGGGAATCGGGTTCGCCCTCCCGTTCTTCCTCAACGCCGGAGGGTTCGCCCTCGCCGCCGGGCTCGTCTTCCTGATCTCCGGCGAGTTCCGGTCGTCGGGCCGCACCGAGGCGCAGAACGGCGTCAAGGTCGACTGGAAGGGGGAGGTGAGAGAGGGATTCGCCTGGCTGTGGCGTCACCCGGTGCTCCGGTCGATGGCGATCATCCTCGGCATCCTCAACGCCTTGGGAATGATGACCTTCTCCACCTTCATCCTCTTCGCCCAGGAGAACCTGGACATGGAGACCGGTCTGTTCACCGGCGTGCTTCGCCCGGTGGCGTCCGCCTTCGGGGCCGACTCGGTGGCCGCCTTCATCTTCTCGGTGATGATGATGGCGGGGGCGATCGGTGGCGTTCTCGGCTCGATCCTGGCGCCGCGAGTCGCCGCCAAGATGGGCAGGGGCCCGGCGCTGTACATGACGATCGTCGTGGGCGGTGCAAGCAGCGCCGTGATCGGGGCCACCGACCGCTGGTGGACGGTGTTCCTCATGTTCCTCATGGGAATGTTCACCGGTGTCGTGTGGAACGTGATCACCGTATCGTTCCGCCAGACGATCATCCCCGACGCCCTGCTGGGACGGGTCAACAGCGTCTACCGGTTCTTTGGGTGGGGGATGATGCCCATCGGCTCCATCCTCGGCGGGCTCGTGGTGGCGGCCTTCACGCCGCTGGTCGGTCGCAGCGACGCCCTCCGCTGGCCCTTCTTCGTGGCCGCTGCGATCCACGCCGTCCTGCTGGTCTACGCCGTGCCCCGGCTCTCCAGTGCGCGGCTCGCAGCGGCGCGTGAAGCCGCCGAGTTGCGTGAGGTCGTCGACCAGGCGGGTGAGTCCCATGGGTGAGGTCATGGCGGTTCGGGACCGCGCCCGACACTGTGAGCATGGGTCGTTGCGGGCCCACTGGTTGGCGCCGGCCAAGGTCCGCTGGTGGCACCGGCCCGACTGCCCGGGCGGCCATGAGGTCATGCTTCGCCGGCACCATGACGGTCACTGGGAGGAGGATCCGGGCACGAACAAGGCGTGATCGGCCCGGTTCAGGCGTGCACCACGTCGGCGAGGATCCGCCACCCGCTTCCGGTGTCGGCAAGCAGGTAGGTGTGGGCGTGGTCGCCCAGCGGCGTGCCGTCGGGCGCCCTTCCCACCCAGCGCAGCGAGGCGAGGACGGCGTGGCCCCCCGCCTCCTGCAGTTGGAGGTCGGTCACCGGCCAGGGATGGGCGAGGTCGTCCCAGTTGGCGGCGACGATCCGACCGAAGTGGCCGGCCGCCTCGCCGGCGTCGGCCAGGTGCACCACCCCACCCGGGGTCACCACCATCGCCGGGAATTCGTAGAAGGATGCGATCCCTTCCGGTTCACGGCGCTGCCAGGCGTCGCCGTAGGCGTCGAGGAAGCCGGCCGGCTCTGATGGAAACGTCACGCCTCAGAGGTTAGGGCGACTGCCTCAGGTGTACTTCACTCCGCAGGAGTGATCCGGGCAGTAACCGGCCGGGTTCTTCTCCAGGTACTGCTGGTGGTACCCCTCGGCGAAGTAGAACTCGCCGAGGGCGCCGATTTCGGTGGTGATCTCGCCCATGCCGGCCGCGGTGAGCCGTTCCTGGAAACGTCGACGGCTGGCATCGGCCTGCTGCAGCTGCCCGTCGCCGTTGGCGAGGATCATCGATCGGTACTGGGTGCCGCGGTCGGCGCCCTGGCGCATCCCCTGTGTCGGATCGTGCCGCTCCCAGAAGAGGCGCAGCAGGCTCTCGTAGGAGACCATCTCCGGGTCGAAGGCGACCAGCACCACCTCGGCATGGCCGGTGCCGCCCGAGCAGACCTCCTCGTAGGTCGGGTTGGGGGTGAACCCGCCGGCGTAGCCGACTGCGGTGGAGTACACGCCCGGGATGTTCCAGAACTCCTTCTCGGCACCCCAGAAGCAGCCCATGGCGAACACGGCGGTCTCGATCCCCGCCGGGAACGGCGGCCTCAGGGGGGTGCTCAGCACGGCGTGATGCTCGGGCACCCTCATCGGGCTGTGCCGGCCGGGGAGCGCCTCGTCCGCCTTGATCATCCGCTCTTTGTTCGCCATCGGTTCCTCGCGATCAACATCGGCCCGGCTCACCATGTTCCCCTATCCGGACCATCGGCACGCTCGCCGGGACCATGGACCCCGGTCGCCCAACGATGGTCCCTGTCATCCTGGGACCGAAGACCGGCCGCAGATCGTGGCCGAGACGAGGAGGAGCGGATGAGAAAGGTACTGGGCGTCATCGCCTCGCCGGCGGGAAGGGTGGCTCGGGTCCTGGCGGGCGCAGCCCTGATCACATGGGGGTTGTTCGGGCTCGACGGAGCGGCCGGTGTCGTGGTCCCCGTCGTGGGAGCGGTCCCGTTCCTGGCGGGGATCTTCGACGTGTGCGTGATCTCGGCCATCACGGGAGGGTCGTTCAAGGGATCGGAGATCCGCGCCGGTCGGTGATCGCCTAGACGGAGCGCCTTCGCCGGATCATGGCCCAGGCGATGCCGGCCCCGACGATCGCCGCCAGGCCGGCGCCCGAGATCAGCGGCACCGGTTGGGTGAGGCGCTCGGTGAGGGACACCCTTCGCCGGAACTCGAGGACCGGCCAGCTCCGTTCGGTGGCGGTGGCCCGCAGCTCCTTCTCGGGGTTGACCGCGTGCGGGTGGCCCACGGCCTCCAGCAGTGGCAGGTCGGTGGTGCTGTCCGAGTAGGCGTACGAGCCCTCGAGCGAGATGCCCCCGGCCTCTGCGACCTGGCGCACGGCGCGGGCCTTCTCCGGGCCGTAGGCGTACAGCTCCACCTCGCCGGTGTATCGACCGTCGGCGTCGACCCTCGCCTTGGTGGCGATGACGTCGCTCACCCCGATGTATCGCGCCAGGGGTCGAACCACCTCCTCAGGCGAGGCGGAGACTATGAACACCCGGCGGCCTTCCCGGAGGTGCTCGTCGATGAGGAAAAGCGCCTCGGCGTAGACGAGGGGGGCCACCACGTCTTCGAGCGCTTCCTCGACGATCCGCTCCACCTCGGCGCGATCCCATCCCACGGTGAGCGACAGCATCCGGTCGCGCGCTTTGCCCAGCTGGTCTTCGTCGGCGCCGAAGATCATGTACATCACCTGGCCGACGGCGGCGCGCAGGAGGGTCTTGCGGCCCAGCATTCCCGCCTTGTAGAGCCGGCCGGTGAAGGCGAGGGTCGACGACTTGGCGATCACGGTCTTGTCGAGGTCGAAGAAGGCGGCGCCGGTGGCCATGGGCAGATTGTACGGCCGGGGGGGTCCTGCGCACGGCCCCCTTGAAGCGGGCCCGACGCGGCCGTAGGTTCGGATCCTCTCGTTGGAGCCATCTGCCATGACACCGGCGCTCGCCATCTGGACGCCGGAGGACGGTCTTCTAGGCGCGCTCGCACCACTCGGTCTGGCGCTCGCCGCCGGATCGGCTCTGGTGATCGACCTGGACCGGGGCGGGCCCCGGTACCCGGGGGAGAGGTCGCTGGCAGACATGGTCGAAACCGGTCCCCGCCGCCGCGACCTGCAGCCGCGACCCGGCGTCGCCGTGCTTCGCAACGGCGGGGTGGAGCCGGCTCGTGCCGCCCCGGTGGTGGAGGCGCTGCTCGCCGCCCATCCCCGGGTGGTGCTGCGGCTCCCGCCGCGTCCCGAGCCGGTCGGCGTTCCCATGCCGGTGGTCCCGGTTCGGCTCCTCTTGCCCGGCAGCCTGTTTCCCCTGCCGGAACAGCCGGCTGTGTTCCAGGCCACCCCGGCGTGGGTCCGGCTCCCGGCACCGGGAGTGCGTCTGCCGGTGCCCCGGGTCACCACCGTGACGGCCCTCATCTCCGGTCGCCGCCCCGCCGGGAGCGACCCCTGGGTCTCCGCCTGGCACTCGGCATGGAGCTTCCCGTGGACGCGGTGAGCCGTGTCGTCGAGCGAATCGTCGCCGCAGGCGTCCCGCTGCGTCGTCCCGACGTCGGACGTGCGGCGGTGTTGCTCGCAGCCGAGGAGGCGCCACTCGACCTCACCGTCGCCGATCGCGTCGTGGCCGAGCTGGTCGGTCTCGGCCCTCTGGAGCCGCTGCTCGCCGACCCGCTGGTCACCGACATCCTGGTGAACCGTCACGACGAGGTGTGGGTGGAGCGCTCTGGAGTGTTGAAGAGGGCGGCGGTCGCCTTCTCCGGTCCCGATGCCGTGGTGGCCGCGGTGGAGCGCGTGATCGCCTCGCTCGGGCTGCGGCTCGATCGAGCCTCCCCGGCGGTCGACGCCCGCCTCCCGGACGGCTCCCGGCTCCACGCCGTGATCCCTCCCGCCGCCGTCGACGGGCCAGTGGTGGCGATCCGCCGATTCCGAGCCGCAATCGCCTCGCTCTCCGGGCTGATCGATGCCGGCGGAATCGACGACCAGGGCGCCGGTCTGCTCAGGGAGGCGATCATCGGTCGGGCCAACGTCCTCGTCTGCGGCGGAACGGGATCGGGCAAGACCACGCTTCTCAACGTGCTCTCGGCGGAGATTCCGACCGACGAGCGGGTGGTCACCGTCGAGGATGCCGCCGAACTTCGCCTCTCAGGGCACGTGGTTCGGCTCGAGGCTCGGCCACCCAACGCCGAGGGTGCCGGCGAGATCACCCTGCGCACCCTGGTTCGCCATGCCCTGAGGCTGCGCCCCGACCGGATCGTGGTCGGGGAGGTGCGCGGGCCCGAAGCCTTCGACCTGATCCAGGCGATGAGCACCGGGCACGCAGGATCGATGGGAACGGTCCACGCCGGTGGCCCGGACGAGGCGCTGTGGCGTCTGGAGACCCTGGCGGTCTCCGGTGCCCACCAGGTGCCCGAGGTGGCGGTGCGTCGCATGCTGCGCGGCGCCATCGACCTGGTCGTGTACCTGGAACGGCGTGGAGGCGGGAGGCGGGTGGTATCGGTGGGGCGGGTCGGTGAGGACGCCGTCGAGGAGGTCTGGCGATGCTGATGGCAGTGGTCGTCGCAGCCGGTGTGGTGTCGGGTGCTCCCTGGTGGCTGCCCGTCGGCGCCTGGCTCGTCTTCGCCCATCCGGGGGCGGCACTGGCCGTTGCGGCGGGATGGGTCGTCTGGGGGCGGCGGAGCGCCACTCGTGGCCGGGCCGGTCCCGACGACGAGGCGGTGTTCCTGCGCTCTCTCGCCGCCGAGCTGACCGCCGGCGCCTCGCTGCGCTCCGCCCTCGCCGCGGCCGTCGGGCATGCTCCCCGCCTCGATCTCTCGGGTGCGGCCCGGGCGGCGGTGGCCGGGCTTCCCGCTCCCGTCGTGGCGAGGATGCTGGGCAAGGCGCTGCCGGTGAACGGGCGAGCGGCGGCCGCCACCTGGCTGCTGGCCTCGGAGAGTGGCGGTCCGGCGGCGACGATGATGCAGTCTCTTGCTCTGCGCGCCGGCCGTGAGGGCGAGCTGCTGCGTGAACGCCGGGCGCTGACCGCCCAGGCGAGGGCATCGGCATGGGTCGTCGCCGGCCTCCCGGCGCTGCTCCTGGCCGGGTTGGTCATTTCGGGTCGGCTATCGGCAGGAGACGACCCGGTTGTCGGCCTCGTGGTGGCCGTTGGTGTCGTCCTGCAGGTGCTCGGAGTGGCTTCGGTGGTGGCGATGGTGAAGAGGGCGGAGGCATGATCGCCGGGGCTGCGGCGATCTTGGCCGGCCTCTGGGCGGAGCGCGCCGGGCTGCACTCGGTGTTGGCAGCCGGCTCGGCCTGGCTGATGCTGGCTAGCCCGATGACAGCCATGGCATGCGGCGTGGTCGCGATCGCCGCAGTGCGGTGGCGCCGGGCAGCCGCCGTCACCAGGGTCGAGCGAGCCGCCGACGGCGACCTCGTGCTCCTCGCCGACCTGCTCGCCGTGGGGGTGGCCTCGGGTCGCACCGTGCGGGGCTCCTTCGAGGCAGCGGTCGCCCATGTCCATCCCGGGGTCGGCCACGATGTCGACCTCCTGCTGGCCGAGATGGATCACTCGGGGACCTCCGTCGCCCTTGCCGCGGCCTCGGGTCGGCTCGCCCCGGTGTGCCGCGTGGCAGCCTCGGCGGCGCTCTCGGGAGCTCCGGTGGCCTCTGCCCTCGCCGCCCACGCCGAACAGGAACGCCACACCCGTCACTCGGCGCGGGTAGCGGCGGCCCGACGCCTGCCGGTGCGCCTGCTGTTGCCGCTGGCGCTTCTCATCCTTCCTGGTTTCGTCGTTCTCGCCGTCGGCCCGGCCCTGATCCACTCGCTGGCGCGGCTCACCCTCCCCTGATGAAAGGAGCCATCATGTCCGAATCGGGTCAGGCGACCGCCGAGTACGCCCTGGTGATCGTTGCCGCAGCCGTCGTGGCCCTTGCCCTGATCTCCTGGGTCTCCGGGTCGGACGCGCTGCCCTCCTTCTTCGAGGCGGTGCTCGACCGGGTGCGCGGGTTTGCCGGCGGGTGAGCGGGGGAGCGCCGCCGTGGAGTTCGCCCTGGTGCTCCCGCTGGTCCTCGTCGTGCTCCTCGCCGTCGTCGAGGTGGCGGTGGTGGCCCGCACCCAGATCGAAGTCGCCCACGCCGCCCGAGAGGGAGCGCGTCAGGCCGCCACCTCACCCGAGGTGGATCGGGCGGTGGCCGCCGTGAAGCGGTCGCTTCCTCCCGAGGCGGCGGGGCGGGCGAGGGTCTCGGTGTCGCGCGAGCACTTCGTCGGTGGAGCCGCCGAGGTGGTGGTGCGCATCCGGCATCGGGTGGCGGCCCCCGTGTTCGGTGGATTCGACGTGGTCCTCATGGGGCGCGCCGTGATGCGCGTCGAACGGTGACCGATAGGGGCAGCATCGCGGTGACCCTGGTGGCGGTGATCGCCGCCGCCCTCGTGCTCGGAGTCGGGATCGCCGACGTCGCCATCTGGATGCGGGCTCGCACCGAGGCGTCGGCCGCCGCCGACGCCGCCGCCCTGGCGGCGGCCCCGGTCACCTTCCAGGCGTTCGGCGCAAGGGGCACCGCCGCCGAGGAGGCGACCCGCTTCGCCGAGATGAACGGAGCTCGTATGGTCTGGTGCGTCTGCCCGCCCGACCCCTCGTGGGAGCCGCGCACCGTGGAGGTGGAGGTGGCGGTCGACGTCGAGGTCTGGCCCCTGGGGCGGTTCAGCGTCACCGCCCGCAGCAAGGCCGAGTTCGTCCCGGCG
Organism: Acidimicrobiia bacterium; assembly: GCA_030584185.1. NCBI lineage: Bacteria > Bacillati > Actinomycetota > Acidimicrobiia > Acidimicrobiia bacterium. Next base: position 1,009,099 of record CP129495.1, on the reverse strand, counting down.
ATGCTCCTGGGATGAGCGGCCCGGCCCGGGGTCCGAGGACCCCGGCGCGGGCGTCCGCTCAGGCCCCCGGTGCACCCAGTCGATAGCGCACCATCACTCCGTAGACGGTCCTGTTGCTGGCGGTCTGACCGGCACTCACCCAGTAGGCCCAGTTCTCGTTGTCGACGATCTCTCTGCCGGCGGTGATCGTCATCGTCGCGAAAGCAGTGTCTCCGCCGCTGGTGGCCGACGACACCGACGCGATCTCCTGTGTGGTAGTCATCCCGGACCGTCCCAAGGCCACCTCGAACTCGAGCACCGACGAGTCGTAACCGATGGCCTTCAGCTCGAGGATCTCGGCACCGTGGGGCAGGTCGATCGAGGCGTAGAGGGTCCCACCGCTCGTGGAGTATGCCTGGGTCCCGCTGGCGAAGCCGGCTGAGTCCTGCGTGACGGTGAAGGCGGCCGCAGCCACGGACGACCAGGACTCGATCGGGTAGACGGAGGCGGCGAAGAGGGCGTTGGTCTCGTATCGGTTCGCCCCGCCGATTCTCTCCACCGTGGCCGTGGGGAGCAGGGACTCCAGGGCGTTCTGCATCGCCGCCGAGATCGCCGACTCACCCCCGATTATCACGACCTTCTTCGGGTCCAGGCGGATGAGCTCGGTCTGGGTGACAGACGGAATCGGAGGGTCGGTTGGCACCAGGATCACGGGAGTGGCCAGCGCGCCCGCCCCAGGACCGATCCCGAGCGAATCCGGGTAGTTGGTCGCCACCGCGACGTAGACCAGGTCGACGCTGACACCCTGCTCGGCGCCGGCCTCGGCGACGTCGCCTCTGGCCACCCAGACCGCGGTGACGACCGTCAGGAGGGCGACCGTCCAGGCCAGGTCCCTTCTGCGCAGTCGGAGTCCCAACATGTTGCTCTCCTTGGCAAGTGGAGTCGAACCCTACGCCGCCACCGAGCCGGGCGTTGGGTCGAGACCATGCAGGGCGCGAGGTTCGGTCTTGCCCCCGCAAGATGACCTCTCCTGGCGGTTCGAGCCAGGCTTGCCTCCCGTCCGCTGTTGATCCCTTCTTGGAACCACCACTCCGGCGGGGAATCATCGGTGATGGGCAAGGCCCCCGGTGACCGCAGTTTCCGTCTTGGGCAACAGGAGATTGGCGTCTCCCGGTCCAAGGTGGGCAGAGAGTCCGGTGGGTGCCGCGCAGGGCATCCCGGGCCCGTCGAGATCGAAACGCCCCTCGAGGAGGCCCGAGTGGCGTCGGAGACCAACCGCGTAATCCCCGGCAGTTGCCGGACATGTAGGAGCATGGAGAGCGCCATGGCAGTGAGCCGGTCCGGTCGATGGTCGCCCGAAGAGGCGTTTCGCGACGTGTTCGCCACCCACTACGGGGCGGTGTTCGGGTACGCGGCGCGTCGGATCGGGCACGACGCCGCCGCCGACGCCGCCGCCGACGTGTTCACGGTGGCGTGGCGGCGGATCCGAGGGGTCCCGGCCGAGCCCGAGACCTTGCCCTGGCTGTACGGCGTGGCACGGCGCGTGGTCGCCTCGCATCTGCGGGCGAATCGGCGTCGGGACCGCCTGCACGTTCGCGCCGCCGCCCACGCCCCAGCAGGTCGGCTCGAGCACGACCCGGCAGGGCTCGGCTCCGTCCTGGAGTCTCTCCGCGAATCCGATCGAGAGGTGCTGATGCTGGCGGCGTGGGAGGGCCTCGGCCCCGACGCCATCGGCAGGGCACTCGGCTGTTCCAAGAACGCGGCCGCCGTGCGGCTGCATCGCGCCCGGGCCCGGCTGGCGGAGGTCTGGGATCAGGAGAGAGGTGTGAGATGAGCCGTGACCCGTTCGACGAGATGAGGCGCCGCAACCCTGCTCCGTCCGACGGGCTCCCCGGGGCGCCGATGTCGGTCGCCGATCGCATCGTGTCGGGGAGCCGACGCGCCGGGATGCCGGGCTGGGTGGCTGCGGCCGTTGCCGCCATCGCCGTGATGGTCACCGGGTTCGGGGTGCTGTGGTTTCTGCGCAGCGGCCCAGAGCCGGGGTTCGCCGACGGCGGGTCGTCGACCACCCTCGCCCCGGCCACTTCGGATGGGGTGGACACCACCGTTGCCGTGCCGGTCGACGTCGAGTCGGTCGTCTACCTCTTCATGGACCAGGTCTCCGAGGGTGCCGCCGGGCCATTCCTGGTTCCCGTCGACATGACCGGGTGGTCGGCCACGCTCTCGGACAGCGGGCAGGCCTCCTCTCCTGCACTCGTCGCCCTTCGGGCGCTGCTGGCGAGCCCGACCCCGGGTCAGTCGGAGGGGACTCCAGCGCTCAGCAGTGCCATCCCATCGGACACGGTCGCCCACTCGGTCGAGATGGATGGGGGTACTGCTGTGGTCGACCTCTCCACCGAGTTCGCATCCGGTGGAGGGTCGTTCTCGATGCGCGCCCGGTTGGCACAGGTCGTGTACACCCTCACCGCCATCGATGGCGTGACCGGCGTGCGTTTCGAGATCGAAGGTGAGCCCACCACCGTCTTCGGCGGCGAGGGAGTGATCGTCGACGACCCCGCCACTCGAGCCGGATTCGAGGACCTGCTCCCGCCGGTGTTCATCGAGACGCCGGCACATCTCGGGGTGGGGAAAGGGGACCCTGCGGGCACCGGCAACCCGTTGGTCGTCTCCGGCAGTGCCAACGTGTTCGAGGCGACGGTGAGCCTGGCCCTCACCGACGGCGACGGCCTCATCCTGTGGGAGGGCTTCGCCACCGCCACCTGCGGGACGGGGTGTCGCGGTGACTGGCAGGTGTCCATCCCCTACGAGGTGGAGCAGGAGCAGTGGGGCAGCCTGGTCGCCTGGGAGGCATCAGCCGAGGATGGGCGTCAGACGAACATCCGGGAGCACCGGGTGTGGCTGGTCCCGGGCGGCGACGACACCGTGGTGACGGGCACCCTGCCTCCCATGGGTGGTGAGTGCTCGGGTGCCGATGCCGGGATGGTCCCGATCGACGACCAGGAAGAGACCCTCCCCGCCGCCGTCGCCGGGAAGCGCGCCGCCATCTGGGAAGCCGCCATCGAGTGCGATTGGGAGCAACTGGACCGGCTGCTGGGGCAAGGCTTCTCCTACACCTTCGGTGCCGACGAGGACCCGATCGCCTTCTGGCAGGAGGACGAGGCGCGTGGCGGTCGGCCCATGTACCACCTGGCCGGGCTGCTGGCCAGGCCGTACGGCACGATCGGCGGTGACGGCAACCCGCTCTACTACGTGTGGCCGTCGGCCTTCGGGCCCGAGTGGGCCGACGTCCCCGAGGCCGATCGGGCAGCCCTGCGTCCCCTGTACGACGACGAGGACTTCGCCTTCTTCGCCGAGTTCGGTGGGTACGTCGGGTACCGGGTGGGGATCCTCGAAGACGGCACCTGGGAGTTCTTCATCGCCGGAGACTGAACCGGCGGAGATCCCGGCCACCGCAGCCCGTCGGCGTGATACGACCCGCCTGGGTCGGAGGCCGGCGGGCTGCAGTGCCGTCGTGGGTGTGGTCGGCGGCTTTTCCCTCAGACCCCGGAGCCGTATCGTCATGGCGTGGAGCCCACCACTGCCGCCTGGCACAACCTCGCCGCCGACGAGGTGGCGGCGGCGCTGGGCACCGACCTCACCGCAGGGCTCACCAACGAAGAGGCGGGGCGTAGGCTCGTCGAGTTCGGCCCCAACCGACTCGAGCCCGAGTCCAGGACGCCGTGGTGGCGGCTGCTCGCCCACCAGTTCGCCGACGTGCTGGCCATGGTCCTGGTGGCTGCCGCAGCCGTCAGCGGGATCGCCCTGGGGGAGTGGGTGGACGCCGGAGTGATCGCCGCCATCGTGGTCCTCAACGCCCTGCTCGGGTTCACCCAGGAGTTCCGTGCCGAGGCCGCCATGTCCCGTCTGGAGACGATGGCGGCGCCGGATGCCGTCGTCCGGCGATCCGGGGCGACCCGGATGGTCCCCGCCACCGAGATCGTGCCCGGGGACGTCATCGCCCTGGAAGCCGGTTCGGTGGTCCCGGCCGATGCCCGGCTGGTCGAATCCGCCCATCTCGAGGTCGACGAGTCGATGCTCACCGGCGAGTCATTCGCCGCGGCGAAGGACGTGACAGCGGTGGCAGTGGGGGTCGCCATCGGGGATCGAAGAGGCATGGTCCACGCCGGCACCACCGTCGCCAGCGGACGGGGCCGGGCGGTGGTCACCGCCACCGGAGCCCGCACCGAGTTCGGCCGGATCGCTGCCGCCATGGAGGTCGCCGAACCGGCGACTCCGCTCCAGGTGGAGCTGGACCGGGTCGGCAAGCGCCTGGCACTCGTCGCCGCTGCCACCGCCGTGCTCGTGTTCGCCAGCGGATCGGTCCGGGGGTTCCCGGCCGAGACCATGTTCCTCACGGCGGTGGCGCTCGCCGTGGCCGCCATTCCCGAGGGCCTGCCCACGGTGGTCACCATCACCCTCGCCGGAGGGATGCAGCGCATGGCGCGTCGCAACGCCATCGTGCGGCGACTGCCTGCCGTGGAGACCCTCGGTGCTGCATCCGTGATCTGCACCGACAAGACCGGCACCCTCACCCGCAACCAGATGGCGGTGCAGATGGTCCACGTGTCCGGTGAGGCCTGGTCTCTGGCCTCTCTCGACGACGACCGGCGGGTACCCCGGTTCCTCGAGGTCGCGGTGCTGTGCAACGATGCCGTGGATGCGCCGGGAGGCTGGCTGGGCGACGCCACCGAAGTCGCCCTGGTCGAGGCTGCTGTCATCGCCGGGCTCGCCCCGGCGGCCATCAGGGGCGCCTTTCCCCGGCACGACGAGTTCGCCTTCGACTCGGGCCGCAAGCGTATGGCGACGGTGCACCGGGCCTCCGGAGGATGGCGGGTGGCGGTAAAGGGGGCCCCGGAGTCGGTGTTGGAACGCTGCACTCGGGTCGCCGGCGCCGCCGGGGATCTCCCTCTCGACGAGAGCGAGCGGGCCCGGGTGCTGGAGGCAGCACAGGACCTGGCTGCCGACGGCCTGCGAACACTCCTTCTCGCCGAGAAGACCGTCGACTCCCCCCCGACCACGATCGACGACGCCGAGAGCGACCTCGTGCTGCTGGCCCTGGTCGGCATCTCCGATGCCATCCGTCCGGAGGCGGCGCCTGCCGTCGCCGAGGCGCAGGGCGCCGGGATCACAGTGGTGATGGTCACCGGCGACCACGAGGTGACGGCGCGTACCGTCGCCCAGAGCGTCGGCATCATCCCCGAGGAGGCCGGCGACGTGACGCTGATGCCGGGAAGCCGCCTGCGGACCACGACCGCCGCCGACCTCGCCGAGGCCGCTCCGAGCGTCTTGGTCTACAGCCGGATCGACCCACTGGACAAGGTGAAGATCGTCGAGGCGTGGCAGCGGCGGGGGGCGGTGGTCGCCATGACCGGCGACGGCGTGAACGACGCTCCGGCACTTCGCGCCGCCGACATCGGGGTGGCGATGGGGAGTGGCACCGACGTCGCCCGGGAGGCGTCCGACATGGTCCTTGCCGACGACGACTTCGCAACCATCGTCGCCGCGGTGCGCGAGGGGCGCACAATATTCGCCAACCTGACCCGGGTGGTGCGTTTCCTGGTCGCCGGCAACCTCTCCGAGGTCCTGGTGATGGTGGTCGGGTTCCTCGCCTTCGGGGGCCTGGGCGAGACCCTGCTGGCGACGCAGCTGCTGTGGGTCAACCTGGTCACAGACGGGTTCCCGGCACTCGCCCTCGGCGTCGACCCGCCGGAGGACGACGTCATGGCCCGTCCGCCGGATCGAGAGCGCGACATCCTGGGTCGTAAGCGATGGCCGGATCTCCTGGCCCGCGGCGTGATCCTGGCCGGGGCCACCCTCGCCGCCCTGGTCGTGGCCCACTACGGCCTCGACCTGGAGTGGCCCGAGGTGCAGACCACCGTGTTCACCACGCTGGTCCTGGTGCAGATGGCCGCCGCCTACGCCGTCCGGGCCCGGGGCGATCGTCCCAACCGCTCCCTCGCCCTGGCCCTCGCCGGCTCGGTGGCGCTGCAGGCAGCCGTGCTGTACACGCCGGTCGGAGCCGCCCTCTTCGAGGTGGTGCCGCTGGGCCCGGCCCCCGTGCTACTGGCGGTGGCGCTCAGCGGTCTCGCCTACCTCTCGCTCGTCGTTCTCACTCGTGCGGGCCGCTGAGGCGGCGGCCGGGAGGTCGATCCGGCCCGATCACCCGGCCTCGTCGAGCTTCCCGTCGTCGAGGTCCCGGTAGATCTTCTCGGCCCCTGCCTCCTCGAGGACGACCACCGACGCTCCCTTCACAAGCTGCGAGCGACCCGGCAACACGACGTTGCCCACCTTCTCGGGGTCGATGTAGAACGCCTGGGCCCCGAGGGTGAGCAGCTGCTCCAGTGTGAGGTCGGTCCAGGTGTGATCGGCGAGGATCGCCACCAGTGCGGGCAGATCGGTCACGCTCCTCTCGTGGATCGCGGCGAGGGCGGCGGCGATCACCTCTCCCTGATGCAGCGAGCGCGTGAAGTCCCCTCCCGGAATGCTTCGTACCCGGCTGAATGCCAGCGCCGCCGCCCCCCAGAGCCGCTGGAGCCCGGCGACCAGGTTGGCCTCGGCCCGCCAGTCGACCATCGGGTAGGGAACCCGGACCTGGACTCCGCCGAAGTCGTTCACCAGGGCGGTGAACCCGCTGAATCCGGTGATCAGGTAGCCCTCTATCGGCAGCCCGGAGAGGCTGCGGGCGATCTCGACCATCTCCTCGGAGTGGGTCTCGGAGACGGCGTTGACATGGGTGAACTTGTCGTCCCCGTACGACGCCTCCACGAGGGTGTCGCGGGGAAACCCCATGATCGCCCCGGCCCGGGCATCGACGTTGGATGAGAGGACGTGGATGCTGTCGGCGCGGTAGAGGCGCTGCGACTCGCCGGGCCGGGCGTCGGACCCGAGCACCAGCACGTGGCGGATCGGATCGCCGTACCAAGGCCCAAGATCGAAGCGGGTCAGGTCGGCGCCGACGACCCTCCAACCCGAGCCGTCGTCGACCAGGAGCACCACGTCGTCGTCCACCCGCGCCACCGCCACGCTTCCCTCCTCGGTCTCGGCGGCGTAGAGGCTGCCGACGAGGTCGACGTCCTCGGTGAAGGACACCGCCCACACATGGTCCACCAGGCCGAACGGGACGTCGGGAAGCAGGCGCGAACGGTCCCCGAGCCAGGCGTAGAACCCGGCGACGGCGGCGCCGGCAGCCGGTTCGCCTTCGAAGGCAACCGTCACCGCCGCGCGGGTCTCGGGAGGCGGTCCGAGCGTCGCCTCCGTGGAGGAGGCGGCCACCGTCGTCGTCGCCGAACGCGTGGTGGTCGTGATCTCCGCAGGAACCGTGGTGCTGGTCGCTGCTGCACCCCCGCCGCAGGCGCCCAGGAGCAGCGTCCAGGCGGCGAGTGCGGTGCCCGCTCTCACGGGCCCTTGGGTGAACGCCCGGCGGGGAGGAACCTGAGCAGCAGGAACCCGGTGATGCCGGCGACCAGCGAGCCGGCGAAGATGCCGGTCTTGGCGAGGTCGATGACGGTCGGGTCGGTGTAGGCGAGTGAGGCCACGAACAGCGCCACCGTGAAGCCGATCCCGCCGACCGTGGCGACGCCCACGATGTGGCCCCACCGGGTGTGCAGCGGGAGCACCCCCAGCCGGAGGCGCACCGCCAGCCAGGCGAAGAAGGTGATCCCGACCATCTTCCCCACGAGGAGGCCCAGGGCCACGCCGAGGGCGACCGGATGGGTGATCGAATCGGCGAGGCTCACCCCGCGGAACGAGACCCCGGCGTTGGCCAGGGCGAACAGGGGAACCACGAGGAACGAAGACCAGGGGAGGAGGGCGTCCTCGATCCGGGCGAGCGGCGACACCGACTCGCGGGCGATCTGGGCCAGGGCGAGCGCCTCGTGATCCACCCGGTCGGGTCCGCTGGGGGCGGAGGCGTCGAACTCGTATCGGTCGAGGATGCGCGAAGCCCGCTCGTGATACTCACGGTCGGTGTACATCGCCCGTGCCGGGGTCATCAACCCCAGCGCCACCCCGGCGAGGGTGGCGTGCACGCCACTCTCCAGAAGGAAGAACCAGGCGACCGTGCCGGCTACGGCGTAGAAGAGGATCGATCGGACGTGGGCTCGTGCCGACAGCCTGATCACGACCAGGGTGACGATGGCCGCCGTCAGGTAACCGATGGCGAGGTCCTCGGTGTAGAAGACGGCGATCACCAGGATGGCCCCGATGTCGTCGACGATCGCCAGGGCCAGCAGGAACAGCTTGGCTCCGATGGGAACCCGGTGACCCACTAGTGCCACCACCCCCACGGCAAAGGCGATGTCGGTGGCCATGGGGATTCCCCAGCCGTGCGAGGCGTCGGTGCCGCCGTTGAAGGCGAGGAAGATGGCGGCCGGGACGATCATGCCGCCGAGCGCCGCCACCACCGGGAGGGCAGCAGCCTTGGGGTTGCGAAGGTCGCCGGTCACCAGCTCCCGCTTGATCTCCAGGCCGACGACGAAGAAGAAGATCGTCATCAGGCCGTCGTTGACCATCAAGCGAAGGGTCTCTTCGATGTGGAATGAACCCAGTGTGAACTCGATCGGCGTGTTCCAGAAACTCTCGTAGGAGTCGCCGAAGGGAGCGTTGGCCCAGAAGAGGGCGATGGCCGCCGAGATCAGCAGGACGATGCCCCCCACCTCTTCGACGTGGGCGAAGCGCAGCAGGGGACGCACGAACCGGCTGGGGAGGGCCCGGTCCGAGGTGATCCATGTGACGTGATCGCGCGGAGGCGGCGGTGGCGGCACGATGAGGCAGAGTAGTGGCCGCGGGGGGTGGGGTCGTTCGATGACTGCCACCGCTGGGTCGCTAGTGTTTTTCTCTCCCCACCCTTTCGAGGTCACATGCGCATCGCCATCGTCGGGGCCGGAACCGTCGGCTCCCACCTCGCCGCGAGGCTCACCGACGAGGGGCACTCGGTCCTGGTCCTGGAGGTCGATCCGGTCGCCGCATCCGAACTGGAGAAGCGGGTCGACTGTCGCGTGGTGGTGGCCAACGGCGCCAGCATCCAGGCCCAGGAGCGCGCCGGCGTCGCTGCCATCGACCTGCTCATCGCCGTCACCTCGTCCGACGCCGTGAACGTCCTCGCCTGCGGGGCGGCGGCCCGGCTCGGCGTGGAGCGGCGGGTGGCGAGAGTCCAGGATCCGACGCTGCGCGACGGCCTCGAGGCCCAGGGTGTGGACATCGTCATCGATCCGGTTGAGGCGCTGGCCCGGCAGCTCGTCCTGCTCGCTCGCCACTCGGGTGTGTCCGAGGTGAGGGAGTTCGCCGACGGCAGGATCGGCCTGTTCGGCGGGCGGGTGCAGCCCGACTCGCCTCTGGACGGGATCACCCTGCGGGCTCTGCGGCAGCGGGTCACCGCCTGGGACTGGATCGTCGCCGCCAAGGTGCGCGACGGCGCCACCTTCATCGCCCGGGCGGACACCATGGTCCAGGCCGGGGATCACGTCCTGGTGGTGGCCTCCGGGAACTCGTCGGGCGAGGCGCTTCGCCTCATGGGGGTGAGCGAGCACCCGGCGCGTCGGGCCGTCATCCTCGGTGCCACCCGGCTGGGCGTGCTCACCGCCGAGAAGTTCGCCGATGCCGGGATCGAGACCACGCTGGTCGATGCCGACTCCGAGGCCTGTCGCTCCTTGACCAAGCGCCGGGGTCGCCTCGAGGTCATCTGTGGTGATCCCACCGACACCCGGGTGCTCGAAGGTGCAGGCGTGGCCAAGGCCGACGTGGTGCTCGGGCTCTCCGGTCGCGACGAGATCAACATCCTCGGCTGCCTGGTGGCCAAGGGCCTGGGCGTGCCCTTCGCCATCTCTCGGTTCCGGCGGCTCGAGTACGTCTCCCTGCTCGCCGGTCACGGCATCGACACCGGGGTGTCGTCGCGACTCGCCGCCGCCAACGAGATCCTGCGCCTGGTTCGCCGGGGCACCATCCACTCGGTCACCACCTTCCAGGACACCGAAGCCGAGGCCATCGAGCTCCAGGTGGGCGCCGCCAGCTCGGCGATCGGCAAGACCCTCACCGAGGTGAGCCTGCCCAAATCGGCAATCGTCGGCGGCGTCATCCGCGCCGATACCGCCTTCATCCCCCACGGCAGCACGGTCATCGAGGCCAGCGACCGGCTGATCGCCATCGTGCTCCCCGAGGCGGTGCGCTCCTTGGAGAAGCTGTTCGCCTGAGGCGTCTCGGCCGCAGGTGGCGCCGGAGCTGCAGTTCGGCTTCCTACACTCGCAACAATGCGGGTGGTCATCGCGGGCTGCGGTCGGGTGGGCCGCCAGGTTGCCCTGCTCCTCTCCGGAGCGGGAGACGACGTATCGGTGGTCGACAGCCGCCCCGAGTCGGCCGACGCCCTAGGCCTCTCCTTCGACGGCACCTTTCACCAGGGGATGGTGTACGACGTCGACGTGTTGATCGAGGCCGGGATCAAGGATGCCGACGCCTTCCTGGCGGTCACCAACTCCGACAACGCCAACCTGATGGCCGCCCAGATCGCCAAGGAGGTGTTCGGTGTGTCGCGTTCGATCGCCCGCCTCGATGATCCGACTCGGGAGCGGTCGTACCGGGCGCTGAACGTCGATTTCGTGGCCGGGACCCACCTGGTCGCCCAGGTGATGGTGGAGCGGATCCGCGAGCCCGACTTCGCCTACCACGTGTCGTTCCCCAGCGGCGACGTCCAGGTGCTCGAGATGGTGGTCGGTGACCACGCCTCCGGGGTCACCATTCGCGCCCTGGAGAGGGAGGGACGGCTCCGGGTGGCTGCTGTGCGTCGCGGCGACAAGGTGATGGTGGGCGACCCGGAGATGGCACTCGAGAGCGGCGACATAGTGGTCGCCGGCGTGAAGCTCGGATCCGAGCGGGAGCTGCGGGCCTTCCTCGCCGCCGAAGGGGGCGAGACATGAGGGTGGTGCTCGTCGGCGGTGGCAAGGTGGGCGGGTACGTCGCTCGTCAGCTCGTGGAGACGGGCAACTCGGTGGTGGTCGTCGAGGAGTCCGTGGCCCACGCCGAGCGGCTTGCCGAGGAGGTCGAAGTGCTGGTGATACGCGGCGACGGCACCGACCCGGCGATCCTGACCGAGGCGGAGGTGGCCCGGGCCGACTGGCTCCTCGCCGTGACCGGGCTCGACGAGGTGAACCTGGTCGCCTGCGAGCTGGGGACCACGCTCGGGGCGCGGCGCACACTTGCTCGGCTCAACGACCCGCGCAACCGGGCCACGTTCAAGGCGCTGGGGATCCCGGTGGTCGCCGTCACCGACCTGATCGGCGAGGTGATCGAACGCGAGATCGACCGCGAGCAGCTGGAGCGGGTGACCCTCATCGGCGGCGGAGCGATAAGCCTCATCGAAGTGGAGATCCCGTCGTCGTGCCCGCCGCGACGGATCGCCGACCTCGACCTCCCCGGCCAGTCGTTGGTGGTGACCGTGGTGGACCCGGAGGGCCTGGCGACAGTGCCCGGAGCCACCACCGTGATCCGGCCCGGTGACCGGGTCGTCGCCGTGACCTCGCTGGACCTGGAGCCCAAGGTGCGCGACACCCTCTGCGGGAACGGCTCGTGACCCGGCCGCGGCGCTCCTGGGGTACGCGCCTGCTCAGTGGCCTCACCGTGTTCGGCTGGGAGGCGGCGGCGGTCGGGGTGTCTGTCGCCATCGCCTTCGTCATCGCCCTGGTGGCGCTGGCCCTGGTCTGATGCTGGTTCGCCCCGACGCCGACGACTTTCGCCTCATCGGCCACTTCCTGGGGCGTATCTCGACCGTGATGGCGGCGGCATCGCTGCTTCCGGCCGCCTGGGCGGCCATCGGGAGGGAGTGGGGCCCGTTCTCGTCGTTCGTCCTCATGGCGGGCGTCTTCGCCGTGCTCGGCTCCGCCGGAACCTCGCTGCGCCACCAGCAGTCGCGGCTCGACTGGTCGCACGGGATGGTGGTCGTGGCGCTCACATGGCTGTTGGTGCCCATAATCGGGGCCATCCCCTTCTGGCTCTCGGGGCACTTCGCCGACCCTCTCGACGCGGTGTTCGACGCCCTCAGCGGGCTCACCACCACCGGGCTCTCGGTGATGCAGGACCTCGATCATCTCGCCCCGTCGCTCAACTTCTGGCGCCATCTGCTGCACTTCCTCGGCGGGCAGGGCATCGTGCTCGCCGCCATCTCGCTGTTCGCCGGAGGCGCCGGGATGACCCTCTACTACGGGGAGGCCCGCGACGAGAAGATCTTCCCGTCGGTCACCTCGACGGCACGCTTCATCTGGGCGGTGAGCCTGGTGCACCTGGTGTTCGGAGTGGCGCTCCTCGCCCTCGTCGGGGTGTTCCTCGTCGGTCTCGATCCGATCCGCGCCCTCTTCCATGGGCTCATGATCTTCTTCGCCGGGTTCGACACCGGTGGGTTCGCCCCCCAGTCGACGAGCCTCGGCTACTACCACTCGGTGTGGTTCGAGGCGGTGGCGGCCATCCTCATGGTGGCCGGGGCGCTCTCCTTCGGGCTCCACTTCGCCCTGTGGCGTCGCCGAAGCCGTGATGCCATGCGCAACCTGGAGACCCGCACCATCGTCGGCACCTTCGTCGCCGCCCTGGTGGTCACGCTGGGGGGCCTGGCGGCGCTGGGCATCTACACCGACGCCGTCGGGCTCACCCGGCAGGGGCTGTTCCACGTGCTCTCGGCGCACACCGGAACCGGATTCGCCACCGTTCCCTCGATCGAGATGGCCGCCTGGTCGGGCCTCGCCTTCGGCGGCATAGCGGTGGCGATGGCCCTCGGAGGCATGGCCTCCTCGACCGCCGGCGGGGTCAAGTCGTTGCGGGTCGGCCTGACCCTGAAGGTGATCCGGGACCAGGTTCGCCAGGTGCTGCTCCCCCAGCACGCCGTGGTCGCCCAGACCTACCGCCAGGGCGGGAAACGTCGGCTCACCCCGGCCCTGGCCCAGGCGGTGCTGACCGTCTCCCTGCTCTACGTGGCCATGTACCTGGTGGGTACCGGGGTCGGGATCGCCCATGGCGCATCGCTTCAGGCGGCCCTGTTCGAGTCGGTGAGCGCCGGGGCCAACGTCGGGCTCAGCGTCGGGATCACCGACGGTTCGATGCCGGTGCTGCTCCAGGTCACCTACATGGGGCAGATGTGGCTGGGAAGGCTCGAGTTCGTGGCCGTGTTCGCCCTGGTCGGGTTCATCGTGGCTTGGGTGCGGGGCCGATGAGGTTCCGGATCGCCGCCTTCGCCGCCGCCTCCCTGCTGGCCGCTGCCCCCGCCTTGGCCGGCGACACGGTGGCGGTCACCGATCTCCTCGCCGATTCCGCCGCCTACGACTCGGATCTGGTCGGTGAGATCACCGTACGCGGCGAGCTGGTCGGCGATTTCATGCGCCGCGACGTTCACGTGTGGGTGCAGATCAACGGAGACCCGTATGTGGACGCTCCGCTGGGAGAGGGCAACCCCGTCGCCGGTTCCAACTCGGGGATCGGGGCGCGCATCCCCAATGCCGAGTTCGACGCTCTCGGCGTGGAGCGCCCCGGCGGGTATCGGGTTCGGGGGCCGATCGTGGTGGCCACGGGAGAGTGGCGGCACCACGACCAGGAGCGGGGCGGAGAGTCGTATCTGGAGGTCCACTCCGTGGTCCTGGAGGCGGCCGAGCGGGAGATCGACGACCCGTGGCGCCCCTGGGCGGTGATCGTCGGCGGCCTCATGCTGGCGCTGGGAGTGCTGCCGCGTCTGGTCGGGCGAAGGGGCTGAGACTCCCTTCCTATACTTCCGCCACCGCATCGTCGTGGAGGAAGACCCGTGGAAACCGAATTCTGGTTGTACGCCGCCGTCGCCGCCGGCGCGTTGGGCCTGCTGCTCGCCGTCTGGTACGCCCGCAAGGTGCTGGCTGCGCCTCCGGGCAACGAGCGGATGCAGGAGATCGCAGCCGCGATCCGCGAGGGTTCCATGGCCTTTCTCAGGCGCGAGTACACCTGGGTCGCAGGTTTCGTCGTCGCCATGGCGGCCCTGATCTTCCTGCTCCTCGACTACGGCCGGCCGTGGGGCGCCATCGCATACGTGTTCGGCGCCATCCTCTCCGCCGCCGCCGGATTCGCCGGGATGCGGATCGCCACCGCCGCCAACACCCGCACCGCCGAAGCGGCGCGCGTCGGTGGCGTGCGCCTCGCCCTCCCGCTCGCCTTCCGGGGCGGGGCGGTGATGGGCTTCTCCGTCGCCGGGCTCGGCCTTCTCGGACTGGCGCTCGGTTATCTGGTCTTCGTGGAGTGGCTCGAGGTCGACCAGCCGTTCCAGGTGCTGACCGCCATCGGCCTGGGCGGCTCCTCGATCGCCCTCTTCGCCCGCGTCGGCGGCGGCATCTACACCAAGGCTGCCGACGTCGGCGCCGACCTCGTGGGGAAGGTGGAGGCCGGAATCCCGGAGGACGACCCCCGCAACCCGGCGGTGATCGCCGACAACGTGGGGGACAACGTCGGCGACGTCGCCGGGATGGGCGCCGACCTCTTCGAGTCGTACGTGGGCTCGCTGATCGCCCCCATCGCCTTCGCCGCATTCGTCTTCGCCGGAACCGACTTCCAGGCGATGGCGCTGGTGTTCCCCCTGGCGGTGGCGACCGTGGGAATGGGCGCATCCATCCTCGGATCCTTCCTGGTGCGACCCCGCGGCGACAACCTGGCTGCGGCCCTGCATCGGGGCACCTACGCCGCCGCCGGCCTCACCGTGCTCGGAGTGCTCGGGCTGTCCTTCTGGATGTTCGGCGACAAGGCCGACGTGGACAACGCCCTCGGGCTGTTCCTGGCGGTGGTGATCGGGCTCGCCGTCGGGCTGGCGGTGGGCCAGCTGTCCGAGATGTTCACCTCAGATCACTGGAGGCCGGTGAAGAACATCGCCAAGCAGTCGGGGACCGGCCCGGCGACCGTGGTGCTCGCCGGCATCGCCGACGGGATGCGCTCGGCGGCGTTCTCGGTGATCGTCGTCGCCGCAGGCATCGCCGGGGCCTACTGGGCGGGTGAGCTGGCCTTTGCCGACGGCGGGATCTACGGGATCGCCATCGCCGCCATCGGCGTGCTCGCCACGCTGGGAATCACCGTCTCGGTGGACGCCTACGGGCCGATCGCCGACAACGCCGGCGGCATCGCCGAGATGGCCCACCTCCCCAAGGAGGTGCGCCAGGCCACCGACGCCCTCGACTCGCTGGGCAACACCACGGCGGCGGTGGCCAAGGGTTTCGCCATCGCCTCGGCGGCGGTCACCGCCCTTGCCCTGTTCTTCACCTTCAAGGAGGCGGTCGGCCTCGAAGTGATCGACATCATCCGGGTGGAGACCACGGTCGGCCTGTTCCTGGGCGCAATGTTCCCGTTCCTGTTCGCCGCCCTCACCATCAAGGCCGTGGGCCGGGCCGCCAATCAGATGATCGAGGAGGTGCGGCGTCAGTTCCGCGAGATCCCCGGCCTGCGCGAGGGCCGCGAGGACGCCCGGCCCGAGTACGCCAGGTGCGTCGACATCTCCACGGCTGCGGCGCTCAGGGAGATGGTGATCCCGGGTGCCCTGGCGGTGATCCTGCCGCTCTCGATCGGGTTCATCGACCCCGAGGCCCTTGGTGGGTTCCTCGCCGGGGCGCTCATCACCGGGTTCCTGCTGGCCATCTTCATGGCCAACGCCGGTGGCGCCTGGGACAACGCCAAGAAGTTCATCGAGGCCGGTGCCTACGGGGGGAAGGGCTCCGACGCCCACAAGGCGGCGGTCGTGGGCGACACCATCGGGGACCCCTTCAAGGACACCGCCGGTCCGGCGATGAACATCGTCATCAAGGTGATGACCATCGTCTCGCTGATCTTCGCCTCGGCCTTCGTCTAGGCGAGGACCGGGCGAGGAACCAGAGGGCCGCCCTCAACCGTTCTGGCGTCGCTTGCGCTCCCAGAACTCGCGCTCGGCGCGGCGCCGGGTGCGGCTCACCAGGATCCACAGGCCGGTGATGATCCCGGCGAACACCAGCCACACCAAGGCCGCCCCGGCGTCGTCTGGGAGTGTGGGACCGCCCGGCTCGGCCTGCAGATTGAGCACGTGGAGCATGGGTTTAGCCTACGACCCCGACCGCGGAGCCATCGCCTGAGCATCGAGATCACCTTCGTTCGCCACGCCGAGACCGACGCCAACGCCGGTGGCGTCTGGCAAGGCCAAGGCGGTCACGGGCTGTCGGCGAGGGGACGCGCCCAGGCCAAGGCTCTCGGAGAGCGCCTTGGCCGGTACGAGTTCGATCGCGTGATCGTCTCCGATCTCCCCCGCACCATGGAGACGGCGGCGTTGGCCGGCCTCGATGCCGTCCCCGATCCGGCCTGGCGGGAGATCGACATCGGCCGGTGGCAGGGGCTCACCCGCGACGAGGTCGTGGAGCGCTACCCCGAAGAGTCTGCCGCCTGGTCGTCGGGGGAGCCGATCGCCATGGGCGGCGGCGAGTCGTGGCCAGGTTTCTCCGCCCGTGTGGAGCGCGCCCTCGACGCCTTGGTCGAGTCGACGCCCCACGGATCGAGGGTGTTGGTGGTCACCCACGGCGGCAACGTTCACGCCGTGATGGGCAACCGGCTCGGCTTCGGGCCGGGTGCGCGCCCATGGCCGCTGGAGCGGGTTCGCAACGCCTCGATCACCCAGACGGTGGTTGCGGGCGATCGATTCCACCTGCAGACCTACAACGACGCCCGGCACGCCGGCTCGCTCCCCGACGGTGCCGGCACACTGATGCTGGTTCGTCACGCCGAGACCGAAGCCAACCGCTCGGGCCAGTGGCACGGCCGAACCGACGGCCCTCTCAGCGACCATGGCCGGGTGCAGGCGGCGGCGGCGGCGTCCGCTCTCCCCCCGGCATCCCGGATCCTCTCCTCGCCCCTGGAGCGCACCCGGACCACGGCGGCCGCCTACGCCGCCCGGCTCGGCCTCGAAGTCCAGCTCGAGTCCGACCTGATCGAGATCGATTTCGGCACCTGGGAGGGCCTGACCACATCGGAGATCCAGGAGCGCTTCGCCGACGAGTGGCATCGGGTGTTCGAGGAGGGGCGGGACGATCCGCGCGGCGGCTCGGGAGAGACCTTCGAGGCGGCCGGCTCCCGCATGCAGGCGGTGGTGGAGAGGGTGGCCGAGGTCGTCGGGGCCGAGCGCGCCGCCCTGTTCACCCACGGCGGCGCCATCTGGACGCTGGCGGGGCGGGTCCTCGGCTTGCGATGGCCGGAGCAGCGGCTGCTCGACATTCCGGGAAACACCAGCATCACCCATGTGCAACGGATCGACGGGAGGCTCCGCCTGGTCGATTACAACCTTTCGGCGACATGAGGGTGCTTCTGGTCACCAACGACTACCCGCCCCGGCCCGGCGGGATCCAGCAGTACCTGGCCGGGCTGGTGGCGGCCCTCGGTGGCGACGTCCGGGTGCTGGCGCCGCGCGACGACGAAGCCACCGCCGACCCCGCGGTGCGCCGCGGGCGGCGTCGGTTCATGTGGCCGACCCGACGAACCCGCCGTTGGATCGCCGCCGAGATCGCCGAGTTTCGCCCCGACGTCGTGCTCTTCGGCGCCCCTCATCCGCTCGCCCATGCCGGACCGGCACTGCGTCGCGAGACGGGGGTCCCTTACGCCGTCCTGTGTCACGGCGCCGAGGTCACCCTTCCCGCCGCGTTTCCGGGTCTGCGCCGGCTCGTGCGTTACCCGTTGCGGCGGGCCGACTTCCTCTTCGGCGTCTCCGGGTTCATCGCCGGTCGGGTGCGCCGTCTCACCCATCGGGAGGTGGTCACCCTCGGTGCCGGCGTGGGGCCCGAGTTCTCGCCGGCGGCGGCGACTCCGGTGACGCCGGTGGTGGGGTGTGTGTCCCGCTTCGTGCCCCGCAAGGGGCAGCGTCGCGTGCTGCGCGCCGCCGCCCGGCTGCGCGCCGAAGGGCGGCCCGTGGAGGTGCTGGTCGTGGGCAGGGGGCGAGACGAGAAGGCATTGCGACGCCTGGCCGACCGCCTCGAGGTCCCCACTCGTTTCGAGGTGGGCGTTCCCTACGCCGCCCTCCCCGGGCTGTACCGGGAGATGACCGTCTTCGCCATGCCCTGCCGGTCGCGCTGGTTCGGACTGGAGGCCGAAGGCTTTGGGATCGTGTACCTGGAGGCGGCGGCGAGCGGGCTCCCCGTGGTCGCCGGGGATTCGGGGGGAGCACCGGAGACGGTCGAGGCGGGCGTCACCGGTTTCGTCGTGGATGGGCTCGACACCCTCACCCAGGCCCTTCGTCTCCTCCTCGACGACCCCGACCTGGGCGTTCGGATGGGCACTGCCGGCGCCGCCCGCGCCGCCCGGATCTACTCGTGGGATGCGGTGCTGGCGCGGCTCGAGGAGGGCCTCGGCGGAGACGCCACGACCGGGCGTTCTTGACATTCACCCTCCGCCAGGCGTACACCTACTGACCGGATCCGGCTTTCCGGACCCAGTTCGTTCCCTCCCTCGACCCCGAGAGCATCCGGCCCAGAGTGAAACTCGTCATCGTCGAATCCCCGGCAAAGGCACGCACCATCGCCGGCTTCCTCGGCTCCGGCTTCGTCGTCGAGTCGTCGATCGGCCATGTGCGCGACCTCCCGCGCAAGGCCGAGGAGATCCCGGCTGCCCAGCGCTCCGAGGGGTGGGCGCGCCTCGGTGTCGACGTCGACAACGACTTCAAGCCGCTGTACGTGGTGCCCGCGGAGCGCCGCAAACAGATCTCCCACCTGAAGTCCCTGCTCAAGGACGCCGACGAGTTGTACCTCGCCACCGATGAGGATCGGGAGGGGGAGTCGATCGCCTGGCATCTGCTCGAGGTGCTCAAGCCCAAGGTCCCGGTGCGTCGCATGGTGTTCCACGAGATCACGGCCGATGCCATCAGGCGCGCCGTGGAGACCCCTCGCCAGTTGGATCGGCGCCTGGTGGATGCCCAGGAGACCCGCCGCATCCTCGACCGGCTGGTGGGGTACGAGGTGTCGCCCGTGTTGTGGCGGCTGATCCGCCCTCGCCTCTCTGCGGGCCGGGTGCAGAGCCCGGCGATCCGCCTGGTGGTGGAGCGGGAGCGGGAGCGGATGGAGTTCCAGGCGGCGGGGTACTGGAGTGTCGACGGACGTTTCACGGTCGACGCCGGGGGATTCGAGGCGACGCTGCACTCACTCGATGGCGTGAGGGTGGCAGTGGGCCGGGACTTCGACGCGGCAGGCGCTCTCAGGTCGGGGGGAGGCTCGGAGACCGGAGCGGAGGAATCGGCCCCGACCGAGGCGGCCCCGTCCGACGAGGGCTCCGGCGGCGATGTCCTCGTGCTCGACGCGGATGCGGCACGGGCGGTGGTCACCGACCTCGAAGGGGCCACCCTGGAGATCCGCTCGTTGGTCCGCAAGCCGTACACCCGCAAGCCCCAGCCCCCATTCCGAACCTCGACGCTGCAGCAGGAGGCGGGTCGCAAGCTGCGGCTCGGCTCCCAGCAGACGATGCGCCTGGCCCAGCGCCTGTACGAGAACGGCTTCATCACTTACATGCGTACCGACAGCACGTCCCTCTCAGACGCGGCGGTGGCGGCGGCGCGATCACAGGCGGTCTCCCTCTTCGGGGCCGAGTTCGTGCCCGACCGGCCGCGCCTCTACGCCTCGAAGGTGAAGAACGCCCAGGAGGCACATGAGGCGATCCGCCCGGCGGGCGAGTCCTTCCGCACCCCGGATCAGGTGCGACGCCACCTGAGTCGCGACGAGGCCGCTCTCTACGACTTGATCTGGAAACGGACGGTGGCATCGCAGATGCAGGACGCCAAGGGCGAGTCGCTCTCGGTGCGTCTGGGTGGGGCCGGCGCTTCCGGCCGTGACGCCGAGTTCGCCACCTCGGGGCGGACGATCACCTTCCCCGGCTTCCTGCGTGCGTATGTGCAGGGCTCCGACGACCCCGAGGCCGAGCTCGAGGATCGCGAGCGGCGGCTGCCTTCGATGTCGGAGGGCGAGGCGGTGGCCATCGAGTCGTTGGAGGCCGTCGGGCACGAGACCCGCCCACCGGCCCGGTACACCGAGGCCTCTCTGGTGCAGAAGCTGGAGGAATTGGGGATCGGGCGCCCCTCGACATACGCCGCGATCATCCAGACGATCCTGGATCGGGGGTACGTCACCAAGTCGGGGGCGGCCCTGGTGCCCACCGCCGACGCCTTCTCCACCGTCGGGCTGCTGGAACGCCACTTCGGTCATCTCGTCGAGTACGAGTTCACCGCCCGGTTGGAGGAGGAGCTCGACGAGATCGCTCGAGGCGAGGGGGAGATGGTCCCCTACCTTGAGGAGTTCTATCGCGGCAACGGCCATCCCGGTCTGAAGGAGGTCGTCGCCCAGGCGATCGCAGGCGGGGACGCAAGAGAGATCAACACGATCTTGCTGCCCGGGATCGACGGCGTCGTGGTGCGCAACGGGCGCTACGGGCCGTACCTGGAAGCCGGTGACGGTCGTCGAGCCTCGATCCCGGAAGGCACCTCGCTCGACGATCTCACACCCGAGAACGTACTCCGGATACTGGAGGCGCCCCAGGGCGACCGTGCCCTCGGGACCGATCCCGAGACCGGGCTGACCGTGTTCGTCCGCACCGGCCGCTTCGGGCCCTACGTCCAGTTGGGGGAGGACCCCGGCGAGGATGCCGATCTCCAACCGGATGCTGCCGTGGCGCCCGATGCGAGCGAAGACCCCGTATCGGGAGCCGCCAAGGCGCCTGCACCCAAGAAGTCGCCGCCAAAGCGTGGACGCAGCACCGCCGCCAAGCCGAAGCGGGCCTCGCTGTTCGCCTCGATGAGCCCGGAGACGGTGACCCTGGAGGAGGCGCTGGCCCTGCTCGCTCTTCCCCGTGTCGTAGGTGTCGACCCGTCGACCGGAGACGAGATCCTGGCCACCAACGGCCGTTACGGCCCTTACATCAAGCGAGGCGACGACACCCGCAGCCTGGCGGGCGAAGCGCAGATCCTGACCGTCACCCTTGACGAGGCCGTCGACCTGCTGGCACAGCCGAAGCGGGGCCGGGGGCGAGCGGCGGCCAGCCCGGGGCGGATCGTGGGCGTCGATCCCGGCACCGGATGGCAGATCACGGTCCGCAGCGGGCGCTTCGGGCCGTACGTCACCGACGGCGGCGTCAACGCCTCCCTGAGGACCGGCGACAGCCCGGAGACCATCACCCCGGAGCGTGCCTCCGAGCTGCTCGCGGCCCGCCGCGCCCGTCTCGAGTCCGAGGGCAAGCCGGTCACGGACGGCAAGCCGCCTGCGGCGTAGGCATCGCTCATGCCTCTGATAGCCTGCCGCCGGTGACCGCCGCTCCCCCCCGGTCCGCCTGGGCCTTGATCAGATCGGGACCGTTCTCCCGCCTGTGGCGCGCCGGTCTGATCAGCAGCACCGGTGACTGGGTGGC
Organism: Acidimicrobiia bacterium; assembly: GCA_030584185.1. Taxonomy (NCBI): domain Bacteria; kingdom Bacillati; phylum Actinomycetota; class Acidimicrobiia; species Acidimicrobiia bacterium. The sequence goes on along the minus strand of CP129495.1, from coordinate 987,712 downwards.
GATCCTGGCAACGCTCTCCCTGGCCGAAGAGCTGGCAGGCAGCGGCGGGATCGCCCTCGCCCTCACCTCGCGCATCCTGCCCGGCCTGTTCTTCGCCGCCATCGGGGGGATCGTCGCCGACCGTCTCGACCGCAAGAAGGTGATGCTCTTCTGCGAGATCGGCCGGGCCCTGCTCGTCATGTCCCTCGCCTTCGTGGACTCGATCCAGTCGCTGGTGCTGGTCAACCTGGCGCTCGAGGGGCTCACCCTGGTCTTCCAGCCTGCCAAGGAGGCGACCGTTCCCACCCTGGTCTCCAGATCCGAGCTGGTTCAGGCCAACAGCCTCTCCCTCAGCGCCGCCTACGGCACCTTCCCGCTCGGGGCGGCGATCTTCATGGCGCTGGCACCGCTTGGCGCCGACTTCACCTTGGGCGGCCTCCTCCCCGGCACCCAGGAGGGCCTCGCTTTCCTGGTCGACGCCGTCACCTACCTGCTGTCGGCGATGATCATCTTCACCCTGCCCTCCCTGCGCTCCCCGGCGCGCCGGCGACGGGACGGCACCAAGCGGCGTTGGAATCCGACGGCGGCGCTGAAGGACCTGCGCGACGGGGTCGTCTTCGTCGCATCGAACCGCAGGATCCGTCCGGTCGTGCTTGCCATGACCGTCGCCCTCGCCTCGGGCGGGATCATCGTGGTGCTGGGCAAGCCGTTCGCCTCCAAGGTCCTCGAAGCCGGCGCCGTCGGCTTCCCGGCGTTGCTCACCGCATTCGGCCTCGGCGCCGGCACCGGAATCGTCCTGGTCACCATCTTCGGGCCCAGGTTCCGGCACAAGGACGTCATGTTCGGGTTCGCCCTGCTCCTCACCGGCGCCTCGCTGGCGTCGGCGGCGTTCGTGAAGACGCTCATCGGGGCGCTCAGCTGGGTGACCCTCATGGGGGTCGGCGCCGGTTCCGCCTACGTCCTGGGTTTCGCCCACCTCCACGAAGAGACCGACGACGCACTGCGGGGGCGCACCTTCGCCGCCCTGTTCTCGATGATGCGCATCGGTCTTCTCACCGCCATGATGGTGGCGCTTCCCGCGGCCGATCTCATGGGAGGGGTGCTGCCCGGAATCCTGGCTGCGGGGGAGCGTGACGTCCTGCTGATGGGAGGGGTGATCATGGTCGGCAGCGGCCTGGTGCTCCTGTGGACGGTGAGACGCGAGCTGATCGACCTGGGCCACATCGGGAACCGGCCGGTGGTGGGGGCGGCGGTGGAGGCGTTCCGCCGTCACCGCAAGACCCTTGCCGGTGGCGAGCCGACCGCCGAGATCGACAGCATCGACGGGAACGGTGCGAAGTGATTCGCTACCTGGCGATCGAGGGGATCGACGGGGCGGGGAAGTCGACCGTTGCCCGAATGGTCGCCGACGCCCTCGAGGAGCGGGGGCACGCCGTGACCCTGGTTCGGGAGCCCGGCGGCACCCCGGCGGGTGAACGGATACGCGACATCCTGCTCGGCAGCGATTCGTCGCTCGACGACTGGACGGAGGCGTTGCTCTTCGCCGCGGCGCGCGCCCAGCTGGCCGCCGACGTCGTGTCTCCGGCACTGCAGCGCGGGGATCTCGTCGTCTCGGACCGGTCCTACCACTCGTCGATCGCCTACCAGGGGGCGGCCCGCGGGCTGGGTGTCGAGGCCGTCGAGCGGGTGAACCGCTATGCGCTGCGGGGCGTGGTCCCGGACATGGTGGCTCTGCTCCGGCTCGACCCGGAGCGCGGGCTGGATCGAGAGGTGGCGGCAGATCGCATCTCGTCGGAGGGTCTCGACTTCCAGAGGAGGGTCGCCGAGTCCTACGACCGGATCGCCGAAGCCGAGCCCGATCGGTTCTTGGTGGTGGACGCATCGGCTCCATTGCATGAGGTCGTGGAGCGGATCGTCGAGGCCGTGGAGGCACCATGACCGGCTTCGATGGTGTCATCGGCCACGCCGCGGTCATCGAGATGCTGCAAGGCGACCTCTCGGCCCCGGCCCACGCCTACCTCTTCGTCGGACCGGGAAGCGTGGGAAAGGCGACGGTGGCCCGGCGTTTCGCCACGCTCGTACTCTGTGGCGACGACGAACAGTGTGCTCGCAGGGCGCTTGCCGGCTTGCACCCCGACCTGATCCTGATCGACCCCGACGGTCGCAGCGCCCTGACGGTGGAGAGGGCCCGCCAGGCGGTATCCCTTGCGGTGCGCACGCCGGTAGAGGGCGAGCGCAAGGTGTTCGTCTTCGAGGAGGCGGGCGCCATGAACGATGAGGCCGCCAACGCCCTGCTGAAGACGCTCGAGGAGCCGACCGCATCCACGATCTTCGTCCTCGTCGCCGAGAGCGTCGACGACCTGCCCGCCACCGTCGCCAGCCGTTGTCGCACGGTCCTCTTCGGCAGGGTTCCCGAGGACGAGATCGTGTCCGGACTGGTCGAACGTGGGGTCGATGGCGCACAGGCCGAGAGGGCGGTCGCCGCCTCCGGAGGTCGCCCCGGCCTGGCGGCCCTGCTCGCCACCCGTTCGGAGGTGGCGGCCTTCCGATCTGCCTGGCTGGCGGTCCCGTCGAAGGTGACCACCAGGCCCGGCGATGCCATGCGGTTGGCTCGGGAGATGGAGTCCGCCGCCGATCCGCTGCTCGAGGGCCTGATCGACCAACAGCAGGCCGAGGTCGGCGTCGCCGAGAGTGAGGAGCGTGACGTCCGCGCCCTCAAGGATCGACACGAGAGGGAACGCCGTCGGGCGGCCTCCGCCCTGCACCTGGGCGGCCTCGAGATCCTCGCCTCCTGGTATCGCGATGCGGCCGTCGCCTCCTTCGGTGGCCCGGTGCGGAACCGTGACGTCCCCGGCCCGGAGCTGGCATCGGTGGCTCCGAGAAAGGCAGTGGCCAGGGCACGGCGCGTCCTGGAAGCGGCGGAGTCGCTGCAGGCGAACCAGCGTCCCCGCCTCGCATTCGGCGCCCTCTTCTCCGATCTTGGCACCTCGGACTGAACCCGGCTTCCCGTTCGGGGGGCGTGCCGTCTGGCAGGTGCTGCGACCTCCGGCCGCCGCCATCGCCCGGCTGTGGCTGCACCTGGAACCCGAGGGCCCGCCGCTGCCCTCGGGACCGGTGGTGGTCGCCGCCAACCACTTCTCCCATGTCGACGGGGTGATGGTCGGAATCGCCGCCCGCCGCCCGATCCGGTTCCTCGCCGTCGACGAGCTCTTCGGAAGATCCCGTCTCTTTGACTCCTTCATCGGCCGGGTGGGCGCCATCCCCGTGTCCCGCACCCGAGCGCCCCTGGGGGCGTTGCGCACGGCACTGGCCGACCTCGCCGCCGGGGAGACCATCGGCGTGTTCCCCGAGGGGGAACGCGTCTGGGAGTGGGGCGAGAGGCCCGCAAAGCGCGGTGCCGCATGGCTGGCGCGGCGCGCCGGAGTGCCTTTGGTGCCGGTGACGCTCATCGGCACCGACCTGGTGATGGGAAGGGAAGCCACCCGGCCGCGTCGGGCCTCGGTGCGGGCCGTTCGCGGCGCACCCATCCATCCGGGGGACTTCGAGAGGGAGCCGGATCCGGTGACGGCCATGACCGCCGAGTGGGTGCGCCGGGTCGGCGAGGCGATCTCCCGGGCCTGACTCCTGGCCGAAGTGGTGTTCTGCCAAGCGACGATCGGTCATGCGTCGGTGAGCGGTATCGGTTCGTCTCGTAATAGCCTCACCCCATGCAGTTGGTCGTCGCAGGCTCGAGCGGCCTCATCGGAGAGGCGCTGGTCCGGTCACTGCGGTCCGACGGCCACGGGGTGCGCCGCCTGGTGCGGCCCGAGACCGCCGCCGACGGCGTCTCTTGGGACCCCCGGCGAGGCCATCTCCCCACCGACGCCCTGTCCGGGGTCGACGCCGTGGTCAACCTGGCGGGCCGCAGCATCGGGGAGCGCCGGTGGTCCGATGCCGAGAAGGGGGCCCTGTGGGCCAGCCGGGTGGACTCGACGCGCCTCCTGGCGGAGTCGGTGGCGCAGATGGGTTCGCCGCCCGTGCTGTTGAACGCTTCGGCGGTCGGCTACTACGGCGACGGAGGCGACGCAGTCTTGGACGAGACGGCAGCAGCAGGAGACGGTTTCCTGGCGCGGCTGTGTGCCGCCTGGGAGGAGGCGACGACTCCGGCGGCCGCCGCCGGAGGGCGCGTGGTGCACCTGCGCAGCGGCATAGTGCTTTCCACCCGAGGCGGCGCACTCGGTCGGCTGCTCGCTCCGTTCGGGCCGCGGTGGCTGAGTCCGTACCGATGGGGGCTGGGTGGTGTCGTGGGCAGGGGACGCCAGTGGTGGTCCTGGATCTCGTTGCAGGACGAGGTGGCGGCGATCCGCCATCTGCTCGAGTCCGACCTGTCCGGGCCGGTCAACCTGGTGGCTCAGGAGCCGGTCACCCATCGGGAGTTCGTCAAGGCCCTGGGTAGGGTGCTTCGCCGGCCGACGGTCGTGCCGATCCCTTCGTTCGTGCTGCGGATGATCCTCGGGTCGGAACTGGCCGAAGCCCTGGTGCTCGAAGGCCAGCGCGTCGTGCCCGCCCGGCTCGAGGCCGACGGATTCCGCTGGCACCAGCCCGACCTGGAGCAGGCCCTCGCCGCCGCCCTCGCCGGCTGACGGAGGCGCCCGTCCCGGTCTGTGGCAACATTGGGACCACGGTTCCAGCGGAGGGATGCCATGACTGACACGGCGGTGATCGAGAGGGTCGACTCGCTGCTCGATCGACTCCTGGCCGAGCACGATCCTGCCGGGGACCGGGTGGAGTTCCTGGGTGCGCGCTTCGACCTGGGCCTGGCCTGGGTGTGGTTCCCGGAGGGCCTCGGCGGTCTCGGGATCGACCGGGGCTTGCAGACTGTCGTCGAGGAGCGCCTCGCCGCAGCCCGTGCCCCCCAGCCTGCGGTGTACAACGCCCTGGGTGTGGGGATGGGCGCCCACGTGATCCTCGCCCACGGCACCGAGGAGCAGCAGCGTCGCTGGCTGCGACCCATGTTCACCACCGAGGAGATCTGGTGCCAGATGTTCTCCGAGCCCGGCGCCGGATCCGATCTGGCGTCGCTGGGGACCCGGGCGGTGCGCGACGGCGACGAGTGGGTGGTCAACGGTCAGAAGGTGTGGACCACTCTGGCGCATGTCGCCAAGTGGGGGATGCTGGTGTGCCGCACCGACCCGGACGTCCCCAAGCATCTCGGACTCACCTATTTCATCGTCGACATGGAGTCGCCGGGGGTGGAGGTGAGGCCGCTGCGCCAGATCACCGGCGAGGCGGAGTTCAACGAGGTGTACTTCACCGATGCCCGGGTTCCCGATGCCAACCGGATCGGTGACGTGGGCGATGGCTGGCGGGTGTCCCTCACCACTCTGATGAACGAGCGGGTGGCGATCGGCGCCGCCGTCGCCCCGCGAGGCACCGGCCCGATCGGTGTCGCCGTGAAGACCTGGAGGGAGTACGGCCACGACGACCCGGCGGCCAGGGATCACCTGATGAGCCTGTGGGTCGAAGCGGAGGCCGCTCGCCTCACCAACCTGAGGGCGGCCCACAACCGCCGTCTGGGCACGCCGGGGCCGGAGGAGTCGACATCCAAGCTGGTCTACGCCGAGTTGAACAAGCGGATCTACGAGTACACGGTGGAACTGATGGGCGCCGACGGGATGCTGTACGACTCGTACGAGGAGACCCGGCCCGATCAGTTCACGGTGCACCCTAGGACCAAGGCGTTCCTGCGGGCCCGGGCGAACTCGATCGAAGGCGGCACCTCCGAGATCATGAAGAACATCCTGGGGGAGCGGGTGCTCGGCCTGCCAGGTGAGCCCAGGGTCGACAAGGACCTTCCCTGGGCCAAGGTGCCCCGCTGACGCCGAGGCCTGTCGAGAGGTGCCGATCACGGCGGGTGGCGGCCGTTCGTCTGCAAATACCGCACCCGACAGGCGATGGCCGCCAGAATCACGGCGTTGTCATTCTCGGGCGAGGACCGACATGCCGCTGTTCCAGGAAGGACGTTCGCGCCGGCAATGGCGGCGGGACGTGGCCGCCGATCTGGTGGAGCGTCTCGACGCCGCCGGGGAGCTGCGTTTCGTGGGATCGACCCCGGAGGACCGGCGCGAGATGCTGAAGATCGCCGCCCTGCTGCCCGAGGACGTTGTCGCCGAGCTCTACGAGGATCCCTACTACCCGGGGATGACCTTCATGGAGATGCGATTGCTGGACGCCCCGGGCATCTTCGGCGCCACGCTCCAGGTGGTGTACCCGGACGGCAGGCGCGAGCAGGCGGTCTGAGGGGGCCGACATCTTCTACTTACCCCCGGTCTTTCGGGGTGCGGGCGACGCGCCTGGCCTGGTTACGACGACCTGATCGGAGACGGCGTGTTGCGTGTTCGTCGCGATCTGCGGTGCTGCGGGGAGGTGGCAGCACTCGATCGTCAGCCGGCGAACCAGCCAGGGCGGTGCTGCTGGCGACACTCTGTGACGTCGGCGAAATCGAGCGACACACCCATCTGATGCAATTCACCTGCAGGATCGAAGCGACCGCCTAGATCTACGAAGGCATCGAAAGTCGGCAACTCCACCAGTGGGTAGCCGCGATCGGCGAGGCACTCTGCTCTTGCGGCAATGTAAGGGTAGAGAGCTCGCAGCTGCTCTTCGCTCATCGGTGGCGGCACGGACAGGAAGGATGGATCGACCTCTTCGATGCACTCGCGCTGCGCTTCTCGTGCGTGTGCCACCTGGGAGTCATCTGACAGATGGAACTCCACGCTGTACTGGACGAAGTCGACGGTTACTGCATAGCCGTGTTCACGCAGGCAGACCTCGAGGCGCGAGAAGAACTCGTCCGGAGCGAGTCCGGTCGGTGGCCAACGGGGAAGCTCGGGGGCGGCTGGCCCGGTAGGTCCGCAGCCGGATCCAGCGACCAGGATCAGCGAGATCAGAGTGGCAACTGTCCGGGATGGGGCCTTCCCGAGACCATGCATCCTGTCTCGCCCTTTCAAGCTGTAGATCGCCGGCGTGACGGTCTCAGATTACAGGCTTGCAGGTTCGACCCGAGTAGACGCGATGATGGTCCCACTCGACGACAGCCCAGGTCGATCCGTGCCAGGTGTTCACCTCCCAGTAGTTCCCATAGGGGTTCCAGCTGGAGGCGTACCCACCCTGCTTCCACGAGTACTCGACCCAGTTCTCGGCCCTGCTGTAAATGCGGACGGTCCAACCGCTCTGACAGGTCAGAGTCGAGTAGAACTGCTGTCCAGGCCCGTCATCGGCGTTTGCGACACCTGGGTGCCCCATCGTGAGTAGTGCCAGTATCGCCAGCGTCAAGGCGAGCCTCCTCCTGAGCGGAACGATCTGTGGGGGCGACGCGTTCCCCTTTCCTGCACCATGCATTGGTAGTGCCTCCTCGTTCATCGGGACTGCCCAGCGCGTTTCGGATCGAGACCGTAACGCAGGGCGCTGGGCCAGTGCCGCCGCCACCGGAGCCAACCGCATGGCCCCAACGGCCAATCTGGTGACCGCCCTGATGAATACGTTGGCCGTTCTGGCCAAGGAGTCGTCCGACAGAGATGAGACTGCGCGGTGCACCGGTGATCCGCTGGCGGGGATGATGCCGAGGCGACGGTAGGGACTCGCCGATACTCGGTGATCTCAATGCAGTCGGCGATGCAGAGCGAGCTGGCGAATGCCATGACGGTTCGTCTTCCCCAGCGGAGAACCAGTGAGGGAGTGGTCTACGGGTTGGTCGATGCCAAGGACTTCGCCGGCTGGGCCCTTCGGCCGACATGGCAACGTGCGACAGCCGGGTGGTGGGGGTTCATCCAGGCGGCGCGCAAGTTCACAAAGATTGGTAGCCTGATGCCAAGCCATCTCAGGGCGATTCCGCAGCGAGGGGTGGCATGCGGAGTGTGCTCTGGGGCACATTCGGGAGGGATTCCGTTGTGGCGACGAGACCGGCAGATGGTCCGTGGCAACTGCCCGTGACCGTCCTCTATCCAATCCCTACCTTCTGTCAAGCGGTCGCCCAGGCTCTCGATTCGAATCGGTTCGTCTACCAGTCGGTAGAGAAGCTCGGTTGGCGCAGCTGGCTCAACCTGGCCGGGCGGAGAGCAGCCCTGGTGTGCGTGGATAGCGTCTCGTCCTGGGACCGCCTGGCCGAGGCGGCTCACTCTGACGATGTCACGACCATCGCGATCGTCCCCCAGCCTGATGTGAGGTTGCTTCTGAGAGCCCTTCGGCTAGGAGCTGATGGGGTCAGCTCCCTGTCGGACCCCCCATCTCGGATCGTTCAAGCCTTGGATGCTGCCCTGACCGGGGACGTGCTTCTCGCCTGCGATGATGCTCGTCGTATCGCCCGGGAAAGCCGTCTCGACACCGAACTCTCCGAACCCGAAGCCGTTATCCTGCAGGCCCTGGTCGAAGGTCGTCGACCCGGCGAGATCGCAGCCATGTCGCACCTATCGCCGAGAACCGCTCGTCGCCGGATCCGGAGGATATGCGAGAAGCTCGACGCGAGCAGTGTCCCGGCTGCCATCCTCGTCGCCAAGAGGATGGGCCTTGTCTAACGACATCGTGGGCCCATGGCTGAGCGATTGATCACCCGCGGCGCTTCCGCCCTGGCACCGGAACCATGGGGATTGCTGCGGGCAGAGAGCCGCGGCACTCGCTTCTCGAAGGTTCGGGTGTGTGATGGAATCGACGGGTGATCCGGATGGACTACCAGCGGCGCGGGAAGATCGAGACGGTGCACGAAGATGCATCCCACAAGGCACTTTCCTACCCTGCGGAGTCAGGGAAAGAATGCGGCTGATTCACCCGAGAAGACAGGTGGCCGTCGGACCGATCAACCACTGCTGGACGACCCACCGTATCGTGCCGGCCCCGCCTGACGTCAAGGGCGAGCACGGCTGGCACGCGGTTCTTTCGCTCTGCTCAGGTGACCGTCACCCCTTGGTGTCTGATAACCCAGCGGCCCTGCTGCCGACCGGCGAATCGGCTCGAGGTGACGCTCAACCCCTGCCAGCCATCGAGAAGGCTCCACAGTGAGGGGCAACCTCGGTGGGAGCTCCCGAGTCGGCCGTTTCGTGCTGGCGTTGGTCGTGGTAGGCCTGGCTGGTGGGGCAGGGTTTTGGGCAGGCCGGCGGGTGCTGTTGCCGCCAGAGGATCCTCTGGCAGCCGGGGCGGAGCAACTCACCTACGAGGTTGCCGTCGGGGAAGTGGGCAGGTCGCTGCGTTTCACGGCGGTGGCCGAGTGGCAGCTCGTGCCTGGGGTTCGCAACGCCGCTCAGGGGATCGTCACTTCGGTGGAGTTCTCCTCAGGTGACGAGGCGACGGCGGGGACCGTGCTGTACTCGGTGGATCTGCGTCCGGTGGTGGTGGCGGAAGGTGAGGTGCCGGCGTTTCGGGACCTCTCATTGGGTGTACGAGGTCCCGACGTGGCGCAGTTGCAGCGGTTGCTGGCTGAACACGGGTTCTTGTCGAGTGAAGTCGACGGCGTATTCGGAGTGGGCACCCGTACAGCAGTTCGAGACTGGCAGGCGTCCCTGGGGGCCCCGGTCGACGGAGTCGTGCGGATGGGGGATGTGATCTTCGTCCCTGAGCTTCCGGCGCGTTTCGCTCTGGCGGAATCGCTGCGTGTTGGGGTACCACTTAGCGGTGGCGAGGAGCTGGTGTTGGCGATGCCGTCGCATCCGACCTTCACGGTGCCACTGTCGCTGGAGCAGCGGAGCCTTGTGCCCCTGTCGGCACGGGCAGAGGTGTCGTATCCGGATGGTGTGTGGGAGGGTCACATCGAACGCGCGTTGGAGGATCGGGAGTCGTCCCGGCTCACCCTTGAGTTGACTTCGCAGAGCGGCGGGCCGATCTGTGGGAACGAATGTGCCGAATGGGTCCAGGTGGGACGTACGACCAACTTCACGGTCGAGATCGTGGTGATACCCCCGACCGTTGGGCCGGTGGTCCCCGTGGCGGCGATCCGAGTCGACGCCGGCAATCAGCCCTATGTGATGACGGAGGCCGGGGATCGGCTCGACATTCGCATTCTGGTGTCGGCCCAGGGGTTGGCCGTGGTCGAGGGCATCGACGCCGGGACGGTCGTGGCACTGCCGAGCACGCCAACCCCTGCCGAGCGATGATCGAGGTCAGGGAGCTGGCGTTCGGCTATCGCCGGGTCGAGCCGATCTTCACGGGGCTGTCGTGGCCTTTCCCCAGAGGTCAGGTGTCCGGGATCACCGGAAGGTCGGGGTCGGGGAAGTCGACGCTCCTCTATCTGCTCGGTTTGCTGCTCACGCCATGGTCGGGTCGAATCATCATCGGTGGTGAGGACTTCGGCACGCGACCGGATCGAATCCGTTCCGTGGTGCGGGCCCGACGGATCGGCTTCGTGTTCCAGGATGCCTCTTTGGACCCCACTCGGAGCGTCATCGACAACGTGCTCGAGAGTGCCATTTACTCCGGAATGAGACGCAAAGAAGCCCTGGTCAGGGCTCAGAACCTCTTGGAGCGGTTCGAAGTGGGCCTGCGCGCAGATCACAAGCCCGGCGAGGTGTCCGGCGGCCAGGCACAGCGGGTGGCCATGTGCCGGGCCCTGCTGAACCGGCCGTCGGTGATCCTGGCGGACGAGCCCACCGGCAATCTCGACATCGATACGGCTCGGATGGTCATCGAAGCTCTTCGCAGAAGTGCCCGCGACGACGGGACCACCGTCATCATGGCCTCCCATGACGCGCAGGTGGTGGCCGCTTGCGATGAGGTGTTGGCGCTGTGAGGCTGATAGGGCTGGTAGCTGAGGCGGCTCGGGTGGCAAGGAGCCAGCCGGTGCCGTCGGCCGTGACAATGCTGATCGTGGGTGCGGTGTGCGCGGTGATCCTGGCTACGACGGGCCAGACCGTGGCAGCGGAGCGGCAGGTACTCGCTCAGATCGACGAGGCGGGGACCAGGTCCATAGTCATAACGGACCCGCAAGGGGCGGCAGGACTGACGCAAGAGGCAGTGACTCGAATCGGCAGCCTTTCGACCGTGGAGTGGGTGTTCGGGTTGGGGCCAGCGTTCGATGTGAGGCCGGTGGGCGTCCCTGGGGGGCGGCCGGCACCGGCACGGGTGCTCTATGGCGAGGTCCCGACGGCGATCTCGCTGTTCGCATGGGATCGAGAGCCGGGCACTGTCGTCGTTGGAACCGAGGCGCAGGCCGTGATGGGTCTACAGCTCCCCGCTGGCGGCGTGGCAGCCGCAGAAGGAGCAGGTCTGGCTGTGGTTGGGCGGTTCGAAGCCGACGATCCGGTGGCATTCTTGAATAGGTCTCTCCTGGTCGCAACCGATCCGTCGGATCCGAGCGCGGTCGTCAGATCGATCTACGTGTTGGCGGAGAGTCCAGAGGTCGTGGCTTCTGTGACGCAGGCAGTTCTCGCGGTGCTGGGGCCCGAGGATCCGAATCTCGTGGTCGTGCAGACCTCGGAGGATCTGGCTCGGATTCGCGCTGCGGTGCAAGGCGAACTGGGTGAGTACGGCCGAGATCTGGTCCTCAGTGTGCTGGGTGCAGGACTGGTTCTGGTGTCGCTGAACATGCATGGAGCGACCACGTCCCGCCGGCGCGACTTCGGGCGGCGCCGCGCTCTGGGCGCAGGCCGCGGAACGATCATGGGACTCGTGACCCTCCAGACCGCAGTCACCGGGTCGCTCGGCGCGCTCCTGGGATCGGCGATCGGCAGTGGAATCGCATGGCGTCTCACCGGCGATGCACCCGATCCGACCTTCGTACTCGCGGTGGCGGTGCTGGCGGTTCTCGCCGCGGTGACGGCAGCCCTTCCCCCGGCCGTAGTGGCCGCCCGGCGTGACCCTGTTCGTGTTCTACGTGTGCCATAGAGCCGAGCGGCTTCGACTCCAAAGTCACCGTTCGTACCAGCGAACTGGAATCCTCTTCGTCCTCACAGGTGCAGGATGGGACTGAGCGCGAATCTCCTGCTCCAGAGTGTCTGGGCGGATCGACCGAGTGGTTGGACGCGTCGAAGTCTCGAAGGGGGTCGATGGGTGCGACGTATGCCTGGTCGAGGGTCGGGTGGTGTTGCGCTGCGGCAGGCGGTGAGCCAGGCGATGCCGAAGCGGTCGACTTGCTCATTCGTGGCGGGGGTCGAGGGGTTCGGATGCTGCCCGGTCGAGGGCGGTTGCTCGACGCCCATCGTGCCTGCCCGATGCCTGTCATCGGTTACCCTTTGCCGCCACGCCGGAGTAGCTCAGGGGTAGAGCAGCTCACTCGTAATGAGCAGGTCCGGGGTTCAAATCCCCGCTCCGGCTCCGAGGCCACCGAGGAGCCCGATGGCCGACAGGGCCAAGTTCGAAGACGACGTCATGGAGTACCTGCCGCAGCTGTACACGGCGGCGGTGCGAATGACGCGCAATCCCACCGATGCCGAAGACGTGCTCCAGGAGGCTCTCCTCAAAGCCTTTCGCGGGTATCACACCTTCGAGGCGGGCACCAACCTGAAGGCATGGCTGTACCGGATCCTGACCAACACCTTCATCAACCGGTACCGGAGGGCGGCTCGCCGTCCGGACGAGGTGGAGCTGGGCGAGCTGGAGGACCTCTACCTGTTCAAGCGGCTCGGGCAGGAGGGGAGCACCGGTGGCGCCAGCCGCTCGGCCGAGGACGAAGCGCTGGAACGGATCGTCGACGAGGACATCAAGGCCGCCGTCGAGGATCTGCCCGAGAACTTCCGCATCCCCGTGCTGCTAGCCGACGTCGACGGCTTCTCCTACAGGGAGATCGCCGAGATCATGGGCGTTCCGATCGGTACCGTGATGTCGCGCCTGCACCGCGGAAGAAAAGCCCTGCAGGTGGCGTTGTGGAAGTTCGCCAGCCAACGTGAGGGCACCGGCACATGAATTGCGGCGAAGCCAAGGCCCATCTCTACACTTTCCTCGACGGCGAGACGTCTATCTACCGTCGTTGGAAGATCAGGCGTCACCTGCGGGCATGCCCGCCATGTGAGCATGGGTTCGTGTTCGAGCGTAAGCTCAAGGTGCGTGTCGCCGAAGGGTGCCGGGAAGAGATCCCCCGGGAACTGGAGCAGCGCCTTCGGGCGTTTCTTCGGATACAAGACGACGGGACCGAGGGGTGAGACCATGTCGGAGATAATCAAGGGGAATCGAGTCCAGGCGAGGACCAGGGCGCCGAAGCAGCTCGACGAGGGGCGCGTCTGCCTCCACGAGGGCTGTGAGACCCTGCTCTCGCGCTACAACAAGAGGACCTTCTGTTACGCCCACGCTCCGACGCGGTTCCCCCGACTGCGGGGTCGGGTCGTTCCCGAGTCCTGAGCCTGGCCCGAGACGGCCGTTGAGCCCCGACCCGAGCGAGCGGCGGTTCCCGTCGGCCGGGGTATCCTGACGCCGATGTCACGGCTCATCCGTCTCCTGGCTCTGATCTCACTACTCCTCACTCTGGCGATGGCACCCGCACTCGCCCAGGAGACGGTCCCGCCGGGTGACGGGCCGGCGGTGGTGGTGGACGAGGGTGCGCCGCCTCCGAGCGAAGCCGACTGGACCTTTCGTTTCCTCATCCCCACCGTTCTCCTCGTGAGCGGCCTCGTGGTCGCCGGGGTAGTCGTCGGGTACGGGGTACGCGTGCGGGGCCGTTACCGCGTCGTGCGGTGAGCGCCGTCGATTGGCCGCTGGCCGCCCGGGTCGCCCGGCGGCTGGCCGGCGACCATCCCCTGGAGGGCACCTATCACTTCGCGGCATTGGATCGTCGCGCTCCCGAGTTGGTGGAACGGGCGGCCGCCCTCACCTCCGCCGAGACCGGACTCGACTGGGCCGGCGACCCCGCCGTCCGCCTGGTGACACGGGCTGAGTGGGCTGAGGCGAACCTGGCTTCCTTCGGACGGCTGCTCGGTCCCGCCGAGAGCAAGCTGGCGTCACCCGGCCGGCGCGGCATCGGGGCCCGGCTCGCCGGACGCCTGCTCGGGGCCGAGGTGGGCGCCCTGGTGGGGGTCCTGGCCAAGCGGGTCCTCGGGCAGTACGAGTTGGTCGTCCCGGTTGAGGGTGAGGAGTCGGGCGACGTCATCCTCCTCGTGGGGGCCAACCTGCTGCACATGGAGCGGCAGCACGAGTTCCGTCCCGAGGAGTTCCGGTTCTGGGTGGTGCTCCACGAGTGCACCCACCGGCTCCAATTCACCGGCGTTCCCTGGCTTCGCCAGCACTTCCTGTCGCTCGTGGAGGGACTCGTGGAGTCCGCCGAACCGGAGGAAGGCCGCATGCAGCGGCTCCGTGACGAGATGCGTCGTGCGGGGCGCGAGGGGAGGCCCGTCGTCGGCGAGACGGGGCTGATGGGCCTGCTGGCATCCCCTGGGCAGCGTCTTCTCATCGACCAGGTGCAGGCCCTGATGTCGCTTCTCGAAGGCCATGGCCATGTCGTCATGGACCGGATCGGCGCCCGGGAGCTGGTGGGGCTCGACCGCATGTCGCGCGTCCTCAAGCAGCGCCGCAACGACCCGAGGACCGCCGCCTTCTTCCGGCTGACCGGGCTGGAGATGAAGATGAAGCAGTACGAGCTGGGGGAGCGCTTCATCCTGGGGGTGGAGCGAAAGGCCGGCTTCGGCGCCCTCGACGCCGTTTGGAGCGGCCCCGAGGCATTGCCCACGCTCGACGAGGTCCGGAACCCGGAGCGATGGCTGGCTCGGGTGGCTTGACCCCCTTCGCCCTGCGGGACCTGGTGCTCCGCCAGGTGCCTCCCGGGCCATCCATCGTGGCGCTCAGCGGCGGAGCCGACAGCGTGTTCCTGGCCTGGGCGGTCGCGGAGCGACCTCCTGTGCGGGCGGTCACCGTCGATCACCGCCTGCCCGCATCGGCATCGCTGGTCGAGGCGGCCGTCAAGGCCGCAGCACACCTCGGGCTGGAGCATGCCGTGATCCCCGCCGGTCCGGCGTCCCCCACCGAGTCGGACCTGCGTCGAGTGCGTCTGGAGGCCCTGGAAATCGATGCCGCCTCCGACGAGTGGATCCTGACCGGGCACACCGGCGACGATCAGGCGGAGACCGTCCTCGGCAATCTGCTGAGGGGCGCCGGCTCCGCCGGGCTGGCCGGGGTCCCGGTGCGAAGGGGCCGCTTCGTCCGTCCGATGCTCGCTCTCGGCCGTGCCGAGGTGCGGGCGGCCGTCGAGGCCCTGGGGCTGCCCTTCGTCGACGACCCGATGAACCTCGACATGGGGATCCGCCGCAACCGGCTCCGGTTGGAGACGATTCCGATGCTGGAGGAGGCCTACAACCGGCGCCTTCGCCAGGCCCTGATGCGAACCGGCGCCCTGCTTGCCGCCGACGACGCCCTCATCGACGCCCGTGCCGCCGCCGTGCCCCTGCGCCGGGACGAGGAGGCGGTCCTGATCCCGGCATCCGCCCTGTCGCTGCTCCCGGGCCCCATCGCATCGCGGGTGGTGCGTCGCGCCCTGCGGCTGCTCGCCGGCCCACACGGCGGTGTGGCTCGGGCCGTGGAGACGGTGCTGGCGGTGGCTGCCGGGGATCCGGGAGGCGAGGTTCCCGGCGGGCTCTCGGTCCGCCGGGAGGGCCCGTTCGTGGCGCTGGCAGGCCCGCCTCCCGATCCGCCGGGACCGGTGTCGTTGCCGGTTCCCGGTGTGGCCCGCTTCGGCCCATGGACCGTGGAGACGGGCTCGGGAGGGGTGGCGGTGCCGGTCTCGGGACCGATCACCATCCGGGCATCCCGGCCCGGCGACCGGGTGGCGATCGTCGGGGGGCACAAGTCGGTCGTCGAAGCCCTGCGGGAGGCCGGGGTGCCGCCCCGGCTGCGGAGCCGATGGCCGGTCGTGGAGGAGTCTGGGAGAATCGCCTGGGTGGTCGGGGTCCGGGTTTCAAGCGACGGCGGAAGAAGGGTCATGATGCGGGCGAAGAAGGAGAGAGGATGAGGGTGGGCCCGGTGCTGCTCGACGAGCAGCGGATCGCCAGCAGGGTGGCCGAGATGGGCGAGCAGATCACCGCCGACTACGCCGGACGGGATCTGCTCCTGGTGGCGGTCCTCAAGGGGGCCTTCATGATCGTGGCCGACCTCGCCCGGCAGATCCGCCTTCCGCTCGACATCGACTTCATGGCGGTCTCGTCCTACGGGCATGCCACGACCACCTCGGGGGTGGTGCGCATCCTCAAGGATCTGGACGCCGAGATCGCCGGACGCCACGTTCTCATCGTCGAGGACATCATCGACTCCGGCCTCACCCTGGACTACCTGCGCCGGAATCTCGAGGTGCGAGAGCCGGCATCCGTCGAGATCGCCACCCTCCTGCTGAAGACGGGCATCCAGCGGGTGCCCCTCGACGTGCGCTATGTCGGGTTCGAGATCCCCGCCGATTTCGTCATCGGTTACGGGCTCGACCTGTACGGGAAGATGCGCAACCTGCCGCATGTGGCGTTGATGGTCGACGACGGCGCCCCCTGACCGCCTCGGGGGGCGGTCTCCGATCTAGGCCCCCCGCCGGGATAGCATGTGGACCCTGTCGATCGCCCCGCCCGGGGCCGGAGGTGACGCGCCTTGAGCCGCACGGTGAGGACCGCCCTGGTCTACCTCCTCGTGATCACCGTCGCCATCATGCTGGTGAACACCTTCGTGTCCTCGGCCACCGCCCCCGAGGAGCTGTCCCTCGACCAGTTCACGTCCAAGGTGGTCTCCGGCGAGGTCGCCGAGGTGGTGATCAAGCAGAAGTCGAACGTCGCCGAGGGCACCCTCACCGACGGCACCTCCTTCGAGACCGGGTTCCCCGACGGGTACGAGGGCGACCTCACCGCCCTGCTGCTGGAGAACGGGATCAAGGTCGAGTCGGAGGCGGAGAACCCGGGGATGTTGGAGTGGTTCCTGGGGACGATCCTGCCCTACCTGCTCATCTTCGGGGTGTTCATCTTCATCCTGATGCAGATGCAGGGCGGCGGGAACCGCGTCATGGCCTTCGGCAAGGCCAAGGCCAAGCAGGTGAGCCGGGACATGCCCAAGGTGACCTTCAAGGATGTCGCCGGGGCCGAGGAGGCGGTCGAGGAGCTCCAGGAGATCAAGGATTTCCTCGCCAAGCCGCAGAAGTTCCGGGCGATGGGGGCCAAGATCCCCAAGGGTGTGCTTCTCTACGGGCCCCCCGGGACCGGCAAGACCCTGCTCGCCAGGGCCGTGGCCGGCGAGGCGGGCGTGCCGTTCTTCTCCATCTCCGGGTCCGACTTCGTGGAGATGTTCGTCGGCGTCGGCGCCAGCCGGGTGCGCGACCTCTTCGAGCAGGCCAAGGCGCAGGCTCCGGCGATCATCTTCGTGGACGAGATCGATGCGGTGGGCCGGCATCGCGGCGCCGGCCTCGGCGGCGGCCACGACGAGCGAGAGCAGACCCTCAACCAGCTCCTGGTCGAGATGGACGGGTTCGACGTCAAGACAGGCGTGATCCTGATCGCCGCCACCAACCGGCCCGACATCCTGGATCCCGCCCTGCTCCGCCCCGGCCGGTTCGATCGGCAGATCGTCGTCGATCGACCCGACATCAAGGGTCGGCGCGCCATCCTCGACGTCCACGCTCGCGGCAAGCCGCTCGCCGACGATCTCGACCTCGACTCCCTGGCCCGGTCCACCCCCGGGTTCACCGGCGCCGACCTGGCCAACACCATCAACGAGGCCGCCCTGCTCGCCGCCCGGCGGAATCGCGACACGATCGGGATGGCCGAACTCGACGAGGCGGTGGATCGGGTGATCGCCGGGCCGGAGAGGCGCAGCCGGGTCATGACCGAAGAGGACAAGCGGATCACCGCCTACCACGAGGGCGGGCACGCCCTGGTCGGCTTCGCCCTGCCCAACACCGATCCGATTCACAAGGTGACGATCATCCCCCGTGGCCGCGCCGGCGGCTACACGATGGCCGTGCCCCACGAGGACCGAAACTACATGCGGCGCAGCGAGATGGTCGACAAGCTGGCGATGATGCTCGGGGGACGCTCCGCCGAAGAGCTGGTGTTCATCGATCCCACCACCGGCGCCGCCAACGACATCGAGCAGGCGACGACGCTGGCCCGGCGGATGGTGATGGAGTACGGCATGAGCGATCGTGTGGGGCCGATGACCTACGGCAGTCCGGATGCCGAGGTGTTCCTGGGCCGCGACTACGCCCGTCACCAGGAGTACTCGGCAGAGGTGGCCACACTGATCGACGAGGAGATCCGCAACCTGATCAGCCAGGCCCACGACGAGGCCCACACCATCCTCACCACCCATCGCCAGGCGCTGGACCGCCTGGCCGAGGCCCTGATCGAACGCGAGACGCTCGATGCCGCCGAGGTCGCCGAGGTGCTCCACGACGTACCCAAGTGGGAGCACGCCTCCAACGGGAAGATGCGCATCCAGGCTCCCGAAGGGGTGACCGCCGAGTCGGGTGTCGCCGCCCTGATGGCCTCCACCGACGAGATCGGGAGATCCTGACCTTCTCCTTCGTCTTTCGGCCGGTTCGCTGGGAGGTGGGCGGCGGCGTTCTCGGCAACGCCGACCACACGCTGGTCATGGGGGTGGTCAACGTGACCCCCGACTCCTTCTCCGACGGCGGAGACCACTTCGACCCCGAGGCTGCGGTTCGTCGCGGCTTGGAGATGTGGTCTCAGGGGGTGGACATGGTGGACGTGGGCGGTGAGAGCACCCGTCCCGGAGCGGAGGGGGTCGACGCCGACGAGGAGGCGAGGCGGGTCCTCCCGGTCGTGACCGCCCTGGCCTCCGCCGGTGTGGTGGTCTCGGTGGACACCTCCAAGGCGGAGGTGGCCGCCGCGGCGCTCGAAGCCGGGGCGGCGGTGATCAACGACGTCACCGCCCTGGGCGATCCGGCCATGGCGGAGATCGTGGCCGGCGCCGGGGCGGGCCTGATCCTGATGCACATGAGGGGAACGCCGCGCACCATGCAGTCCGAGCCCCGCTACGACGACGTTGTGGAGGAGGTCCGAGCCGACCTGTTGCGACGGGCCGGTGCGGCGATTGCTGCCGGGGTCGCCGAGGCCGCCATCTGTCTCGATCCGGGGATCGGATTCGGGAAGGACCTGGAGCACAACCTGGTGCTTCTCACCAACGGTGTCGCCGCCCTGGCGGACTCCGGACACCCGGTTCTGGTCGGGGCCTCGAGGAAGTCGTTCATCGATCGGGTGATCGGCGGTGTGCCTCCACGGGAGCGCGACCCGGCCACGGTGGCCGCCCACACCATGGCTATCGCCTCCGGGGCCACGATGATCAGGGTCCATGACACACTCGGCGGGCTCCGTGCGGCCCGGGTGGCCGACGCTATCGTCAGGGGCGCCAAATGATGACGACCGGGCTCGAACCCCGCGAATTCACCTGGGTGATCGCCCGCCGCCTGGCCGTCTCCGAGAGGATCGGAGGCTACGGCTTCCAGCATCGCCGGGTGCGTCGCGAAGAGGAGATCGCCTGGCTGCGGGCCACCGGGGTGAACGCAGTGCTCACCCTGCTCGAGGGCAACCAGAACATCGCCGCCTACGAGGAGGCGGGCATGGTGGCGGTCAACGAGCCGTTGGTGGAGCTCACGCCGGCCGGAGTGCTGCGCGTGCTGGCAACCATGTCCTCGCTGCTGTCCGATCCGCATCGGGTGCTGCTGTTGCACCGCGACATCGTCGACGACACCCTCGCCGGGGTGCTTGCCGGTTTCCTGGTCCACTCCGGCAAGGTGGCCGACCCCATAGCCGCCACCGTGCTCATCCAGGAGATCCTGAAGCGACCGCTGGGCCCGGAGGCGAGGGCGATCATCCCGATGACGACGGGAGCCTGAGTCGCTGGTCGCCATCGGCCTCGGCTCGAACCTCGGCGCTCGGAGGGGCCACCTGATCGGCGCCGTCGACGCCCTCGCCACGCTGGGCCGGATCGAGGCGGTGTCGTCGCTGTGGGAGACCGCCCCGGTGGGCCCGGTGCCGCAGGGGGAGTATCTGAATGCGGTGGTCCTGCTCGACACCGTGCGGGGGCCGCGACCACTGCTGGAGGCCTGCCTGGGGATCGAGGTCGCCGCCGGGCGGGTGCGGCGTGAGCGATGGGGGCCGCGGTCGCTGGACCTCGACCTGCTCCTCTACGGCGACGCCGCCATCGACGTTCCGGGCCTGCGTGTTCCCCATCCCAGGCTCGGCGAACGCCGTTTCGTGCTGGCCCCGCTGGCCGAGGTGTGGCCCGAGGCACAGATCCCGGGCCATGGGCCCGTCGGTACCCTGCTCGATGGGGTCGCCGCCCAGGAGTGCCGACGGGTGCCCGGGGAGTGGTGGTCGCCGGACGGGGGCGGATCCTCGCTAGATTCGTCGACATGAGCCTCCTCGACCACTCCCAGATCGTCATCAACCAGAAGGCCAAGCTCGTCGAGCTGACCAACGAGTACCTGATCCGCGACACCGAGGGCAACGAGATCGGGGTGATCCGTCAGGAGGGCCAGTCGACGCTGAAGAAGGTGGCCCGGTTTGTCTCCAGCCTCGACCAGTTCATGACCCATACCCTCTCGGTGTACGACGCCGACGGGAACAAGGTGCTGGGCCTTACCCGCCCCCGCAAGTTCATGAAGTCGTCGCTAGAGGTGTCAGACGGCGCCGGCAGCCAGGTGGGCACCATCCAGCAGCAGAACGTTTTCGGCAAGATCCGCTTCGGGCTGCACGACGCCACCGGTCAGAAGATCGGGGAGATCCAGGCGGAGAACTGGCGGGCCTGGAACTTCGCCATCGTCGACGCCGCCGGGACCGAGGTCGGGCGGATCACCAAGACGTGGGAGGGCCTCGCCAAGACCCTGTTCACCACCGCCGACAATTACCTTCTGGATGTCTCCCCACAGGCGACCGGGGCGCTGCGGCTGCTGGCATTCGCCTCGGCGGCGGGCGTGGACACGGCACTCAAGCAGGACTCGCGCGGCCTCTCCTGAGGTGCCGGCGGCCCGGCACCTCGGCCACGCCCCGTAGACTGATGGGCGTCCGGTACCCCCGAGGACTGGAACACGCATGGATCTGATCCTGGTCGGGCCGGGCAGGGCCGGCCTCGCCGTCGCCCTGGCCGCCGCCTCCGCCGAGCATCGAATCGTCGGCGTGCTGGCGCGCCGACGCGATGCGGCCGCCGCGGCGGCGTCCCGGCTGGAGTCGGCGGTGCTGGAGTGGGACCGGCCGCTTCCCGGCGCCGACCTGCTGCTGATCGGGGTGCGCGACGACGCCATCACCACCGTGGCGCGGCGCCTTGCCGGGCGGGAGGGGGCGGTGTCGGGGGCGGCGCACCTCTCCGGCTTCACCCCCGTCGATGCCCTGGGTCCGCTCTCGGTGCCCATCGCCTCGTTCCACCCGCTGCAGACCCTGCCCACCCCGGAGGTCGGGGCGGCCCGGCTGGCCGGGGCCTGGGTGGCGGTGACCAGCGACGACGACATGCTGGCCGATCGCCTCTTCGCCTTCGCCGCCTCGCTCGGAGCCCGTCCCTTCGACCTCGCCGACCGGGCCAAGCCGCTGTATCACGCCGCCGCCGTCGCCGCCGCCAACTTTCCGGTGGCGTCGTGGGAGATGTCGCGCCGCCTGTTCGCCGCCGCCGGGGTCGAGTTCGCCGCGGCTGCGCCCCTGATCCAGGCGATCACCGCCAACACACTCGACCTCGGCCCGGAGGCCGCCCTCACCGGCCCGATCGCCCGGGGCGACGTGGGCACGGTGCGAGCCCAGGTGGAGGCGGTGCGCGCCGCCCTGCCCGAGTTCGCAGCGCACTTCGACGCCGCGGTGCGTGCCGTCGCCCAGGTTGCGGGCACCTCTGAGGAGATCGAGGAGGCGCTGGGATGATCGTGGTTGCCACCTTCGCCGAAGCACGGCGGGCACGCCGGGGTCGGGTCGGTTTGGTTCCCACGATGGGATTCCTCCACGAGGGTCACCTGGCCTGTGCTGCCGCCATCAGGCCCGCATGCGACACGCTGATGATGAGCATCTTCGTCAACCCGCTCCAGTTCGACCGTCCCGCCGACCTGGAGCGGTACCCGCGCGACCTGGAGCGTGACGTCGAACTGGCCCGGCGCGCCGGCGTCGACGTGGTGTTCGCCCCCGCCTCCGCGGAGATGTACCCCCGTACTCCGCTGACACGGGTACGGGTCGCCGAGGTATCGGAGGGCATGGAGGGTGCCCGCCGCCCCGGTCACTTCGAGGGTGTGGCCACCGTGGTGACCAAGCTGTTCGCCGGGCTGCGTTCCGAAGTCGCCGCCTTCGGCAAGAAGGATGCCCAGCAACTGGCGGTGGTGCGCCGGCTCGTCGCCGACCTGTCGTTTCCGGTGGAGATCGTCGGTGTCCCGACGGTGCGCGAGCCGGACGGCCTCGCCCTGTCCAGCCGCAACCTGTTCATCGAGGACCGCCAGGCGGCACTCGGGCTCTCCCGAGGTCTGTTCGCCGCCGCCGATGCCGCCGCCGCCGGGGAGCGTTCGGCGGCCGCGCTGGAGAGCCTGGCCGGAGAGGCCGTCGCCGTCGCCGGCGCCGTCGTCGAGTACGCCACCCTGGCGGATGCCGCCACCGCCCGCCCCATCGACAGGCTCGACCGCACCGCCTTCCTCGCCGTGGCCGCCACCGTCGGCCCGGTGCGCCTCATCGACAACATCGTCCTCGAGCCGGACGGGTCGTCCGACAGGGGGTCCCGGCTCGAGGGGCCCTCGATGATGGGAGGGGCATGATGCTGGTGGCGATCGACGTCGGGAACACACAGACGGTCATGGGTCTGTTCGACGGGGAGCGGCTGATCGACTCGTGGCGTCTGTCCACGGTGCGCGATCGCACCGCCGACGAGTACAAGCTGTTCTTCGCCGGGTTGATGCGTCAAGACGGGCACCGACTGGAGGACGTCGACGGCGTGGCTCTCTCCGCAGTCGTGCCGGCGGCGAAGGCGGCGATGATCGAGGTGGCCGAGGATCTGGTCGACGGCCACCTGGTGGTGGTCGGGCCTGGGGTGCGCACCGGGATGCCGATCAACATCGACAACCCGCGCGAGGTCGGGGCCGACCGGGTGGTGAACTCGGTGGCGGCGGCCCATCGCTACGGGACACCGGTGCTCTCGGTGGACTTCGGCACCTCCACCAACATGGACGCCGTGGACGCCTCCGGGGCCTACGTCGGGGGTGCCATCGCCCCGGGGCTGGAGGTCTCGCTCAACGCCCTGATCTCGGCGACGGCGGCGCTTCGCCGGGTCGACCTCGAGCCTCCGGAGTCGGCGATCGGGAAGAACACGGTGGAGGCGATCCAGAGCGGGCTCGTCTACGGGCATGCCGGGCTGGTGGACGGCCTCGTGGAGCGGCTGCTCGCCGAGCTGGGCGACGGCGCCGCGGTCGTGGCCACCGGGGGTCTCGCCTCTACCATCGTCCCCCACTGCCGCACCGTGGAGATCGTGGACGCCAACCTCACCCTCGACGGCCTGCGCCTCATCTACGAGATGAACGCCGGCCATGTCTGAAGCCGGCGACCTGGAGGAGCACCGGCTCACCGCGGCGCGTCTCGCCAAGGTGGATGCCCTGCGCCAGGCCGGGGTGGAGCCCTACCCGGTGCGGTTCGAGAGGTCGGCCACCACCGCCGAGGTCCGTGATCGGTTCGGGGACCTCGCCGCCGGCTCCGCGACCGGCGAGCGGGTGACGGTCGCCGGCCGGGTGATGAACCTGCGCCATGTGGGACGCCTCGCCTTCGCCGTGCTGCGTGACGGCGACGGCGACCTGCAGATGTTCGCCGAGGCCGACACCATGGGGGATCGATTCGATGCCTTCGTCGAACTCGATGCCGGCGACTGGGTGGGCGCCTCGGGTGAGGTGATCACCACCCGGCGGGGCGAGCTCAGCGTCCGGGTGGAGGAGCTCACCCTGCTGTCCAAGGGCCTGCGGCCGCTCCCCGAGAAGTGGCACGGGCTGCAGGATGTGGAGAAGCGCCACCGGCAGCGCTACCTCGACCTGATCGTCACCGAGGAGGCCCGCCGGGTCATGCGGTCCCGGGTGGCGGTGGTCGACTCGATCCGTCGTTCCCTGGTGGACCGGGGCTTCCTGGAGGTGGAGACACCGGTGCTGCACGCGGTGCCCTCGGGGGGGCTGGCACGGCCGTTCGTCACCCACCACGACGCCCTGGGCCAGGACATGTTCCTCCGGATCGCCCTCGAGTTGCACCTGAAGCGCCTGATCGTGGGCGGGGCGGAGCGGGTGTTCGAGATCGGCCGGGTGTTCCGCAACGAGGGGATCTCGACCCGGCACAACCCCGAGTTCACCATGCTCGAGGTGTATCAGGCGCTGGCCGACTACGGGGACATGGCCGACCTCACCGAGGCCCTGGTGGTGGAGTCGGCGCAGCGCTTGGTCGGCACCACCGAGATCGTCCATCAGGGTCGGGAGATGTCGCTGGCTGCGCCGTGGCGACGGGTCGACTACGTGGGGGCGGTGTCGGAGGCGACCGGCGCCGAGTGGGATCCGGAGATGCCGGCGGCCGATGCCGCCCGCCTCGCCGGGTCGGCCGGGGTGAAGGCCGAGCCGGGGTGGGGCACAGGACGGCTCATCGCCGAGGTGTTCGAGGAGCGCGTGGAGCCCACCCTGTGGGAGCCGACCGTGGTCATGGACTTCCCCGAGGAGATCTCGCCGCTGGCGCGCCGGCATCGCTCCCGCCCCGGCCTGACCGAGCGATTCGAGGTGATCGTCGCCGGGGCCGAGTTGGCCAACGCCTTCTCCGAGCTCAACGACCCGGTGGAGCAGCGTCGCCGGTTCGAGGCGCAGGCCGCCGCTCGGGCGGCAGGGGATCACGAGGCGCATCCGATGGACGAGGGCTTCTTGCGGGCGCTGGAGTACGGGATGCCTCCGACCGGGGGGATGGGGATGGGGATCGACCGCCTGGTGATGCTGCTCACCGACCAGGCTTCGATCCGCGAGGTGCTGCTCTTCCCCCATCTGCGTTCTGAGGGCTGAGCGATTTTCGGACGGGGTTACCATTGCTCCAGGCGATGGAGCTCGCCGGAACCGCCGCATGGCTGATGGCTCCTACACGAGACCACGGCCATGCCCATCACCAAACCTCCCACCCCACGCCTGCTCGCCCTGGTCCTCGCCGGGGGTGCCGTCGGTTCTTCGATCCGTCTCGGTGTGGTGAGCCTGCTTCCGTCCGACGGGTTCCCCTGGGGGGTGCTGGCGGTGAACCTGGCCGGTGCTGCTGTGGTCGGCGCCATGATCCCGAGGCTGCGCGGCAGGCGGGGGGCGATGGCCTTCTGGGTGGTGGGTGTCGGGGGCGCGGCCACGACCTTTTCGGCGCTGACCGTCGACGCCGTGACCATGTGGGAGGCGGGTAGGGCGGCGACGACGGTGTGGTATCTCACTCTCTCCGTGCTGGGTGGTGTGGTGGCCGCCGCCGTCGGGATCCGAACCCGGAGGTGGCGATGACCACGCTGGTGGCGGTGGCCGCCGGTGCGGTGGGAGCGGTCCTCCGGCTGGTGGCCGTGGGGGCGGTGCAGCGGCGCCTGGAGACGGAGTGGCCGTGGGGTACCGCCCTGGTCAACGTGGTCGGTTCGTTCGGGATGGGAGTGGTGGTCGGGGTGGACCTGGGGGCGATGGCCACGGCGCTGCTTGCCGGGGCCCTTGCCGGGTTCACCACGTTTTCCACCTGGACGGTGGAGGCGACCCTGCTGTGGGTGGAGGGTCATGGCGGGGCGCACCGGGCGGTGGTCGACCTGGTGGTGCCGCTCGCCTCCGGGCTGAGTGCCGCCGCTGCCGGGCTCGCCCTGGGTGGGGTTCTGTAAGGGGGGGCCGATCGGGGAGAGGTCAGGGGTCCCGAGGGACACCTGTTGAAACTTCGCTGTCGATGGTGAGGTGTCGATCGGTGGGGATGCTGCCGTGAATGTCGAGCGTTCGCTCGGGGCTGACGCGTGTGTCGAGTTTGTCGCGTGTCAGGATTCTTGAGACGGGTCATGGTTTGGTGCTGACCTGAAGGAGGACCCTGATGGGCCATCAGCCCACCAAGTCCGTGGAGGACAAGACGAGGATCGTGCTCGCCGTGTTACGTGGCGAGGTCTCGATCGCTGAGGCTGCGCGCCGGGAGGGCACCTCGGCGGTGTCGATCTCGAAGTGGCGTGATCAGTTTCTCGCCGGGGGCCAAGGAGCCCTCGAGGCGGGCGGCCGTTCTGGCCCGTCAGGTCGGGAGCAGCAGCTGGCTGCGGAGATCGAGCAGCTCAACACCGCTTTGGGTGAGGCTCACATGGAGTTGCGGCTCTGGAAAAAGGGGGGCTCGCTGTATGGAGCTTCGACGAACTCGACGTCATCCGCCAGGAGGCACACATGACCGTCACCGGGTTCTGCGCGGTGACCGGGATCCCGCGGCCGACCTGGTATCGGTGGCGGGCCGCTTCGAGCAAGACGAAGGGCCCGTGGCCGACCCCGACCCAAGATGCCATCGAGGCCGACGCCAAGACACTGGCCGCTGACTGATGGGGGCATCGCAAGCTGGCTGAGCTCAGGCGAGTCGGTATCGGACAGATCGAGGCGGGACCGGTGTCGGACTCGACGATGTACCGGGTGCTGGCCCGCAACGGACTGGTGTTACCGGCGAACTACACCGGCGAGGTCCGTCGGCTCGCCGGGGTCCGCAAGGAGACCTTCATCGACCCCCCAGCGAGACGGAACCGGCTCTGGCAGGCCGATTTCTCCGAGTTCGAGACCGCCGGCGCCGGCGTCTGGAACCTCGGTGGGGTCGTGGACGGGGGTGTCTAATGGTTTGTGTAAGCGGTCCGGGTCACTACCCGATGGGAGGCCATGATGACCAAGCCAGACCCCGAGCGCGAGGAGCGTCGTCGGCGCCAGAGCGAGATTGCCGATTCGTTGAAGGAGTCCGGTGCGCTTGATGAGATCTTTGCCCGGATCGACGCGGGGGAGCCGCTGACTGGTCATGAGGGCTTGTTGCAGGGGATGTTGAAGGCGCCGCTGGAACGGGGCCTGGAGGCCGAGCTGAGCGATCATGTCGGCTACGACCGTGGCGATCCGGCGGCGTCGGAGTTTGCGAACTCGCGAAATGGCACGTTTCCCAAGACGGTGGCGAGCGAGATCGGCGACATCGAGCTGGCGGTCCCCAGGGATCGCAACGGCACGTTCACCCCGATGCTGGTCCCCAAAGGCATCCGGCGTCTCGATGGGCTCGACGCCATGATCGTGTCGCTGTATGCCGGCGGGATGACGATCCGTGACATCGGCCATCACCTTGCGTCGACGATCGGTACCGAACTCAGCGCCGAGACGATCTCCAAGATCACCGACGCGGTCTGCGACGAGGTGTTGGCGTGGCAGTCTCGACCGCTCGAGGCGCTGTATCCGGTGGTCTACCTCGATGCGATCATCGTCAAGGTCCGCGACGGCGGCCACGTGCGAAACAAGGCAGCACACATCGCCGTCGGGGTCGACATCGACGGTGTCAAGCATGTGCTGGGGATCTGGGTCCAAGCCACCGAGGGCTGAACCTCCCCGGGTTTGGTAGAGGCTTCATGTCTTGAGTGTCATCGCTTCGATGGTGGTGTTCTGAAGGTAGTAGGTGGCCTCCTTCTCGGTGGGGGTGGAGGTGCCCATGAGTCGACGGTGGTTCCACCAGTCGACCCAGAGCAGGGTCTCGAGTTCGAGATCGTCGCAGCCGTGCCAGGGTCCTAGGTTCGAGACGAGCTCGGTCTTGTAGAGCCCGATGATCGACTCCGCCAGGGCATTGTCATAGCTGTCGCCGATGGATCCCACCGACGGGTCGATGCCGGCTTGAGCGAGTCGTTCGGTGTGACGAATCGACAAGTACTGCGCTCCGGCGTCGGTGTGGCAGACGAGACCGGCCACGACGCCGGCTCCGAGTCGGTCCCAGATGGCCTGTTCGAGTGCGGTGAGTACCAGGTCGGTGGTCATGCGCCGCGCCACGTTCCAGCCCACGATGGCTCGTGCGTAGCAGTCGATGACAAACGCCGCATACACGAACCCCGAACGGGTGCGCACATAGGTGAAGTCCGCCACCCACTTGGTGTCGGGAGCCTCGGCGGTGAAGTCGCGATCCGCCAGGTCGGCGGGACGCTCATCGGCCGGGTCGCTTCTCGTGGTCCGGGGTCCTCCGCCACGGATGGCGCCGCGAATACCCAACCGGCGCATGAGACGCTCCACCGTGCAACGGGCCACGATGATGCCTTCTCGGTTCAGCTGCGCCCAGATCTTCGGGGCCCCATACACCGAGTAGTTCTGCTCCCATACCCGCAGCACCTCGGCCTCGAGGGCCTCGTCGCGCAGCCGTCTCGCCGAAGCCGGCCGGGACCGGGCCGCGTAGTAGGTCTGAGAAGCGATCGGCAACACCGCGCAGATCGGCTCGACTCCCCAAACAAGACCCTCAGTGCGACGCCCCTTGTGAGCGTCGATGAACCCGATCATCTCTGCTGTGGGCGGTCGAGCTCCGCCGCGAAGAAAGCCGACGCCGCCTTGAGGATCTCATTGGCCCGACGCAGCTCCCGGTTCTCGCGCTGCAGCTCCCGGACCCGCACCGACTCCTCCGACGTCACCCCCGGCCGCCGGCCCTCATCGACCTCGGCCTGGCGCACCCACTTGCGCAACGTCTCAGCCGTCATCCCCGACTTGGCCGCTATCGACGTGATCGCCGCCCACTCCGAGGCGTACTCGTCACGATGCTCCAACACCAGACGCACCGTCCGACGGCGCACCTCGTTCGGGTACTTCCCCTGCTGTCTCCGTGTCATGGCTCCATCCTCCCAAAGGTCGGAGCCTCCAAGAAACCCGGGGAGGTTCAGTTGATGTCTGAGTGGCAAGCCTCGGTGGGGTACCTGCTCGAAAGCAACTTTCCGCGGGTGGCCCTCTTTGCTCTTCGACACCTTGGGGAGCTTGTCCTTAAGCGGATCGTCGCGGAGGTAACTGGGGAAGTCGTGGGGAAGGAGCACGACCTGGCAGAGATCCTCGAGCTGCTCCCGCCCGACGATCCGTTGCGAGCGTCCGAGGATGAGGTGGAGCGCTCTATCCGTGGATTTGTCGCCGACATTTCTAGATGGGACCCACGGAGCACGGCGGCTCGATACGCATTCGGATTCGACGGCAGCCGGAGCTTGGAGGATGCGCCCTGCCTCGACGCTGAGGGCATGTCGGAAATGGCCGAGGTGCTCTGGGACTATGGCCTCAAGAGGAGTGCGGGGTGGGCGGAACGGCCTCCGGTGGAGGGTGAGGGCGACGATATCTGGGCTTGAACACATGTCGGCACGTCGGTCACGCCGTCGCTTGATCAAGTTCGCGTGTGTCGTGGAAAGCAAGCGGAATTACAGGGGCCCCGAGGGGCTCCTGGCGGAGCTGGTGGCAACGGCCCGTGAGGACTATCTGAGCGAGCCGAGACACCCGCTAGCCGTACGCACCGCTAGCCGGTCGTGTGGTACATCTTCGAGGTCATTGCGGCCCACTGAGCGCGATGGCCCATCGCAAAAGGACTATGGCAAGGACGACTTGCAGCACGGAGACCAGGACGAACTTGGGGCCGCTCCACTCTCCGCGTCGCCATTCCCCGACTTGTTGCAGCAACGTTGGGATTAAGCCGATGACCATGCCCGCCGCAGCGACGAGCACCGCGATCTCCCCCCAGCCTTCCCAGCGGTATTCACCGAACTTGATGGCGATCGCGAGCATCGGTCCCAACCCTAATCGGGCATGATTGACAGACGGCTGATTCAGGTGATTGGCAGCGCAAAGAGCACCAAAGGTACGGCCAACTCCTGATAGGGGTGCTGAGGGGCTCCCCAACCCCCTGTTTGTCGTCGTCGCCAGGTGGGCGCGGACAGGTCGACCTACGGGGCGGCTCCCCAGTTCATGATCCACTGACGGTCGTGGTGGGTCCACATGAGCTTCGCCGCCGGGCTGTGTTCCATGAGGATCGTGGCAAGGTGGTACACCGTGAGTACCGCGTCCTGGAGGTCCTGGTCGTCCTCAAGCGCCTCCACTACCACGCCTTTTGAGGCCGCCTCAGCTCTGTCGATGCGTCTCCCGTGGCTCTTGTGTTGGGTCGCGTCGTTGAAGTGCTCAGCAATGCTCGCAGCCTTGCTCACACGGTGAGGGTCGCCCTTCAGCATCCACTCGGCGAGCCACTCCGCCACCATCCGTTCCCCGTAGTCTAGGGCGTTCTGGGCTTCCTGGAGGAGTGAGGGGCCCAGTGACTGGAGAATCGGCGCCCAGATGTGAGCAAGGGTGAGGTCGTCGGTGATCTCTTCCTTGGCCTTGGCGAACTGATCCACGACTGCTCTGGCCGAGACGAAGCGGCCGCCACCGACTGGCATCTGGGGGTCGATAGGTCCGAGTTGACTCTGGTGCCCCATGATGATTCGGTCTGATGCGAGGGAGATCATCGTTCCGGCCGACATCGCGTAGGCGGGCACGACGACTTCGATGTGTGGGAATTTGGCTCGCAGGTATCGCACGATCGTCTCGGCCGCGTTAGTGATTCCGCCAGGCGTGTGGAGGAGAAGCGTCAAGGGTTTTGACCAACTCATGCCGTAGACGACGGACATGAACCCGTTCAAGTCCTCCGGGCTGATCTGGAGCTTGTGGGCGGGTGCCTGAGGCTTGTGGAGGAACGCCGACGAGTAGATCAGGACGTTGGAGTCGTCGCGGATGGTCGAGATCCGCTGCAGAGATGAAGCGAATTCCGCCTTGAACCAGGCGGTCCTTGCTGCGTCGTCAGGCTGCCCGTTGAACTCGCTGAGAAGGTCGTTC
The DNA here is from genome assembly GCA_030584185.1 of Acidimicrobiia bacterium. NCBI lineage: Bacteria > Bacillati > Actinomycetota > Acidimicrobiia > Acidimicrobiia bacterium. The sequence goes on along the minus strand of CP129495.1, from coordinate 957,039 downwards.
CAGGCAGCCATGAATCAGTGGAACGCGAGGTCGCGTGAACCCGCCGAGATCACAAGACCGGCCGGCGGCGGCTCGGGAGCTTCGTCGGGGCGGCTGTCCGACACCGTCTCCGAAGCAAGCTCTCTAAGAGCCTGCGCCTCAGCGAGGCTTGCAAGGGCGATGTATCGGTCGTAGAGCCGTTCTGCGTCCTGCAGAGCGGCTTCAACAGCAGCGGATGGCGCCGTGTCGTGCATGATCATCCTTCCCCTGGGTCTGTCCACATTGTGACACATCGGTGTCCGCACGCGCCCGCTTGAATCGAGGGGCCTGCGCGTTTTTCGGAAGCCTTCAGGGCGAGAGTGTGAAGGCGACATAGTCAGCGAAGTCGTGACAGGGGTCCCGAGGGACACCTGACCTCTATCTCATCCTGGCTCGGCGGATCTTCCTGGTCGTGGTCGTGGTCATGCTCATGCCGCCGCCCCCGCTGCTGCCGCAGCAGCCGCCTCCTTGGGCCTACTTCGGGGTTCCAGTGCGCGACCCTCGGTCGCAGCAGTGCTCGACTGACCGAGACACGCGGCCAGGAACCTTTACCCACATCCAACTTAAGCTAAGGTTGTGTCATAACCTTTCGTTAGCACTCAACCTAAGATAAGGTTGTGCCGTAACCTTTCGTTAGGGGTAGTCCATGGCTTCACTTATCAGGTGCCGCTGGGAACCTCACTTTGAGGGGGCGAGCCGGCGCGACCGTGGCGGATGCTCGTACGACGCATACATTCCCGATCCGGTGGTGGGATGGGGTCTCAGTATCCCCGCTGATCTGGCAGCAGACATCGCGGATGCCGAGACGGCGATCCGCCAGCTCAACACCGGTAACGCACCCCATGTGAGCCTCGAAGGACTAGCCAGGTTCCTCCTGCGTGCCGAGTCAGTTGCGTCGTCAAGGATCGAAGGAATCGAGGCATCACCGCAGCGACTCATGCGCGCTGAAGCGCTCCTGGCTCACGGCAGCGACGCCGCGGACCAAGCAGCAGCAATGATCATGGCGAACATCTCCGCGATGACCGACGCCATCGACCGCGCATCCTCCCCAAAGCGATTTGAACTCCAAGACCTGCTGGCGATTCATCGCCTGCTCATGGAAGCTTCAGATGCCGCCTCAGCAGGGAAGATCCGGACGCAGCAGAACTGGATCGGTGGCAGCGGCTACAACCCATGCTCGGCGGCCTTCGTTCCACCGCCACCCGACCGTGTTCCCGACCTTCTCGATGACCTGGTGGCATATCTCAACGGTGACGAGCATCCAGCGGTAGTGCAAGCCGCCATCGTCCATGCTCAGTTTGAGACGATCCACCCCTTCATCGACGGGAACGGCAGAACCGGCCGCGCCCTGGTCCATGTGGTGTTGCGTCGCCGAGGACTGGCGCCGCGTTTCGTGCCCCCGATAAGCCTGATCCTCGCAACTTGGGCACAGGCCTATGTGGGCGGCTTGACCGCCTTCCGGCACATCCACGCACCCGACAGCCCCGAGCGTTCGAGCGCGACGCATGACTGGCTGCGCGTGTTCACGACCGCGACCAAGCGTGCGAGCGCTGACGCGACGCGATACGCCGGGACGATTGACGACATTGAAGGACAGTGGCGTGGACGTCTCGGGGGGGTGCGTGCCAACTCGACGACCGACTTGCTGCTTCGGCTGCTTCCCGGGGTGCCGCTCCTGACCGTGGAGACTGCGGCCGCACTGACTCAGCGCTCAAGAGTGGCGGCCTCGGGCGCGATCAGTCAACTCACCGGCGCCGGCGTACTGGTCCAACGAAACATCGGCCGACACAGATATCGGGTCTTCGAGGCTCCCGACATCGTCGGCCTATTCACACTGCTCGAGCGGTCGTTGGCGTCGGAGACGGGCGACACGCTCACAGCACTGCCGGTCCGCCCGGTCCCGCGCCGACCGATGTAGAACGCTCGCCTACGTCGAGACATCTGGCGGAGCCGTTCACTCTTCCGGTGGCGGTTGCGACTTGGTAAAGCCGGAACTGAGTACCCGCAAGGTAAACGCGAGTCTGGCGAAGTCCTGACAGGAGCCCCGAAGCACTCCTGACCCGGATGTGGCTGCCCTAGTTGGGTCTCGTCGATCCGTCGGGCCAGGCAGCGATGCACACACGGTTGCCGGCGCGGTCGGCGAGAGTCCAGTGTCCGGGTGCGTGCGAGTCGTCGACGATGCGGCCGCCGGCAGCGAGCGCAGCTGCAAGGCGCGCCTCGGCGTGCTCGCGCCCCACGGAGACATCCACATGCATTGCGTGACGCAGCGGCTTCGCCTCATCGAGTTCCTGCATCCAGACCGTCGATCCGTGGCCGAGTGGGTCCACCGCGTTGTCGTCTGCCATCGGCGCGTATCCGAGTACTGCCCGCCAGAAGCCGACATCGGCTTCCTTCGGCTTCGCCGCGATGGCCAGCTGGACTTCCTGCACCACTGCCGGGTCACCAGCGGCACCGTGCTCGCGAGACATCACCGAGATCGTCTGCGCCAGTTCGAGATGGCGTGACTCGAGTTCCCAGACGTCGCGAGTCAGTCGAATCGTGAGGTGGTCAGACGAGACCGTCAGCAGAGCGCCTGCTTCCCCCATGCCTGGTAGGCGCGCTACGGCCTCCGCCAGCCGTGCCGCATCGCCGAGCGAATCGACTCGAAACGCCGCCGTCGCTCCGCCGTGCAGCACCACCCAGTCCTCCAATCCGTCAGCAGCGAGGAACTCGCTCCACCCCTGTTCGCTCATCGCAGGCCTCTCTGACTCTTGGTGCGGTGGTTCCAACGGGATCGGGGCCGCTCCGAGGATCGTATCGACCCCGACCGTGCCGGACGGATTAGGGCGACACGGGACAGCATGGAGCGCGAACCGAGTGGCAGTCAACTCACGACAGGGGTCCCGAAGGGTCGCGGACTCCCTCGCGTGGTGCAGGGCCCGCCCGGGTTCCCACGGCCCAGGCGACCTGGCCCCTTCGGTCGTCACCGCGCCGAGAAGGGTTGCCGGGATCGGCCAACCCTCGTCAGCCGGTGGCTGCAGGCGCCGACTCCACCCGTTCCACCAGGTAGTCGCCGAGCCCGGTGAGCACCTCGGCGACCTCACGGCTGGGCAGCGACGCCGCGGCCTCGGCGGCGCTTGCGATGCGGCGCTTCGCCTCGGCCAGCGCACCCCGGGTGTGCCCGCCGGTCCTGATGATCTCGATCACGGCGACCACTGCCTCGTCCGGGTACGGCTTGCCCCCGTCCAGGAGACTCCTGATGGCGGCTCCGTCCGGCGACGCCAGGGCGTCGATCACCGGGAGCGTGAATGTTCCCTCCCGGATGTCCGAGCCGGCCGGCTTCCCCAGGAACTCCTCGGTGGCGGTCAGGTCGAGCACGTCGTCGGTCAGTTGGAAGGCCATGCCCACCTCGTGCCCCCACAGCGTGGCCGCCTTCACGGCTTCGACATCGGCCCCGCCGGCCATGGCGCCTAGGCGCGCCGAGGTGCGGATCAGGCTGGCGGTCTTCTTCTCGATGACCGTGAAGTAGCGCTCGGCGGGCGTATCCAGGTCGTTGCCCGCCTGTAACTCCAGCATCTGCCCCTCGCACAGCAGGGCGTACGTGCGCGCCAGCAGTGCCACCGCCTCGGGGCCGAGCGGCGCCGCCACTTCCGAGGCCCGGGCGAGCAGGAAGTCACCGGCGAGGATGGCGATGGTGTTGGTCCAGTTGGTGTTCACCGACACCGTGCCGCGGCGCGAGGACGCCTCATCGATCACATCGTCGTGGTACAGGCTTCCCAGGTGGACCAGCTCCACCGCCACCCCGGCCTCGACCGGCTCCTCCCCGTCACCCCCTCCGATCTCGGCCGTCACCTGGGCCAGCATCGGGCGGTAGCGCTTGCCGCCGTCGAGCAGGTGCTGGGCGATCCCGGTCAGGAACGGGTCGTCCGAGGTGGTCACCTGGCGGAGACGCTCTTCCACCCGCTCCAGGCGCGACCACACCCGATCGATGCCGACCAGGTCGCGTATCGGGGGAAGTTCCATCGGTCGATGTTACGCCGCGGCGGCACAGGCCTCGGCGGCCGCTCCATCGTCGATCCGACATTGCCGGTGCCCGCTGGTAGGGTCGAAACCAGGTGGAAGAGACGAGCAGGTATCGTGCCATCACCCTCGCCAACGTGGACCGGCTGCCCCAGTGGGGGCGGCTCCCGGAGTCGGTCAAGCGTTCGGTGGGCGTGGTCGCGAGGGTTCTGCCGTTTCGCACCAACCAGTACGTGGTCGATCGGCTGATCGACTGGGACCGGGTCCCGGACGATCCGATGTTCCAGCTCACCTTCCCGCAGCGAGGCATGCTGGATCCGGAGCACTTCTCCGCCATCGAAGCACTGCTCGAGGCCGGCGTCGGAGACGACGACATCGAAGCCGCTGCCGACGCCATCCGTCTCGAGCTGAATCCGCATCCTGCCGGGCAGATGACCGACAACATCCCGCAGCTCGACGGTGTGGCGCTGCCCGGCCTGCAGCACAAGTACGCCGAGACCGTCCTCTTCTTCCCCAACCGAGGCCAGACCTGCCACGCCTACTGCACCTTCTGCTTCCGGTGGGCGCAGTTCGTCGGGCCCAAGGACCTCCGCTTCGGGGCGCCCGAGGTGGCGGGCCTCATCGCCTACCTGGACAGGCATCCCGAGGTGAGCGACGTGCTCTTCACCGGGGGCGATCCGATGATCATGAAGACCAGGGTCCTGCGTCGGTACCTGGAGCCGCTGTTGCAGGTCGAGACCGTCACCTCGATCCGCATCGGGACCAAGGCGGTCGCCTACTGGCCGCAGCGCTTCGTGTCGGATGACGACGCCGAAGACCTGCTCCGCCTCTTCGAGGAGGTCGCCTCAGCCGGCAAGCACCTGGCGATCATGGGTCACTACTCGCACCCGGTGGAGCTCTCCACCGGGGTCGCCCGGGAGGCGGTGCGTCGGATCCGCTCCACCGGGGCCAACGTGAGAATGCAGAGCCCGGTGATCCGTCATGTGAACGACGACGCAGCAATCTGGCGCGACCTGTGGCGACGCGGGGTTCAGCTGGGATGCGTTCCCTACTACATGTTCGTCGAGCGCGACACCGGCGCCCGCCGTTACTTCGAGGTGCCGCTGGTGGAGTGCTGGGAGATGTACCGAAGGGCGGTGAGCAAGGTGTCCGGACTGGGCCGCACCGTACGCGGCCCGTCGATGTCGGCCACCCCCGGCAAGGTGAGGATCTCCGGCATCGCCCGGGTGGACGGTCAGGACGCATTCGTGCTCGAGTACCTCCAGGCCCGCGACCCCGACCTGGTGGGGCGTCCCTTCTTCGCCGCCTTCGATCCCGAGGCGACCTGGTTCGATCAGCTTCGCCCGCTGCGCGGTGGCGACGAGCGGTTCTTCCCGCATCTGAACACCAGGCGTCGACTGGCAGTGGAGGTGGGCAGGCCGCTCCCGGCAGGCTCTCATCGAGGCGGATTCGCCCCGGTCGGCCGCCGCGCGGTGCGTCGGCGCCGGCCCCGCCAGGTCGATTGATCGCGCTCTTGCAGACGGCGCTTCACCTCGGGAAGGATTCCGCCGAAACGATCGTTGAGCGATTTGTGGCCGCCCCGGTTTTGTAACGGCTCACCGCTATAGTCAAAGGGGCGCCTCCGGGGGGAACCCCGGGTGCGCCATTGCCATCTGAGGAGTGATCAGCAAGTGTTCGAGCGCTTCACCGACCGGGCCAGGCGGGTCGTCGTCCTGGCGCAAGAGGAAGCCCGGCTCCTGAACCACAACTACATCGGGACCGAGCACATCCTCCTCGGCCTCATCCATGAGGGTGAGGGCGTCGCCGCCAAGGCGCTCGAAGCCATGGGCATCTCCCTCGAGTCGGTTCGAAGCCAGGTGGTCGAGATCATCGGCCAGGGGGCGCAGGCTCCCAGCGGCCACATCCCGTTCACCCCGCGTGCCAAGAAGGTCTTGGAACTCTCCCTGCGCGAGGCCCTGCAGCTGGGCCACAACTACATCGGGACCGAGCACATCCTCCTCGGGCTGATCCGCGAGGGCGAGGGGGTCGCCGCTCAGGTGCTGCAGAAGCTCGGTGCCGAGATGCCCAAGGTTCGCCAGACAGTCATCCAGCTGCTCCAGGGCTCCGGAAGCGAGGAGTCGGGCGAGGAGCCTCCGTCCGGTGGCCGGCGCGGCTCGTCGTCGGGCGGCGGCGGCGAGGCATCCGGCTCCACCGTCCTCGACCAATTCGGCCGCAACCTCACCCAGTACGCCCGGGAGCGCAAGCTCGACCCGGTGATCGGCAGGCAGCGTGAGATAGAGCGGGTGATGCAGATCCTCAGCCGGCGGACCAAGAACAACCCGGTCCTCATCGGCGAGCCCGGTGTGGGCAAGACCGCCATCGTCGAAGGTCTCGCCTCGCGGATCGTGGCCGGCGACGTCCCCGAGACGCTCAGGGGCAAGCACCTCTACACGCTGGATCTCGGAGCCCTGGTCGCCGGGTCGCGCTACCGCGGCGACTTCGAGGAGCGCCTGAAGAAGGTGCTGAAGGAGATCCGCACCAGGGGCGACATCATCCTGTTCATCGACGAGATCCACACCCTGGTCGGCGCCGGCGCCGCCGAAGGCGCCATCGACGCCGCCAGCATCCTCAAGCCGATGCTGGCGCGTGGCGAGCTGCAGACCATCGGCGCCACCACGCTCGAGGAGTACCGCAAGTACCTGGAGAAGGACTCCGCCCTGGAGCGGCGGTTCCAGCCCATCCAGGTCGAGGAGCCGACCGTGGCCGAGACCATCCAGATCCTCACCGGGCTGCGCGAGAAGTACGAGGCCCATCACCGTGCCTCCTACACCGACTCGGCCCTGGTGTCGGCGGCCAACCTGGCCGACCGGTACATCGCCGACCGTCAGCTCCCCGACAAGGCGATCGACCTGATCGACGAGGCTGGCAGCCGCATGCGGATCAAGCGCAAGCCGGCCACTCCGGAGCTCGAGGAGGTCGAGAAGAAGCTGTCCTCGATCCGGGGCGAGAAGGAAGATGCCGTGCAGGCCCAGCAGTTCGAGCGGGCCGCCCAGCTGCGCGACCAGGAGCGCAACCTGGTCGCCGAGCGCAGCGACCTCGAGGAGCGGGGGGGTGAAGAGGCCGAGCTCGCCACCTCCATCATCGACGAGGAGCAGATCGCCGAGGTGCTGGCTCAGTGGACCGGGATCCCGGTGCAGAGCCTCACCGAGGAGGAGACCGCCAAGCTGCTCCGCATGGAAGACGAGATGCACAACCGCATCGTCGGCCAGAACGAGGCGATTCAGGCGGTGAGCCGATCGATCCGACGCACCCGCGCCGGCCTCAAGGATCCGAAGCGGCCGGCGGGGTCGTTCATCTTCCTGGGCCCTTCGGGAGTGGGAAAGACCGAGACCGCCAAGGCGCTCGCCGAGTTCCTGTTCGGCAGCGACGCCGCCCTGATCCAGCTTGACATGTCCGAGTACATGGAGAAGCACACCGTCAGCCGGCTGGTTGGCTCGCCGCCGGGGTACGTCGGGTACGACGAGGGCGGTCAGCTCACCGAGGCCGTGCGTCGCAAGCCGTTCTCCGTGGTCCTCTTCGACGAGATCGAGAAGGCGCATCCGGACGTGTTCAACACCCTGTTGCAGATCCTCGAGGATGGGCGCCTCACCGATGCCCAGGGGCGCACCGTCGACTTCAAGAACACCGTGATCATCATGACCTCCAATCTGGGGACACAGGACCTGAAGCGCAAGGCGATCGGGTTCGCCGCCGACTCCGAGGAGGTCTCCTACGAGAAGATCAAGGAGAAGGTGACCGAGGCGCTGAAGAAGCAGTTCCGGCCCGAGTTCCTCAACCGGATCGACGAGGTGATCGTGTTCCACGAGCTCACACTCGACGAGGTCAAGTCGATCGTCGACCTGATGCTCAACCGGGTGCGGGAGCAGCTCAAGTCGCAAGCGCTCGAACTGGTGCTCTCCGACGACGCCAAGGCGATGCTGGCGACGCGCGGCTACGACCCGCAGCTCGGCGCCCGTCCACTGCGACGCGCCATCCAGCGTCTCCTCGAGGACCCGCTCTCGGAGAAGGTCCTGTTCGGCGAGTTCCCGGCCCGGTCCACGATCCTGGTCGAGGTCGACCCCGATACCCCCGACCAGCTCGCCTTTGCCGCCGTGGAGACCCCGGATCAGCCGATGGTCGAGCTGGCCGAGAGCGAAGGCTGAGGCCCGAGACCCTTTCGTCTCGTCGGGCGGCACCATGGACCCACCCGATGACCTGCCGATCCGGCGGGTGCCGGCGGCCGCTCATCCCGGAGGCCCCGAGGTGCCCGGTGTACTCTCCCGCCCGCCGCTGACGCGACGGGGGCTCGAGGCGATGACAGGAACCAGGGGAATGGTCGTGATGGCGGCACTCCTCGTGGCGGCATGCGGTGAGGCGGGCCCTCAGGCTTCGACGACCACCTCTACAGGCGGTAATCCCTTGCCGGCAACATCGACCACGGCCTTGCCGGCAACAACGACCGTGCCGGCGACCACCACCGTGCCGCCGCCGGCCGGCGTCGCCTGCCTGGTAATGGACTCCACCGGCCCCGCCGGCCAGTTCAACCGGGCTGCATGGCGCGGCATGGAGCGCGCCGCCGCCGACCTCGATGTGGCGGTGCGGTGGGCGGAGACCTCGGGGCCCGACGACCAGGATGCAGAGATCGGGGCGCTCGTCGACGACGGGTGCGGCCTGGTGATCACCGTCGGCTTCGAGTTGGCGGTCGCCACGTCCGAGGCGGCTCGGCACCACCCCGATGTCGCCTTCGTCATCCTCGACTACCCGGTGGGGCCGTTCGAGCCATGGGGCGATCCGCCACCCGACAACGTCGCCGGGGTCACCTTCCGTGTTGTCGATGGCGCATTCCTGGCCGGCTACCTGGCGGCAGGCGTGACCGAGACGGGGGTGGTCGGCACTTATGGTTCCCTCCCCATCGCCGCCTCCACCGACTTCATGGAGGGGTTCCGTCTCGGTGCCGGGCATCACGACTCCGTCCACGGCACGGTGACGCGTGTGCTCGGCTGGGATGGGACGAGCGGCGATTTCATCAGAACCTTCGACGACATGGCCGCCGATCGGGCGGCGACCGCCGATCTGATCGCCCGGGGCGCCGACGTGATCCTCCCGGCCGCCCTGCCGGTGAGCAGGGGAGCGTGCGAGGCTGCTTCTGAGGCCAACGCCGGCGGGGCCGAGGTCCGGCTGGTCCTCACCCACACCGACCTCGCCGCCCGGATGCCGGTCTGCTCGCCCGTGGCCCTGGCGTCCGTGGTGAAGGACTTCGAGCAGATGGTGGTCGACGCCGTTGCCGAGTTCCTGCGCTCCGGCGGTGTCGTGGCATCGTCCGAGGGGAACCTGGCCAACCGGGGAGTCGTCCTTGGCCCGTTCCCTCCCGCACCCGATGTGCCCGCCGAACTGGCCGCAGAGCTCTCCGAGCTGGCGGTCGCAGTGGCCGGGGGCGACCTGGTTCCGGGGGAAGGATGATGCGGTCTTCACCGACCCCGACAGGCGGGTGGAGGGTGCGCTGACGCCCTTGGTCGCCTACAATCTCTCGTTGGTCGCCCAACGTGTGACCGAAACCAATCCAAGGGAGATTGCACCAATGACAAAGCGCTTCCATCTCGTCGCGCTGCTGGCTGTGTTCGCACTGCTCGTAGCCGCATGCGGTGACGACGATGCCACCACGACGACCGCGGCGGAGGAGACCACCACCACGGCCGCATCGAGCGACGCCATCAAGACATGTCTCGTGACCGACCTCGCCGGGGTCGACGACCAGAGCTTCAACGCCAGCGCCTGGCAGGGAGTTCAGGATGCGGTGACCGCCGGTGTCGCCACGCCCGACTCGTTCTATCTGGAGTCCGACGATGCCTCCGACTGGCAGCCCAACATCGACCAGATGGTCGCCCAGGGATGCCAGCACATCGTGACCGTCGGGTTCGCCCTGGGTGAGGTCACGGCGATCAACGCCCAGGCCCATCCGGAGATCATCTGGACGATGATCGACAACGTGCTGACCGACGAGAACTTCGCCCCGCTGGGCCTGCCCAACGTGCGTGAGCTGGTCTACCAGACCGACCAGGCGTCGTTCGCCGCCGGGTACCTCGCCGCCGGCGTCAGCCAGACCGGTGTGATCTGCACCTACGGGGGTGCCAACTTCCCGACGGTGTCGATCTTCATGGACGGATTCACCCGCGGCGCTCAGCACTACGCCGACGTCAAGGGTGCCGACATCACGGTGATCGGCTGGGATCCCGCGGCCAAGGACGGAACGTTCACCGGCAGCTTCACCGACATGGCTCTGGCCAGGTCGACCGCCGAGAGCATGTTCCAGGAGGGCTGTGACGTGATCATCCCGGTCGGTGGCGCCATCAACCTGCCTGCAGGCGATGCCATCATCGACCTCGGCCTGGACGCCGCCCTCATCGGGGTCGACGCCGATGCCTACTTCGCCATGCCCGAGCAGTACAAGGGCCTCTGGCTGACCACGGTGGAGAAGGCGATCGCGCCGTTCATCACCCTGGCCGTGTCCGATCAGGCGGCCGGCACCTGGACGCCCGGGGCGTTCCTGGGCGATCTCGCCAACGACGGTGTGGGGCTCGCCCCGTACCACGATTGGGACGATCGGGTCTCCGACGAGCTGGCGGCCGAGGTCGACCAGCTCCTGGCCGACATCGAGGCCGGGACCGTCGGCGGGCCGTTCTACGACGTCGGCTACTGAGCCGCAACCCAACCGACTGAATCGGAGAGGGCCCTCCTTCGGGAGGGCCCTCTCCTTTGGCGACGCCCGAGCGCACCTCCTAGCATCCTGCCCCCATGCCCGGACTCGAGCTCATCGGGATAACCAAGCAGTTCCCAGGCGTCCTCGCCAACGACGACGTGAACCTCGGCGTCCAGGAGGGCGAGATCGTCGCCCTCCTGGGGGAGAACGGGGCGGGCAAGACCACCCTGATGAACATCCTGTACGGGCTGTACACGCCGAGCTCCGGCCGAGTACGCATCGATGACGAAGATCGGGTGTTCGGCGGTCCCGGGGACGCCATCGCTGCCGGCATCGGGATGGTTCACCAGCACTTCATGCTGGTTCCGGTCTTCACCGTGACCGAGAACGTCATCCTGGGCGACGAGCCGGTCCTGGGGATGGGTCGGCTCGACATGCGCCGGGCTCGCAAGATGGTCACCGACATCTCTTCCCGCTACCGGCTCGAAGTCGACCCCGACGCCATCGTGGAGAACCTGCCGGTCGGCGTCCAGCAACGGGTGGAGATCATCAAGGTGCTGGTCCGCGAGGCCAGGTTCCTCGTCTTCGACGAGCCGACCTCGGTGCTGACCCCGGCCGAGGTCGAGAGCTTCATGGAGATCGTCAACGGCTTGAAGGCCGACGGAAAGGGCATCGTCTTCATCACCCACAAGCTCGGCGAGGCCCTAGAGGTCGCCGATCGAATCGTCATCATGCGGAGGGGCAAGACCGTCGCCGAGGTCCTGCCCTCTGAGGTCGACGAGGAGCAGCTGGCAGAGCTCATGGTGGGCCGCCCGGTCGATCTAAGGGTCCACAAGAAGCCGGCGACACCGGGTGATGTGGTGCTGTCGGTGGAGGACCTGGTGGTTCTCGATAGCCGTTCCCGCCGGGCCGTCGATGGCGTGACCCTGCAGGTGAGAGCAGGCGAGATCGTGGGGATCGCAGGCGTTCAGGGCAACGGCCAGACGGAGCTGGTCGAGTCGATCACCGGGCTGCGCCCCTCGATCCATGGGACGGTCGGCATCGGTGACGAGGACGTCACCACCCACTCGCCGCGAGCGATTCACGAACGCCAGGTGGCGCACGTGCCCGAGGACCGCCAGGAGAGTGGCCTGGTCCTCCCCTTCACCGTGACCGAGAACATCATCCTCAACTCCTACTACGAGCGTCCGGTCTCGCGCGGCATCCAGATGGACTGGGCGAAAGCTCATGAGCGGGCACAGGGCCTGGTGGAGGAGTACGACGTGCGCACTCCGGGCGTGGACACGCTGGTCTCCACGCTGTCCGGTGGGAACCAGCAGAAGGTGATCGTCGCCCGCGAGGTAGGCCGCGACGTCAAGCTGCTCATCGCCTCCCAGCCCACCAGGGGGCTCGATGTCGGCTCCATCGAGTACATCCACGGACGGATCGTCCAGGAGCGCGACCAGGGGGTTGGGGTGTTGATCGTCTCCTCGGAGTTGGAGGAGATCCTCGCCCTCTCCGACCGCATCCTGGTCATGTTCAGGGGAAAGATCGTGGCGGAGTTCGACCCCTCCGCCAGCCCCATCGAGATCGGGCTGGCCATGCTCGGCGAGCGGGAGGTGGTCGCCTCGTGACATCGATGCCTTCAGGCCCCGACGGCCGGCCCGAGTGGTTCGTGCGGATCACCGGCGTCGGGACCTCGGTCCGCCGGGCGTTGCTCATCCCCCTCCTGGCCGTGGTGACCGCACTGGTGGTGGGAGCGATCATCATCGCCGTCACCGACATCGACACCCTGCGGCTCTGGGGCGACGACCCCGGAGAGGCTTTCCGGTCGACGGTCACCGGGATCCGTGATGCGTACCGGGCGCTGTTCGCCGGTTCCCTCGGGTCCACCAGGGCGATCACGGAGACCCTGTTCGCCGCCACCCCGGTGATCCTCGCCGGCCTGGCCGTGGCCGTCGGCTTCCAGGCGGGTCTGTTCAACATCGGTGCCAACGGCCAGATCCTCGTCGGCGGCATGGCGGCCCTGTGGGTGGGGTTCAGCGTTTCGCTGCCGATGGTCCTCCACATCCCGCTGGCCATCCTTGCCGCCATCGTCACCGGGGCCGTCTGGGGCGGGATCACCGGACTGCTCAAGGCGAGGACCGGCGCCCACGAGGTGATCACGACGATGATGCTCAACTTCGTCGCCGTCTTCCTCGTCGACTACCTGCTCAAGTCCAGCATCTTTCAGCAGCCCGGCCGGGACGATCCGATCTCCCGGCCGGCTCTCGAGTCCGCCCGGTTCCCCACGCTCCTCGACGGCTACCGCGTTCACATCGGCTTCCTGATAGCCCTGGCCGCCGTCGCCTTCACCTGGTGGCTGATGTACCGCACCACGATCGGGTTCCAGTTCCGCGCCGTCGGATACAACCCGACCGGCGCCAGGTACGCCGGGATGAGCGTCGCCTGGATCTATGTGGGCGTGATGGCGGTGAGCGGCGGTCTGGCAGGCATCGCCGGCGCCAACCATGTCCTCGGCCTGGAGCCGTATCGGGGGATCTCCAACTTCGCCGGCTCGATCGGGTTCGATGCCATCGCCCTGGCCCTCCTCGGGCGCTCGCAGCCGGTCGGGGTCCTCTTCGCCGGCCTGCTCTTCGGAGCGTTGCGAGCCGGAGGTCGCGAGATGCAGGGGGCGGCTGGGATTCCGATCGATCTGGTCCTCGTGCTCCAGGCGCTGATAATCGTGATGATCGCCGCCCCCGCTCTGGTGCGGGCCATCTATCGGATCAAGACGCCCGATCAGGAGACGACCCCTGTGATCTCGACCGGGTGGGGAGCGTGACCGACAGCCCCGCCACCTCGGTCCCCAAGGCCACCGCCCGGGCGACGCCCGAGCAGCGGCGGGCGACCGCCATCGGCATCGTCATGCTCCTGCTCGCCGGGTTCACCGCATGGGCCTTCGGGTTCGGAGCCGAAGCGGGGGCGCGATCCACCTTCAACCTGTCTCTGCCCGGAGGTCGGTTCCAGGATCTCGCCTGGGTGGTGGATGCGCGCTGGCTGTCGCTGGTCGCCGCCGCCGTCATCGCCTTCCTCGGGGGCTGGGTGTTGCGGCGCTCACACCTGCGCTGGACCAACGTCGCCCTGGCGGTCGGTCTCACCCTCTTCGCCCTGGCATTCCTCACCTGGGCGGCGGTGGGCAAGCAGTTCAGCCTGGTGGGCATGCTGCGCTCCACGGTGATCCTGTCGGTGCCGGTGACGCTCGGGGCCCTGTCCGGTCTGACCAGCGAGCGGGTGGCGGTGATCAACATCGCCATCGAGGGGCAGCTGCTCACCGCAGCCTTCGTGGGCACCATCGTCGGATCGGCCTGGGGGATCTGGGTGGGCCTACTTGCCGCCATCCTGACCGGGGCAGTTCTCGGCGCCGTCCTCGCCGTGCTCGCCATCCGGTACCGGATCGACCAGATCATCGCCGGCGTGGTGATCAACATGTTCGCCCTGGGGCTGACCTCTTTCCTGGCGCGACGGGTGCTGGCGGCGTCTCCGAGCCTGAACTCGCCGGGACGGTTCACCTCGTTCAAGATCCCCGTCCTCGGCGACATCCCGGTGCTGGGCCCGGTGTTCTTCGACCACAACATCCTCGTCTACGCCATGTTCGGGATCGTCGCCGTACTCCACTTCGGGCTGTTCTATACGAGGTGGGGCCTCAGGGCCCGGGCCGTCGGGGAGCATCCCAAGGCGGCGGACACCGTGGGCATCGACGTCTTCCGGGTCCGATACCGCGCCACGATCCTCGGCGGTCTGATCGCAGGGCTCGGTGGCGCCTTCCTGACGCTCTCCCAGGTTTCCAGGTTCGAGGAGAACCTGACCGCAGGGATCGGCTACATCGGGCTGGCGGCGATGATCTTCGGCCGCTGGATGCCGTTCGGGGCACTCGGCGCCGGCCTGGTGTTCGGCTTCGCCCGTGCCATCCAGCAGAAGCTGGGCGTCCTGGGCACACCGATCCCGTCGGAGTTCCTGTCGATGGTCCCCTATGTGGTGACGATCGTCGTGGTGGCCGGCGTCGTGGGGCGGAGCCGTCCGCCGGCGGCGGACGGCAAGCCGTACATCAAGGACTGAGGATCCTGCCTCGCCTCCGGGCCTAACCCTCCGGGGTGGGTCGGCCCCAGAAGAACACGTCCTCGGCCGCCATCTCAGCGAACGGCTCCTTGCCGTCGCAGGTCTGGCCGATGTACCCCGATGTGATGCGCAGCGTGAGGCTGGAGGTGCTCAGCGACCGGATCTCGATGCGCTGCTCGCTGCGGCTGTCGTCCAGGGTCTTGACCGCGGCCTGGGTGAGGTCGTTCACCAGGACCTCCACCCCCTTCATTCGATGGTTGCGCAGGAAGCGGCACTCGTCCTGGACGTTCTGGATCACCATCTCGGTGATCTGCACCGGCGGGGAGAAGAAGAAGGTGATCTCGGCGCCGATCCCACCGTCGGGACCGTTCCACGATGTCGAAGGGTCGCCGTCGATGAGTGCTGTGCACGGGAACGCTTCGAGTTCCGCGGTGCAGCTCACCCGGATCGGCTGCAGCTCGGTGATGGCGACCGGGACGATCGAGCTGCTCGACGCCAGGGTGGTCTCGGTCGGTTCGGCCGTGCCGTTGCCACTGAAGAGATTGACCACCAGCGCCATGAGGGCGACGGCGAGAACAACTGCGGAGAGCACGATGAGGGCTCTCGCGCCGGCGGTTGTGCGCAGCATCGGCTGCGGGGCGACCGGCATCTGCGAGCGGACCAGGCGAGCGCCGCATCTCTCGCAGTGACGGTTGGCAGCATCGTTGGGGCTCCCGCAAGAAGCACACACCAGGGCGTCGGGCCCCCGTGCCGGCACGGTCGTCGGGCGCCGAATCGGCACCTCCTTGGGGGCGTCTCCCGCCGGCGCCCCTTCCAGCCCGAACGGCTCGAAGATGTCGTCGAACGGCTCCAGAGTGTCGTCTTTTCCCATGCGCGCCTGTGTTCTCCGGCTGATCGGATGCGAGCGGCTATTGTGCCACGGATCTCGACCTCCCCTTCAGATGCTCGCCACGATTCGTGAAGCCGAACAGTGGACCGCCCTGGGCTACGTGGGCGGCGTCGTCCTCCTCGTCGGGATCATCGCCCTCGGCCTGTTCTTCGTCGCACGCCGTCTGTAGCCTCGGCGCGTGAGGTACCGCTGCGAATCGTGCGGCTACGAGAGCCCAAAGTGGATGGGGTTCTGCCCCCAGTGCCGCGCCGATGGTGGCCTCACCGAGGTGGAGTCCCGCTCGGCCAGGGGACGCCAGGGGCGCCCCGCCGCCCGAGTCGTCCCGGTGGGCGATGCCGGCGCCACCGCCCCGGCCCGCAGGCCGGTCGGCATCGACGAGTTCGATCGGGTGCTCGGCGGTGGCCTGGTTGCCGGGGCCGCCATTCTTCTCGCCGGTGAGCCCGGCGTCGGCAAGTCCACCCTCCTGCTCCAGGCGGCCGCCTCGCTGGCTGCCGGCGGAGGGCGGTGCCTGGTGGCGTCGGCCGAGGAGTCCTTGGACCAGGTGGGGCTCAGGGCGCGCCGGCTGGGGATAGCCGATCCCGGTGTCATGCTCTCCGCGGAGAGCGACGTCGACTCGATCATCGCCGCCGCCACCGAGGTGCGGCCCGACCTGCTGGTGGTCGACTCGGTGCAGGCGATCGCCGCCCGCGAGTTGGGAGGCACCCCGGGTGGGCCGGCACAGGTGCGCGAGGCGGCGGCAAGGCTCATTCATCACGCCAAGGAGTCGGGCACCCCGCTGGTGCTGATCGGGCACGTCACCAAGGAGGGCGCCATCGCCGGCCCCAAGCTCCTGGAGCATGCCGTCGACGTGGTGCTGTACCTGGAGGGCGATCCCGAGAGGGGACTGCGCCTGCTGCGCGGCTTCAAGAACCGCTTCGGACCCACCCACCAGGTCGGCCTGTTCGAGATGGGAGATGGGGGATTCGTGGAGGTCGTCGACCCGGCGGGGCTGCTGCTCTCCGAACATCTCGGGTCGGTCCCCGGCAGCGTGGTGTTCCCGGCCGTCGACGGCAGGCGTCCCCTGCTGTTGGAGGTCCAGGCGCTGGTCATCGCCTCCACGGCCCCGCAGCCGCGCCGTTCCGTCAAGGGGTTGGAGGCGGCGCGCGTGAGTCAGGTGGTGGCGGTGTTGGAACGCCACGCAGGGCTCTCCTTTTCTGCCCATGACGTCTACGTGGCGGTGGTGGGTGGGATCCGGGTGCGCGACCCGGGAGCCGATCTGGCGGTGGCGCTGGCTCTGGCCTCTTCGCTGCTCGATCGCGGGATCGGCGCCGCTGCCGCATGGGGGGAGGTGGGCCTCACCGGCGAGGTGCGAACCGTGGCCCACGGCGATCAGCGCCGGTCCGAGGTGAAGCGCCTCGGGATCGCCAGCGTGTACGCCGCAGGCGGCAACGGGCATGCTCGAATCGAGGAGATCCTGGCCGAGGCCGGGTTGCGGGGAGCCGGTTCCGGCCGCTCGTAGTAGCCTCGCCGCCGGATGCCCACGAAGGACCCGACTCTCGACATCAGGCGCGCCCTGGCCCCGGGGACACCGCTGCGCAACGCCATCGAGCTGATTCTCCGCCAGAGGACCGGCGCCCTGATCGTCCTCGGCTACGGCCGGGACGTCGAGTCCATCTGCACCGGGGGCTTCCACCTCAACGGTGCCGACTTCGGTCCGGCCCGCCTCGCCGAGCTGGCGAAGATGGATGGCGCCGTGATCACCGACGAAGGGGCGGAGGTGATCTATCGGGCCAACGTGCACCTGATCCCGGATCCGTCGATCGTCACCAACGAGACCGGGACCCGGCATCGCACCGCCGAGCGGACCGCCATCCAGACCGGACGGCCGGTCGTGGTGATCAGCGAGGATCGCCAGACGGTCACCGTGTACGCCGGCCGGTCCCAGTTCGAGCTTCTCAGCCCTACCGTGCTGCTCGCCCAGGCCAACCAGAATCTCCTCACCCTGGAACGATTCCGGCGCCGCCTTTCCGACGATGAGGACCGGCTCACCCAGCTCGAGGTGGATGACATCGTGGTCAACAGGGATGTCGTGCAGTTCCTGCAGCGCGCCGCCCTGGTGTATCGAATCGGCACCGACCTGGAGCACTACGCGGTTGAGCTGGGCGGCGAGGGTGAGCTCATCCGGCTGCAGCTGTTCGACCTGCTCTCCGGGGTCACCGAGATGGCCGCCATGGTCTACGGCGACTACAGCCGCAAGTACCCGCCCAAGCAGCCCCAGCCGCTGGCGGTCCTCGAAACCCTGTCCACGGAACACCTGGGTGATGAGACCCGGGTCGCCGGCCTGCTCGACCTGGGGCCGATGGAGAGCCCGGCCCGCCCGAGGGGTTATCGGATCCTGGAGCGGATCCCGAGGCTCCCGGAGGCCGTCAAGGGTTCGTTGATCAGCCACTTCGGCACCCTGCAGAAGCTGCTCTTTGCATCGGTCGCCGAGCTCGATCAGGTGGAGGGGGTGGGCAGGGCGCGCGCCCGCCAGCTTCGCCACTACTTCGACCGCCTGCTCGACACCACCCGCACCTGGGAGTTCGAGGAGGACTGAGGGCGGCGGTGATTGGGTCTCCTTGGCATCCGCTGCGGGGATGGTGGCGGGAGGCGGCACCGCAAGCCGTTACGATGGCAGCCCCGTCCCCCCCCTGAGGCATGAGCGCCAAGAAGAACACCCCCGATGCCACGCCCGCCCCTGCGGTGAGCAAGGCTGCTGCGGCCAAGAAGGCCCCGGCCAAGGCTGCTGCGGCCAAGAAGGCTCCGGCCAAGGCTGCTGCGGCCAAGAAGGCTCCGGCCAAGGCTGCTGCGGCCAAGAAGGCTCCGGCCAAGGCTGCTGCGGCCAAGAAGGCTCCGGCCAAGGCCGCTGCGGCCAAGAAGGCTCCGGCCAAGGCCGCTGCGGCGAAGAAGCCTGCCACCAAGGCTGCTGCGGCGAAGAAGCCTGCCACCAAGGCTGCTGCGGCGAAGAAGCCTGCGGCGAAGCCGGAAACCGCCCCGGCCCCGAGGCGTTCCAAGAAGGTGGTGCTGCCGTTCGCCAAGGGCGACAAGGTGGTGTACCCCCATCACGGGGCCGCCACGATCATCGACATCGAGAAGCGTCCGTTCGAGGGCAAGTCGGCCGAGTTCTACGTGCTTCAGGTGGCCATCGACCAGCTCATCCTGAGGGTCCCGGCTTCACGCGCCCTGGACCTCGGCGTTCGCCCCGTGATCTCGAAGGCGGCCGCAAATCGGGTCCTGGCCGTGTTCCGCACCGAGCCCGAGGAGGCCGGAGCCAACTGGAGCCGCTGGTACAAGCTGCTCACCGAGAAGATCAACAGTGGCGACATCTATCAGGTCGCCGAGGTGGTTCGCGACCTGACCTTCGCCCAGCAGACCAAGGGGATCTCGCCGGCACTGAAGCGGATGCTGTCCAAGGCCCGGCTGATTCTCGCTTCCGAGCTTCGGTTCGCCCTGAAACTGACCGAAGAAGATGCAATGAAGCGTCTCGATCGGGCACTTCCAAAGGTAGAAGCCGAAGAAGCGGAGTGATGAGATGATCATCGAGGCCGTGCGCCTGGTGGTGACGCTCGCTGCCACGGCAGCCGGCTACCTGGTCGGCCAGGGAGCGCCCGACTGGGTGGAGGTGGCGCGCGATCCCGACACCTCTGCCGTGTTCGGGGCCGTCATCGGCGCCGGGATCGGGTACGTGGCCGGTGGCCTGATCGGACGCCTGGTGCGACGCGGGATCGATCGCGCACCGGTGGCGCTGGAGCATGCCAGCGGGGCCCAACTCTTCGCTGGAGGGTTCGGCCTGATCGCCGGCCTGCTTCTCGGAGCGGTGAGCGCCGTGCCTGCCATCGTGCTGCTCCCCGACATCCTCGGCTGGTTCATCGCCGCCTTCCTGGTGATCGTCCTCGCCGCTCTCGGAGCCCGAGTGTTCGCCGCCCGCTCCGAGGATCTGCTTGCCGCCGCCGGATTGGGCAGCCGCCGCACCGCCCCGTCCGAACCGGTGGGCCGGATGGACTGCTTCGTGGTCGACACCTCGGCGGCCATCGACGGTCGGCTGTTGGAACTCGCCCGCGCCGGCCTGGTGAGGGGCGAGCTGCGCATCGGCGGATTCGTGCTCGAGGAGCTGCAGGGGATCGCCGACTCGGGAGACATCAACCGTCGCAAGCGTGGGCGCCGGGGCCTCGATGTGCTCGATGCCCTCACCACGGTGCCCGGGATCGAGCTGCGGGTGGATCCACGCCAGTACCCGGAGTTTCCCGATGTGGATGCCAAGGTGATCGCCCTCGCCGCCGACCTGGATGCCACCCTGGCGACCACCGATCACAACCTGGCCCGCCACGCCGCCCTGCGGGGTGTGGCGGTGCTCGATGTGCAGTCGCTCGGCGACTCGCTGCGTGGCGGCCCCATGGCGGGCGATCAGGTATCGCTCCTCATCGAACGGCCCGGTTCGGAGCCCGGCCAAGGAGTCGGGTACATGGACGACGGCACGATGGTGGTGGTGGAGGGGGCGGCCTCCTTGGTGGGCGACACCGTCGTCGTCGAGATCGCCGGGGCGCTGCGAACCAGCATCGGCCGCCTCTTCTTCGGCAGACTGGCGGCGTGATCGTCCACGGAATCCTGCTGGCCGCCGGGCGCGGGGAGCGTTTCGGCGGGCCCAAGGTCCAGGCCACTCTCGGCGGCCGCCCGCTCTGGGTGTGGGCGCTCGATGCCCTGCAAGCCGGCGGCGTCGACGAGGTGATCGTCGTGGGACCCATTCCTGGTGGGATCCCCGGCGGTGATCGGCGGCGCGATTCGGTGGCGGCCGGCCTGAGCGCGCTTCCCCCAGACGCCACCCATGTGGTGATTCACGACGCAGCGCGTCCGCTGGCCGGGTCCGAACTCGTCACCTCCGTCATCGCCCGGCTCGGGGTCGGCGACGTCGACGGCGTCGTGCCCGCCCTCGATGTGACCGACACGGTCAAACGCGTCGGGGATGGCGTCGTGGAGGGCACCGTCGAGCGCGACGGCCTGGCGACGGTGCAGACCCCTCAGGGGTTCGTGATCGAGTCGCTGCGAGCGGCACATGCGGCCCATCCGGGGGATGCCCCCGACGACGCCTACCTGGTGGAACTGTGGGGAGGGCGGGTCGCCGTGGTCGCCGGGGATCCCGCCAACCTGAAGGTCACCCGGCCCGGCGATCTCGAGCTGCTGACGAGGATGCTGCCGTGAGGGTTGGCTGGGGCTTCGACGCCCACCGCTTCTCTCCTTCGGGGAAGGTGCTTCTCGCCGGGGTGGTCGTCGACGCAACCCGCGGTGTGGAGGCCACCTCCGACGGCGACGTGGCAGCGCACGCCGTCATCGACGCCTTGCTCGGTGCCGCCGCCCTGGGGGATCTCGGTACCCACTACCCGTCGAACGATCCTGCCTGGGAAGGCGCCGACAGCATGGCCCTGCTCGCCGACACCGTCGGTCGCCTCGAAGCGGCCGGGTTCGCCCCCTCCTCGGTGGACGTGACGGTGGTCGCCGAGACGGTACGGGTGGCGCCACATCGCCAGGAGATCCGGGATTCGCTGGCAGCCGCACTCGGTCTGGCACGGGACGTCGTCTCGGTGAAGGCGACCACAACCGACGGCATGGGGTTCCTGGGTGCCGACGAAGGGATCGCCGCCTCAGCGGTAGCGGTGGTCGTCGAGGGCTGAGCGGGCCACATCCGGTGCGTTGGTGCAGATCATCCCTACGCCGCACGCCGCCAGGCGGCGAATCTCATCGGGGTCGTCGACCGTCCATACCCCGACCTCGACCCCGGCCGCCGTCGCCGACTCGACCACTGCGGAGGCGGTGACGCCACCCATCGCCGCCACGGAGGGCAGGACGAACTCGTGCCCCGGCCACCGTGTCAGGGCATCGAGCGGGTCGACTCCACGCGGGAGCAGCCAGCCGGTACACCCGCCGGCGGCGGCTGCTCGCTCGACCGTGACCGGGTTGAACGAAGTGATCAGGACTCCGCCGTCGGCGAGAGGCAGCACGCCGGCCAGTACGAGGTCGTCGGGATCGTGGTCCGGTTCGAAGGGCGAGTTCTTGATCTCGAGATCCACCCACATCCCTTCGCAGGCGGCGAGGGCATCGATCAGGTCCGGGACGTGGGGAGCCATGATCGCCACCTCGGACCGGGTCATGGCCACGATCGGCCGATCACATCCCGGGATGGTGTGGTCGTGATGCACAACCAGTCCGCCGTCGGCGGTGCGGCGGACATCCATCTCCACGGCGTCGGCACCGAGACGGGCGGCTTCGAGGAACGCCTCGACGGTGTTCTCCCTTCGGACCAGTGAGGCGCCGCGGTGAGCGACGATCCAGGGTCTTCCCGAGGGGTGGGGCACGGGGCGAGGCTAACCGGCGATACCATCGCCGGTCGATGCGCATCTACAACACGATGGGCCGGCATGTCGAGGAGTTCACCCCCCGGGTCGCCGGAGAGGTGTCCATGTACGTGTGCGGGCCGACGGTTCAGGCGGCTCCCCACGTCGGCCACGGGCGCCAGGCGGTCGCCTTCGACGTCATACGGCGCTACTTGACCTGGTCCGGGCATCGGGTTCGGCACGTGAGCAACATCACCGATGTCGAGGACAAGATCATCGCCGCCGCCGCCGCCGAGGGTGTCACCACTTCCGCGGTGGCGCAACGGGCCACGGCCGCCTTCCTCGAGGCCTATCGCCGCTTGCGGGTGCTGCCGCCCGACGTCATGCCCCGGGCAACCGATTTCGTCCCGCAGATGATCGCCCTCATCGAGAGGCTCATCGAGGGGGGCCATGCCTACCCGGCGAACGGGGACGTCTACTTCGCGGTGCGCTCCTTCCCCGAGTATGGGCGCCTTTCCGGGCGCGATGTCGAAGAGATGCGCAGCGGCACTCGCATCGAACCCGGCGAGCTGAAGCACGATCCGCTCGACTTCGCCCTCTGGAAGGCTTCCAAGCCTGGCGAACCGGAGTGGAGTTCGCCGTGGGGTCCTGGCCGGCCCGGCTGGCACATCGAGTGCTCGGCGATGGCCGCCGAGGAGCTCGGGTTCGGGTTCGATGTCCACGGCGGCGGGCTCGACCTGGTGTTCCCTCATCACGAGAACGAGATCGCCCAGTCGGAGGCCGCCGAGGGATCGGCCCCGTTCGCCCGGTACTGGCTGCACAACGGGATGGTGACCCTGCGCGGCGAGAAGATGTCCAAGTCGGAGGGGAACGTGGTCTCGCTCGACGAGCTGCTGGAACGGCACCGCCCCGAGGTGCTGCGGCTCTTCTACCTTCGCGCCCAGTACCGCCAGCCCATCGAGTACGCCCCCGATCTGCTCGACGACGCCGATGCCGCCCTCGATCGCCTCTGGTCGTTCCGTCGTCGGGCCGGCGATCCCGGCGAGACGCCACCCGACGAGGGCACGATCGCAGCCTTTCGCCAGGCGATGGACGACGACTTCAACACCGCCGCCGCCATCGGGGCCTTGTTCGATGCGGTTCGCGAGGGGAACCGGCTGCTCGATGCCGGTGAGGACGCGGCGTCGATCGTCGCCGCCTACGACGTCATCACCGGGGTGCTCGCCATCGACGAGCCTGCGGTCGACGTCTCGGACCTGGAACTGTCGCTGGCGGAACTCGCCACCGAGTTCGGTGTCCCCGGCTCGGATGCAGAGTCGTCGATCTCGGCACTCATCGCCCGGCGCGCCGAGGCGCGCCACCTCCGCCAGTTCGCCGTCGCCGACGGCATCAGGGACGGCCTGGCCGGGCTGGGGATAGTTCTCGAGGATGGCGCCGATGGCACCACCTGGCATCGGCGATAGCGTCGAGGGCGTTCACGCCGTCGACGCCGCCCTAGGCGCCGGAAGAGTGACCCGTCTCACCGTGGAGCGCGGGCGGGCGAACGCCCTCGGCGAAATGCTCGACCGGGCGCGGGCCGCCGGCGTTCCCGTCGATCTGGTCGACGATGTGCGTCGCTCGGCAGCCACCGATGCGCCCCAGGGCGTGCTGGCGACATGTCGCCCGATCCGGCCCGTCTCCCTGGACGAGGCGGTGGCCGCTTCCACGCCGGCGGCGGTACTGGTGCTCGACCATCTCGAGGACCCGCGCAACGTGGGTGCGATCGCCAGGACGGCGGTGGCGGCCGGTTTCGGGGCGATGGTGTTCTCCCGTCACCGGGGTGCCCCGCTCGGCGCCACGGCCTTCAAGTCGGCGGCAGGGGCCCTGGAGCATCTTCTCCTGGTCGAGGTGTCTTCGGTGGCCGACGCCGTGTCGTCGCTTCGAGACCTGGGGGTGTGGGTCGTGGCCCTGGACGCCGGGTCCGAGCGGTCGCTGTTCGGCCTCGACCTGCTGGCGGAGCCGGTGGCGATCGTCGTCGGCGCCGAAGGCGGCGGGGTGAGCCGGCTGGTGGGGGAGAGAGCCGACGTGATCGCATCGATCCCGCTGCTGGGACCGGTGGAGAGCCTCAACGCCTCGGTGGCGGCGGCGCTGGCGGTGTACGAGGTGGCCAGGGTGCGGGGATTCGGCCCAGGAAGCGGAGTCGGCTGACCGTCGTCCCCGCCGGGACGGGGATCGCGAGCCGGGTGCCGGAATCGAACCGGCGACATCCTCTTTACAAGAGAGGTGCTCTACCAACTGAGCTAACCCGGCGGGATCGTCAGGGTACCGGGTCGGTGTGGTCAGGGCATGACGTCGACGGCATCGGAGAACAGGCCGAGCACCGCCGCGCCGAACAGCTGCACGGCGAGGAAGGCCATCATCGCCACCAGCGAGACCATGACCGCGTACTCGATCATGGTGGCGCCGTCCTCAGCTCGCATCCTCCTCAAGCGGCCTCCTTCCCTGCGATCTTCATCGGCAGCGAGTGCCGGCAATCTTGAACCGGGGCCGGCACCGATGCCATGGGCGGTGCTGTCCGGATGCATCGGCGACATCCGACCGCTGCGGTCGATCCGTCCGGGTCGCGAAATCCCAGGAAGGGTCATGAGCCGCTCGTACCATCACCACGGCATGCTGACCGAGGGCGACCGCGCCATCCTTGAGTTCGAGGGGTCCTGGTGGCTGTACCCCGGGCCGAAGGACCTGGCGATCCGCCAGTACCTGGGGATCAGCGCCACCACCTACTACCAGGCGCTTCGCCGGCTTTGCGAGGACCCTTCCGCCGAACGGACGGCTCCGCTGACGGTTCGCCGCATGCGGCGAGTTCGCAGCGACGCCCAGCGTCGCATCCGGGAGAAGCACGCCGGCGACAGCCGACCCGGATGAGCACCGAGCGCCTGCGCTCGCTGGGGGTGGCCGCATGGAGCCTCCTCGGGACACTGCTGCTGCTCGCCGCATGCCTGTGGCTGCTGGGACGGGTCTGGATCATCGTGCCGCCCGTCGTGATCGCCATCGCCATCGTCTACGTGCTCAACCCGGTGGTCACCCGCCTGCAGCGCCGGGGGATGGCGCGCTGGATGGGATCGTGCCTCTCGTACCTGGTGCTGATGGGCGTGCTCACCCTCGTCGGTTTCCTGATCGCCCCTTCGATCGGGGAGCAGGCCGGCCAGCTCGCCGACGACTTCCCCAGCATCTACGACGACCTCGTCCTCGACGTCGAGGAGTTCGCGGAGGGCCTCGGCCTGGGCATCGATCTGCCCGACTACGACGAGCTGAGGGAGCGCCTCGCCGGTGACGGAGGAACCTTCTTCGGCGACCAGCTGAGGCGGATCACCGACATCACCCTGTCGGTGCTCGAGGCGGCGGTGCTGCTGTTGCTCGCTCCCGTGGTCGCCTTCTACGTGTTGCTCGACCTTCCGACAGTTCGCGCCAAGACGATGGCACTGATCCCCGCCAGGCATCGGGCCGAGATCGTCTTCGTGTCACGACGCCTGGGGACCGCGGTGGGTGGATTCCTGCGCGGGCAGTTGATGGTGGCGTTGATCGTGGGCTTCATGACCTCGTTCGGGTTCTGGTTGGTCGGTCTGCCGTTCTGGCTGCTGATCGGGATGATCGCCGGGTTCCTCAACATCATCCCGTTCGTCGGCCCGTGGGTGGGCGGAACCCTCGGGGTGATGGTCGCCCTGGCCACCCGCGACCTGCAGACGGCCGCCTGGGCGGGCATGGTGGCGCTGATCGTCCAGCAGGTTGACAACCACTTCATCAGCCCGACGGTGCTGCGGGCCACCGTGCGCCTTCATCCGGCCCTGATCATTCTCGGGCTCATCCTGGGCGCCGCTCTGGGCGGATTCTGGGGGGTGTTCCTGGCGGTCCCGGTGATGGCGTCGACCAAGATCGTCGCGGGCCATCTGTGGCGGACCCGGGTGCTGGGAGAGCCGTGGGAGGTGGTGGCCGCCGGTTCCGGTGCAGAGGAGCAAGGCGAGGGCGCCTGAGGCGGCGGGGCGGCAGTCGAAAGCCGCCGTGCACTTACACTCGACCCGAGGTCGCCACGTCACCATCTCACCTTCTCCCCGTCTTGACACTGGTCGCCGCGGTGCTCGTCGCCCCGGCACCGGCTCATGCCGCCGACTATCTCGCTGCCTCCGACGTTGGCCCCGGCGAGTGCACGCCTGGGGAGGTGCTCACCGGGCAGAAGGTCGACTGTCGCTTCCCTCTTCTCGAGAACTCGGACCTCGACCCCTGGGGGCCTCACGTCGTCGACGTGGGTGTCGGGTCGACGGAGGAGGATCTGCCGTCGTGTGTGGTCGAGGGCGACCACCTGGTGTGTCGCAGCATCGACGTCGGATGGCGGGTGGGCAGCCGGAAGGTCTCCTTGATCGTGGGGGGCACCAGGACCGGGACCCTCGCCGAGTTCGTGGTTCGGGACGCTTCGGCGTATCCGGTCACCTTCACGCCCGAGTGGTTCGGCGAGCCATACGTGTTCCCGGAGAATCCACTTCGACTGTGGGTGGACGGACCGCAGCGCCATCTGCCGGCGTGGGCGGTGGTGAGTCGCAGGGGCGACGCCGAGCCGATGGGCATCCTGCCGTTGCCGCCCGTTGGCTCTGAGGATTACTCCCCGGTCGCCCTCGAGGTCGAGGCCCTGCCACCCGGTCGATACCTGGTGACGCCTTGTCTCGGGTTCGATTCCGATACCTGCGAGGTCGTTCCCGGAGGAGTGCCCTTCCAGGTGGGAGACGGCGAACTGATCGAGGTGGTTCCCGGATGGAACCTCGCCGCTGCCGATCGCATCAACGTGGTGTTCGCTCCGACCGGGGACACCACACCGCAGGAAGCGCTGGAGATCGTGAGCCTGCTGCTCGGGTGGGACGGTCCGGTGGGGGTCGGCTACGACGATGAACTGGTGAGCGATCCCGGCGAGAGCGTGTGGACCGTGAGGTTCGGCCCGTTTGCCACATCTCCTCTGGCCAGGTCGCGCCACCTCTTCAACCTATGGATGCTGGACGACGTCCTGGTCGATGCCAGGGCTCTCGATCACACCTCGCCGCCGGTCGGATGGGACCGCCCGGCACCCGACTTCGGCCTCCCCGACGTCCAGGTGACCGTCGTCGATGTCCTCGGCCCTGGAAGGTTCGGTCGGTCCGAGGCACTGTGGCCGTCGTTCAGCGCCCCCTTCGGACCGGTGGACCTTCGTCGTGACGGGCTCCGGTTCGGTTCCGTGTACCTGGCGGTGCCCGCCGAGGGCGAGGTGTTCGCTTCCGAGACGCTGACGCACGAGTGGGGTCACGCCATCTTCGACCTGCGCGACGAGTACTCGGAGGAGGGGCGCCAGGTCGCCTACGGATACCCAAACTGCGCCCCGGATCTAGCCACCGCGCAAGAGTGGTGGTCGGACCTCGTCGGCGAGGTCGACCCGTTCATCGAGGAGTATCGGCTGGCGTTCAAGCGCTTCCGGGCGACGCCACCACCCGTGCTCGATGGTCAGTTGGCTATCGACTTCGTGCCCGGAGGCTGCTACTCGACACGTACCGACGAGTCGGTGCGGCCCTCTGTCGACTCGCTGATGAACTCGGCGCTGCCGGTGTTCGGGTCGGTGAACCGGCGTCACGTCGAGACCGTGCTGGCGATGTGGAACGGTCGCGCCGACTTCTTCCCAGAGGCTGCGACCGTCGAGTGCTCGACCGTGGCCTGGCGAGAGGTCTCGGTCGGATGCACCATCACCCTCCTGCCCATGGTCGATCCACCCACGGGTGCGATCGAGATCACGGTCGGCAGATCTCGAGCATCGTGCTCTCTCGTCGACGAAGCCGTTCCGGCCCGGTTCCACTGCGGCCCGGTGCAGGTGGATGCGGCGGGGCCCGGGCTGGCCATGTTGCGGGTCGACGGGATGGCGGTGGCCTCTGGGCGTCTCGTCGCCGTCTCTCCATGGCGGTAGGGTGCGGCCGTCCGACCCGGAGGGTGTGGTGACCGAAGAGCTGGCCTCCCGCGACGCCTATCTGACCAGCACCGAAGCGATGGTGATCGCAGCCGGCGACGATGGCGTCGTGCTGGATCGCACGGTGTTCTACGCCCGGGGCGGCGGCCAGCCGGGCGACACCGGGCTCATCGAGTGGGACGCAGGCTCGGTGCGGGTGGTCGACACGGTGAAGGGGCCGTCGGGAGTGCGACATCTCGTCGAGGGCGATCCTCCTCCGATGGGGGCATCGGTGACGGCGACCATCGACTGGGAGCGGCGACACCTGTTGATGCGCACGCACACCGCCCTGCACGTGCTCTCGGCGGTGATCTGGCGCGACTTCGGAGCCAAGGTGACCGGAGGCAACATGGAGCCCGGAGTCGCCCGCATGGACTTCGAGCTGGACGGGATCTCAGTGGAGTTCGGCCGTGAGGTGGAGGGGCGTCTCGCCGCGGCCCTTGCCCAGGGGCATCCGGTCACGGTGCGCTTCCTTCCGCGGTCCGAGGCCCTCGCCGACCCCGACCTCATCCGGACCAAGGTGAACCTGATCCCGGAGTGGGTGGACCCGATCCGCATCATCGAGATCGGGAGCATCGACAAGCAGGCGGATGGTGGCACGCACGTCGCCAGCACCACCGAGGTGGGAGCGGTGCGGGTGGTCGGGACCGAGAGCAAGGGCAAGGGCAACAAGCGGATGCGCATCGAGCTCGCCTGAGCTCGCTCAGGGGGTGATTCGCCCCTCTTCTATCGCTGCCAGGGCATCAGGCACCCCCTCGAACTCCTCCTGGGTGGTGAGCACGACGGTGAAACGGGAGTGCGCCAGCTGGTGGGCGACATCGGGGCGGCCGGTGACCACCCCGGGGCGCTCGCCGGGCGCCACGGCATCCACGATGCGGCGCAGCGTGCGCGCCGACAACCTGGGTCCGTGGGCCGCCGTTGTGAGCACCGTGTCGAAGTGGTTGGCGAGACCCTCGCGTTCCAGATGCCGACGGAGCAGCCCGGCCGAGAGGCCGGCGTCGGCCACTCCGATCACCTGGTAGCGGTCGAAGAGGTGTCCGAGGGCGTGGGCAGCGCCGGGAGCGACCGTCGGCTCCTCGGAAAGGTCCCGGCCCTCCCACGAGAGGAGGGCCGGGACCAGGTCGATCAGGACGAGGTGCACTTACTCGGTCGGGGGTGGCGGGGGCGGGAAGTCGCCTTCACCGGCGGCAGCCGGGGCGGCGCCTCCACCCTTCTTCTGCGTCATGAACCAGTAGCCGGCACCGAGCACGACGACGGCGATCACGGCGATCAGCCACACCGGAATGCCGCCACCGCCACCACCTGCCGGGCTGCCCTTGGGGTCCGACGAGGCGCTGACGTCGAGCGTGCCGCCGAGGATCGGGATCGCCCACTTGAGCGTGTTGCCGTCCTGGGAGTCGGCGTTGTGCTCCAGGATCCGCCCCGGCATGGTGATCAGCAGGTTCGCCGAGAAGGAGTCTTCCAGCGTCGCCGGATCGAATCCCTCCACGTCGTCACCGAGGCTCTCCTCGGCAGAGGCCGACCCGGTCACCGTGATCAGATCGTCGGTGACGGTGATCTGGAAGTCGGAGAGCAGCGAGTTCTCGCCTTCGAGAGCGGCGTCCTGGAGTTCGGCGAGGTCGTCGACGTCACACTCGATGATGTAGAACGTCATGTCGCCCCGCGTCTCCTCGCTGGTGCGGGCGCCTGGGCAATCCGAGAGGTCGTTCCCCTCGAACGGATCGGTGTCGCCCTCGAGGAAGAAGCCGGCGGCCTCCTCGTCGAACCCGACCTCGGCGACGATCGTGCCCGTCCCATCGGCATTGATGGCGACACCGAAATTCGTCTCGATCTTGCAGGCGGCCGCGACCAATGCCAGCAGCGACGCCACGACCATCAATCGACGCATCAGAAACCCCTTCTTGTCGTGTGCGGCTGACTCTACCTGGCAGGGTGGCGACGCCATGTCGCCTACGCTCCCGGCGTGGATGGAGTCGCCGCCGAACTGCATCGGGCATTCCTCGATGCCTTTCGCCCCTACCTGGAGGGTCTGCTTGCCACTCGAGAGTGGCCTCCGATCCCGGGAGCGGTGGAGTCTGCGGTGGAGCGCCTCGATGCCGCCCTCTCCGAGCTCCTGGTGCTGCCCTTCGCCGCGCAGCGGCGCGGCCCTCTGGAGGTGCTCCAGGAGGCGATGGAGGGGCCGAATCGTGCGTTGGCCGCGGCGGGAGTGGTGGAGCCGGATCGTGATCAGGCCGCCGTCGCCGCCCTCCCCGGTGACTCCTACGACCTTGCCCCGGCGTCGTCGCAGGCTCTCGGTGATGAGGCCTGGAGTGCCCACGCCGCCTGGGGTGCCGCCAAGGCGGCCGGAGTCAGGCCGGTGCTGTTGGCCCTGGCTTCGAATCTGCTCGATCTGGAACGAATCGAGGGGATCGCCGGAAGCGTCGGCTATCGGGTGGTGCGGCTCCCGACGGCGGGTGCCGAAACCTCCCGCCAGGCGGTCGTCGATCTGGAGCACCCAGACGCCGGCACGGTGATCGCCGATCTCGCCGCCACAGGTGTGAAGGTCCTTGCCTTCGGTCCCCATGTCGACGACCTGGCCATGATCCGGGCGCGTAGCCTGGGGGCGGACGCGGTGGAACCGAGATCGCGGTTCTTCAGCCGGCTGGGGCCCTGGCTGCGCCCGCTCGTCTGATCTGGGCCGCTCCGGCCAGGGCCGAGGCGAGGATGCCTCCCATCACCAGGACGACCCCGGACCACTGCACCCAGGAGAGGTCCTCGGTGAAGATGATTCCCGCCCATATCACGGTCAGCGCAGGCTGCAGCAGCAGCATCACCGAGGTCTCCAGGGCGGGGAGCCTGGGGAGGGTGGCGGTGATCATGATCCACCCGCCCACCTGGATGACGACCCCCAGGGCGAGCAGCCAGCCGTGCGCCGGCCAGGAAAAGGCCAGGTCGAAGCCCGAGTCGAGCGGTGACACCACCAGAAGGATCAGGCTGGCACTGAAGCTGGCGTCGAGCAGTGGGCCGGACGGATGCGCCATCCCCCGATTGGACGAGCGCAGCATCATGAGGAACCCTGCGTAACAGAGCCCGGCGACCAGGGCGAGCACCGCCCCCAACCCCGGGTTGACGCCGTAGGCGTCGTCGCGCCCGAGCCCGCCGATCAGGGTGATGCCGATCAACATCAGGGGAACCACGGCGAAAGACGCCCTGGTCGGCTTCTCGCCGAGGAGGATCCAGGCGAGGATGCCCACCCACAGCACCTGGGAGTTGGCCACGACGGTGGAGAGGCCGGCGCCGATGTAGCGGATCGACAGGTGCCAGCTGATCAGGTCGGCGGCGAAGAACGCGCCGGCGCCGAACGCCATCAGCCGTTGCCGGCGGCTGCGGCCGTCCGACACGAACCGGTGGATCAAGAACAGGACCGGGACGGCGTATCCGACCCGGAAGAAGGCGGCCGTGGTCGGTGCGACGTCGGCGAGCCTGACGAAGATCGCCGAGAAGGAGATGGTGATGGTGCCGGCCAGGCCGATGAGACGGATCACGACTTCGCAACGCTAGAACGGGTGGCGGCGGTCCCCGCCGACGGGTGGCATCCTGGGTTGGGATAGCCTCTCCTCCTAGCCGGATGGAGGTTTCGTGGATTTCGAGCCGACCGAGGAGCAGGAGACGCTGCGGCGGGTGGTGCGCGAGTTCGCAGCCGCCGAGATCACCCCGCATGCTGCCGAGTGGGACCGCACCGGTGAGTTCCCGCTGGCGACGGTACGAGCCATGGGCGAGCTCGGGCTGTTCGGCATCCCCTTCGCCGAGGAACACGGGGGAGCCGGGTCCGACCTGGCGACCTTCTGTGTGGCGGTCGAGGAGATAGCCAGGGCGGACTCGTCGCTGGCGATCACCCTGGAGGCGGCGGTGAGCCTGGGGGCCACCCCAATCCATCACTACGGCACCGACGAGCAGAAGCGGCGGTGGCTACCGGATCTGACTGCCGGGCGTGCCTTGGCCGCATTCGGGCTCACCGAACCCGACGCCGGCTCCGACGCGGGAGCCACCCGGACCCGGGCCCGGCTCGATGGCGATGAGTGGGTGATCGACGGGGCGAAGTCGTTCATCACCAACTCGGGGACCCCCATCACCTCGCTGGTGACGATCACCGCCCGCACCGGCGACGAGGGCATCTCGACGATCCTGGTGCCTGCGGGCACGTCGGGGCTGATCGTGGAGCCGGGCTATCGCAAGATGGGCTGGCGCGCCTCGGACACCCACGGGATCAGGCTCGAGGAGTGTCGGGTGCCCGCCGAGAACCTGCTCGGTGACAGGGGGCGGGGGCTGTCGCAGTTTCTCGCCATCCTCGACGAGGGACGGGTCGCGGTGGCCGCCATGTCGGTCGGAGTCGCCCAGGCATGCCTGGACCACGCCCTGGCCTACGCCGGGGAGCGCACCGCCTTCGGCCGGCCGATCGGCGCCAACCAGGGCGTGGCCTTCCCCCTGGCGGACCTGCAGGTCGACGTCGACGCGTCCCGTCTGCTCACCATGCGGGCCGCCTGGCTGCGCGACGCCGGCCGGCCGTTTCACCGCGAGGCCGCTCAGGCCAAGCTGTTCGCCTCGGAGGCGGCGGTACGGGCGACGCGAACCGCCACCCAGGTGTTCGGTGGCGCCGGGTTCATGGACGACTCGCCGGTGGCCCGGCTCTACCGGGACGCCAAGGTGCTGGAGATCGGGGAGGGGACCTCGGAGATCCAGCGGCTGATCATCGCTCGCAGCCTCGGCCTCCCGGTCTGACCGAGCATCCAGGTAGTACCCCGAAGCCGGGTCGGGGGGCCGGTCTTTCCTCCCCCCGAGGGGGAGTACGGCGGAGCCGGGAGGGGGGCAGACGCAACCCGGGTCGTGTATCGGCCTCGATGTGGGCCCTGTGGCGTATTGCCCCTCCGGCCCTGCGGGCCACCTCACTTGGGGGACGGTGGAAATCCGCGCTCCGCTATCTCTCCGCCACCACCCGGTGCACGCTCCCGTTGGAGTCGACCACCAGCAGCTCGCCGCTGCCGTCGATGCCGAAGCTCGACACCTGTCCGGCACCGTCGAGGTCCTCGGACCAGTCCTGCTGGTCGAGTGCTTCGCCGCCTTCGTAACGGAAAGAGCGGATCCAGCCGTTGCACCAGTCGGCGTAGAAGTAGTGGCCACCCAGCTCGGGGATGGACACTCCCCGGTAGACGTAACCACCGGTCACCGAGCAGCCCTCCTCGTGGGTGTAGGCCAGTGTCGGTGCCACCCAGCCGGTCATCTCGCACCCGTCGGTTGGCTTGTAGCAGGAGGTTCCCTCGAAATTGGGCCAGCCGTAGTCGAGCCCTGCCGAGGTGAGTGGCTGCACATTGATCTCCTCCCACTCCGACTGGCCGACGTCACCGATGTAGATGAGGCCGTCATCGATTGAGAACCTCCACGGATTGCGTAGCCCGTATGCCCAGATCTCGGCCAGACCCCCGCCCGCGGCAAACGGGTTGTCCGCGGGGATGGCGTACGGATCGCCCGAGTCGATATCGATTCGCAGGATGCTCCCCTGATGGGTCGTCAGGTCCTGGGCGGCGTGATCTCCCATACCCCCGTCACCGAGAGCGATGTAGAGGTACCCATCGGGTCCGAACTGCAGCATTCCCGCCCGGTGACGGATTCCGCTCTGGGGAACCTCGAGGATCACGCGCTCGGTGGATGCGCTCACCGTGGGTGTGTCGACTCCGTCCGCCTGGAACTCGGAGACCTTCGAGTTGAGCGAAGCGTCCGTGTAGTAGACGAAGAGCCTTCCGTTGGCTGCGAAGTCAGGGTGGAACGCCATGCCGAGCAGTCCGTTCTCGATGCCCCCGGATCCGACGCGGTCGAGCAGGTTGAGGTACGGCGTCTCGAGCAGGCCGAGATCGGGGTCGATCAGACGTACCCGGCCCTGTCGCTCCAGGACGAAGACCCGCTGGTCTCCGGGAATCGAGGCGGCGAACACTGGGAACGGGATCCCTGTGGCCAGGGTCTGCAGAGCCAGGCCCTGAAGAGGCCCGGCGTCAGGCGAGAGCACGGGCTGGGTGGTGCCAGTCCCCTGAGTGGTCGTGGACGGCGCGCCCGGGAGTGTGGTTTCCGGGGTGCCAGTAGTCGAAACGGCAATCAGGCTCGATGTCGTCCCCGGGCCGTCGGTGAAGGGCTCTGCGAACAACAGATAGCCGGTCAGGGCGCTCCCGGCGATGACGGTCACCAGGAGGTAGGGGAGGTTCGGCCCGAGTCGCCCTCCGGCTGCAGGTCGGGAGGTGGCAGAAGCCGGTCGGTGGGGTGGGGGTGCGCCGGTCATCCCGGTGAAGGATGGCAGACCGGCCACGGATTCCTTCGGCTTCGGGAATAGGAATCGGGCGTGATTGGTTCTTTAGCACTAAATCACCCCGTCCTTCCTGGATGGGGTCGAACCGAAAGGAAGATGCATGTTCAACCGTTTGAGCCGGATCGCCCTGGTGGCGGCCGCTTTCACTCTGGTCGTGGCCGCATGCGGCGACGACGACGCGACGACGACCACGACGGCCGCGCCGACCACCACGGTGGCGACTACCACCACCACCGCCCCGATGCCCGAGGCGATGGACATCGTGGAGACGGCCGAGGCGGCGGGTTCGTTCGCCACGCTGCTCACCGCAGTCGAGGCTGCCGGACTGACCGAGACCCTCCAGGGTGAGGGGCCGTTCACCGTGTTCGCCCCCACCGACGACGCCTTCGCCATGCTCCCCGAAGGGACCATCGAGGCGTTGCTCGCCGACATCCCTTCCCTCACCGACATCCTGCTGTACCACGTCGTCTCCGGCGCCGTGACCAGCGACGTCGTGGTCGGCCTGGACTCGGCGGCCACCGTTCAGGGCTCTGAGATCACCATCGAGGTCGTCGACGGCGAGGTGATCCTCAACGGTTCGGTCAAGGTCGTCACCGTGGACATCGCCGCCTCCAACGGCGTCATCCACGTCATCGACGCAGTCCTCCTGCCGCCGGCGCCCCCGGCCGAGGCGATGGACATCGTGGAGACGGCCGAGGCGGCGGGTTCGTTCGCCACGCTGCTCACCGCAGTCGAGGCTGCCGGACTGACCGAGACCCTCCAGGGTGAGGGGCCGTTCACCGTGTTCGCCCCCACCGACGACGCCTTCGCCATGCTCCCCGAAGGGACCATCGAGGCGTTGCTCGCCGACATCCCTTCCCTCACCGACATCCTGCTGTACCACGTCGTCTCCGGCGCCGTGACCAGCGACGTCGTGGTCGGCCTGGACTCGGCGGCCACCGTTCAGGGCTCTGAGATCACCATCGAGGTCGTCGACGGCGAGGTGATCCTCAACGGTTCGGTCAAGGTCGTCACCGTGGACATCGCCGCCTCCAACGGCGTCATCCACGTCATCGACGCAGTCCTCCTGCCGTAACCCTCCCTCGGCAGGCTGCTGGTGGCGGGGCCCTTCGGGGCCCCGCCATCGCGTCGGCAATACCGGGCACCGAGGCCGATCAGGCCGATAATCGACCTGTGCAGCACCTGTTCCACTCAGCCCCCGGGGCCGAGACGGCAGTCGAGGTGACGGCCACCGACCTGGCCCAGGTGCGGGCTGCCGGCGGCTGGCTCTGGCTCGACGTCTACGACTTCACGCACGAGGATGTCGAAGAGATCGGCGCCACTCTCGGCTTCGACCCACTCGACGTCGAGGACGTCCTCGACTGGTCCAAGTTCCCCAAGGTGGGAGAGCACCCCGACTACACGTTGGTCGTCGGCCATGCCCTCTCGGCACGAGAGGCGGAACGGCTGGCGGTCGTGGAGCACGACGCCTTCCTGGGCGACGGCCTGTTGGTGACGTTCCACCGTGAGGATCTGCCGTCGTTCGCCTGGGGCCGCCAGTTCGTCCTCCAACCGGGAGTTCTCGCCGGGGCTGGTCCGGACCTGTTGTGGGCGAGGATGGCCGAGGTGGGGGCGGCTCGATACCTTCCCCTGGTGGACGGGCTGGAGGAACGGATAGCCGAACTGGAGGACCGGGCCGTGCTCGGCGATCCGGGCGTGCCGGCCGACGTCCTCGCTCTTCGGCGCGACGCCCAGACGGTTCGACAGATCACGCTGTCGCAGCGCGACGCTCTGCGCACCCTGGTGCGCGAGTCACTGCCCGGAATCGGCAAGCCGGCGCGACGGCGTCTCGCCCACGTGGCAGACGATCACGCCCGCCTCACCGAGATCCTGGAGGGTGCCCGCATGCTGCTGGGCAGCGCACTGGAGGCCTACCGGGGGACGATGGCGGAGCGGGCCAACGAGGTGATGAAGGTGCTCACCGTCTTCGCCGCCATCGTGCTCCCGCTGTCGCTGATCGCCGGCGTGTACGGGATGAACTTCGCCCACATGCCCGAGTTGCAGTGGCGGTGGGCGTACCCGGCGGTCCTGGGTCTGATGGTCCTGGTGGCGGTGGGACTGTGGGCGTACTTCGGGCGTCGCGGCTTCATCGGCGGACCGCGCCTGGGCGCCGTTCCCGGGCTCGTGGGCAGGGGTCTCGTCGAGTTCGTGAAGCTCACCGCCAAGCCGGCAGTGCTGTTGTTCGATCTGACCCGGGGGAACGGTCGGCGAGAAGAGGGATGAGCAACACCACCGGCACCTCACCGACGGCGGCAGCCTGGATGGGGACATGCCGGTTCTCTCCTCCCCCCGCAGGGGGGAGTACGGCGAAGCCGGGAGGGAGTTCGTCATTCCTCCCCCCGCAGGGGGGAGCACGGCGAAGCCGGGAGGGGGGCAGATCTTGGGAGACCTGTGTCGCGCTCGTGCCCCCTCCGGCCCTCCGGGCCACCTCCCCCTCCGGGGGAGGCAACGGCGCCGTCGGCCCTGCAGGCATCCGCGTTCTTCCTCCTCGCGGGGGGAGTAAGGGGACACCGGGAGGAAGTTCGTCTTTCCTCCCCCCGCAGGGGGGAGCACGGCGAAGCCGGTAGGGGGGCAAGAGCGCGAGGAGCCGTCGACGCGCAGGTCGCCCGGCGTCAGGCTCAGCGCGCCCCCGTAGGACACCGAGTGCCCCGGACTGACCGCAGGGCATTTCGCCCCTCACGCCGCAGTCCAGGAAAACCTACGATGACATCGTGAGCGAGTCCGCGCCCCGGCGTGTGAACGATGTCTTCCTCGCCGCCGTCGCCATCGTCGTTGTCGGCGCCATCGTCGTTGTCGCCATGCTCAAGAGTCTGCGCGAGGTGGAGTACCCGGAGGGATCGGCGCAAGCCGCGGCTCAGACCTACCTACGGGCGATGATGACCGGCGACACCTCCACCGCCTACGGGATGCTCTCGCCCGACCTGAGGGAGCAGTGCAGCCTCGCCGAGTTCGCCGTCTCGCTGGATGAGTTCGGGGCGGTCTACTTCGACGCCGTGACCGTCCAGGGCGATCAGGTGATCATCGACGTCCGCCTGGAGCCGCGTCGCTTCGACCTGGACCCGTTCCCCGGTGAGGGCTGGGAGACATCCACCTGGCTGACGATGGAGATGTCCGGCGACGCCTGGCAGGTGAAGGACGCCTTCTGGCCGCTGTACAACTGTGCCTGGAGGTAGACGGTGATCGCCGGCCTCATCCCGCTCATCGTCCTCGGCGGGATCGTGTTCATCATCGCCTCCCTGGCCCGGCGCCGCGGCGACGGGCCGCCGCCGGGCGGTGGGTTCTCGGTGCGCCGCCTGTTCGTCTACCTGCTCGGCTTCGCCGCCCTGCTGGTGGGTGCCATCGGCATGGTCGAGTTGCTGGCGATCGCCTTTGGATCGGGGGGCGATCGTGTCGGCGCCGAGATCGCGTCACCTCTGGCCATGACCGTGGTCGGCCTGCCGGTGTTCGCCCTGCTGGGGCGTTGGGTGCTGGCCACCCATTCCGCCGATCCCACCGAAGCGGGCTCTGTGGCATGGGCGCTCTACCTGAACGCCACTCTCGTGCTCTCGGTGTCGTTGGTCGTGGTCCATGCCTTCGACGCCACCGAGGGTCTCGTCGCCTGGGAGTGGCATGCCGAGGGGGTGGCCGGCCTCCTGGTCTGGGCGGCGGTGTGGGCCTCACACTGGCGGGTGTGGCGGCGAATCCAGCCCGTGCTGTTCCCCTTCCTGCACATGTGGCTGGCCTCCGCCGTCGGGCTCTGGGTACTGGGCGCCGCCGTCGCCTTCTTCGTCGACGACGTGGTGAGGCGCTTCTTTCCTGCTCCGGATGGTCTGGTCATCGCCCCCGACAGCCGCGACATGTGGCTGGCGGCCACCGGGATCGTGATCGGCGGGGCGGTGTGGGGATGGCACTGGCTGGGGCACGGGCTTGGCTCCACTCGGAGCGAGGGCTGGTACGCCTACGTCCTGCTGCTCGGAGTGATGGTGGGGCTGATCGCCACCGTCGTGGCCGCAGGCCTGCTCGTGTTCCTGGTGCTCGAGTGGTTCCTCGGATCGCCCGGGATGAGCGCTGTCGACCACTTCCGGGAGGTCGCCCCGGCGCTGGGCCTGGGGACGGTGGGGTTGGCCTCGTGGCGGTATCACCGGGGGGTTCTCGGTGCTTCGGCCCGGCGGGATCGAAACGAGATCGACCGGATCTACGACTACATCGTCACCGGTGTCGGCCTGGGAACGGTCTCCGTCGCCTTCGCCATCCTGGTGCTTGCCGTCTTCGATGCCCTGGCTCCGGCGTCGGTGGTGGACGAGCGGGTGGGTGGCGACGTGCTGCTCACCGCCATCACCCTCCTGGTGGTGGGCGTGCCGATGTGGGCCGTGACCTGGCGACGGGTACAGCGCCTCGCCACCCAGAACCATGGAGAGGTGGAGTCGGTGACCCGGCGGGTGTACCTGTACGCCGTGTTCGGGGTGGGGGCCGCCGTCGCCTTCGGGGCGCTGATCTCCCTCCTGGTGGTCGTGTTCCGGGCGTTGTTCGAAGAGGTGGTCGACGAGGCGATGGTTCGCCAGATCGACATGCCGGTGGCGTTGCTGCTCACCACCGGGGTCTCCTCGATGTACCACTGGCTGGTCTATCGCTCGGAGCGGGAGGTCGAGACGCGAGCGCCGCGCCGTGCGGTGATGCTGGTGGCCGGGGGCGACGTCGACATCGAGGAGATCGAAGAGCGGGCCAATGTCAGGGTGCGGCTGCTGAGGCGATCGGATGGTGCCGGCGGCGATGTCGGGGCGATCGTTCGGGCCATCGACTCGGCGGTGGGCTCTCACCTCGTGGTGATCGTCGAGCCGGGTGAGGTGACGGCGATCCCCTACGAGTGAGAAGCCGTCCACACCTCACCCCGCAGGGGTAGTGCGGCGAAGCCGGGAGGGGGGCAGGTCCTGCGTGGGCGTGTGTCGCGTCTCGCCCCCTCCGGCCCTCCGGGCCACCTCCCCTACGGGGGAAGGAACGTTGTGAGACGTCTGTCGCCTCTGCCCCCTGCGGCCTTTGGGGCCACCTCCCCGTTCGAGGTGTGCAGGATGTCTCGCGACATCACAAGGCGCCCCCGGGAGGACTCGAACCTCCGACACACGGTTTAGGAAACCGTTGCTCTGTCCCCTGAGCTACGGGGGCCGGGCCATGGCAGGCTTCGGCACAGCAGGGTAGTGCCCTGCCCTCCTACGCCTTCTCCCTGAGGAGGAAGCCGATCAGCAGCACCACGGCCACCCCGATCGTCAGCCACCAGATGACCTTGAGCACCCACAGGAACAGGACGACGGCGACGACCACGGCCCCGACCACGAGGAGGATGCGCATGAGCTTCTCGTCCATTCCCGCCATGGTGCCACGCGGGAACCCCATCCCGTGCGCTTCCGTCCAACAGCTGTGGGAGAAGGATCCGACCCGAGCCGCGTAGAGGCATTTCGCCAACTCTTCGACTCCGCCTACCCGCGGGTCATGGCCTACTGCCTGCGCCGCAGCGACACCCGGTCCGATGCCGAGGACGCCGTGTCCGAGACCTTCCTGGTGGTGTGGCGCCGCCTCGACGAGATCCCGGAAGGCCCGGCGCGCATCCCATGGGTGTTCGGGGTGGCGCGACGGGTGCTCGCCAACCAGTACCGGTCGCGGGATCGCCGTGCCCGCCTCGAGGAGCGCCTCACCCCGCCGTCCGAGGCGTCGCCCCCCGAGTTCGAGGCGGTGCATGGGGCGTTGGAGCGCCTCCGCCCCGACGATCGGGAGATCCTGACCCTCTCCGCCTGGGACGACCTGGACAACGACCAGATCGCCGTGGTGCTCGCCACGACACCGGCCAATGTGGCGGTGCGGTTGCACCGTGCCCGTCGCCGCCTCGCCCGACAGCTGGCTCGACTTGGCGCCGGCGCAGAGGAAGTGAAATCGCAGGACCCCTCCCGGACACCTGACGGTGTGAGGGGCGTCGACATGCAGGAGGAGAGACGGAGATGAGCCGGCGGAGGTTCCAGGGCGATCCCCAGGAGACGCTGCGCCGCGCCGATCCGCTCGACCGGCATCACGCGCCACAGGACACCACCGGGGTCCACGCAAGGGCCCTTTTCCAGGAGGTTGTGAGCATGGACACGATGGAACACAAGGCGAGCGCCTCGGCACCTCAGGGGCGGACAGGCCGCCGACTGGCGCTGGCGGGCGGAGCGTTGGCGGTAGCCGCGGCGGTGGCCGTGGGGGCGGTGGCCTTTCTCGGCGAAGACGCCCCGGAGCCGGTCGTCGGCGGCGTGCCAGTCGGCAGCGACGCCATGGCGATCTGCCTCGCCTTCGACGAGGCCACCCTCGCCCAGCAGGAGTTCGCCTTCGACGGCACGGTCAAGTCGATCGACGTCGCCGAGGGCACCGAAGACGGACTCGAGGCCACCGAGGTGCTGGTCACCTTCGAAGTGCACCGCTGGTTCAAGGGTGGCGAAGGCGCCGAGGCGACCTTCCGGGGCGACGGGCTGGTCGGCGAGACCTCGCTGGCGCTCACCGGGCCGGGCCTGGAAGTGGGGCAGCGATACCTGATCTCGGGGTCCGAGATCTGGGTGTGGGGATGCGGATACTCGCTGACCTACGACTCGGTTCTGGCCGATCGATGGGCGGAGATCTTCGGCGGCTGATCGGTGTTGGTTCGAGAGGAGGGAGCGGGGCGACCCGCTCCCTCTCGCTATTTCCGGATCGCCGAGCTTCGCTTGATCCGCTCCATCTCGGCGATGCGGACCTCTTCGACGGTGACGAACGCCGCCGGGTTCACCTGATCGACGATCGTCATCAGCTCCCTCACCCTTCTCCTGGGGAGCACTGTGAAGTTGAGTCGCACCTCCCCGTACCTGCCTTCGGCGTTGAGGACCGTCACCGCGAAGCCGGCCGCTCGCAGCGCAGGTGCCACCGGCGGATCCTCCACCGGGGCGATCACCCTGACCAGCGCCGATCCCATCGCCACCCAGCGTTCCACGTACCCACCGAGCAGGGTTCCGACGGCGAACCCGGCAGCGAACGAGACGATCCGGATGGGATGGTCCAGGTTGGTGAACACGATGGCGGCGGCGCTCACCCAGAACAGCGACTCGAAGAAGCCGAGCAGCGCCGCCAGCCAGATACGCCCCCGCATCAGGGTGACGATGCGTACCGATGAGATCGAGACGTCGCCGATGCGGAGGCCGAAGATTGCCAGCGAACCGAGGAAGAGTTCCATTCCGTGACCTGAGGGGACCGCCATTGTCGTCTGGTGTTGCGGCGCTGCCGAATCGATCGGTAACCATGCGCCTACGCCGACGGTCCTACCGGGAACCCCGTAACCTCGGGGACTGCAAGCTACGGGAGCCATGATGACGCAGCGGATCGGGATCATGGGCTTCGGCTCCTACGTGCCGTCG
Source organism: Acidimicrobiia bacterium (assembly GCA_030584185.1). NCBI lineage: Bacteria > Bacillati > Actinomycetota > Acidimicrobiia > Acidimicrobiia bacterium. The sequence continues at coordinate 915,250 of CP129495.1, read as the reverse complement.
CGGGTAATGACCAACGAGGAGTGGTCGCGCCTCGTCGACACCGATGACGAGTGGATCGTCAGCCGCACCGGCATCCGGGAGCGCCGGTTCGCCGCCGACGACGAGTCGACCCTCGACCTCGCCGCCCACGCCGCCGAGAAGGCCATCGCCGATGCCGGCCTCACCCCGAACGACATCGACGAGATCATCGTCGCCACCGACACCCCCGAGGTGTACACGCCCGACACCGCCGCCCACCTTCAGCACCGCATCGGTGCCCGGCAGGTGATCGCCTACGACCTCGGCGGCAGCGGCTGCGCCGGTTTCGTGCTCGCCCTCGACATCGCCAGGACGCGGGTGCAGGTGGCGGCGAAGCGGATCCTGGTGGTGGGCGTGGAGGTGATCTCGCGCATCATGGACTGGAGCGACCGTGCCACATGCGTCCTCTTCGGCGACGCCGCCGGGGCCGTCGTCGTCGGGGAAGGCGACCGGGTGCGGGCCGAGATCGTCGCCGCCGATGCCGGCACCGACGGCAGCGCAGCCGACATCCTCATGGTGGAGACCGGAGGCACCCGGCGGCCTTTCACCCTCGAGGCCGCCGAGCGCAACGAGCAGAAGCAGATCCTGATGAACGGGCGGGAGGTGTACCGCCAGGCCGTGAAGCGGATGTCGGAGGCCGCCGAGAAGGTCGTGTCCATGGCGGGGCGCCTACGCGAGGAGATCGCCGTGGTGATCCCACATCAGGCCAACCTGAGGATCATCGATTCGGTGCGAGCCAAGCTGGGGCTGCGTGAGGAGCAGGTGTACGTGAACGTCGATCGGTTCGGCAACACCGGGTCGGCCACGGTTCCCCTGGCGCTGGCCGAGGCGGTGTCGGCGGGCCGCATCGTCGCCGGAGACCTGGTGGTGCTCACCGCGTTCGGCGCAGGGTTTCACTGGGCGGCGGTGGCGCTCGAGTTCTGACGGCGCCCGCCGAGAACGCCCCAATGCGGCGGCGTGTCGACGGGGATCCGGATCAGTTGTCGGCGGGGATGCGCGCCGGCTTCGGGATCGGCTGGAAATGGGTCCAGCAGTGTGAATTCTTGTTGTATGCGGAGAGCTGGGTGGTGCAACCCTTGGTGGAACAGATGCGCCCGGCCCCGTAGGTCCGGCGCGGCCTGCCACCCGCCAGCTTGCCGATCGTCTGGTCGCTCACAGGCCCAAACGATGCCACGCGCGGCGAAGATGTTCAAGATGAGCCGGCCAGGAAGCCCTTCGGCACGCCGGTTTCCATCGAGGCTCGGCTCAGATCGCCCAGGAGCGGGTGGTCGGGCGGATGGCGACCGACATCAGACGCATCCGATCGTCGATAGCCGAGCCATCGAAACGGTGCCGGATGAAGAATCCCGCCGCCTCCGGCGGCACCAGCGCCCAGGCAAGGGTGCCACCGAGCGAGGTGGCGTGGTCGAAGAGGTCTTGAAGGAGAAGCGTTCCCAGTCCCCGACCGCGGTGACCGTGCTCGACGGCCAGGCCCCGTATCCGCCAGGCACCAGCATGTAGGCCTCCTGGCATCGGCTGCGGGTGGGCCGTTCCGACGCCGACGAGCTGCTCACCCTTGAACACGCCTACGTGGCGCCTGTCTTCGTGTTCGTCACCCGGATGTGCCTCCGATCCGGGAAGCAGGGCCCGTCGGAGCCCGAGTGCCTCGGCGGCATCGATCGGTCTCAGGTCGAAGGCGGGCATTCGGAGCAGAACGCTAGGCCATCGCCGTCCCGAGCAACCCCTGTGGACCGATCTCCACTCGCTGCCCGTCGCCGATCGCCCGGTAGCGCTCCTCGTCGGTGACGACCACCGGCATCGCCCGCCCGTACATCTCGCGAGCCACGATCGCCCCTACGGCGATGATCCCGTCGGGCTCGGCGAGCACGATCGCCGCCGGGGCGGTGCCCAGGCGGATCGCCTCGGCGAGCACGCTCGAGGCCGACGAGGAGCCGCGGCCGACCGGCATCACCAGCACCCTTCCGGTGACCACCGAACCCGACTGCGGGTGCCTGCGGTCGATGATCTCGCCGGTCTTCGGGTCGAGGCCGCCCCACATCGAGAGCGGCTCGTCCAGGACCAGTGCGTCCCCGGCCGCCTCACCGGCCACCAGCATCCGATCAGCCATCCCATCCCCCGATCACGATCCTTCCCTGCACCGCCGACTCGACGCAGTCCTCGAGCGAGCCGAAAGCCACGTCCAGGCCCAGGTTGCCGGGGGCGTAGTACGCCCACTTCCCCGAGTTGGTCATCACCACGCCCTCGGTGTCCCGGATCACCGGCGTGATGTAGGTGCAGGTGTCGGTCACCACCTGCACCCCCGCTGCCCGCAGGGGGTCGATCAACCCGTCGGCCGCAGCCTCGGCGAGCACCTGGCGGGAGGTGCCGACGTAGAACTCGACGCCCGGCGCCACCCGCCGGCCCGAGAACAGGGCGGCGAGCTTTCGGAACTCCTCGATCGAGAAATGCGGGGTGCCGACGCTCACCGCTCCCAGGCGCCCTGTGGCATCGGTGGTGAGTTCGGCGCGTGCCCGGCGCAGTGCCGCCGGGTCCACGGACACCTCCAGCAACGGCGCCGCACCCCCAAGAGCATCTTCGAGAGTGGGCGCCTCGGGGGTTCGTCCCACGGCGTGGAACATGGCCACCCCACCCGACGACGCCGCCGCCGCCCCGAGGGCCTTCAGCCCGTCCTCGGGTGCATCCGGAGACAGCCCGACGATTGCCGGGACCAGGGTTCCGGTGGCCCGGCCCACCAGGTGGCCCAACACCGGGTAGATCACCTCCGACTCGAGAATCGAGGCGGGCACTCCTTCGAGGCGGAACACCGAGCGCGCCCGACGCCCGGAGTCGAGATGCAGGCCGGCTTCCGGTACGCGGCCGGCGATGGCGCCGCAGATGTCGGTGAAGTCGCCGTATCGGTCGGTACGGGCTCCGAGCACCGAGTTGGCGAAGACGATGGCGTTGGACTCGGCCCAGGCCACGTGCTCCCCGAGAGAGGGTCGCTGCAGCGCCTGGTAGGGGGCGCAGGTCCACGTGGGGAGCCCACCCATGGAGACGTAGGCGGCCATCAGGCGGCGGGCCTTGGTGCGCAGGGTGTCGTCTGCATCCACGAGATCGGGATGGAGCAGATCGAGTGAGGAGACGTTGAGCGTGGTCGATACGGCTACCCGTGCCCCCCACCCGGCGAGGCGCTCGGCGAAGTCGAGCCCGGCGTCACCGTGGTACAGGCAGGAATCGATGTGGGCCGAGGTCACGGCGATGAACCTGCGGGCGTTGGAGATCCCTGCCATCTCCACCAGGATCCGCATCGCCAGGGCGGCCGCCTCCCCCGACTCGCCGGCGAGGAGAGCGCGGTCGTCGTCGGTGAGGGCGATGGTCATGGCGGCAGTCTGCCTCGCTCCATCCCCTCCCGCCACATTCTGTCGCCGGCTCCGGGTAAACTACATCTTTGTAATCCGGTCACGGAGGCGACATGGTCCTGGCCCCGGTCCAGCAGCAGACATCGCATCGGGTAGCCGCCACCACGGCGGCGTCCCTCCACCTCTATCACGACGGTGCGGTCGTGGAGACCCCACTGGCACGCTTCGCCGATGCGCCCGACCTCGAAGGTGTCGCCGTGATCGTCGCCGGGCGCGGTCTGGTCGAGTGGTTCCCGCACGAGGCCCAGGACCTGGACGAACTGGCCGAGACCGTCCCCGGGGCGGTGGCTGCGGGATGGCGGGTAGTGGTTCTGGTCCCGGCCTTTCGCATGGGTGAGGCACATCGGGCCTTCCGGGGGACCGGGGCGACGCTGCAGCCGTGGTGGCCCGACGATGAAGCGGTTAGGTTCGGAGGACCGGAAGTACCCTGAGGGGGCAATGCCGGTACCTCTGTACACCCAGACGGTCATCGCCTTCCTGTGGGACTTCGACCGCACCCTCATCCCGGGCAACCAGCAGGAGGTGCTGTTCGCCGAGTACGGCGTGGACGAGGGCTCCTTCTGGGCCGAGGTGGACGGGCTGGTGGACCATTACGCCTCCCGTGGGACCCTGGTGGCGCGCGACTCCGTCTACCTGCTCCACGTGCTGTCCTACGTCGAGGCCGGGATCTTCGCCGGGCTCACAAACGACCGGCTCCGTGAGCTCGGGGCGAGGCTGAAGCCGGCGCCCGGCATCCCCGAGTTCATGCAGGCGACGCGCGACCTCGTGGCGGGGGAGCCTCGATACGAGCGGGAGGGGATCGTCGTGGAACATCATGTCGTGTCCACCGGGATCCGCCCCATGATCGAAGGCTCGGTGGTCGCCCCCCACCTCGACGGGATCTGGGCCAACACCTTCATCGAGAAGCTCGCCCCTCCCCGGTATCAGGAGCACCTCGACGTCGACCGGTCGTCCCAGCCGGTGTCCCACGTGGGTTACATGATCGACAACACGGCCAAGACCAGGGCCATCTTCGAGATCAACAAGGGGGTCAACGTGACCCCGGGGCTCGACGTCAACGCCCGGATGGGACCGGAACAACGAAGGGTGCCCATCCAGAACATGATCTACATCGCCGACGGCCCCTCCGACGTGCCCTGCTTCTCGATCGTCAACGAGAGGGGCGGCAAGACCCTTGGCGTGTACACCACCGAACCGAAGAACAACTTCCGCGGGGTACGCGAGCTGCAGGAGCAGGGCCGCATCCAGGGCATGGCCGAGGCCGACTACCGTCCCGGTGCCGCGGCCCACCTGTGGCTGATGGATTCACTGGAACAGATCGCAGAGGGGATCGTCGCCGACCGCCACCGGGCTCTCGCCGACATCCCCCGTCCCCCGGGACATGCCTAGGAGGTAGCAATGAAGATCAAGGGTGCCAAGGTCCTCGTCACCGGTGGCGGCAGCGGGCTCGGCGAGGCCACTGCCCGCCGTCTTGCCGCCGCCGGCGCCACCGTGACCATCTTCGACCTTCCCGGCTCGCACGGAGCCGATGTCGCCGACGCCATCTCGGGCCGGTTCGTGGCGGGCGACGTCACCGTTCCCGACGAGGTGATCGGTGGGGTGGACGCAGCCGCCGAGGCGATGGGCGGCATCCACGTATGCGTGAACGCCGCCGGGATCGCTCCCGCCCACCGGGTCGTGACCCGGACCGGTGAGATGTTCCCCCTCGACCTCTTCGAGAAGGTGATCCGGGTCAACCTGATCGGCACATTCGATGTCACACGCAATGCGGCGCGCCACATGGCCCACAACGAGCCGAACGATGACGGCGAGCGCGGAGTGGTCGTCAACGTCGCTTCGATCGCCGCCACCGAGGGTCAGATCGGCCAGGCCGCCTACTCGGCATCCAAGGGCGGGGTGGCATCGCTGACCCTTCCCCTGGCCCGGGACCTCGCCTCGATCGGGGTGAGGGTCAACACGATCGCACCGGGGATCATGGATACTCCAATGGTCGGTGGGATGCCCGACGAGGTGCGCGAGTCCCTCGCCGCGGTGCACGTGTTCCCGCGGCGTCTGGGACGTCCCGACGAGTTCGCCGCTCTGGCTCAGCATCTCTGCGAGAACGCCCTGATCAACGGCGAGGTGGTACGACTCGACGCCGCCGCCCGCATGGGCCCCCGCTGACCCGAGCCCGCGAGACCCTGCCGACCGCTCGGCGGCTTCGGTGTCGGCCGGGGGGGCCGTTGCGTACACTCCCTGGGTGACCCTGCGCCTGGTTCCACCCGCAGATCCCCCCATTCCTGACCCGGGGGGGCTTCCGGTCTGCTTCCTCGTCGATGCCTCCGGTCCCCTCGAGAACCGGCTGATCGACGGGTGGATCGAGAGCAACCGTCCCGCCAGTGAGTTTCGGGTCGTCACCCTCCCGCCCTCGCGGCGGCGGCGCCGTCACCGACGCGGCCTCGAGCAACTTCGTGAGGCGATCGAATCGGGTGGCGACGCCCTCATGGTGCCGCTGCGGGTGGCGTGGATGCCTCACGGTCGGTCGCGCCGGGTTCCGCGTCTCGTCGACCTGATCACCCTGGGCGACCCCCGCGATCCGAACCGGCTGCTGCAACATCTGATCCTGCGGATCAAGCCCTCGTGGGTGACCGTCATCGCCGCCGAAACCGCCACGCTGGGCGATCTCCGGGCCCGCTGGGTGGCGGAGCGGGTGCAGCACCCAGATGCCGCAGCGGGATTCACCGAGTTCGTCGCCCTCCAGGGTGCCCTCGCCCTGGAGGTGCGGGAGCGGCGGCTGCGGGGCAACCGGTACAAGGTCCCTCGCTTCCTCTCCGAGGATCTGCTCGAGTCGGCTTCGTTCCAGGCGGGACTCGACGACCTGGCGCGTCGCACCGGTGACGACCCGGTCGACCTCTCAGCCAGGTCGGCCCGGTACCTGAAGGAGATCGCCGCCACGCCCAGCACCTTCGTCATCGACCTGGTGGCGGCGCTGGTGCGGATGGTGTACACGATGGGGTACGAGCCGCGGATCCGTTACGACCGCGAGGTGCTGGAGCGGATCGCGGCCCTCGGCCAGCGACACCCCCTCGCATTCCTGCCCAGCCACAAGTCGAACCTGGATCACCTTGCGCTCACCTACGTCCTATATGAGAACGGGATGCCGCCCAACCACACCGCCGGTGGGATCAACATGAACTTCTTCCCGATCGGCCCGTTGCTCAGGCGCCATGGGATCTTCTTCATCAGGCGGACCTTCAAGGACAACGAGCCTTACAAGTTCGTGCTCAGGAGGTACATCGACTACCTGCTCGCCCGCCGCTTCCCGCTGGAGTGGTACCTGGAGGGCGGCCGCAGCCGGACCGGGAAGCTGCGTCCGCCGCGCTACGGGATGCTCTCCTATGTGGTCGATTCGTGGCGGCGCGGCTCCAGCGACGACGTGGTGTTGGTCCCCATCTCCATCGCCTACGACCAGATCCAGGACGTCGGTGCCCATGCGGCCGAGCAGCGTGGACGGGCGAAGGAGAAGGAGTCCTTCTCCTGGATGCTGCGAGCGCTGCGCAGCCTGCGGCGCCGTTACGGCCGCATCCACATCTCGTTCGGCGAGCCGATCCTGCTCGGAGAGGCTCTGGGACGGCACCCTGCCGGAGGTGAGCCCGACCCGGAGTCGGTGAACCTCGAGATCGCCAAACTCGCCTTCGAGGTCTCGGCGAGGATCAACCGGGTCACGCCGATCACCCCGATCTCCCTGGTGACGCTGGCGCTGCTGGGAACGGATCGGGCGCTCACCGTGGACGAGACCCTCCACGAGCTGCGCGACTTCATCACCTACGTCGAAGCCAAGGAGCTCCCGGTCACCCAGCGGATCGATCTCGACGATCCCGATGAGGTGGCCGGCGCCCTGAACGCCCTGGCGGAGCATGGGGTCGTCACCCGGTGGGATGGGGGCACCGAGACCGTCTACTCGGTCGGGGCGGATCAGCACCTTGCGGCAGCCTTCTACGGCAACACGATCGTCCATCACTTCGTCACCACCGCGGTGGCCGAGGTGGCCCTGGCCGGGGTGCCTTCCGGCAAGGACGCCCTCGCCCGCTTCTGGGCCGAGCTGGCCGCCTTGCGCGACCTCCTCAAGTTCGAGTTCTTCTTCTCGGAGAAGGATCGGTTCCGGGACGAGGTGGCGAGCGAGGTCGCCTCCCACTGTCCCGACTGGGAGGAGGCGATCGCCGGAGGGGGAGAGAAGGTGCGCTGTCGCTTTCGCCCCGCCGCCGCCGGGAGGATTCTGCGTCCCATATTCGAGGCGTATCTGCTGATCGCCGACGCCCTCGTGGCCCGTGACTACCGGGTGGAGGTGGATCGCAAGCGCCTCGTGGCGGCCACCCTCGCCCTCGGCGACCAGTACCGGGCGCAGCGTCGGATTCGCAGTCCCGAGGCGGTCTCCACCGAGCTCTTCGAGTCGGCCATCCGGCTCGCCGAGAATCGGGGCCTGCTGGTATCGGGATCCATCGAGGATCTCGAGAGGCGCCAGGCGTTCGCCGACCAGATCAGGGGCCTGGTCGAGCGCATCGATCGGATCGAGGCCGGCTGACCGCCGCCTACTTCTTGGCGGCCTCGTAGTAGGGGTTCTCGCCCGAGGCGTGATCGGTGACATCCACGACCCGCGTGATCTCCGGGAACGCCTCCCTGATGGCGACCTCGATTCCCTGGCGCAGGGTCACCTGCGCCATCCCGCAGCCCTGGCACCCTCCGCCGAGGCGCAGGAAGGCGGTGTCCGCCTCGACCGCCACCAGTTCGGCGAATCCGCCGTGGGATGCGATCGCCGGGTTGATCCTCTGGCTGAGCAGGGACTGGATCCGCTCCGCGAGTGGCCCTTCGAGCCCGGCCAGATCGCCGGTCGGAATCCGGGGGCTGGGCGAGTTGGGGTTGTCGATGGCGAGGCCGTCGGCCGAGACGGCGATCGTCGCACCGGTGAGGCGTTCCACGCTGCCGGCAGGTACCACGACCGGGAGGTCGCCGAAGACCTGCATCACATCCTCACCCCCGGCGTCGGCGATGGGGATGAAGGTGAGCTCGTAGGTGAACTTGGGTCCGCTGACGCCGGCGATGGCGACCGAGAGGGCGAGGTCGGTGGCGTCCGGCTCGTTCGCCCTGATCCCGAGGATGGCCTCGGCGGCCTCGGGCGTCACTTCGATCACGGAGCGGTCCTCGATCGGCATCCGGGCCGACGATACCGGCTGCCGGTTACTCAACCACAACCGACCAACATGGGGCCGTGCCCGTCGTCGGTCTCGTGATCCCGTCCCACTCCTACCGCGGTCCCGACTTCGTCGCCGCGGCGGAGGAGCTCGGTGTCGACCTGATCGTGGCCTCGGACGGGGACCTGCCGGCCATATCGGGCCGGATCCTCGAGGTGGTGCCCATCTCCTGTGACGCCCCCGAAGAGGCGGCAGCGCGCCTGGTGGCGGCATCGGAGCGCCACGGGGTCGAGGCCGTGCTCGGGGTCGACGACGGCGGAGTGATGGTGGCAGCCCTGGCCGCCGCCCGGCTCGGGCTTGCGCACGATCGGCCGGAGGCAGTTGCCGCCACTGGCGACAAGGCCGAGATGAGGCGCTTGCTCGGCGAAGCCGGAGTCGGCCAGGCCCGGTTTGCCGTGGCCGAAGACGCGGCCGCCGCCGTGGCCGCCGCCGATGCGATCGGGTACCCGGTGGTGCTCAAGCCACGGGGCCTGTCGGCCAGCCGGGGTGTGATCCGAGCCGACGACGCCCCGGCGGTGGAGGCGGCCTTCGAGCGGGTCTCGGTGATCATCGCCGAGGCCGGAGGGTCGCCTCCGTTGCTCGTCGAGGAGTACCTGCGGGGAGAGGAGGTGGCCGTCGAGGCTCTGGCGACTCCCGGCGGTCTCGAGGTGCTGGCCATCTTCGACAAGCCCGATCCCCTCGATGGGCCCTTCTTCGAGGAGACGATCTATGTAACGCCGTCGCGTTACTCAGCTGCCGTCCAGGGGGAGGTCGAAGACCTGGTGTCCGCTGGTGTGGCGGCGATCGGCCTGGCACACGGCCCGGTACACGCCGAGGTCCGGCTCACACCGGATGGCCCGCGCCTGGTCGAGGTCGCCGCACGCTCCATCGGCGGGCTGTGCGGGAGGTCGCTGCGGTTCGGCCTGCTCGGGCAGAGCCTCGAGGTGCTGTTGCTGCGAGCGGCCCTCGGTCTCAACCGACGCGGGATGCGCCGCCGGGCGACGGCCTCGGGGGCGATGATGCTTCCCATCCCCGCCGATGGCGTCCTGTTGGGGGTTCGGGGGACGGAGGCCGTCGCCGAGGTCCCGGGCATCACCGGGATCGAGATCACGATCCCCCCGGGAAGGTCGATCCGCCGGCTCCCCGAGGGCGACCGCTACCTCGGGTTCCTCTTCGCCGAGGCGGACACCCCTGACGAGGTGGTGGCGGCGTTGCGCGAGGCGCACGGTCTTCTCGAGGTGATGATCGCCTAGTCCGGGTCCATTGGGCGGCCCACCCGTGCCGCCCGCTCGCGAAGCCGCCGAATCCCGTCGCGCACTCCGTTCCAGCGGCCCTCTCCCTCGAACGGGGTGCGGAGCCACTCCGGCGCCAGCCGCAGCCAGCCGACGGCTCGCAGCGCCGAGTACATGACCGATCCGGTGATGGCGATGATCCCGACCCCGGCGAGCAGCACCAGCGGGCGGGGCATCTCCAGCTCGAAGAAGGCACGCCACGACGGGAGGAGCAGGATTAATCCGAAGATGCCGGCCATGGTGCCAATGAGCAGGCGGCGCCCGGGAGTGAGCGGGCGGGAGTTGATGATCAGGGCGAAGAGCCCGATCGAGACCAGCACGATGGTCGCCAGGGTACGGGCGCGCAGCAGGGAGACCTCCTCGGAGATCGCCAGTTCGTACGCCAGGTATGCCGAGGCGGCGGTGAGGGCTCCGACCGGGACGGCGAACCGCAGGACCCTGGCCACGAAACCGCGTCGGGCGCGGGCGGCGGTCGGCGCGAGGGCGAGGAAGAAGGCGGGTGCCCCGATGGTGAGGGTTCCCACCAGGGTGAGGTGGCGGGGAACGAAGGGGAAGGGTCGGGAGAAGATCCCCACCAGCACGGCGAGCAGGAAGGCGTAGACGGTCTTGACCACGAACAGGTTGGCCACCCGCTCGATGTTGGCGATCACCCGGCGGCCCTCGCCGACCACCGACGGGAGGGTGGCGAAGTTGCCGTCGAGGAGCACCAACTGACTGACGGCCCGCGAAGCCGACGAGCCGGATCCCATGGCGATCCCGATGTCGGCGTCCTTCAGGGCGAGCACGTCGTTGACGCCATCACCCGTCATCGCCACCACATGACCGCGGGACTGGAGGGCGCCGACCATGGCGCGCTTCTGATGGGGGGTGACCCGGCCGAAGATCCGCCCCTCCTCGACCGCCCGCACGAGTTCGGGTCCCTGCTCTGGGAGGTCGCGGGCGTCGACCACCCGCCCTTCCAGTCCGACGCTGCGGGCGATCGCCGCCACCGTGTCCGGGTGGTCTCCGGAGATCACCTTCGTCTCCACGCCTTGCTCGGCGAAGAACCGCAGTGTGTCGGCGGCTTCGGGCCGGACCACGTCGGAGAGCGTCACCAGAGCCGCCGCCTCGAGGTCCGGCGGGAGGCTCTCGCCGGTGACGGGGGTGCCGCTCATCGCCAGGAGCAGCACCCGGCTCCCGGCCCCGGCCATGGCCAGCACCTCCCGACCGACCCTGAGGTCGTTGGGCAGGATCATCTCCGGGGCGCCGATCACCCAGGTGCCCAGCCGGCCGAAGGAGGCGGCGCTCCACTTGCGGGACGAGGCGAACGGGACCACGGCCTCCGGGTACCAGCCCACGGGTTCCGGGAAGGCCTCGGCGATGGCGCGCATGGTGGCGTTGGGGCTGGTGTCGGCGGCGGCGAGCGCACCGAGCGCCTGCTCCAGGTCGGTTCGATCGTCGAACACGTGGAGGCCGTCGACCGTCATGCGTCCTTCGGTGAGGGTTCCCGTCTTGTCGAAGCACACCACGTCCACGCGGGCGAGCATCTCGATGGCGGGGAGCTCTTGGGTGAGTACCTGGAGCCTTCCCAGGCGCACGACGCCCACGGCGAAGGCGACCGACGTGAGCAGCACCAGCCCCTGCGGGATCATGGCCACCATGCCGCCCACCGCCACCCTGATGGCCTCCTTCAGGGCATCGTTCGCCTTGAGCTGAGACCAGATGAGCAGCGCCATCGTCGGCGCCATGCCCCAGCCGATCACCGCCAGGATCTTGTCGATTCCTCCACGGAGCTCGGACCGGACCATCGTGAACTGCTTGGCCTCGGCGGCGAGGCGGGCTGCGTAGGCGTCGACTCCCACCCTGCGGGCCTTGAAGACCCCCGACCCCGCCGAGACGAAGGACCCGGAGAGGATCTCGTCGGCGTGCTCCTTCGGGATCGGATCGGCCTCTCCCGTGAGCAGGGACTCGTCGATCTCCAGGCCGTCCGACACCAGCACCACCCCGTCGACGACGATCTGGTCGCCGGCGCCCACCCGGAGCAGGTCGTCGAGCACGACGTCTTCCACGGCGATGTCGCGGTTCCGCCCGTCCCTGATCACGGTGGTCTTGGGTGCGGAGAGCAGTGCCAGCCTGTCGAGGGTCTTCTTGGCCCGCAGCTCCTGAACGATCCCGATGGCGGCGTTGGCCACGAGCACCCCGCCGAAGAGGGCGTCCTGGGGCGGGGCGACGATGAGGATCACAGCCAGCATCACCCCGAGCAGCAGGTTGAAGAGGGTGACCACATTGGCCCGGATGATCTCGGCCACGGTCCGGCTCGGGCCCGACGGCACCCGGTTCACGGCACCTGCCGCGACCCGGCGGCGGACCTCTTCGGCGCTCAGACCGGTGAGTGCGGGAGAAGTGGTCACGCCCGGCGAGAGTAGTTGGCCGGCCCCGTCGAGCCGGTCAGTGGTGCCAGGGATCCCGCTTCGACTTGGGGCCCACCGCCTCGAGCAGGATCGCCAACCCGAAGGCGAGGACCACGATCGGCCAGATAGCCACCCCGCGGCTGATCACTTCGAGGTCGCGCAACAGCATGAACGACCCGATGAGCAGGAGGGCTAGGGGCCAGAACCATCCGCGTCTGTTCCCAGCCAGGGTGCCGATCAGCAGCCACCCTCCGAGTGCCAGCCAGACGATGCTCCACACCGAGACGTCGGGGAGAACCTCCAGCTCGCGCAGCAGAAACAGCGTGCCGATCGTCACCAGGGCGAACCCGAGGAAGATGGGGCGGGGCGGGCGGTACTCGATGTCCACGGCCCCAGGCTAGATGTTCGGCGGGTCGTTGTCGGACCCGGCAACGCGTTTCAGTGCATCACGCAGATCTTCCGGGGCGCGTACCGGGCGCCCCTCGAGATCGGTGAAGGCGGCCTGCACCTCGGCCGCCACCAGTCTCTCCTCACCGCGAACGATCGTCTGCGACCAGGTGCTGCGCGAGGCGCCGATCTCGACAACGCTGGTGTGGACCTCCAGCCGGTCGCCGGCGGCGGCCGGTCGGACGAACTTCACGTCGACCCGCACCACCAACACCATGTAGCCGCGGGCGGTGAGCTCCTCCATGCCCCATCCGGCGGCGTCCAGGACGGCGACGCGGGCATGCTCCATGTAGGAGAGGTAGGCGGCATGGTTGACGTGGTGATAGGGGTCGAGCTCGCCCCAGCGGACCTCGATCGGAGTGCGATGCACGCCTGGGAGGTTAGGGAGCGACCGGGATGCCCACCACCTCGTCGACGTCGTAGCCGAGGGTGGTCGATCGGTTCAGGGTTCCGAGGTTGGTCCAGGCGCCTCCGGTGCTGTATCGGCCCCTCCATGAGAGCACCACGCCGATCGGGTAGGAGTCGAGCGCAGGGTGGCAGTTGCGTCCCGAGGGATGGCTGCGGCGGTAGGCGGCGGTGCAGGTCTTGAGTGCGTAGGCGTGGAGCGCGCCGGGCCCGGAAGCCTCGCCCGGTGAGAGGGTGGTCGTGGCTCCGTCACCCCAGTCGATCCGGACGGTCTCCACGGCTGCGCGTACCTCCAGCATGCGCCCGTCGGGGAGCCGCTCCCGATGCCGCAACTCGGCGGGGCGCCCCACGGCGATCACGGTGGCCAGGTTGGCGATCCCGATCGACGGCCTGACGTCGAGGCTCGGACCGGATAGGGGGAAGGATCGGAAGATGGCCCAAGCCCGCGTCGACACCGACACCACCCGCCAGCCCCATGCCGGGCACTCCGGGTGGTCCCGCTGGGCGATCGTGATCGCCACCGAGTGGCTCCAGTTCCAGCGGTCCCAGCCCGGAGGCTCCCGGTACCACTGCCAGCAGGTGCCGACGGTGGGGTGCTCTCGCATCCGCAGATAGCGGTAAAACCCGGTCGCCACGGCCATGGAGGTCGACGTCGTGCTGCCCCGGAACCCGCAGTCGATCCCAGATGGGGTGAGCACGCAGCCGTCGTCCGCCCGGACCGGGACGGAGGTCAGCAGCCATGCGATCCCGACGAGGAGCGGGATGATTGTCAGGGGCACCGCCAGCCGTGCGCCTCGGTGGCGCACCTGCATGGCGGCAACCTATTGCATCGGAGTTGTCGGGGCAATACCCCTGTGACCGGTGCGATACTCCGTTCTCCACCGCCTGCCCGCCGCCTGCCTCGTCACCGCCTGTGAGGGCACGGTGACTTGCTCCGACCCTACGCTCCACCTTCGGTGCGGGAGGGAAGGTCGGATGCGGTATGAGGAGGAACGATGAAGGTGGGCTGGCTGGATCGTCTGATCGCCTCGGCGACGAGCAGGCGGGTCCCCTGGTGGGCCCTGCTGCTGACGGTGTGGGCCCTGGCGGCGGCGGTGGTCGCCGGGTCCTGGTGGCTGGACCATGCCGATGACACCTACCAGTTGCGGCTGCAGCTGTTGAGCACCTTCTACGGTGTCTTCGCCCTGGCGATGTACGGATACCTCGGCGTCCGTGCAGGCCGCGCCTTCGACAGCTTTCGCCCCGCTCTGGCCGACGGTGACGATGAGGCCGATTCGCTGCGTCGCTCATTGGTGGCCATGCCGCGTCGCACCGCTCTCATCACCGGCCTGGTGGGACTCGGCATAGGGGTGCTCGCCGGTGTCTCGGATCCGGCGCTGGTCGAACTGGCCGGATCGGACCCGCTCTTCGTCGGGGTGGTCGTCGCCATCACGCTCGGCGCCAGCGTGTCGCTGTTCCTGATGGTGGTGGTGCAGCTGATCCGGGTTCTGTCGGCTGTGGCGCGGCTGCACCGGCGAGCCGCCCACGTCGACCTGTTCGCCACCGGGCCGGCTCACGCCTTCGCCAGGGTGACGGTCCTGGCCGGTGTCTACCTGCTGGTGAACGTCTCGTATGCGATGGCCACGGATCCCTCGACCTTCGAGAACCCGGTCTGGATCACCTTCCTGGCCGGGTCGGGGTTGGTGGCGGTGGCGGCATTCATCACCCCGCTGCTCGGCATGCGCCGCCGCCTGGTCGAGGCCAAGGCAGCACTACAGGGGGAGGCACAGGGCAGGATCGCAGTGGTGACCTCCGAGGTGCACCGGGTCATCGATGCCGGTCGCTACGGCGACGTCGCCCCTGCCCGTGCCGCCCTCGATGCCCTGGAGGCGGAGCGGACGAGGGTGCGCAAGGCCTCGGTCTGGCCCTGGGAGACGGCGACCCTGAGGGGATTCTCCACGGCGCTGGTGCTCCCGGTGCTGACCTGGCTGGTCACCACGACCCTCACTCGGCTTCTCGACCTGTGACCTGCCTCAGACCAGGAGGTACGAGGCGGCGCCGAAGGCGAGGCAGTAGAGGGCGAACGGGAGCAGGCCGAAGCGGCCGATGAGTCGGATCAGCACCGAGATGGCGGCGTAGCCGGTGACGGCGGCCACCGCCGTGCCGACCAGGAGGCTGGCCTCGAAACCGCCGCTGTCGATCAGCTCGATGGCCTCTAGGGTGCCGGCGCCGGCGATGGCCGGGATCCCGAGCAGGAAGCCGTATCGGGCGGCCTCGGTGCGGCTGAGGCCTTGCGCCATCCCGGCGGTGATGGTCACCCCCGAGCGGCTGATACCGGGGAGCAGGGCGAACGCCTGGGCCATCCCCACCACCCCGGCGTCCGCCGAGCGGGCGTCCTCGACCCGGCGGCGGCCCTTCGGCAGGAAGTGCGACCCGAGCAGCAACACCCCGGTGATCATCAGGCAGACGGCAACGAGCCATGGCTCGGAGAAAACCACCTCGATCGGGCTCTTCAGCGTGAGGCCGATCACCGCCGCCGGAATGGTTCCGAGGATCAGCAGCCACCAGATCCGCCTGCTGGACCTGGAGACGGGGCGCAGCACGAGGCCGGCTACGTCGCTGCGGTAGTACCAGAGGATGGCGAGCAGCGTGCCCAGGTGGAGCACGGCGGTGGTGGCCAGATCCGGCTCGTCCATGCCGAGCAGGGCGGGGATCAGCACCAGATGCCCGCTGGACGAGATGGGGAGGAATTCGGTGAGGCCCTGGACCAGGCCCCAGAAGGCGGCGATCAGCACCGGGAGACATTACCCGGGGTCGGGGCTACGGCCGCACCGCCGTCACCAGGAGGCCGGCGTGGTCGGCGGCTGCCACCACGGCGGCCACATCGCCCGGTACCGCCACCAGGGCGGGCCGGTAGTCGAGGGAGAGGCGGTCCCCCCGCTGGGCCTCGATCACGATGCCGGTGGTGGTGACCGGCGGGTCCACGACCACCAGCAGGACCTCGAGGCCGGGGGTGGCGTGGCGCCCGGCGTCTAGCGATACCGCCCACCACCCGTCCGGGACCGAGACCCCGCCGGAGAGGACGGCCGGGATGAGCGGGTCGCCTGCGGTGAGGTCCACCGCCGCCACCGCCCCCTCGAGGTCCGGCGCGGGGAGTGCCCCCGCGGTGATCGATCGCCACTCGACGTCGTCGGCGGTGATGGCAGATCCTCTGGAGATCGGACGGGCGACGAAGGGGTGGGGGACCGATGCCGGCCCTCGCAGGTCCCAGAGAAATGCGCCGACGATCAGGAGGGCGGCGGCGGCACGACGCAGGTGTGGTGGTGGCTGCAGCCAGTACACCGGGGCAAGGTATCGACCCCAGGCCTCGGGGTGAAGGGGTGGGGCGGTCGTCCGTGGCCACGTCGAGGAGGGGGCCATGCCTTTGCGTTCAACCGGGAGGGCGAGTCCCGACCGCGCTGACAGGACTCCGTAGGCCGCTTCGCCCGTCGACCGGGCAGTGAGGCCCGGTGGCGGTCGGCCCCGACATCGAGCGCTCGGGGCCTGGCGGGGACGAGAAACACCGCCGGCCTCGTGCATGCCGGGGCGAAGGTCACTCCCTTCCACGCGTCCTGCCTTCGGCTACGGCGCCGGGGAGGAGGGAGCAGAGGCGTTCCTCTCGTTCGACACCGATCTCCGCCTACCGGCGAGGATCAGGGACACGCGTTCACCGAGTCGAGGTGACTCGACTTGGCGTGATCCGGTGAGCGAGTGCTTCGATTTCTTGTGCGGGTCACGATCCCGGGTAGTAAGGCATCCAGGTGACGAACACTCCCCGCTCGTCGAAAGACGTGCTGGCCGCGGCGTAGTCGATGACCAGGGAGATCGTGTAAGTGCCCGCGGTGGCGGCGACGTACGCGGCATCGGTTGCGCAGTTGGACTCGTTCGCTCCTGCCCCCGCAGCGAAGGAAAGCTGGCGTTCGGACTCGGGAATCTCCACGCCGTTCACGTAGATGGAGCACTCGACAAAGGCGTCGGACCCGGTGGCATAGAGGTCGGCAGACCCGGAGATGATGTAGATCCCTGGCAGCTCGGTCGTGTGGTCGACGGAGGCGGCGGTCTGCGCTAAGTCGGTACCGGCCACCGGCCCGTCCGCTTGCGACCAGGTGGCCCGCGGGTAGAAGCCCCGGGTCGGGTGGACGTCGGCGGAGAGTGCCGCCGCCGTGGCGTACCGGTTGGCGCCGGCGATGCGGTCGACCGTGGGCGAGAAGGCGAGGCCCTCCAGCGTCGTCTTCACCGTGTCGGAGATGACCGCGGTGCCGCCGACGATCACGATCCGGTTCGGTGCGAGCCTGTTGATCTCGGCGAGGGTCTCCGAAGGGATCGAGTTCTGCTGCACCAGCAGCACCGGCCCCATGGCCACACCGGCGGCGGCGGCGGCGCCCAGGGCATCGGGGTAGTTGAGGCCCGTCGCCAGGTACACGGTCCGCGGCGTGCTGGAAGGCACGAACTCACCGGGAGCGAACGACTCCCCAGCCGCTCCTGCCGAGGTGTCTTCCGGCTGTCCGCCGTACGGCGCCGGGGCGCCACCCCGCACGAGCATCAGGCTGAACGCCATGGTGACCGCTAGGGCGACGAACCAGACGAGGATCTCGTGGCGGCGATGTGAAGTATCCATCTTCCCCTCCTCAAGTGACGACGGGTTACTCCGACGGTAGCCAGGTCGACCAGGCCGCGCTCTTCGATTCTGTGGTCTCTTCCAGGACGCCGAGGCCTCACATGGCGCGCAGACGGCGGCAGCGGGCGGCCGCTGGGCTGCCGCAGGGTGGGAGTGCTCAGGCCGGCGACGGGAACCGTTGCGACAGGTGATCGGGGAAGGGTGTCCCGGGTGGCATCTCCGGCGCCGGGACCGCCGGGCCTGGGGACACCAGGTAGGGGATCACCCCCGCCCAGATCTCGAGTTCCATGTCCTCAGGTTCGTCCTCGGGCGGTCCGGACCGCACCTTGGCCGAGGCGCTCTCGATCGGGATCGCCACCACCATGGTCGTGCGCAGCTCCTTCGGCGACGGCGGGCGCGCCGCGCTCCATCGCCCGGGGATCAGCTTCTCGGTGAACTGCCGCAGGGCTTCCTCCTTGGTGTCGTCGTCGACGATCGTGGCCGATCCGAAGAGGACGACGCTTCGGTAGTTCATGGAGTGGTTGAATGCCGATCGGGCCAGCACCAGGCCGTCGAGGAGGGTCGCCGAGACGCAGCAGGGGGCGCCCGAGGCCAGGGTTCGCATCATCCGGGAGCCCACGGAGCCGTGGATGAGGATGCGGTCGCCATCTCGGGCGTGGATGGTGGGGATCGCCACCGGCTGACCGGTGTCGACGAAGGCGACGGTGCAGAACATCGCCTCGTCGAGGATGGCTTCGATGACGGAGCGGTCGTAGGAGCCGCGCTCCGAGTGCCGCCGAACCTCGAACTCGCGCTCCACCCGGGCCTCCGCCATGGCTCCTCCGTATCGGGTGCCCATCGTAGGGCCGGCCACCGCCACCCCTAATAGACTCGCCGATCGTGAGCCCCTGGACCATCGCCGCCGTCGTCGGCGGCTATCTGCTCGGAAGCATCGACTTCGGGGTGATCCTCCCCCGGGTGCGCGGCGTCGACATCTACGCCAGCGGAAGCGGCAATCCGGGTGCCACCAATGTGCTGCGGACGATGGGCCGCGGTGCCGCCACCACAGTGATGCTGGGCGATCTGGGCAAGGGGATCGCCGCCGCCGCCATGGGTGGCACCGCCGGTGGCGATCCGGCAGCCATCGCCGCCGGGTTTGCCGCAGTCCTCGGGCACTGCTTCCCCGTATGGCACCGGTTCAGGGGAGGCAAGGGCGTGGCCGCCACGGCCGGGACCGTGCTCTGGGTGGAGCCCCTCGTCGGCCTGATCCTCTTCGCCGTGTGGGCTGCCATCGTCGCCGTCACCAAACGGGCATCGCTCGCCTCGATCGCCGTTGCCGCCGCCCTGGTGCCCGGTCTGTGGGTGGTCGGGCAGAGGGGATGGACTCTGGCCTGGGCGACCCTCATCGCCGTCCTGGTGGTCACCCGGCATCGCGCCAACATCGATCGACTGCTGCGCAACGCCGAGCACCGGATCGAGCCGTGAGGGCACTGGCCGAAGCGAGGCGGACCGTGGTCGAAGCCATGGTGCCGCTGCCGGTGATCTCGGTGCCGCTGGCGGAGGCCGCCGGCCTGGTGCTCGCATCCGACGTGGTGGCGCCCCATGACGTTCCGCCGTTCCCCAACTCGGCGGTGGACGGTTTCGCGGTGCGGGCCGTAGACCTGGTCTCGGTGCCGATCGAGCTGGTGGTGGTCGAGGACCTCCCTGCGGGCAGGGTGGCTTCGCATAGGGTGCTGACCGGCACCGCCATCCGCATCATGACGGGGGCACCCATGCCCGATGGTGCCGACTCCGTGGTCATGGTGGAGGACACCGAGGAGCAGTCCGGAACCGTGACCATTCGGCGTGCGGTGCGAACCGGGGAGAACGTGCGACCCGCTGGCGGGGATCTGGCATCGGGAGCGGTGGCCCTGGAGGCAGGCACCAGGCTCGGTCCCGCAGCGATGGGCGTGCTGGCGACCCTTGGGGTGACGCTTCCCCGGGTGAGGCGTCGCCCGGTGGTCGCCGTGGCCTCCACCGGCGACGAGTTACTCCCGTCCGAAGCGGTGACGCTGCGCCCCGGCACCATCCGCGACTCCAACCGTCCGATGCTGACCGCCCTTCTCCACGAGTCCGGCATGGAGGTACGCGACCTCGGCATCATCCCCGACGACGCCCGGCTGCTGCGCTCGACGCTCGAGGAGGCGGCTTCCACCGCCGACGCCGTCGTCACCACCGGCGGGGTCTCCATGGGAGCTCACGACCTGGTCAAGCAGGTGCTGGGCGAGTTGGGTCGGGTCGAGTTCTGGAAGGTGGCGATGCAGCCCGCCAAGCCCTTCGCCTTCGGGTTCCTCGGCGAGACCCCGTTCTTCGGGCTGCCGGGGAATCCGGTCTCGGTGGCGGTCGCCTTCGAACAGTTCCTGCGGCCGGCCATGCTGCGACGGCTAGGAGCGATTCGGCTGTTCCGACCCCGGATGCGGGCGATCGCCGCCGAGGACCTGGTGACCAATCCGGGAAAGGTGGTGTTCGTGCGGGTAGCAATCGATGACGACGGATCGGTGCGACCTGCGGGTGGGCAGTCGTCCAACGTGCTCTCCGCCCTCGCAGCGGCCGATGCCTTCGCGGTGGTTCCGGTCGGCGTCGGCACTGTGGCTGTCGGCGAGGTGGTGACTGTGGAGATGTGGCGCGCCGCCGAGACGCGTACCCTCGAGGAGGCCGAAGATGACTGAGCCGACGCACATCGACGAGCGGGGCAACGCCCGCATGGTGGACGTCTCCACCAAGCCGGAGACGCAACGGGTCGCTGTGGCCGAGGCGATCATCACGATGGGCGACGAAGCCCGGCGGGCGCTGTTCGGCGGAACGCTCCCCAAGGGCGATGCCCTGGCGGTCGCCCGGATCGCCGCCATCAACGGGGCCAAGCGCACCTCCGAACTCGTCCCGCTGTGCCATCCGTTGCCGATCACCGGCATCTCCGTCACCGTCGAGGAGCACCCGGCAGGTGCCCGGTTGGAGGTGACCGTGTCCACCGTCGGCCGCACCGGCGTCGAGATGGAGGCGATCACCGGGGCGTCGGTGGGGGTGATCGCCATCTACGACATGATCAAGGCCGTGGACCGGGGCGCCGAGATCGGCCCGGTCCGGCTCGTCGCCAAGCACGGCGGCAAGTCGGGGGAGTGGTCCCGGTGAGGGCAAGGGTGGTGACCGTCTCCGACCGGGTGGCGGCCGGCACGGCCGAAGACCGATCGGGCCCAGCCGCCGCCGCCATCCTGCTCGAGGCCGGGTTCGAGGTGGAGGTGAGCGTCGTCGCCGACGGGGTCGAGAGTGTTGCCGTCGCACTGCGAGAGGCGGTGGCAGAAGGTCTGGACCTGGTGGTGACGACCGGCGGGACCGGTTTGGCGCCACGCGACCTCACGCCGGAGGCCACGGCATTGGTCGTAGAGAGGCCGGCACCCGGGATCTCGGAGGCGATGCGGGCAGTCGGGATGACGCACGACCCGCGAGCGATGTTGTCGCGGGGCATGAGTGGCGTCGCCGGGAGCACACTGATCGTCAACCTGCCGGGTTCGGTTGTGGGCGTCGAGGAGTCGCTGCGGGCGGTGGTCGAGGTGCTTCCGCATGCAGTGCGGCTTGCCGCCGGGGGTCCCGCAGGCCACTGATCCCGGATTGGCTCGCCTTCCCGGGCTCTTCCGGACATACTTGGGGCCAAGTGGCGACGAGAAGACCAGTTCCGCGTCAGATGCGGGGCCGCTCATCGGGTGGTGCGATCACCGCCCGGCAGCAGGTCCTGGCGCGCCGCCGTCTCGCACTGATCGTCCTGGGTGCCGCCGTGCCGCTGACCCTGATCCTCGCCTTGATCACGGGGTCGACCCTGCTCCTGTTCCTCAACCTGGCAGTCGACGTGGCCCTCGCCGGATACATAGCCATGCTCCTGCAGATAAAGCAGGCGCAACAGGGTGGAAGGCCGCTGCCGTCCCATGGGGCGGACGAGGAGGTGCGGGTCCTCTAGCCGGGTCCCGTTGTTCGTTGGTCGGGTGAGGATCGGCTGATCGGTGTGTTGCACTCATGACCCCGGCCGGTGCTTGGGCGTCGGGGTGGCCGACCCGGGGATCGGGGCCGGGCGGCACCCGCCCTACAATCGAGGTTCCCCCAGGGGGTGTAGCTCAGCCCGGCAGAGCGCTTCCCTCGCACGGAAGAGGCCAGGGGTTCGAATCCCCTCACCTCCACTGGCGAGCCCGCCTTTTCGGCGGGCTCGCGGCGTTCCGGGAGGGGTGCAGATCCTACGAAACCTCTGTCGCGGGTTGCTCCCTCCGGTCCTTCGGGCCACCTCCCCCTGCGGGGGAGGGAACGCACCCCCTCAGCCCTCGGCCTCCTCCCACGCCTCCCGCGCCTCGTTGGCGGCGACCCCGGCCACGACCAGAGTCGCCACCGGGTCTGCCCACCACCACCCGAGGGTGGCGTCCATCGCCAGGGCGCCGAGGATGGATAGGGCGAGGAAACCGTCGAGAGTGGTCATGGTCGCCTCGGCGTGAAGCGGCTCCGAGTCGAGCCTGCGCGCCACCCGCCGCTTGGCGGCAGCGAGCACGAACATCACGACCGCCGTAAGTCCCAGGTATGCGATTCCCCAGGGTGAGTCGTTGGTCTCATGGCCGACGACGAGGACCCGCACCGCTCCCACGACCAGGAGCACGGCCAGAACGGCGAAGGCGGCCCCGACAAGCCGCAGGGCGCGGCGGGTGCGTGGGGCGAACTCCGATCCGGCCTTGCCGATGTGCCACACCACCACCAGAGAGGCGAACACCTCCACGACCGAGTCGAGACCGAAGGCGATCAGTGCCAGCGAACGCGCGGCAACCCCGAGGGCGATGGTGATGAACACTTCCCCCGAGTTCCAGGCGATCGTGGTCCACTCGAGGATCAGTGCCCGTCGGTGATCTCCCTGGTGCATCGGGCTGGATTCTCACAGGTGGCCGGACGGTCTCATCCGACTTCGTCGACGGAGTTTCCCCGCCAGGCAGGTGAGCGGAGTCCCTCGGCGGCCCAGCCCACGTAGCCGGTAGAAGTCGGCCCTGATCCGGGTGTCGATGGATTCTCGCCGGCGTCGCGGCAACGCACGGGTCACCGGGTTCGCGGCAGGCGAGACCAGCCCGGTCCGATCGACTCGATCAGCCGTTCCGGCCGCCCCGACCCTTGCCCTTCCCCTTGCCTCGCTCTGCGGCGACCGGCTCGGGCTCGTCCCCGCCATCGTCGTCGTGCCCGCCGGCATGATCGGGCCGGTGGGCATCGCGTCCGTGGTGGCGTTTCGCCTCCGAGACGACCTGGCCCAGGTTGCGCGGAAGGTCGCCGAGGGCGGCTTGCTGCTCATCGGTGAGTGCAGCCCACAGAGTGCCCCATGAGAACTCGGTCTCCCCGGTTTCCGGGTCCACGGTCGCCAGCGCCAGGATCGCGTCGAAGTCGAGGCCCGTTGCGGCGGCGTACAGGCTCATCTTGAAGAGCTGCCCGTACCCGAGCCCCTCCTCGTGGAGGGCGGCTAGAGCCTCCGCGTCCATGCCGAAGGCCCCTGCGAGCGGCAGGGTGATGCCCTTCACCGGATCTTCGGCGTCGGTGGTTCCCGGGTCCTCGACGGCGAGTGCGGGCGTGGCCAGCGCCATCACACAAGCCACGGCGACGATCGTCCTGGCAGTCGTCATGCGAAACCTCCCTGTTCCTTCACCCATCGGCGTTTTTCGCATCGAATCTTGAGGGCCAGTGTGATGGGATTGCGCCGCTACCACCTAACCTGGCCCGGATGCGCCGCCTCCTCCCCATCTTCGCCCTGCTGATCGTCGTCGCCGCCTGCGGTGACGACTCGCTCGACACCAGCACCAGCGTGCCCACATCCATCGACGCTGCCGCACTCGAAGAGGAGATCGCCGTGTTGGTCGAGGCCGCCGAGCAGATCCGCGGCCTGGAGTTCGTGGTCAGTCCGACGATCACCATCGTCACGCCCGAGGAGCTCGCCGAGCGGGTGCGTGACCAGATCGAAGAGGACCTCACCCCGGAGGACGTCGCCGTGGCCCAGCGGCTCTACGAGGTGCTCGGCCTGCTCGACGGGACCGTCGACCTGGGCCAGGCCTACACCGACCTCTACGCCGAACAGGTGGGCGGCTACTACGACTCGGACACCGGCGAGATGGTGATCATGGGAGGCTCCAGCCTCTCCCCCCTCTCCGAGTCGATCGTGGTCCACGAACTGGTCCACGCTCTCACCGATCAGCACTACGGATTCGCCGCCGTTTCCGACGAGTACTGGGAGTCCGATCAGTTCGAAAGGGCGGTTGCCATCTCCGCCCTGGCCGAGGGTGATGCCACCTACTTTCAGCTGGTGTACCTGGAAACCCTGCCCGTGGCCGAGCAACTGGAGGCGGTCGAGGAGTCGCTGGCGACCGACACCACCGTCATGGACTCGCTCCCGGCGTGGTTCGGCGAGGACCTCACCTTCCCCTACGACTCCGGGTTCGGCTTCGTCGAGCGCCTGATCACCGAGGGCGACGTCGCCGGCGTGAACCAGGCATACGAACTGCTGCCGGAGACCACCGAGCAGGTGCTGCATCCCGAGAAGTACCTGATCCGGGAGCCGGCGGTAGAGGTGGTGCTCCCCGAAGTCGAGATCACCGGATACGAGGTATTCGAGGAGGGAACCTTCGGGGAGTGGAACACCTTCCTCTATCTGTTGAACGGAGTTCCTCGCGGTGAGGCGGTGGTGGCTTCCGCCGGGTGGGGCGGCGACCGCTATCGGATCTACTGGCCCGGCTCCCTCGACTGCGAGGGCGACGGGACCTGCGGCACCAGCATCGCCTTCGCCTACCTCTTTCGCGGCGACACTCCTCGCGATGCCGAAGAGCTGGCCACCTCCCTGAAGGAGAGCATCGCCGCCCGCATGGACGTCGGTTCGCCGCGGTCGACGGACGAAGGGGTGACCACCTTCTCCGGAGGTGCACGATTCGCCTACGTGAGACTGCAGGGCAGCGAAGTCCTGTTCGTCGCCGCCGAGGACACGGCAACCGGGCAGAACCTCGTTGCCGGGCTGGGCGGCTGAGCTCGCCGCACGGCGGTCACCTTCCTGCTTGAATGCCATGAATCAGCCAACCGAGGAGATCGGGGGATCATGGACTTCAGCAAGCTTTCGAACACGGCCAAGATGGCGCTCATCGCCGGGGCCGTTCTCATCGTGAATCTGTTCTTGCCCTGGTACGGGGTGTTCAGCTTCAACGCCAACGCCTTCGACGCGGGATTCCTCGCATTCGGCGGCAGCCTGATCGCCGCCGCCGGTGCGGCGGTGATCGTGCTCAAGGCGATGGGCAAGCAGGACGTCACCGCCGGTCAGTTCAAGGCCGAGCAGTTGGCCTTTCTGCTGGCCGCCGGCGGGCTGGTCCTGATCGTGCTGCGCTGGCTGACCGAGTCGTCGGCCGTGAAGTTCGGCCTGTTCATCGGCGTCGCCGCCGCAGCGGTTGCCACCTACGCGGCCTTCACCGCCATCAAGGAGGCGGGGCTCAAGCTGCCCGGCCAGAAGTAACGACAACCCGGATCGAACGGACAAGGGGCCCTTCGGGGCCCCTTCGTCGCGTCAGCCTCCGGCGCTTCGTGGTTCCACGGGCGCGCCGGAACCCCTACCTTTGAACGGGAGGAATCGCCGGGCTAGCCGCGGCCGGCGTTGGGGCGGCGGCCGTGGTTCGCCTTCTGGCGGCGGGCCTTGATCTTGCGTCGCTTGGCGTTGGCCATGAACGGAGGGTACCAGTGAACCGAGACGTGGCGAATCCAGGGATGCCGTCGACTGGTTGGTGCTCGGGACCCTTGCTCCCGGCCGGGAGCCGCCGGCTGCGCCGGCGGGGCCTGAGACCGGCGGCCGGGCCGTTCGGTCTCGTCATGGCCGGCCGCTCGGTCCACACCTTCGGGATGGCCGCGCCACTCGGGGTCGTGTTCGTCTCCAGGGGCGGCCGCGTGCTTGTCGCCCGTACCGTGCTGCCGGGCCGGATCGCCACATGCCTCCGGGCCCGCCTCGTGCTCGAGGTGCCCCCGCATGTGGGATTGCCCGCACCCAGAGCGGTCCTGGTGGTGGAGAGGCGAGGCGGTGACTCCCTGCCTCCTAACCTCGCCACATGGTCGGAACCCTGATCGTCTGTGCCGGGCCCATCGGCAACCTCGGCGATGCCCCGCCCCGACTGGGGGAGGCACTGGCCGCCGCCGAGGTCATCTACGTCGAGGACACCCGTCGCGCCCGGGTGCTGCTCGATCGACTCGGTGTAGACCGTCCGGTGCGCTCCTACTTCGTGGGGAACGAAGAGGAGCGGAGTCGGGAGGTGGCCTCCCGGATCGCCGCAGGCGAGACGGTCGCCCTGCTCACCGACGCCGGGACACCGGGTGTCGCCGATCCCGGTCTGAGCGCGGTCCGCGCCGCCCTGCAAGCGGGCGGCACCGTCACCGGCGTGCCCGGCCCGAGCGCCGTCACCCTGGCCATCGCGCTGTCCGGACTGCCGGCCGACAGGTTCGTGTTCGAAGGGTTTCTGCCCCGCCGGGGGCGGGAGCGATCGCAGCGGCTCGCCGGGATCGCAGCCGAGGCCCGCACGGTCGTGTTCTTCGCCTCACCCAACCGGCTCGCCGCCGATCTGGCGGATCTGGCAGCGGTTCACGAAGGGGACCGAGCCTGCGTGGTCTGTCGCGAGCTGACCAAGCTGCACGAGGAGGTGTGGCGGGGCGATCTGGACGCCGCTGCCGAGCACTGGGGCGGGATGGACCGGGTGCGGGGCGAGGTGACCGTCGTGCTCGGACCGGGCACCTCGTCGGCGCCCGACCTGACCGCGGCGATCACGACGACACGCCGCCTCGTCGCCTCCGGCGTCGCCCCTTCAGAGGCGGTGCGCCGTGTGGCACAGGAGACGGGCGTGTCGCGCCGCGACCTCTACCGGGCCGTGGTCGCCTGAGCCGGGCCGGGGCCTGCCAGGGTCGCTTGTCTTAGCGCTTCCGGTTGATCCGCTGCACCATGTAGTCGCCGGGTTCCAACTCGACCGGGTTGCCCGGTACGTCGAGCCGGGTCGACTCCGTCACGCTGAACTCACGTATCAGCGTGGGGAAGCGAGGCCGGATCGCGATGTGATCTCCTTCTAGGAGGATCTCCAACTCGTCCCCGACGTTCACCCCAAGAGTGCGTCGCATCTCGGCCGGCACGACGATCCTTCCAAGGTCGTCGATCTTGCGCACGATTCCAGTGCTCACTTATGTCCTCCCGAGCCGCCCGCTTGTCCAGAGTCGACGGCCCTCCTGTCGCATCATGCTAACCAGGGGGAGGCCGCGAACCCTGCCGCTACGCTGGCGGGACCTCCGATGATCTACCTCTCCACCCCCATCTACTACCCGAACGATCGGCCGCACATCGGCACCTCGTACACCACGGTGCTGGCCGACGCCGTGGCCAGGTACTGGAGGCTGGTCGGCGAGGAGACCTATCTGGTCACCGGTACCGACGAGCACGGCCTGAAGATCGCCCTTGCCGCCGCCGAGCACGCCATGGCGCCGCAGGAGTGGGTGGACCACATCGTCGATGGATTTCGGGAGACCTGGGACCTGCTCGATATCTCGTGCGACGACTTCATCCGCACCACCGAGCCTCGACATCGTCAGACCGTGCAGACCCTGCTCCAGCGGATGCATGACGGTGGCGACACCTATCTCGCCCGATACGAGGGGCCCTACTGCGTCCGGTGTGAGGCCTACTACACCGAGGACGAACTGGTCGACGGGAACTGCCCGGTGCATGGGCGTCCCGTCGGGGTCCATGCCGAGGAGAACTGGTTCTTCCGGCTGTCGCGTTACGCCCAACCTCTGCTCGACCACATCTCCGCCCATCCGGAGTTCATCGTGCCCGAGACCAGGCGAAACGAGGTGGTCGGTTTCATCGAACAGGGATTGGAGGACATCTCGATGAGCCGGTCCTCGCTCACCTGGGGAATCCCCCTGCCCTGGGACCCTGGGCATGTGGCCTATGTGTGGTTCGACGCCCTGATCAACTACGCATCGGCTGCGGGGTTCGCCGACGATCCCGAGCGTTTCGCCCGGCAGTGGCCCGCCTGGTGCCACCTGGTGGGGAAGGACATCGTGCGGTTCCACGCCGTCTACTGGCCGGCGATGCTGCTCTCGGCGGGTATCCCGCTACCACGCCAGATCGCCGCCCACGGCTTCCTGCTGGTCGGCGGGGAGAAGATGTCCAAGTCGAACGCCACCCAGATCCTGCCCCAGGACCTGGTGCCCACCTTCGGGGTCGACGGCTACCGCTACCACTTCCTGCGCGACGTCTCCTTCGGCCCCGACGCCGGCTTCTCCTGGGAGGGGATGGTCGAGCGGTTCAACGCCGACCTCGCCAACGACCTGGGGAACCTCGCCAGCAGGGTGCTCAACCTGGCCGAGAAGTTCCGGGACGGACGGGTGCCGGCAGTTGCCGACCACTCGGCGCCTGAGGAGCAGTCGCTGGTGGTGGCCGCCGCCGACGCCCTTCGCTCCATGGAGGGCTTCGCCGAGTTCCGCACCAAGCAGGCACTGGAGGGGGTGTGGCGTCTGTTCGGCGCCGCCAACGCCTTCGTCGAGGCGACCGCACCCTGGCGGCTGGCGAAGGACCCGGATCAGGCGGGGCGCCTCGACCAGGTGCTCAACGCCGCTCTCGAGTCGCTGCGGGTGGGGGCCATCCTGATCTCTCCGGTGATGCCTTCGGCCGCCGCCCGGCTCTGGGGGATGCTGGGGTTGCCCGGGTCACCGGAACTCCCGCCGCTGGCCGAGACGGCGGTGTTCGGGGTGTTCCCCGAGACCACCGTCACCAAGGGGGACCCCCTCTTCCCCCGTCTCGACGGCTAGCACCATGTGGGTGGACACCCACTGTCACCTCCACATGTCCGACGAGGACCCGGGCCTGCTGGTCGCCCGCGCCGCAGCGGCGGGAGTCGACTGGATGATCGACCCGGGCACGGACGCCGCCTCCTCCGAGGCGGCGATGCTGCTGGCAGCCACCTTCCCGGGGGTGGTGTTCGCCGCTGCCGGGCTCCATCCCCATGATGCCGAGCGTTGGCCCGCGGAAGCCGAGCGGATCTATGGCCTGGCCGCAGGCGCGATGGCGGTGGGCGAGTGCGGCCTCGACTTCTATCGCGAGCTGTCTCCCCGCTCGGCCCAGGTGGAGGCATTTCGAGCCCAGGTCGGGCTGGCGATCACGCTGGACAAGCCGCTGATCGTGCATTGCCGTGATGCCTTCGCCGAGGCTTACGACATCCTCGAGGACACGGGCGCCGGCCGGCGCGCAGTCCTGCACTGCTGGACCGGGGGCCGGCGCTGGACGCGGCGCTTCGCCGGCCTGGGGGTGGTGTTCTCCTTCGCCGGCCCGATCACCTATCCGACCGGCGACACCGTGCGCCTCGCCGCCGGTGAGTGCTCCCCGGACCGCACCATGGTGGAGACCGACACCCCCTTCCTGACGCCGCCTCCCGATCGCCATGCGCCGAACGAGCCGGCCAACGTGGTGCGGGTGGGGGAGGCGCTGGCCGAGGTGTGGGGGATGACTCCGGAGCAGGTGGCGGCATCGACCTCGGCCACGGCCCGGCGGGTGTTCGGTGTCGGTTGAGCCTCTGGGGAGAACGGAGACCCGGGCCCTGCTCGAGCGACACGGGGTGCACCTGCGGCGCGATCTGGGGCAGCACTTCCTCACCGAGCCCAACGTGGTGCGCCGCATCGTCGAGATCTCCGGGGTCGGTTCGGGATCACAGGTGGTGGAGGTGGGCGCCGGCGCCGGGACGCTGACCCGGGCACTGTCGGAGGCGGGCGCCCGGGTGGTGGCGTACGAGGTGGACGGCTCCCTCCGTGAGGTGCTCGACGAGACCGTGGGTGATGCCGCCGAGGTCCGTTTCGAGGATGCCGCCGCCGTCGACTTCGAGACCGCACTTCCTCCGGGGGAGTGGGTGATGGTGGCCAACCTTCCCTACAACGTGGGCACACCGATCGTGCTCGACGTTCTGAGGCATGTGCCACGCATCACCCGGCTGGTGGTGATGCTGCAGCGCGAGGCGGTGGAGCGGCTCGCCGCCGCCCCCGGGTCCCGCACCTACGGGCTTCCCTCGGTGGTCGTCGGTCTCAACGCCACGGTGAGGGTGGTGTTGCGGGTGCCGCCCCACCTCTTCTTTCCGGTCCCGAAGGTGGAGTCGGCGGTGGCGCTGATCGATCGCCGGCCGGCCCACCCGCTCGCCGAGGAGGCGATCGCACTGGCGGCCACCGCCCTCGGGCAGAGGCGCAAGATGCTGCGGTCGTCCCTGCGTGCCGTGATGTCGGAGGCGGCGATGCTGGCCGCAGGCGTCGCCCCCACCGACCGCCCCGAGGATGTGGCGCCCGAGGGCTGGCTGAGGCTGGTGCGGGGATCGTGATCGTCTCAGGCTTCGCCAAGGTGAACCTCTCGCTGCGGGTACGGCGGCGCGACGACTCCGGGTTCCACCCGCTGCTGTCGCTGGTGCAGTCGATCGGATGGGCCGACCGGGTGAGCCTTGTGCCGAGCGATGGGGACGAGTTCACCGTCGACGGGAGCATGGTGGCCGAGACCTCCAACCTGGCGTGGAGGGCAGTCGAGGCGGTTCGCTCTGCCGCCGGCTCCGACGCAACGGTTCGGCTCCACCTGGAGAAGCGGATTCCGGTGGCGGCCGGGCTGGGTGGGGGAAGTGCCGACGCCGCCGCCGCCCTGGTGGCGGCGGGAGCCCTGTTCCGGGTCGGCCACCATTCCCTGACCGGCCTCGCCCCCGGCCTGGGCTCGGACGTCCCCTTCTGCCTGGTGGGAGGTTCGGCCTGGATGGAGGGGAGGGGCGAGCGCATCGCTCAGGCGGCGTTCACGCCCGACTTCTTCCTGGCCGTCGTCGTCCCAGACTTCGAACTGTCGACCGCCGCGGTGTACCGCAGGTGGGACGACCTGGAAGCCCCCGAGGATCGCAGCCCCGCAGGGGGCCGCGATCTGCCACCGTCGCTGCGGGAGGCGGGCCCGTTGGTCAACGACCTGCTGCCCGCCGCTCTCTCGCTGCGCCCCGACCTGGGCGACTTCATGGCCGATCTGGCCCTGGCCTGGGGGCGTCCCGTCCTGCTGTCCGGGAGCGGTCCTGCCTGTTTCGCCTTCTTCGCCGACGCCGAGGAGGCGGCCGAGGCGACAGGCCTGACGCCACCGGTGCGTTCCGCATGGTCTGGAGCGCCGGCCGACCGGGGGTGGAGGATCGACGACGAGGGGTGAGTGTCGCCATCGTGGCTGCGGCCCCTGGCTCGACCCCCGGTACACTCGGGCGCCCCGATGGGGGGTGGTGTAACCGGCAGCACGAGGGGTTTTGGTCCCCTAGGAATGGGTTCGAGCCCTGTCCCCCCAGCCATCGATCGAGGAGAGCCACACATGAGCGTGCGGGCGGTCGTCCTTGCCGCCGGCAAGGGCACCCGGATGCGATGCGATCTACCCAAGGTGCTGCACACCGTGTCGGGGCGACCGATCGTCGCCTGGGCTGTGGATGCGGCGCTCGGGGCGGGGGCCGATCAGGTCGCGGTGGTGGTGGGGCACGGCGCCGATGTGGTGTCCGCCGCCCTTCCCGATGCGGCGGTGCCGGTGGTTCAGGAGACGCAGGGGGGAACCGGCCACGCCGCCCGCGTGGCGCTGAAGGCGCAGCGTCCCGCCGCAGACGACATGGTCTTGATCCTCCCCGGGGACAGCCCGCTGATGGGGGTGGACACCCTGAGGTCGTTGCTGGCACTTGCCGAGACTTCGGGTGCTGCAGCGGCCATGCTCACCGCCCACCTCCCCGATCCCACCGGGTACGGGCGGGTGGTGCGAGAGGGTGGGTCGGTCGTTGCCATCGTCGAGCACACCGACGCCGATGAGGCCACCAGGAAGATCGACGAGGTGGCGGTGTCCACCTACGCCTTCCGGGCCGATGCCCTGGAGAAGGCCCTGGCGGAGATTCGCCCCCAGGGAGCCAAGGGCGAGGAGTACCTGACCGACGTGATCGCCCTGCTCGCTGCAGACGGCGGTGTGGTGGCACTGGCTGCCGCCGACCACACCGAGGCGCTCGGCGTCAACACCCACACCCAACTGGCCGAGGTCGATGCGGTGATGCGGCAGCGGATCAACCGGGCGTGGATGGAGGCGGGAGTGTGGATGCAGGATCCGGCCACCACCTTCGTCGACGCCGGCGTCACCCTCGAGGCAGGGGTCCGCCTCATGGCGGGTGTCCATCTGGAGGGGGCGACCCGTGTGGCTGCCGGTGCCATCGTGGGGCCTCAGGTCCTCGCCGCCGACAGCACGATCGGTGCCGGATCCCATGTCTGGTACTCGGTGCTCCGCGGGGTGACGGTCGAGCAGGAGGTAGAGGTGGGGCCGTTCGCCTCGCTTCGCCACGGGACGGTCATGCGACGCGGGTCGAAGGCGGGGACGTTCGTGGAGATCAAGGCGTCCGAGGTGGGGGAGGGGAGCAAGGTGCCGCATCTCTCCTATGTGGGCGACGCAACCATCGGTTCGGCGAGCAACTTCGGGGCGGGCTCGATCACCTGCAACTGGGACGGTGAGCGTAAGCACCACACCGTGATCGGCGACGGCGTGTTCATCGGCTCCGACACCATGTTGGTGGCTCCTGTCGAAGTGGGTGACGGCGCGTACACCGGGGCGGGCTCGGTCATCACCCGGGACGTCGCTCCCGGGGCGCTGGCGGTGGAGCGTTCGCAGCAGCGAGAGCTGCCGGGCTACGCTGAGCGCAGGTCCCGTTTGACCAAGACGGAAGGCGACTGAGGGCATGAACACCAAGAACCGGAAGCGCTTCATGCTGTTCTCCGGTTCGGCCAACCCGGCGCTCGCCGAGGAGGTTGCCGGCCTGCTCGGGGTCGAGCTCGGCGGCGTCGATCGGTCCACCTTCGCCAACGGCGAGATCTGCATCCGCTTCACCCAGAGCGTGCGCGGTGCCGACTGCTTTGTGCTGCAGAGCCACAGCCATCCGATCAACTTCCACATCATGGAGCAGCTCATCATGATGGATGCCCTGCAGCGGGCATCGGCGAAGCGGATCACCGCCGTGGTGCCCTTCTTCGGGTATGCGCGCCAGGACAAGAAGGGGATGCCCCGGGAGCCGATCACCGCCCGGCTCATGGCCGACCTCTTCGTCACCGCAGGCGCCGATCGACTGGTTTCGGTGGATCTGCATTCGACACAGATCCAGGGGTTCACCTCCAAGCCGTTCGACTCGCTGACGGCCCTGCCCACCTTCTTGCAACACCTGGGCCGGATCGACGGGCCGCTGACTGTGGTATCGCCCGACTCGGGTCGGGTGAAGCTGGCGTCGAAGTATGCCCGGCATTTGGACGCAGAGGTGGCGTTCGTGCACAAGCGCCG
Source organism: Acidimicrobiia bacterium (assembly GCA_030584185.1). Lineage (NCBI taxonomy): Bacteria > Bacillati > Actinomycetota > Acidimicrobiia > Acidimicrobiia bacterium. The sequence goes on along the minus strand of CP129495.1, from coordinate 882,090 downwards.
CCGTGTGGACAGGGCCAACGAGGTGGCGGCGCTGCAGGTGGTGGGCGAGGTCTCGGGACGCCACTGTGTGATCGTTGACGACATGATCGATACCGCCGGGACCATGGTGAAGGCCGCCGACCTGCTGATGGAGGCGGGCGCTCTCACGGTGCGGGCCCTGGCCACTCACGGGGTCCTGTCGCCTCCCGCCGCCGATCGGATCAAGAACTCGCCGCTCACCGAGGTCGTGGTGACCAACACCTTGCCGGTGCCCGACGACGCCGCCGACCTCCCCAACCTGGTGGTGCTCTCGATCGCCCCGCTTCTTGCCGACACCCTGAAGGCGATCTTCACCGACGAGTCGGTGTCGGCGATCTTCATGGGCGAGAACGTCTGATGCATGCGGTGATCGGCTGACGGCTCAGACGAGCTGCATGCCAGGATCCTTCCTTCGAGGGCTACGGCGGTGGCGTGGGTCCGTCGCTCTGCGCCTACCGTCATCTCAGCGCCCGACCCGTGGCGCCTGATCGAAAGGACGCCACCATGTTGCGTGCCCATCGTTCTATCCCCCTGTCCTGGCTGCTGGCCGTAGTGCTGATCGGCGGGCTGACCTTTCGCATCGGTGCTGCGGTTGCGGATTCGCCGGACCCGCAGGCCGCCGACGTGGTTTACATCGCCACCGGGACCAACTTTCCCGACGCCCTTGGTGCGGGGCCGGCTGCTGCCCTGGGTAACGGGCCGATCCTGCTGGTGCAGACCGATGCGGTTCCGTCGCAGACCACCACCGAGTTGAACCGCCTGAAGCCGCATCTGATCGTGATCGTGGGGGGCACCGCGGTGGTGTCGACCAGCGTCGAGAACACGCTGAAGGGACTGGGGTTCGGTCCCACGGTGATCCGGGTGTCGGGGTCGAACCGGTATGCGACTGCGGCTGCGATTTCGGAGTCGGCGTTTCCTTGTGATGCGGGCATGGTGATGGCGGGAACCGACCGGCATGGTCCGGTGTGTCGTGCTGCGTTGTCGGGGAACTGGAGCACCCAGACGGTGGACTCGACCGGCTCTGTGGGCACGTACACATCGCTTGCCCTGGATGCGTTCGGGAACCCGGTGGTCTCCTACTACGACGTCATCGATGGGAACCTGAAGGTCGCGCACTGTGATGATCCGGCCTGTTCAGGAGGTGGCGAATCGGTCCGGACGGTGGCCTCGACCGGTGATGTCGGTCGGTTCACCTCGCTGGCATTGGATGCCTCGGGGTTCCCGGTCATCTCCTACCTGGACTACACCAACGGGGATCTGAAGTTGGCGCACTGCAACGACCCGAACTGCGACGGAGTTGGCGAGTCGATCGTATCCGTGGATCTGGGGGGCTACGTAGGCGAGTACACGTCTCTGGTGTTGGATGCCTCGGGGTTCCCGGTGATCGCCTACTACGACAGCAGCAATGAGAACCTGAAGCTGGTGCACTGCAACGATGTGAACTGTGCGGGCGGGGACGAGACGCCCCAGACCGTCGACACCGCCGGTGCTTCCGGCTACTTCATCTCGCTGGTCTTGGACGCCTCGGGGTTCCCGGTGATCTCCTACCACGATCTCGATGCCGCCACCCTGAAGGTGGCGCACTGCAACGACGCCAACTGTGCGCCGGGTGGGGAGTCGATCCAGACCGTTGACTCCTCGAGTGCAGTTGGCTGGTACACCTCGCTGGCACTGGATCGGTCCGGATACCCCGTGATCTCGTACTACGACATCAGTAACACGGCACTGAAGGTGGCGCACTGCAACGACGCCAACTGTGCCCCGGGGGGTGAGTCGATTGAAACGGTGGACTCGGCCGGTGATGTCGGTGCTTTCTCGTCGTTGGTGCTCGACGCCGCCGGCAACCCGATGGTCGCCTACTACTACTCCTCCGGCAGCGATCTCAGACTCGTGTCGTGCAACGATCCGAACTGTGCCGGCGCCGATGAGAAGCAGATATCGCCAGACTCGGCCGGCTCCGTCGGGGCGCACCTCTCGATGGTGCTCGACCGCGCGGGGAACCCGGTCATCTCCTACTACGACGGCACGAACGCAAGGCTGAAGGTGGCTTCCTTCTGACGAACGGCCTGGGGGGACCGCAGGGTGCTGTCCCCCCAGGCCTCCCGAGTTCGAGGTTCCAGGGCTGGTGTTCCGAGCCGAGTTCACTGCGCTCGTTGGGCGCGATGTCTTCTCGAGGCGTAGATTCCGGTGCGCATCACAGGTCGGGGGCACGAGCGAGAGGTGAATTCATGTCGCGTCGTTTCCCCCTGTCCTGGCTGATGGCTTTCGTGCTCATCGCCGGGGTGATTGGTGTCGGTGCTGCGGTTGCGGAATCCCCTGATCCCCGTGGCGCCGACGTGGTCTACATAGCCACCGGGACCAACTTCCCAGACGCCCTGGGCGCGGGTCCGGCTGCTGCGCTGGGCAACGGGCCGATCCTGCTGGTCCAGACAGATGCGGTCCCGTCGCAAACCACGGCGGAGTTGAACCGGCTGAAGCCCAGGCTGATCGTGATCGTCGGGGGCACGGCGGTGGTCTCGACCAGCGTGGAGAACACGTTGAAGGGCCTGTCGTTCGGTCCGACGGTGATCCGGGTGTCGGGTTCGAACCGGTATGCGACTGCGGCTGCGATCTCACAGCAGGCGTTTCCGTGTGGGGATGGTGAGGTGATGGCGGGACGCGACCGCCAGGGTGTGGTGTGTCGACCGGCCTTGTCGGGGAACTGGAGCACCCACACCGTCGACTCGTCGGGCATGGTGGGCGAGTACACGTCGCTGGCTCTGGATGCGTTCGGGAACCCGGTCGTCTCCTACTACGACGTCAGCAACGGGGATCTGAAGGTCGCCCACTGCGACGATCCCGTGTGCTGGGGTGGTGGTGAGTCGATCGAGACCGTGGACCCGTCGGCGAACAATGTCGGCCAGTTCTCGTCGCTGGCGCTGGACTCCTCGGGTTTCCCGGTGGTCTCCTACTACGACGCCACCACGGGTGATCTGAAGCTCGCGCACTGCAACGATGCGAACTGTACGGGGGGCGGCGAGTCGATCCAGACGGTGGACTCATCGGCAAACAACGTCGGCCAGTACTCGTCGCTGGCGCTGGACTCCTCGGGTTTCCCGGTGGTCTCCTACTACGACGCCACCACGGGTGATCTGAAGCTGGCGCACTGCAACGATGCGAACTGTGCGGGGGGCGGCGAGTCGATCCAGACGGTGGACTCATCGGCAAACGACGTGGGCCTGTGGACTTCGCTGGTGCTGGACGCCTCGGGCAAGCCCGTGGTCGCCTACTTCGACTCCACGACCGACGATCTGAAGCTGGTGCACTGCGACGACGTCAACTGTGCCCCTGGGGGAGAGTCACCCAAGACGGTGGACTCGAGTGGCAGCGTCGGCGCGTATACCTCATTGGTGTTGGATGCGTCTGGGTTCCCGGTGATCTCCTATGCGGCCACCACCATCTGGGACTTGAAGCTGGCTCACTGCAACGACGCCAACTGCGATGGGGGCAACGAGTCCATCGAGCTGGTCGATGGTTCCGGTGAGCTTGTCGGCCTCTTCTCTTCGCTGGTGCTGGATGCTGCAGGCCGTCCTGTGATCTCGCACTGGAGCCTCACCAACTACGATCTGAAATTGGTGTCGTGCAACGACGCCAACTGTGCCGGAGGTGACGAGACGATGATTTCGATCGACACCGCAGACGATGTGGGCAAGTACTCATCCATGGTCCTGGACGTCTCGGGGAACCCGGTCATCGCCTACCTCGACTCCACGAACTTCGAACTTAAGGTGGCCTCCTTCTAGGGGGCCTGGATGTGGGGGGACCACATCGTGTGGTCCCCCCTCGCCCGGAGGCGTACTCTCGAACCATGACCACACCCGAACTGCAGCGCATCATCGAGTCGGCTTCACAGGCCGGAGTCGACCTCGACCCCGCCGAGGCGGCCCAGTGGCTGGAGGCAGTGACCACGCCCACGGGCGACGAGGTGACCCTGGACCATCGCGACGGCGTGTTCGGGCATCGCATCGCCATGCTCGACTTCTCCGCCGACGATCTCGCCTACTTCCGCCAGGTGGGCGCCCTGGTGGAGATCCCCGACGAGGAGGGTGTGGTGGAGACCGCCCTGGCCCTCTCCGGCTCGGCTGCACAGTCCAAGATCCAGACCTATCCGGGAGACGCCGACTTCTTCGAGCGGGTCAACGTGATAGCACCCACCCGGGAGCAGGCATGCGCCATCCTGGCCCGGGTGATGCGGGCCAAGGCGCTGGCGACGATGCACGGCCCCACCCACCGCTTCATCGAGGTCAAGTTCGGCCAGTACCCGGCAGATGTGCTTCGCAACGGCGACATGATGCGCAAGGGCACTCCGATCGCCTGGCTTGCCGACGAGGTGGTGCGGGGCGAGATCGAAGCGGCCACACCCGAGGGCGCACCGGTGGTGATCGCCTGGGATGAGGTGGCGATCGAACCCGGGTGGTGCAAGCTCGACTGGATCGTGGCCGATCCCGTGCGCAAGCAGGTGGCCAATGCGTCGAACATGCTCGATGTCACCTGGGAGGCGCCCGACGGCACCATCACGCCCCTCGACGGCTACCTGGATCCCTACTTCCAGGAGGTGTACCTCAACACCGACGAGGTGCCCCTGTTCAAGAAGCTGTCGCAGCATGTCTCCGCCGACGCCCTCGATCACTACGTGGCCCAGTTGGAGAAGGAGGTGCGCAAGTACCTCGACCCCGACCACGCCAACGTGGGGAAGGCGGCCAAGCGGATGTACAACATCTTCCGCCTCGACGGCCGGTACGTGGAGGCGGCGTTCCTGAGGGAGATCTTCGACGAGCCGGCGACCGTGCTCTACCAGTTGTACGCCCTGGTGCGGTCGATCGAGGAGGCGTCCGGTCCCGGGTCGCAGGTCGATCCGAAGACGGTGATCGATCAGACCGACCGGGCGCTGATCGAGGTGATTCGCGCCCTGGAAGGGGTGGAGGAGGAGGAGTTGGTCGGCCAGCTACTGCGAATCCGGGATGGGGTCACCGCCGAGCGCGGGGTCGACACCGCCGTGGTCGAGGAGGCGCGAGACCTGCTCCTCAACCTGGTGAACAACTTCTTCTACGAGAAGATGACCGCCATGCCCGAGGTGCGCACCTACATGGAGTCGGTCCAGGACTGATGGACTCGATCGAACTCGGTGTGGAGACCGGCCCTCGTGCCGCGGTGGTGGATCTCACCGGGGAGGCCGCCGGCTTCGTCTCGGGCCGGGGCGATGGGCTGCTCTCCGTGTTCGTGCCCCATGCGACCGCCGGACTGGCCATCGTCGAGGTCGGTGCGGGGAGCGACTACGACCTGCTCGCCTCGCTGGAGTCACTGTTCCCAGGTGACGACCGCTGGGCCCACCGGCATGGTGCCCCCGGTCATGGGGCCGACCACGTGATCCCGGCGTTCCTCGCCCCGTCGATCACCGTCCCCGTCGTCGACGGGAGCCTGATGCTCGGCAGATGGCAGTCGTTGGTGTTGGTGGACACCAACGGCGACAACCCCACCAGGAAGGTGAGGTTGTCGTTCGTGGCCGGCTGACGCCGGTCGATTCGCCCTACTTGTCGAGGATCGTCAGGACGCCCGCCGCCAGGGCGCCGATGCCGAGGATGTCCCCGGCGCTGCTGAACGAGATCCAGTCCATCGTCAGGGCTCCCCAGAAGATGAGCCACACGCCGAGGACTACTTGCCAGATCTTGTCGAACTTCATGCCGTCGTCCCTTCTCTTGCCGGCGACGATTCGACCCGCGAAGGAAGCAGGCGGTTACGGGTAACCGGTCCCGACCGAGAGTCCCTCCTGGTGATGGGGAGGCCCGCCGGGTTGGCGCCTGCCCGATTCGAGACCGGCTCCTCCCGGAGGTGGGCATCGATCGCCGCCGCCGCCCTGCGACCGGCGCCCATCGCCTGGATCACGGTCGCCCCGCCGGTGACGACATCTCCGCCTGCCCACACACCGGGGATGCTGGTGGAGCCGGTGGCAGGGTCGACCACGATGGTTCCCCGGTCGGTGCGGTCGAGTTCGGAGGTGGTGCGGAGGAGGAGAGGGTTGGGATCGTTGCCGATCGCCACCACCACCAGGTCGGCGGCGATCTGGCGTTCGCTGCCCGCAACGGGTTCCGGGCGCCTGCGCCCGGTGGCATCCGGGTCGCCGGGCCGCATCGACACGATACGGACTCCGGTCACCGCTCCACCGTCTCCGACGAAGTCCACGGGAGCCACCAGGGCCTCCAGGAGGACACCCTCCTCCAGGGCATGCTCCACCTCCTCGAGGCGGGCGGGCATGTCGGGTCGGTCCCGGCGGTAGAGGATCCGCACCTCGGCTGCGCCGAGGCGGAGGGCGGTGCGGGCGGCATCCACGGCCGTGTTCCCGCCCCCGACCACGACCACCCTGGCCCCTTTCATGTTCGGGATCGGGGTGGCGGCCCCCGGGCGGCCGGCCCCCATCAGGTTGATCCTGGTGAGGAACTCGTTGGCACTGAACACCCCGACCAGGTCCTCGCCGGGGAGGTCTGGGAACCGCGGCAGCCCGGCGCCGACCCCCAGGAACATGGCGTCGTAGCCGGCGACGAAGAGGTCGTCGATGGTCTCGCCGGGCCCGATCACGGCGTCGGTGACGAACTCGATGCCCAGCGCCTCGAGGAAGGCGATCTCCTCGTCGAGCACGTCACCCGGGAGGCGGAACGAGGGGATTCCGTAGGCAAGAACGCCTCCCGGGCGATGCAGTGCCTCGAAGACGGTCACCGAGTGGCCGAGCCGTGCCAGGTCCCGGGCGCAGGTGAGGCCGGACGGGCCGCTCCCCACGACGGCCACCTTCCGGCCGGTGGCTGCCGCCGTCCCCGGCTCGGGCCTGGGCCCATGGTCGGCCACGAAGCGTTCCAGGGCGCCGATGGCGACCGGAACCCCCTTGCGGCTCAGCACGCAGGCTCCCTCGCATTGCGACTCCTGGGGGCACACCCGGCCGCACACCGCCGCCAGGGCGTTGTCCTCGTGCACCACCCGCGCCGCCCCCTCCAGGTCGCCCTCGGCGAGCAGGGGCAGGAACCGGTCGATCCGGACCCGTACGGGGCACCCATCGACGCAGGTGGGGTGGCGGCAGACCAGGCACCGGGCCGCCTCCAGGCGCGCCACATCCGGGTCGAGTCCGAGGGCGACCTCCTCGAAGTCCCGGCGACGCTTCTTGGGGTCGCGCAGCGGCATCTCCTGGCGGGGGATCTTCATCCGCTCCCGGGTCGACATCGGTGTCATGCCGGCACCTCCCGGCAGGCACCCCGCCGGGCGTCGGCCTCCCAGGCGGCGTAGGCGGCGTTGCGCCGAGCGAGGGTGTCGAAGTCGACGGCATGGGCATCGAACTCGGGCCCGTCCACGCAGGCGAACCGCATCTCGCCGGAGATGCGCACCCGGCATCCACCGCACATCCCGGTGCCGTCGACCATGATCGGGTTGAGGCTGGCGATGGTGGTGATCCCGTGCCGACGGGTCGCCTCGGCCACCGCCGCCATCATCGGTATCGGCCCTGCGGTGAAGACCCGATCGACTCGGCCCTCCCGTGCCAGCAAGTCGCCCAGGGCGTCGGTGACCATCCCTTGGATTCCGAGGCTGCCGTCCTCGGTGGCCACGATCACGCGACAGCCTGCGGCCTTCGTCTCCGCGGCAAGGATCACCCGGTCGGCGCTGCGGGCGCCGAGGATCGCCGTCACCTCGTTCCCTTCTTCGACCAGTGCCCGAGCGACCGGAAGTGCGACTGCGGCGCCGACCCCACCCGCCACCACGACCACCCCTCCGAAGTGGTCCACCTCGGTGGGACTTCCCAGCGGCCCGGCCAAGTCTGCGAGTGCGTCGCCGGCGACCATCGCGCATAGCCGGTCGGTGGTGGCGCCCACCGCCTGGATCACCAGCACGATGGAGCCGTCGGGGTCGGTTTCGACCACGGTCAGAGGAATCCGCTCCCCGTCTTCATCGGGGCGAACGATCGCGAACTGCCCCGGCCTCCAATGGCGGGCGACCCGGGGCGCCTGCAGGCGCAGCCGGACGATCCCGGGGGCGATCGTTTCAGCGCTGAGGACGGGGAACTCGTTGCTCACGAGGCCAACGTATCGCTTGCCCTCGGGCCGACCCAGGGGGCGGCCGGCCCTTCACGAGGGGCCGTTGGCCCGTTCCACCTCCTCGAGGGTCTGGCGGAGCAGGGGCATGGCGGCGCGATCCTTGGCCCGCCCTGCGGCCTCTTTCGACCGGATCACGTCGGCCAGGGAAGCCACCGACACCCGCAGCGGCGGGTCGTCGCTCACCTGGAGCATGTCCGAGCTCGCCGCCAGGTCCCGGTAGCCGCCGGTCCCATCCGGGGTGAACGCGAGGTCGAGATCGCCTCTGCTGGTGATGAGCGTCCACGCGTCGGCAGCAGCCAGCATCTCGGCGGTGATGGGGAAGGAAACGCCGTCGGGTTCCTTCGGGGTGCGCAGCCGCGCCCCCAGGGCGGTGAGCGCTTCGGCGAGCGCCCGCAGGTTTGCCCGGTCGGCGGCAGGCGTCACGTCGAGGTCCTGGGTGATGAGAGGTGCCCCTCGGAGCCGGGCCGCCACTCCGCCGATCACAACGAAGCGGACCCTGTGGTTGTGGAGCACCCGCAGGATCCCGACCGGGTCGTACTCAGCCACGGGATGCGGCTGCCATCCGGTCGAGTGCCCGCACCGCGGTCACCATCTCCTCGAGGCGACTCTGTGGAGTCTGGCTCAGGGTGCGGCGGATCAGAGTCACGTCGTGATCGTCGCTCGGCGTGAGCGCCAGCGTCAGGTCGAGCCCAGTCGCGCGCACCGTTCGCAGCACCGAGTCGAACCCGGGATCGACCTCGCCCCGCTCCCAGCGGCCGATCGCCGATCCAGGCACGCCCAGGCGATGGCCGAGTGCCGCCTGGCTGAGGCCGGCTCTCTTTCGCGCCTCGCGAATGAGAGTCCCTGCCATGGTCATGCCCTCACTCTACAACATAAGTGTTGCGATCTCTGCTCGAAGACCTGCCCCACTTTGGTCAATGGCCCCCCGTGGGCGATAATGGATTCCCGCACTTCCTCCTAGGAGTTCATGTCATGGATCAGGTGACCCTGCGCGCCGATGCGCGTACCGAAACCGGGAGCCGGCCCGGGCGTCGTCGGCGCGTCGCAGGCGAGGTTCCCGCGGTCCTATACGGTCGGGGTCTGGACCCGATCTCGGTGTCGGTGAACCGGCGCGATCTGCACGCCGCCCTGCACACCGAGGCCGGGTCCAACGCCCTGATCAACCTCGCCGTCGAAGGGTCCAAGAAGCCGTACCTCACGGTGGCCCGGGAGATCCAGCGGCATCCGGTGCGCGGAGAGATCGCCCACGTCGACTTCATCAGCATCTCGCTGGACGAGGCGATCACCGCAGAGGTGCTGCTCGAGTTCATCGGCACGCCGGAGGCGGTGAAGAACGAGGGCGCCATCCTGGAGACCATCCGCACCGCGGTGAACCTGAGGGCGCTGCCCATGGACATCCCGGGGCACGTGACCGTCGACATCTCGGACCTGGAGCTCGGCACCACCCTCAAGGTGGCGGATCTTCCCGTCATCGAGGGCGTCGAGTACCTGGACGATCCCGAGACAGACCTGGTGACCGTCGCCATCCCGCGCGTCGTCGAGGAGGCGGCGGTGGCCGAGGGCGATGCGGGGGAAGCCGAGGGCGAGGACGGGGATGTCGAAGCCGCCGAGGGCACCGAACCCGAGGCCGGGGACGAGGGCTGACGCGGTGCGGCCGGTCAGGCCGCACCCGACCGCCGGGACCGCTCGGCGATGAGACGCCGCTCGACATCGGCCGCCTCCCCCCTGCTGGTCGTCGGCCTGCGCAACCCCGGCGATCAGTATCGAGGCACCCGTCACAACGTGGGCGCCGAAGTGGTCGTCGCCGCAGCCGTCGGTACCGAGTTCCGTCGGGCTCCTCGCAAGATCATGGCCGACGTGTCCGAGTTTTCCCTCGGCGGGGTGCCCGCCGTCGCAGCCCTTCCCCTCACCTTCATGAACGAGTCGGGCGGTCCGGTGGTGGCGCTCCTCAAGTGGTACAAGACCGACCCCACCGGCCTGATCCTCGTCCACGACGACATCGACCTCCCCTTCGGGAGGCTGCGCTTCCATCACGGACGGGGTTCGGGCGGTCACAACGGCGTGGCCAGTGTCATGCGCGCCATCGGAAGTCGCGACGTGTGGCGGCTCAAGATCGGAGTGGGCAGGCCCCCCGGCCGCCAGGATCCGGCCGACTTCGTCCTGCGGCGCTTCACCGAGCGGGAGCGAGACGACGTCGATCTGATGGTCTCCGCCGGCGCCGCGGTGCTCCATCGTTTCGGTGAGGCCGGTGGCGAGGAGGCCCGTCAGGCGGCCGGTGACGCTTCGGCGCGCCTAGGCATCGCCAAGGGTGACAACCCGTGAAGTTCGTCGGGGCCATCGACCAGGGGACGACCTCGACGCGGTTCGTCGTGGTCGACGGCGCCGGGTCGATCGTGGCCATGGAGCAGCGTGAGCACCGCCAGATCTGCCCCCGCCCCGGTTGGGTGGAGCACGACGCCGGCGAGATCTGGGAGGCCACCCGGGTCGTGATCGGCGGCGCCCTTGCGGCGGCGGGTATCGGCCCCTGCGACCTGGCGGCGGTGGGTATCACCAACCAGCGCGAGACCACCGTCGCCTGGAGTCGTTCGTCGGGGATGCCGCTGGCGCCGGCGATCGTCTGGCAGGACACTCGCACCCAGGAAATGGTGGACTCCCTCGCCGCCTCGGGCGGCGTCGACCGGTTCCGGCCCAGGTGTGGCCTCCCGCTGGCCACCTACTTCTCCGGCGCCAAGATGCGCTGGCTGCTCGACGAGGTGCCCGCCGTCCGGGATGCCGCCGCATCCGGTGACCTGGCGCTGGGCACCATCGACTCCTGGCTGCTGTGGAACCTCACCGGCGCCCACGTCACCGACGTCACCAATGCATCTCGCACGATGCTCATGGGACTCGGGTCGCTGAAGTGGGAGGCAGACCTCCTCGACGCTTTCGGGGTGCCCGCCACCGCCCTGCCCGAGATCCTCCCCAGTGTCGGGCCGTTCGGCGAAGGTGTCGGGGTGCTCGACGGGGTGCCGATCGCCGGGGTCCTCGGCGATCAGCAGGCGGCACTCTTCGGCCAAGCGGCGTTCGAGGCCGGAGGCGCCAAGAACACCTACGGAACAGGGTGCTTCCTGCTGCTCCACACCGGGCCCGAGGCGGTGCAGAGCCGTGCCGGGCTGCTCACCACCGTTGCCTCCCAGTTCCCGGGACGGCCCGCCGAGTACGCCCTCGAAGGCTCGGTGGCGATCGCAGGCGCCGGGGTCCAGTGGCTGCGAGACAACCTCGGTCTGATCGGCGCCGCGGAGGATGTGGAGGCCCTCGCCGCCACCGTCCCCGACAACGGCGGCGTCTACTTCGTGCCCGCCTTCTCAGGGCTGTTCGCCCCGTACTGGCGGAGCGATGCCCGAGGCGTGGTCGCCGGCCTCACCCGCCATGCCACCGCCGGGCACCTCGCCCGGGCAGTCCTCGAGGCGACGGCCTACCAGACCGCCGACGTGATCGCCGCCATGGAGGCCGACTCGGGGGTGAGGCTCGACACCCTGTTCGTCGACGGTGGAATGGTGGGCAACGAGATGCTGATGCAGTTCCAGGCCGACATCCTCGGCGTGCCCGTGGTGCGCCCGGTCGTCACCGAGACCACCGCCCTCGGTGCCGCCTACGCCGCCGGGATCGCCGTCGGGTTCTTCGACGGGCTCGACCAGGTGCGAGCCCTGTGGCGCGAAGGAAGGCGCTGGGAGCCGGCGATGGACCCATCCGCGCGAGCCCGCCTCACCACCGGCTGGCACCGCGCCGTGGAGAAGTCGTTCGGCTGGGTGGAGTAGCCCCGGCACTCCTCCCGGGGTTCCCATCGTTACCATCGCCGGGCCATGTCGATCCCAGATGGCCTCGCCTACCTTCGCATCGCCCTGATCCCGGCGATCCTGGCGCTGATCCTTCCCACCGATCCGATCGACCACTCTTTCGGAATCGCCGCCACACTGATGGCGGTGGCCTCGATGACCGATTGGGCGGACGGGTACCTGGCCCGGCGCTGGCAGATCACGACCGCCCTGGGAGCCTTTCTCGACTCGATCGCCGACAAGCTCCTGGTGTCGGGAGCCCTCTTCGGTCTGGTGGCGGTGGGCCGCGCCTGGGCGTGGGCGGCGTTCGTCATCGTGGGCCGCGAGATCGCCGTCTCCGGGCTCAGGGGAGTGGCAGCCATGGACGGGGTCGCGGTCCCGCCCTCGTTCTGGGGCAAGGCTAAGGCCAATGTGCAGTACATGGCGATCTTCCTCGCCCTGCTCCGTCCCTCGGTCACGTTCGGGGGGTTCTATCCCGACCAGTGGGTGATGCTCGCCGCCGTTGCGGTCACCCTGATGTCGGGGTACGGGTACTTCTCGCGTTTCGCCGTGGTGTTGCGTTCCGACCGAGCGCGTGCCTGACGCATTCGTCACCGGAGGCTCCGGTTTCATCGGCTCCGCCTTGATCCGCCGCCTCGCGGGTTCGGGGAGGCGGGTGCTCGCCCTGGCCCGCTCGGAGTCGTCCGCCCGGCTGGTGGCGGCCCTGGGCGCCGAACCGGTGCGAGGCGACCTGCTGGAGCCGGGAGAGTGGCGGGAGGGGATGCGGGGCTGTGACACGCTGTTCCATGTCGCCGGGAAGGTGGCGATGTGTGATCCGGAGCAGCTCCGGATCAACGTCGAGGGCACCCGCGCCGCCGTGGGGGCCGCAGCAGCCGCCGGGGTTCGACGCGTGGTCCACACCTCGTCTCTGGCGGCCATCGGGGAGCCGGAGGGCGCCGTGGCCACCGAGTCCACCGTCCCCGACGGCAGGTGGGTCTCCCGCTACGCCGAGAGCAAGTGGCTGGCCGAGCGCGCCGCATTCGATGCCGCCACCCGCCTCGGCGTCGACCTGGTCGCGGTGAATCCGTCTTCGGTGCAGGGTCCGGGCCGGGTCCACGGCAGCGCTCGCATCTTCATCGACTATCTCAACGGTCGGCTCAGGTGGGCGATACGCACCCGCCTCCCTCTGGTGTCGATCGGAGACACCGTCGAGGCACACCTGCTCGCCGAGACCAGCGGCGCGCCCGGTGAGCGGTACCTGGTGTGCGGCTGGAACCCGACCGTTGAGGAGGCAGTGGCACTGCTCGCCGTGATCGGCGGCGTCGAGCATCGGGTGCGGTATCTGCCGCCGTGGATGCTGATGCCGGGCGCCACCGTGGCCGAGGCGGCGGCACGGATCGTGGGACGCACCCCCAGGTACTGCCGGGACATGGCCCGCAGCGTCCGCCGCGGTCACCGGTGCGACGGCTCCCGGGCGGAGCGGGACCTCGGATTGCGTTACGCGCCTCCCGAGGTGTGGCTCGCCGAGACCGTCGACTGGTATCGGGATCAGGGCGTCCTCGACCCCACTGCCTGAGCCGCCCCGGGCGTTCTCGGCCTCGCATGGGTCTCATCCCGAGCTCATCCTCGCTTCACCCGCCTTTGACCCTGCCTGCCGAGCCTCACCAAATCGATTGGAGGAGAACATGACCCGGTTCATCACAGCCCTGCTCACCATCACCCTGCTGGCCGCCTGCGGCGGCTCCGAGGCTTCGGCGCCCGACGACGCCGTCACTACGACGGTGTCGGCATCGACCAGCACCACCGATCCGCCGGGCGATCCGGCGCTGTCGGAGTTCCCGGAGGCGGAAGGGTTGGTCTACGGCACCAACGGATCCGTGGAGTACGTCACCATCCCCGCCACCGAATGCACCTACGTCACCTCGTCGCCGATCGTGGTCGACGAGATGCTGGTGTGGTCGATGCACGATCATGGGCACGGATGCGAGCCGCGCGACGCATTGTCGGCCACGCTGCTCGGTTACGACCTCTCCACCGGAACGCTCCACGTCCTCGCCGAGGGGTACACGGGGGAGGCGACGCCTGCCCTGGTGGAGGCCGAGGGACTCCTGTTCTGGAACACGACGTTCGGCGGTGCGGTCCAGGTGTTGGATCCGGCCACGTTCGAGGTGATCGCCACCAACGAGGAGCTGAGCGTGGTGAGCGACTCGTCCGGGGTGTACCTGGACGGCACCTACTACTTCGGGACGATCAACACCCCGGAGGACAACTGCCAGGATCCGATCAAGGAGACCTGTGGTGGTCTGTACGGCATGACGTCCGATGGGACGATCGTCGCCCGGCTGGCGACCGAGGACGGGTTCCGGTCCTGGGTGGGCGCCGGTATCACCACCGATGGCGAATACCTGTACGTCGGTGGCGGCCCGCAGCATCACGGCGACTCCGATGACGAGTACCTGTACGGATGCTCGGTGGTGAAGCTCGACGCCTCCCTCGAGGTCGTCGCCTCGTTCGACCCTGGCGACGAGGGATGCCATCGCACCGGTGCCGGAAACGCCGACGAGGACGCCGTGGCCGGCGAGATCGTGATCTCGATGGACGGCACCCTCTGGGTGCAGTTCGCCCACGCCGTCGACGACCGCAACACCTACGCCCTGTTCCACCTCGACGAGAACCTCGAGGAGATGTGCGCCTTCGAGGTGGAGGTGGGGCCGCTGATGGCCGCGGGCTACTACCAGGGCGTGACCATCGATGCCGAGGGCAACGCCTACGTCTCGATCACGGTCCCCGACGGCGCCAGGCGGACCGCCGAGTTGTGGAAGGTGACGCCGGACTGCACCGGCACGCTGCTCGACACCGCCCCCGGCCAGGGAACGTCGACACCGGTGCTGGCCGACGATTCCGTGGTGCTGTTCGCGGTCAGCGGCGAGCTGCGGGTCGTGTCCACGGAGGGCGAGCTGGTGGCGGCGTACGAGCTCGGCACCGATGCACCCGTTGTCTCGAGCCCGGTGATCGTCGACGGCTCGATCTTCGTGGTCGCCACCGACGGCACGGTGAGCGTCATCTCCGATGCCGGTCTGGAGGGCTATGGCGATGCCTGGTGGCCGCGCTTTCGCCATGACGACTCCGGGAGCGGCGCGGTGAACCTGGCCGGGTGATCGATCCGGCGGGCGGGCGAGGTCGAGGGAGGGGGGTGGGGCCGCACGGGCGATTCGATGCGGCTCCCGCCCCTCTACCCTCTCTCGTCGCATGACCGCCCCACTGGCGGCGCTCGTAACGCGCTGGCGCGACCATCCCCCGATCCCCGAGTCGGGGCGCTTCGTCGCGTCCCCCGGCGTCCGATCCTTCCTCCTCGCAGGGATGGCGTGGCGGTCACAAGGCGCGATCCTGGCCATCGTCCCTGGCGAGAGAGACGCCGAGGACCTGGTCGACGACCTGGAGCTCTTCACCGCGAACGTCTTGCTGTTGCCCGCATGGGAGACGCTTCCCTTCGAACACGTCTCGCCGAACCTGAGCACGATGGCATTGCGCGCCGAGGCGCGACACGCCTTGCGCCTGGGGCGTCCGACGGTGGTGGTGGGGTCGGTGCGGGCCGTCGTTCAGCGTCTCTCCCCGTCGCCGGTGGAGCCGGTGGAGCTGAGCCCAGGGGCCGAGGTCGAGTTCGACGACGTGGTGCGTCGGCTCGCAGCCATCGGCTACGAGCGCACCGACCGGGTGGAGGCGAGGGGAGAGTTCGCCGTCAGGGGTGGGATCGTCGATCTCTATCCGGCACAGTCGCGCCAGGCGGTCCGGATCGACTTCTGGGGCGACACCGTCGACGAGATCACGGCGTTCTCGGTCGCCACCCAGCGATCTTTCGAGCCGGTGTCGGCGGTGACCGCCTATCCGGCCCGAGAGGTGCGCCCGGAAGGGGTGATGGCCGAGGCGGCGCGGGCGTTGCTCCGCACCGACCCATGGGCGGCGCCGACCTGGGATCGCATCGCCGACGGCATCTCCTTCCCCGGCATCGAGTCCTGGCTGCCATGGCTCGCCCCGGAGGCCACCGTCTTGGACGAAGCGTCCGGGTCGACCCGGGTGGTGCTGTTCGACCCGACCCGGGCGGCGGATCGCGCCTCCGATCTGGTGGCCGAGGAGGACGAACTGGCTCGTGCCCTGGCCCCCACCTGGGGGGCGGGGGCGCCCGAGGCGGGAGCGCATCCCTCGTTGTTCCTTCCGCTGGCGGCGGTCGTCCCGGAGGGGCGCACCTTGCAGGTCCCCGCCTCCGCCGCCCGACCCGGAGAACCCGGGATCACCATCACCGGCCTCGACGCCACCCCGGGGGATCCCGAATCGGTGGCACGAGGCCTGCGAGCCCTGATCGGCGGCAACACCCAGGTGGTGGTGGCCATGGACGGGACCGCCGCCGCCGACCGGGTGGCTCGGGTGCTCGACGAGCACGGCCTGGACCTGGAGCGCCTCGAGGTCGTCGAAGGCGGTTCTTCGGTGATCGCCACCGGAGTCCACAAGGGCTTCGTCGCTCCCGACCTGGGGGTGGCTGTGCTGGGAGAGCAGGAGATCGCCGGCAGGCGGAGAGCACACCGGCGAGTGGTGGCGGGCGGTCCTACTCCCGGCGACGGCTACGCCGACCTGCGGCCCGGGGACTTCGTGGTGCACCGCCGCCACGGGATCGGCCGCTTCGAAGGCCTGGTGACCCGCAGCATCGGCGGCGTGGAGCGCGATTACCTGTTGGTGGCCTACGCCGGGGAGGACCGCCTCTACGTTCCCACAGACCAGCTGGCGGCGGTGCGGCGTTACTCGGGGGGCGAGTCGCCGCGCCTCAGCCGGATGGGTGGCTCCGACTGGGAGAAGACGCGGTCCCGGGTTCGGCGCGAGGTGGCCGCCGTGGCCGAGGAGGTGGTGTCGCTGCACCGGGCGCGGGCCCGGGTCGCCGGCCACGCCTTCTCCGCCGACAGCCCGTGGCAGCGGGAGCTCGAGGCCGCCTTCCCCTTCGAGGAGACCCCGGGCCAGCTGACCGCCATCGAGGACGTGAAGGCCGACATGGAGTCGGCGGCGCCGATGGATCGCCTGGTGTTCGGCGACGTCGGGTTCGGCAAGACCGAGGTGGCGGTGCGCGCCGCCTTCAAGGCGGTTCAGGACGGCAGACAGGTGGCGGTGCTGGTGCCCACCACCCTGCTCGCCCAGCAGCATCATCAGACCTTCTCCGACCGGTTCGCCCCGTACCCGATCCGGGTCGAGTCGCTGAGCCGGTTCCTGACCGCAGCCCAGCAGCGCGCCGTGGTCAAGCGACTCGCCGACGGGTCGGTGGACGTGGTGATCGGCACCCACCGCCTTCTCAGCGACGACGTGGCCTTCAAGGACCTGGGGCTGCTCGTGGTGGACGAGGAGCAGCGTTTCGGTGTGGCCGCCAAGGACCGCATCAAGGCACTGCGCCGCTCCGTCGACGTGCTCACCCTCACCGCCACCCCGATCCCGCGCACGCTGGAGATGGCACTCACCGGGATCCGCAGCGTCTCGCGTATCGCCACGCCGCCCGAGGACCGGCATCCCATCCTCACCTTCATCGGCCCTTGGGAGGAGTCGACGGTGTCGGCGGCGATCAGGCGGGAGATGCTGCGCGACGGGCAGGTGTTCTACGTGCACAACCGGATCGAATCGATGGATCACGCCGTCGCCCGGCTTCGAGCCCTGGTTCCGGAAGCCAGGTTCGCCGTCGCCCACGGCCGCATGTCGGAGGGGCAGCTGGAGCAGGTGATGCTCGACTTCTGGGCGGGGGAGCACGACGTGTTGGTGGCGACCACCATCATCGAGTCGGGGCTCGACCTTCCCCAGGTGAACACGCTGATCGTGGAGCGCGCCGACCTGCTCGGCCTCGCCCAGCTCTACCAGCTGAGGGGACGGGTGGGCCGGTCCACACAGAGGGCGTACGCCTACCTGTTCCATCCGCCCGACCACCGCCTCACCGAGGAGGCCCACCGGCGGCTGGAGGCGATCGGCGAGTTCGCCGACCTGGGTTCCGGGTTCCAGTTGGCGCTGCGCGACCTGGAGATCAGGGGTGCCGGGAGCGTCCTGGGGAACGTGCAGTCGGGCCACATCTCCGCCGTCGGGCTGGATCTCTACATGGAGCTGGTGGCCGAGGCAGTGGGGGAGTTGGAGACCGGCATCGTCGCCGCGCCTCCCCCGGCCGAGGTGAGGATCGAGCTGCCGGTGGAGGCGCACCTCCCCGACGGCTACGTGGCCGATCAGGACGCCCGATTGGAGGCGTATCGCCGCCTCGCCGCCGCCACCACCCAGAGGGGTGTCGACGATGTGGTCTCCGAGTGGGTCGACCGCTTCGGACCGCTTCCGGAGCGGGCGGAGACCCTGATCGAGGTGGCTCGGCTGCGGGTGGAGGCGCTGCGGGTCGGTCTCACCGAGGTGCTGGCGCTGCATCGAGAGGTCCGGATGACACCGGTCACCCTGGCCGCCAGCCAGGAGGTGCGCCTGCAGAGGCTGTCGCCCCGGGCGGTGCTCCAGGCCAAGCAGAAGATGCTGTTCGTCCCGCTGGGGCGGCGGCCGGCTTCGGAGTTGACCGAGTTCATCCGTACAATGTGGCCCCCCGACTCGGAGTGATTCCCCTGCGCAGATTCGCCGCCCCCATTGCCCTGCTCGCCGCCTTCGCCGTCGCCTGCTCGTCGGGAGGGTCCCTGGTCGCCACCATCGGCGTCGACACCCAGATCACCCTCGACGACGTCGCCGATCTGTACGAGGGCGGCGCCGTGCCCAAGGACGAAGGCCTGCAGAACGCCGTGTTCGCCCTCGTCGCCAAGGCGGTCCTCATCGACGCGATGGAGGCCGAACTCTCCCTGGTGCTGGACGAGGCTCTGGTGGACGAGACCTACTCCGCCATCATCGACGACATGGAGGCCCGGGGAGTCACCCCCGAGACCTACCTGGGGGTACCCAATGCCGGTCGCGGGATGCTGCGCTTCAACGCCGAGATCGGTGTGCTGCGCGACCAGGTGGTGGGCGCACTCGTGAGCGACCCGACGACGATCGACGACCTGTTCGCCTCACCCGCCCTGATTACGACCGTGTGCGCCAGTCACATCCTGGTGGCGACCGAAGAGGAGGCCCTGACGGTGATCGGCCGGCTGGAGGCCGGCGAGGGGTTCGCCGCCGTCGCCGACGAGGTGTCGACCGACACCTCGCCCGGCGGCGACCTCGGCTGCAACCTCGCCTCCCGGTACGTGCTGGAGTTTGCCAACGCCGCCGTCGAGGCCGACCTGGACGAGGTCACCAGCCCGGTGGAGACCGAGTTCGGCTGGCACGTGATCCTGGTGACCGACCGGACGGCACCGACCCGGGAGCAAGTGGAGGCGGATCCCCTCGCCTTCTTCCCCGCGGAGGTGGGCGACGCCATGTGGAGCGACTGGTTCAACCTCAAGCTGGAAGAGGCCGACGTCGTGGTCGAGGCGGAGTACGGCACCTGGTCGCCGCTGGGGATCACCCCTCCGACGGAGTGAGGTGACCGCCTCGATCGTCGTGGTCGGCCTGGGACCTGCGGGCCTGGACCGCCTCGACGCACGGGCACTCGGCCTGCTGCTCGACCCCGACCGACGGGTGGTGGTGCGCACCATCGAGCACCCCGCCGCCCGTGACCTGGCGGCCCGGCGCGAGGTGCTCCCGTGCGACGACCTGTACGAGGCCGGCGAGGACTTCGCCTCGGTGTACCGCGGCATCGCCGATCGGGTCACATCCATTGCCGAAGGCGGACCGGTCGTCTACGCCGTCCCGGGAAGTCCCCTTGTGGGTGAGCACACGGTGCGGCTGTTGGCAGAACGCTCCGATGTGGAGGTGTTGCCGGCGGAGTCTTTCCTCGATCTGGCGTTGCTCCGATTGGGCCTGGACCCGCTGGAGCGGGGGTTGCAGGTGCTCGACGCCCACGACCTTCCCCAGCCGCTGCTGCTTCACCTCCCCACGCTCATCGCCCAGGTCGACACGCCGGCCTCCCTGGACGCCGTGCGCGACGGGCTGCTCGAGGTGCTCGCCGCCGAGACGCCGATCACCCGCCTCGCCGACCTCGGGGGGGACGGCGAGGTCGTGGAGACGGTGGCTCTCACAGACCTGAGGGCCGGACACGCCGGGCTGCGGGTCTCGCTGTTCCTCGAGGTGGAGACGCCGGGTTGGCCCGGTCTGGTGCGCACCAACGCCCGCCTGCGCCGGGAGTGCCCGTGGGATCGGGAGCAGACCCATCACAGCCTGGCCCGTCACCTCCTGGAGGAGGCGCATGAGGCCCTGGAGGCGATCGAGGCGCTGCCGGCGGATGCACCGGGTGGAGATCCCGACGTCGCCGGATACCTCGAGTTGGAGGAGGAGCTGGGCGACCTGCTGCTCCAGGTGGTGTTCCACGCCACCCTGGCCGCCGAGGCGGGGGTGTTCGGGATCGAAGAGGTAGCCGAACGCATCCGTCGCAAGCTGATCGCCCGCCACCCGCACGTCTTCGGCGTCGTCGACGCCCCCACCGCCGACCACGTGATCGCCAATTGGGAGAGGATCAAGCAAGACGAGAAGGGCCGGGAGTCGCTGCTCGACGGGGTGCCCTCCTCGCTACCCGCCCTGGCGCGTGCCCTGGCACTTCAGGGGCGAGCCGCCGGGGTCGGGTTCGACTGGCCCGACCTGGCCGGGGTGGTGGCCAAGGTGGAGGAGGAGCTGGCCGAGGTCCTCGCCGACGGCTCCGACACCGCCCACGAGGTGGGCGACCTGCTGTTCACCGTGGTCAACCTCGCCCGCCGTATCGACGTGGATCCCGAGCAGGCGCTGCGCGGCGCCACCGCCCGGTTCGAGGAGCGGTTCCGGCAGGTGGAGGCCGCAGGTGACGTGGACTCCATGACCCTCGACGAGATGGATGCCGCATGGGAGCGGGCCAAGGAGTTGGAGTGACCGGTGGAGGCGACTTTCCTCGCCGGTTGCGCGCATTCGTAGTACCTTCGGTTGGAAGGAGGGCCCGTGACTGAGATCACCTCGATACGGGCCCGCGAGATCCTCGACTCCCGGGGGAACCCGACCGTCGAGGCCGAGGTGGTGCTTGCTGGCGGCCACTTCGGTCGTGCGGCGGTTCCATCGGGAGCTTCGACGGGGGCACTCGAGGCCATCGAGCTTCGGGACGGCGGGACCCGCTTCGGCGGGAAGGGTGTGACGCGGGCCGTCGCCAACATCAATGATGTCATCGCGCCCGCAGTGGTCGGCCGGGACGCCACCGACCAGGCCTCCCTGGACCAGGCGCTGTGCGACCTGGACGGAACCCCCAACAAGGAGCGTCTCGGGGCCAACTCGCTGCTGGCGGTGTCGCTGGCCAACGCCCGGGCGGCTGCGGCCGGCACCGGTATGCCTCTGTACCGCTACCTGGGTGGTCCCGCCGCCCGGCTGCTCCCGGTGCCGATGCTCAACGTGCTCAACGGGGGCGCCCACGCCGCCAACTCGATCGACATCCAGGAGTTCATGCTGGTGCCGTCCGGTTTCGGGACCTTCCGGGAGGCGTTGCGCGCCGGGGTCGAGATCTACCACGCCCTGCGCAAGGTCCTGGCGGGCCGGGGCCTGAGCAGCAACGTCGGCGACGAAGGCGGTTTCGCTCCCGACCTGCCGGAGAATCGCAGTGCCCTGGAGTTGCTGATGGAGGCCATCGCAGCCGCCGGATACGAGGCAGGGAGTCAGGTGTCCCTCGCCCTCGACGTCGCCGCCACCGAGTTCCATCGGGAGGGGAGGTATCAGTTCGAAGGCAGGGCGCGCAAGACCTCCGAGATGGTGGAGTACCTCGCAGGGCTGGTCGACGAGTTCCCGATCGTCTCCATCGAGGACGGCCTCGCCGAGGACGACTGGGACGGGTGGGCCGAGCTCACCGCCGGCCTCGGCCGCCGCATCCAACTGGTGGGGGACGACGTGTTCGTCACCAACCCGGATCTGCTGCAGCGAGGGATCGACGGTGGCGTGGCCAACTCGGTGCTGGTCAAGGTGAACCAGATCGGCACCCTCTCCGAAACGCTGCAGACCATGGAGATGGCTGAGGGCGCCGGGTACGGGCGGGTGGTGAGCCACCGGTCCGGCGAGACCGAGGACACCTTCATCTCCCATCTGGTGGTGGCCACCAACGCCGGTCAGATCAAGACCGGCGCCCCCGCCCGTGGGGAGCGAACCGCCAAGTACAACCAGCTGCTGCGCATCGAGGAGGGGCTGGGCTCCGGGGCGCGTTACGCCGGTACCGATCCGTATCGGAGGGGTGTCTGATGGAACAGCGCAAGGGTTTCGGGCTGTTCGGTTCGCTGCTCATGGGGATGATCGTCGTGGCGCTGGCGATCGCCTCGGGGATCGTCCCCTTCCGTCAGGTGGTCGCCCAGGAGGCGACGCTCGACCTGGCCCGTCGCCAGCGCGACGCCCTGATCGAGGAGAACCGCCGGCTCGAGGAGCAGGTGGCGGCCCTGCTGACGACCAGCGAGGTGGAGCGGATCGCCCGCGAGCAGTTCGGCCTTGTGAAGCCAGGCGAGATCGCCTACGTCGCCGAATCGACGCCTGAGGCCGAGTCGACCCTTCCCGGGCCTCCGACGGCGCTGCCGGAACGCACTTCCTGGTGGCGGGAGCTCTGGGACTTCATCACCGGCCGGGATCTTCTCTCCGATGGATGACCGGGCGGTGATGGCCGTCCAGATCGGACGGTCGCCGCGGGCCCCGGCCGACGTGGTGGCTCGTTGTCACCTGGGACTGCCCGTGGTGTCGAGAGTGCCTCCGATTCTCGAGGACGGGACGCCTTTTCCGACGCGCTACTGGCTCACCTGCCCTCTGGCGACCCGGCGGATCGGCCGGCTGGAAGGGGAGGGAGGCGTCACCGAGATGGAGTGGCGTGCCACCAGCGATGCCAACTTCCGCGACCGCCTCGATGAGGCGCACCGTCGATACGCCGAGGAGCGCGACGCCGCGACTCCGCCCCACGCCTCGCCGCGACCGAGCGGAGGAGTGGGCGGCACCCACAACGGGGTGAAGTGCCTGCACGCCCACTACGCCGATCACGCCGCCGGGAACGACAACCCGGTCGGTGAGGCGGTGGCACAGAAGATCGAACCGCTCGACTGTGCCGTTCCCTGCGTGATCATCATGGCCGGCGAGGTGATCTCCAACAAGGGGTGGCGGGAACCGAAGTGACCCGCGCCGCCGTCGACGTCGGCACCAACACCGTCCGCCTGTTCATCGAGGTCGATGGAGGACGGGAGATCCGTGAGACCGTCGTGGTCGGGCTCGGCCGGGGGATGGAGCGAAGCGGCCGGCTCTCACCCGACGGGGTCGAGGCTGCCATCTCCGTGCTGACCGAGTTCGGGGGCCTGTTGCGCCGGCATGAGGCGAGCCGGGTCCGCGCGGTCGCCACCGCTGCCGCCCGTACTGCCTCGGACGCCGATGACTTCCTGGCGCGGGCCACCCAGGCGCTGGGCCATCCCGTCGAGGTGATCACTGGGGAGGAGGAGGCCGCCCTCTCGTACGCCGGGGCGCTCGCCGGTCTGCCGGGCCGGTCGTCGACGGTGGTGGTGGACCCCGGGGGCGGCAGCACCGAGTTCATCATGGGCGAGGAGGGGTACGCCGTGAGCGTGCCCATCGGGTCGGTCCGCCTCACCGACCGGGCGCTGCCCGACCGTCCGGCGTCCGAGGAGGCGGTCGCGGCTGCTGCGGGCATGGTGGGCCGACTCTTCGCCGAACGCGTGAGGCTGCCCCGTCGTCCGGAGCGCATGATCGGAGTGGCGGGCACGTTCACCTCGCTGGCCGCAATCCACCTCGGGCTGGAGCGCTACGACCGGGAGTGGGTCCATGGAGCGGTCCTGGGCCTCGCCGACCTCGTCGCGCTGGTGGCGATGTTGCGCCGGCTGGACATCGCCGAGACTGCGGCCATCCCGTCGCTGGACCCGGGACGGGCCCCGGTGATCCTCGCCGGTGCGGTGATCGCCGTGGAGGCGCTGCGGCTCTCCGGCCTCCCCGAGGTGCAGGTGTCGGAGAGCGACCTGCTCGACGGGATCGTGGCGGGCTTGGCGGAGTAGCGGGGAAGACTCTGCGAGCGCCTTGGCCGCGCTTGTGCCCCCTCCGGCCCTTCGGGCCACCTCCCTGGGGAGGGAGCGTCGCCAGACTCGTGTCGCGCCGGTGCCCCGTCTGGCCCTTCGGGCCACCCCGCCCCTACCCGATGTCGATGACCAGCGTCTGCAGGTCGGTGAACTCCTCGATTCGTCCCCGGCCCCAGCCGGTCTCGGTGCCCGCCGCCCCACCGAACGGCTGGAAGGTCTCCCAGAAGTCCGTGGAGTCGTTCACCACCACCGTGCCCGAACGGATCCGGTCGGCGTACCAGAAGGCCCGGCTGAGGCTGGAGGTGAAGACGGCCGCCTGCAACCCGAGGTGGGTGCGGTTGGCGATCGCCACCGCCTCCTCGTCGTCCCGGGCGGTGATTATCGGCAGCACCGGCCCGAACGACTCCTCCTTCGCCAGCATGCTGTCCTCCGGGACCCGGTCGACCAGGGTGAAGCGGTAGTAGAGCGGTGTCGGGAACCCTTCGGCCCGTCCTCCCCCGAGCAGCACTTCGGCCCCCCGTTCGGTGGCTTCGGCGATGTGGCGGTCCATCTTGTGCGCGGTCGGCTCGTTGTTGAGCGGTCCCATGTTGGTGGCCTCGTCGAACGGATTGCCCAGGCGCACCACCTCGGAGGCCTTCATCGCCGCCTCGACGAAGGCGTCGTGAACGGCGTCGACCACTATCACCCGTTCGGTGGCACAGCACACCTGCCCTGCGTTGTAGTAGGCGCCGTAGACGGCGGCGGTGGCGGCTGCGGCGACGTCGGCGTCGTCGGTGACGACGGTGGGGCCGTTCCCCGACATCTCCATGATGGAGCGCTTGATGCCCATGCGGGAGATGATCTTCTTTCCGGTCTCGCTGGAGCCGGTGAACCCGACCGCATCGATGCCGGAGTGGGTGACCAGGGCGTCTCCGATGGCGCCACCGCCGGGGATGATCGAGATCAGGCCCTTGGGCACGCCGGCCTCGTCGAACGCCTCGGCCAGCCTGAGCAGGGCGAGCGAGGTGAACTCGGGCGGCTTGACGATCACGGCGTTCCCGGCCGCCAGCCCCGGTCCGATGTACTCGAGGGGGATGGTCACCGGGAAGTTCCACGGGGTGATCGCCGTCCACACCCCCACCGGCCTGCGGAAGGTGAACATGCGCTTGTTGCGGTCGGTGGTGGGGATCACCTCGCCGGTGAGGCGTTTGACGTCCTCGGCGGCGTTGACGAAGTACTCGTTGGCCTCCTCGATGTCGGTCAGCGACTCGGCGTGGTACGGCTTGCCCTGTTCGAGGGTCTGGAGCCGGGCGATCTCCTCGACCCGTCCCTCGATGGCGTCGGCGATCCGGTGACAGAGGTCGGCCCGCTCGAAGGCGGACCAGTGGCGGAACTCATCCTGGGCCTCCCGGGCGGAGGCCACGGCACGGTCGATGTCGGCGGCCGAGGCCAGGGGGACGTCGGCGACGTGCTCCCCGGTCACCGGGCTGATGAGGGCGTGGTGAGTGTCGCCCGTTCCTTCGGTCCACTCGCCCGCCAGGTAGATCCTTGCCGTTTCGGTCATGGGGCGAAACTACCAGGGCCGGTCAGATGAGCCCGAACCACGGACCCCGGGCGAACTCCTCCATGAAGACGCGGCGGTCCTCGGCGCCGGCGATCTCGGCGCCGCGCTGAGCGGCGACACGATGGTGGCGGCGGGCGTCACGGCGGTGCCCCAGACCGGCGAGTGCCCGGGCGATCGCCTCGTGGGCGAAGGCGAAGTCCCAGTCCTCGACCTCCTCGCCATGTGCGATGCAGAGTTCCAGGCAACGCATGGCGTGGTCCAACCCGGCCACGTGGCGCCCGGTGGCGATGGCGGCCCGAGCCACCAGGTGTTCGGCCCGCACCCGGTTGGCGACGGTCGCCCCCTCGGCCTGCGACCAGTGGTATGCGGAGGCGTATGCACCGTAGAGGAAGCGGTCTCGGGCGTCATGGTCATCGGGCGGACCCCCGGCGGCGAGGACTTCCCACGTTGCGTTGTTGAGATCGACTGCGAGCCGGCGGTGTTCGGACGGGTTCATGGGCCCGATCCTGGCACGGATAGGCTGCGATCGTGATCGCCATCGACCACGTGATCCTGATGGTCGACGACCTCGACCGGGCCGCCGAGGAGATGTTGCAGCGTCACGGGCTGGCGTCCATCCCTGGCGGGCGTCATCCCGGTCACGGCACCGGCAATCGGATCGTGCCTCTGGGCGCCGCCTACCTGGAGCTGATGGCGGTGGTCGAACCCGCTGAGGCCGATCGAAGTCCCCTAGGCCGATTCGTGCTCGAACACGCCTCGTCGGAGCCGAATCCGACATCGTTGTGTCTCCGTACGGACGACATCGGGCCCATCGCGACGGCTCTCGGGGAGGAGCCGTTGCCGATGAGCAGGGCGACCCCGGACGGGCGAACGCTCTCCTGGCTGCTTGCCGGGCTTTCCGGGATGCTCGGCCCGGGACGTCTGCCATTCTTCATCGAGTGGCAGGTGGCGCCGGGGGATCACCCCGGCGAGGCGAGTGCCCCGCACACGATCGCGCCGCGGGGGATCGCCTCGGTGACCGTGGGACGGCTGCCGGCAACTCTTGCCGGGCTGGTGTCGGAGGTGCCGGGACTGGTGGAGGATGACGGGCCGCCCGGGATCGGGCGTGTCGTGGTGAGCACGGACCGTGGAGACGTGGTCTTGGGGGGGTAGGGATCGTTCCTCCCCTTCGGAGGGGAGTGCAGCGAAGCCTGCAGGGGCTGGTTCTTTCCTCACCCTCGCAGTGGGGAGTACGGCGGAGCCGGGAGGGGGGCAGACCCTGACCACCCTTTGGTCGCGCGGGTGCCCCCTCCGGCCCTTCGGGCCACCTCCCGGGGGAGGGAACGTTGTCGTCGGCTCTGCGGTCAATCTTTCCTCCCCTCGCAGGGGGGAGTACGGCGAAGCGGGGAGGGGGGGCAGCCCTTGACAGACCCCTGTCGCGTTTGTGCCCCCTCCGGCCCTTCGGGCCACCTCCCGGGGGAGGGAACCTTGTCGGACCGCCGTCGCACCATGCCGCGGAGGCCCGACGCTCTAGATGGTGTCCCCGGGCGTCGGCTCGATCTCACCCGCCGCCACCGCCCGCAACGCCTCGTGGATCGACGACCCGTCGAAGGCGTCGTCCAGGTCCACCTCGACCCGCAGCACGCCCTGGTCAGGTCGGCGACGCGCCCCGATCCGCGTAAGCGGGCGCAACACCGCCAGGTTGTCCCCCAGCACCCAGCCCCGGAAGGTGCGGATCCCGTTCTCGCGGGCGGTGGCCACCAGCAGCCGCATGAGGATGGTGCCCAAACCTTTCCCCTGGTGATCGTCGAGCACCGCCACTGCCGCTTCCGCCACCAGCGGGTCGGATCGATCCCGCACGTAACGGGCCACACCGAGACCGCGTGTGCCCGGTTCGTCGGCGGCCACCGCCACCCAGGCGAAGTGGTCGGCGTGATCCACCTCGGTCAGGTAGCGCAGTTCCTTCTCCGAAAGCGTTGTGACGGGCCGCAGGAACCGCCGGTAGCGGGACTCGGGGGAGAGGCGCTCCAGGCCGGCGACCAGAGCCGCCTTGTCCTCGGGACGGATCGGCCGGACCAGGGCCCGGGTGCCGTCGCGTAGGGTGACGACCTGCTCCAAGTCCTCCGGTGACACCGGCACAGGATACGGACCGGCCGGTTGCCAGGACGGCCGGTTGCGCCGGGCCTATCCTCGGCGTGCCCGCCCGGGTGGCGAAACCGGTAGACGCCGCGGACTTAAAATCCGCTGTCCCGCAAGGGGCGTGGGGGTTCGAGTCCCTCCCCGGGCACCCCGCTCTCTCGACCGGCGCTCACCCCTTCGGCGTGATCCGGATACCCGGGTCGACCCGGCGGCGGCGTCTCGTCGGGTCTCTCCGCAACGCCGCGTCAACCTTTCGGCCCTCCTGGCGCATCGTTCGGGTGGTAGGTTCCAGGCGACCAGGAGAGGGACGATGAGGCTTCGGTCGGAGTCCGGTGCGGCGCAGCCGCTGCTCCTGCTCGCCATCGGCGGCGGGGCCGGCCTCGTCCTGGGGGCGGTGCTCGGTCTCACCGGCGCCCTGAGCCTGGCCGCCGATCCGGCACCCATCGCCGCCGACGCCACCGCCTCCTACTCCCACTGCCCCGACGAGGACGCCCTAGGGGTGCTGCACCGCGGCGATCGGGTGTTCGCCACCGGGCGCGACGCCACCGGGGAGTGGGTGCAGGTGCGGTCCCCACGGTCGTCCGACTCCCGGGTGTGGATGCGGGCCGACCACCTCACCCCCGACGCCGACCTGGGCGACCTCCCGGTGATCCCCTGCGCCGTCCCGGTGGTGGCCGTCGTCGAGACCACCATCCCCGGTGAAACCACCACCACCGAGCCGGCCACCACCACGACCACGACCACTGTGCCGGTCGCCACCACCACCGAACCGTCGACGACGACGACCACGGTCCCGGGCACGACGACCACGGTCCCTGCCACCACCACGACGGCACCGGCGACCACCACCACGGCGCCGCCGCCCTCGGTGGGGACGGTCACCTCGCAGCGCTCCCAGATCTGGGAGGGGTACACGACCTACGGACCGCCCTATACCGACTATTGCGGGGCAGCCCCGCCCGACGAGCCCACCAAGACGGCGATCTCCGCCCCGATCTCGGCCCCCGCCGGCGTCTCCTGGGTCCGCATCTACTGGTCGGTGGGCGGCATCTCGGGGAGCGTCGACATGACCCCGGCCCAGGGCCAGTACTACCAGGCGACGCTCGGCCCGTTCGACGCCGATGACCCGAACGTGGTGCCCTATCTCTCGTCCCTCCCGATCACGGTCACGGTCCGGGTGCGCGACCTCCTGGGCCGCACCGCCGAGCGCTCCACCTCCGTCACCCTCAACGACTGCACCTTCGAATGATGCGACGCCTCCTCCTTCCCGCCGGCGCCTTCCTCCTCGCCCTCCTGGTCGGGGCATGGGCGGCCGACGCCCTCCGCTCCGAGGACCTTCCCCTCACCGTCCCGCCGCTCACCGGCGAGGTGATCCCGCTCCTCGCCGGTGAGCCGATCACCTCGGAGGAGGACCTGGCGGCGCTCGAGGACCCGGCCCGCCCATGGGAGCCGGCGGAGGTCGCCGCCGAGTACCACCCGGTCGACCTGGAGGCGGCGAGCGGCTCCGAGTCGGTCGGCGGTCCCGGCGATCCCGGCTTCGGCACCGTCCCCGACACCACGGCCCCGGCCCCGGGTCCCGGCGATCCCGGCTCGGGCACCGTCCCCGACACCACGGCCCCGGGCCCGGGTCCCGGCGATCCCGGCTTCGGCACCGTCCCCGACACCACGGCCCCGGCCGGCGACGGCGCCCCCGGCGAGCCGGGCGAGCCGGTGGGCGAGGGCGATTCCCCGCCACCCGACCCGGGGTTCGACTTCGAGATCGACCCCGGCCTGTTCGGCCGCCTGCTCTTCGACGAGCCGCTCATCCCGTGGGCCCGCTTCCTCGACTTCTGCGCCGACCATGGCGACGACGCCGTCTGCCCGCCGGGGGTCGGGGGCACGGTGCTCGCCGACTACGACGGCCCCGGCGACCCCGGCGTCTTCTCGATCCAGGACTCCCTCTACATCCCGGGCACCTGGGAGCGCTGCCCGGACCGCCCCGATCTGCGGCCCGGGCAGTACCCGCTGATGATCATGGCCAACCAGCCGTCGCGCATGACCATCACCTACCGCCCGAGCGACGGCTCCGGGTCGGAGACCGGGGTGGCGATCGTCGACACCAGCGTGGCCCCGCATCCCGAGCTGGGCCGTTGGCTCGACCTGATGCTCACCACCGGCGGCCCCGCCTACGGTCGGGATCAGGTCCACCACTGCTTCGTCCTCGACGGCGGCAGGGCGCAGCGCTCCTTCACCCTCGAGGTCACCGCCACCAGCATCACCGGCGAGACCGACACTGCGCGGCTGAGCTTTCTCACGAGCGAGGAGCGCGGCCGGCCGCCGGTGACGGTGGCGCCCCTGGCCGGGTACAAGGTGACCGTGGCGATGCCGGTGCAGGGCGACGGCGAGCACTACACGGTGTTGCGGGCCATCGAAGCCTCCGAGGGCCTCTCCTGCACCGACATCGAGTCGGCGGCGATCGGATCGCGGCTCGGGTTCGGCGGCGGGCGCGAATGGGTGGTCCCGCTCCCCGAGACCGGGTACCGCATCGGCTCGGGATACTCCGGGGACGAGTCGATGGGAGAGGAGATCGTCTCCGCTCCCGACTGGCCCTACGACCCCGCCTACGACACCTACCAGTTCTGGAGCCTCAACCTGCGCGAGGGGCGCGGCTACCTGATCTGCATGTGGTGGATGCGGTCGCCGACCCGCTCCTTCGACGCGTCGACCGTCGCCGAACGCGAGTCGCGTTGGGTGATCACCCCCGACCGCAGGGTCACCCGCATCGAGGTGCAGTCGGTCTGGGCCCCGACCGCCCGGGGCGTCGATGCCGACTCCATCCGGGTCAGTGGCTGCGACGGCAGCCGCACCGTGCCCGCCGCCTACATCGAACGCGGTGGCATCTGGCACGTCCCCAGGGACGCCCGCCTGGTCTGCGACTACCAGGGCTACGCCCAGCCCGATGTGACCGTCCTCGAGTTCGAGACCACCTCGGGGCTGCGCCGCTCCATCGCCGTCGGCACCTCGCCCGATGCCGAGCCCGGCCTGCGCGTGGTCTTCGTCACGCTGGACGAGGAGCGCGCCAGCGGCCTCTGCGGCTCGTCGTTCGGGCCCTGCGATCCGCCCACCACCGTCTACCCGGGGCCCGAGGTGGCGCTCTTCGTCGAGACATACGAGGGGGCCGCCGCCGGCTGGGACGACTGGTTCGTGCGGGGTCCGGAGTCGTTCGCCCCGGCCCCCACCGTGCCGACGGTGCTCCCGGCGGAGCCTCGCCTCGACATGTTCAATTCGGGGGTTGAGGCGGAGGGCCGCGACCGGGTGCGGGTCGAGCTCGCCTTCGACCGCCCGGTGCGGATCTCGGCGCGCATCTACGGCGCCGACGACGACCCATGCCTGCTCGGTGAACGCCGTGAGCAGGTCGTGGACGAGTTCCGCCAGGAGTTCCTCCTGTACTTCGAAGGCCTGTGCACGCTGCGGGAGTACGCGGTGAACGTCACCGCCACCGACCACGAGGGCGAAACGGTCACCTTCGCCGCCACCGTGAGGGAGGGGGACGAGGGCTACCCCTGGTACGGCTGGGTGACCACCGAAGGCTGGCCGGTGCGCTACATCGTCGGCTTGCGAAATGCGCTGGGGGGCGACTCCCAGGTCCATCGGGCGGAGGTGATGTTCTCGGGGTCGAGCGGCGGCCGCGTCGACCTGCGAGGCGACGACCGTTGCCTCGTCACCACCCAGAGCCTCGAACAGACCGCGCAGTGGCGAGAGCAGGTGACCGTTCAGGTCGAGATCTCGTTCACCCAGGGGAGTGAGGTCGACGGCTACTGCCGCGGCTCGCGCTACGGACAGCGATGGACGGGCAGCGTCAGCGCCGAGGTCTCCCTGGACGACCTGAGGGCAGGTCCGATCTCGATCCCGGTGACCGTCGTCAACGACCGCGGCGACGAGCTGTCGGGCGCCATCGCCATCCGCATCACCGGGAGCGTCGGCGGCTACTGACGGGGAGGGTCAGCGAGCCGCCGCCCACTCCGTGACCATCCGGTCCAGCGTCCCCAACGGAACCAGACCGGAGCCGAGCACGGTGTCGTGGAACCCCTTGATGTCGAAACGCCCACCCATGGCCTTTTCGGCTTCGGCACGCATCCGCTGGATCTCCAGGCGGCCGATCATGTAGGCCAGCGCCTGGCCGGGCATGCCGATGTAGCGGTCCACCTCGCCCTCGATGGTGGCCTGCGACATCGGTGAGTTCTCCCGGAAGTAGTCGATGGCCTGCTGGCGTGACCAGCCCATGGCGTGGATCCCGGTGTCGACCACCAGGCGCCCGGCGCGCATCGAGTCGGCGGAGAGCATCCCGATCCGCTCCAGCGGTCCCGAGTACAGGCCCATCTCGTCGGCGAGCCGCTCGGTGTACAGGCCCCAGCCCTCGGCGTAGGAGGCGATGAAGGCGTGCTTGCGGAACTCGGGGACATCTTCCAATTCGCCGCTGATCGCCAGCTGCAGGTGGTGCCCCGGGATCCCCTCGTGGTACGCCATGGCCTCGATCTCGTAGCGGCCCCACCGGGTCGGATCGGCCGTGTTGACGAAGAAGATCCCGGGGCGTGAGCCGTCCTGGGCGGGCCGGAAGTAGAAGGCGGTGGGGCCGGTCGGGGTCTCCGACACGATGCAGTCCGCCTCGGGGAGCCGCCCGAACCAGTCGCCCATCGCCGCCTTCGCCTTGGCCATGGCCTTCTCGGATGCGGCGACGATCGAAGGCCCGTCTTCGAAGTGCAGAGCCGGGTCGTCGCGCAGCCGCGAGAAGATCTCGGTCAGGTCGGTGGTGCCCAGCACCTCGGAGCCCAGCGCCCGGTACTCGTCGGCGAGCCGGGCGATCTGCTCCAGCCCGGTGCGGTGGATCTCCTCGGGGGTGCGGTCGGTGGTGGTGAAGAAGGCGACGGCGCGGCGATAGGTCTCCTCGCCGTCGGGGAGGAAGCACACCCCTGCTTGATCGTCGTCGCGGGAGGCCGGGATCACCTGGTCGGCGACGGTGTCGCGCCATTCCTTGAGGGCGGGGAGCACCTCGTCGCGCAGGGATCGCTCGACGGTGTCACGCCAGGCGGCCCCTCCTTCCCAACCCTGGGGTGCCCGGAACCGGCTCCACGGATGGTCTCGGGTCGGCATGTCCAGGTAGCCGTCCACCTGGGCCACGGTCTTCTGGGCGGTGGATCGCATCGGAGTGCGTCCGGAGGCCACCCCCTGGCGGAGGCGCTCGGCGGCGTCGCGCAGAGCCTGGGCGAGGCCGCTCATCTTGGTGGGCATGGCCTCGGCATGGGCGGGCTCGGTGATGGGGAGCTGCGGCACCACCACCGGGAGCATCGCCTGCAGGCCGATGGTGTGGTTCACTGACAGCTCGGCGAACCTGGTCTCCAGCAGGTCGGCGTTCTTCTCGTTGAGGAAGATCATGACCTCGCGGGTGATGCGCTCCTCGCCGTCGAGCCCGGCGGGATCGATCGCCTGGGCGCGGGCGGCGAAGGAGCGGCGCGCCGCGATCTCGGCGTCCTCCGCCTGGCGGGAGGTCTCCTCCCAGCGGTCGTCGAAGCGGTGGTCCCCCAACATCATCGCTTGGGTGGGGGAGGTCTCGAGGACGAACTGCCAGTACTCGTCGGCCAGGGCGGCCAGGTCGGGGTTCATGTTCGCTGCCCTTCGCTCGGGTGGGGGGATGGTAGGGGAGCGCTCGGTGGCGGCGAGCACCGGCCCTCACCCGCCGGCGAAGCGGGCGTACTCGTCGAGGGCCTCCGGGTTGGCCAGGGCGTCGCGGTTGGTGACCGGCTCGCCGGAAACGACAGCCCGCACCGCCTTCTCCACCTTCTTGCCGCTGATCGTGTACGGCACCTGGCCCACCTGGAACACCCGGTGGGGGACGTGTCGCGGGGAGGCCTCCTCCCGGATCCGGCGCTTGATCCGCGCGATCAGGTCGTCGTCGAGGGCGACGCCGGGGGCGGGCACCACGAAGAGGATCATCTCCACGTCGCCGTCGACGTCCCTTCCCACGGCGATGCAGTCGGCCACCTCCGCCATCGGTTCCACCGCCCGGTACAGCTCGGCGGTCCCGATCCGCACCCCGCCCGGATTGAGGGTGGTGTCGCTGCGCCCGTAGATGACCACACCCCCCTCGGGCCGTATCTCGATGAAGTCGCCGTGGGTCCACACCCCCGGGTGCTCCTCGAAGTAGGCGGCCCGGTAGCGGCTGCCGTCGGGGTCGCCCCAGAATCCAACCGGCATCGACGGGAAGGGCCTGGTGCACACCAGCTCGCCCTTCTCGCCAACGACCGGCCGGTCCGACTCGTCCCAGGCCTCGACCGCCATCCCCAGCGCCCGGGCCTGCAGCTCGCCGCGCCGCACCGGGAGGGTGGGCACCCCGAGGGCGAAGCAGCCGATGATGTCGGTGCCGCCGCTGATCGACGCCAGCTGGACATCGCCCTTGACGTCGGCGTACACCCGGTCGAACTGATCGGGGTTGAGCGGGGCTCCGGTGGAGCCCAGCCATCGCACGGTGTCGAGCCGGGCGACCTCCCTGGGCACGATCCCGGCGTTGGCATTGGCGGCCAGGAACCGGGGGCTGGCGCCGAAGTGGGTGATCCCGGCCTGGTCGGCTAGGCGCCACAGCGTCTCCAGCGACGGGTGCGAGGGGCTGCCGTCGTAGAGGACGATGGCGGCCCCCGAGGCGAGCCCGCTCACCAGCCAGTTCCACATCATCCACCCGCAGGTGGTGAACCAGAAGAGGCGGTCCCCGGGCCGCAGGTCGCAGTGGAGGCGGTGCTCACAGAGGTGCTTGAGCAGGGTGCCTCCGGCGCCGTGGACGATGCTCTTCGGCCTGCCCGTCGTCCCCGACGAGTAGAGCACGTAGAGGGGATAATCGAAGGGGAGGGCGGCGAACTCGAGAGGACCGTCCTCGGAGAGCAGGTCGTCCCAGGTGATGGCCCCGGCTAGTGGCTCGCCCACGGCCACCGCATGTTCGATCGCCGGGATCTCCCGGCGGGCACGCTCCACGGTGGCGGTCACGTCGTGGCGCCTGCCGTTGTATTCGTAGCCGGAGGCGGTGATCAGGACCTTGGGCTCGATCTGCCCGAAGCGGTCGATGACGCCGGTCGGCCCGAAGTCCGGTGAGCAGGACGACCAGACGGCGCCGATCGACGACGCCGCCAGCGCCCCGATCACCGCCTCGGGTCGGTTGGGGAGCAGGGCCGCCACGCGGTCCCCGCCGCGCACCCCGAGCCGCAGCAGCCCGGCCCGGGCCCGGGCGACCAGGGCACGCAGTTGGTCACGCGAGATCGTGGCCGGTCCCGAGGACTCCGAGGCGTGGACGATGGCGGGGTCCGAACCGATGTGGCGCAACAGGTTCTCGGCAAAGTTGAGGCGGGCACCCGGGAACCACTCGGTGCCCGGCATCCCCTCGGCGCCGATCGGACGGTCGGCAAGATGCTCGGCGATGACACCGGAGTCGTCCCACACCGCCTGCCAGAACTCGCCGCGGTTATCGATCGACCAGCGCCACAGGGCGTGGTAGTCGTCGAAGCCACCCAGCCGGCGGGCGAAGGAGGTGATCAGGGCCGATTCGACTGCTTGCGGGGACGGCTCCCACAGGATCTCGGACACGGCCCGAGGATACGCCCCCGCCGACCGCCGTCACCTCCGTTACCCTCCCCCGGGCATGCGGATCGGACTCGCCTACGCCAACTCGGTCGCCGCCGACGACCCGGGCGAGTACGCGACACGGGCCGAGGCGCTCGGGTTCGAGTCCCTTTGGACGATCGAGCACGTGGTGGTGCCCGCCGGGTACCGGTCGCCGTACCCGTACAGCCGGAGCGGGCGCATGGCCGGCGGCCGCGAGGACTTCTCCTCGCCCGACCCCCTGGTGTGGCTCGCCTTCGCTGCCGCCGCGACCAGCCGGATCCGCCTGGCGACCGGGGTGATCATCCTCCCCCAGCGCAACCCGCTGGTGCTGGCCAAGGAGGTGGCGACCCTCGACCATCTGAGCGGTGGCCGGGTGATCCTCGGAGTCGGTGTCGGGTGGCTGGAGGAGGAGTTCCGGGCGATCGGCGTGCCCTTCACGGGACGGGGGGCGCGCGCCGACGAGTACGTGGCAGCGATGCGGGCGCTGTGGACCGAAGAGCGCGCCTCGTACTCCGGGCGGTTCGTGGAGTTCGACGAGGTGTACCTGCGGCCGCAGCCGGTGCAACGGCCGGTCCCGATCGTGGTCGGCGGCCACAGCCCCCGGGCGGCGCGGCGCGCCGGTGAGCTCGGGGACGGCTTCTTCCCGGCAGGCACCGACCTGGAGGCGCTCCCAGGCCTGGTGGCGACGGCGCGGGAGTGGGCGGAGCGGGCCGGGCGCGACCCGGCGGCCCTGGAGGTCACCATGGGCGCCGCCCCCTCGCCCGACGCCGTGGAGCGGCTAGCCGCGGCCGGAGTGGACCGGGTTGCGGTCCCGGCGCCTCCCGGTGTCGAGGGCCTGGAGGTGGTGGCCGGGGCACTGGGGCCGCTACTCGGCTGATCGGAAGCGTCGCGGGCATCCCTTCTCTCGGCCGACTTCGTGGGATACCTTGAGCGAGGCGATCCGTGGAGGCGAGGAGTTGGGGCGTCTTCGTGGCTCGACCGAGACACTCGAAAACGGAGCTGGAGCGCGTGCTACGCCAAGCCGAGAGTCTGGGCTGGCGTGTGACCGGCGGTGGCGACACCTACTTCAAGATCTACTGACCGTGTCCGGAGAGGCACTGGCGGGCGGTGCACCCGACTCCCGGCCGCAACTACCACGTACGCCTCTTACGATGGCTGGAGCGTCACACGTGCTGGAAGGCGGGCCCATGAGGTTCGGGTTTCGTTTCGGCTTCCTCGTCACCGACGTGGGCGGCGGTCCGCTGCCAGAGAAACGGCTCGAGTCGGCAGCCGATCGGTTGATGGGCGCCATGACGGTCGCCGAGAACGGCGTGGTCTTCGACTCGGCGGTCGGCGCCACCCTCAACACCGGCGAGGTCGAGGTCGAGGTCGAGGTCTCCGCCACAGATGAGGGCCTCGCCGCCACCGCGGCACGCAACTTCGTCGTCGACGCCATCAGATCGATCGGCGGCGATCCGGAAGGCATGTTCGCCATCGCCACTAGGTCCGCCCCCATTTCTGCGGCCGAACGATGGCACGAGCAACGGTTCGAGGTGGAGCGGTAGCCAGGGCGGCCTCGCACCCGGTTTGATACCATGCCGCCCCGGAAGACCGACCCGTGCCCGGCGCCGATCGAAGGCGCCGGGCCGGGACGAACCCCGAGGTCTTCGATCCCCATGCCTTCCATCACCACCCGCGTCCGCTCGACGCCACCTGCCGTCCCGACCGGTACCCGCCCGTGATCATCGCCCGCGGCGTCTCCATCGAGGCCGGCCATCGGGTGCTGCTCACCGACGCCGACTGCGCCCTGCATCCCGGCGATCGGGTTGGCCTCGTTGGCCGTAACGGCGCCGGCAAGACCACCCTGCTCAAGACGCTGGCCGGACTGAGGCCGGCCTCCGCCGGGACCATCGCCCGCTCCGGGCGCATCGGCTACCTCTCCCAGGAGGCCGCCCTTCCCGAACTGGAACCCGCCGAGGCGACCGGCTTGGAACGAGTGCTCGCCGCCCGCGAGGTGGGCCGGCTGCAACACCGGATGGAGGACACCCGCCGCCGCATGGAGTCGGCCACCGGCGAGGAGAGAGACCGGCTGATCCGGCGCTACTCGCGCCTCGAGGACGAGTTCCAGGTGGTGGGGGGCTACGCCGCCGAGGCCGAGGCCCGCCGCTTCGCCGCCGCCGTGGGCATCACCGACGACGAGATGGCCCAGCCGGTGCGGACCATGTCGG
Organism: Acidimicrobiia bacterium; assembly: GCA_030584185.1. Taxonomy (NCBI): domain Bacteria; kingdom Bacillati; phylum Actinomycetota; class Acidimicrobiia; species Acidimicrobiia bacterium. Next base: position 844,605 of record CP129495.1, on the reverse strand, counting down.
GTGGCCAGCGGCGGCGGGTGGAGCTGGCCCGCATCCTGTTCGCCGAGACCGAGGTGCTGCTCCTCGACGAGCCGACCAACCACCTCGACCTAGACGCCAAGGCCTGGCTGGTCGGGTTCCTCACCGAGTACCGGGGCGCCCTGCTGGTGGTGAGCCACGACCTGCCGCTGCTCGACGCCGCCATCACCTCGGTGCTGGCTCTGGAGAACGGCGCCCTGGAGGGGTACCGGGGCGACTACTCCTTCTACCTGGCAGAGCGGGAGCGGCGTCGGGAGCAGAGGATCCGGGAGAACGCCGTGCGGCAGCGTCAGATCGAGCAGCTGGAGACCACCGTGCGGCGGTTCAAGAACGCCACGGAGAAGATGGCCAAGCGAGCCAAGGCGATGCAGACCAGGGCCGACCGGATGAAGGGTGGGCTGGTGGAGGTGGCGGGTCGGGCGAAGCGGGTGAAGGTGGACTTCCCCCAGCCGGATCCCTCCGGCCGGATTCCGCTGGAGGCGGTCGGGCTGGCCAAGGCGTTCGACGACAACGTGGTGTTCGTCGACGTCGGTCTACACCTGGAGCGCGGGGAGCGGCTGATCATCATGGGGCTCAACGGCGCCGGGAAGACCACCCTGCTCCGCATCCTCGCCGGCGAGGAGACCGCCGACATCGGCGAGGTCCGGCTGGGGCACAACGCCACCCTCGGCTACTACGCCCAGGAGCACGAGCAGATCCGGCCCGGCGTGAGCGTGATGGACCACGTGCGCTCGGTGGGCGGCGGATGGACCGACCTGTCCCTTCGCTCGGTGCTGGGACACTTCCTCCTCGCCGACAAGGTGGATCAGGATGCGGGCACCCTCTCGGGTGGGGAGAAGACAAAGCTGGCCCTGGCGATGCTGGTGGTGGCAGGGCGCAACCTGCTGCTCCTCGACGAGCCCACCAACAACCTCGATCCACAGGCCAAGGAGGCGCTTCTCGTCGCCCTGCGGCACTACGCCGGGACAGTGGTGCTGGTGAGCCACGACACCGACTTCGTGGCGGCGCTGGGCCCGGATCGGGCGGTGATGATGCCCGAGGGCGACTCGGTGTACTTCGACGAGAGCCTGCTCGACCTGGTGGCTTTGGCGTAGGTGCAGTCCGCCCCGGTCGGGGAGGCCATCGGTGGCGATTTCGGCCCGCGAGGGTCGTGTCGCCCGAACAGTGTTCTGTGCAATGCCGTGCCGGCAGAGCCTTCATCCGAGGAGAGCAAAGAGATGAGAGTCCGGCCCGCTCGTTCACTCGCCCTGGTGGTTCTGCTCATCGCCGCGGCCTGCGGCAACGACGATGGCGCGGCGACGACCACGACCGCCGCCACGACGACCCGGCCCCCGGTGGTCACCACGACCATGGCAGCGCCCACCACGACGTCGGCACCGATCGCCACGACCACCTCCACGACCGGGGCGACGACGACCACTGTGGACGACGGGGTACTGAGAGTCGAAGCACCCGCGGCCGCCATCGTGGTCGACGGCCGGGCTGACGACTGGGAGGGTGTCGCCGGGTTGGATCTGATGCTCGAGCCCATCGCCACCGAGGAGGTCGAGCCCAGGCCGATGAACGTTCGGGTGGCTCACGACGACGAGTTCGTATACGTCCTGTTCACCATCGACGACGACTACGACTACGACCCCGATGATCGGCACCAGTCGGCAGCGATGGCCGTGATGTGGGCAGTCGAGGTGGCCGCCGGTCCTCACATGGGCACCGATTCGCTTGGGGAGGAGCCGACCTACACCAGCCTCGGCCTGGTGGACGTCTGGCACTGGGAGCTCGACTGTGGTCCCGAGGTCGACCAAGGAGGTGACTCCTCCGGAGGCTACGAGGCCGGGTTCGGTGGCAATTATGCCAAGTGCATCCTGGATGACGAGTGGGCTTCCGATCCCAAGACCCGCGACGATGACGGCGGGGCCGGCGCTGACAACCACCTTCTGGGCGTCTTCACCCACACCGATCCGACCGACGATGCGCCGGGGACCTGGGTGTGGGAGCTGCGACGCCCCCTCGCCAGCGACGACGGCCAGGATGCGCAGTTCACCATCGGAGGCGTTTCGCTGATGGCGTTGGCCTACTGGGATCCGGATGTGGATCCTGACGGATGGGATGACCCGCATCACGTGCAATCGGCGGGCCAGGGCTGGATCGAGGTGACCCTGCTCGCCGACTGAGCGGAGGCCGCAGGACTCGGTCGGGTGCGGGGAGCGAGCCGTCGCCAAAGAGTCACAACGCCCAATGAGGCCGCTGCTGTGCCCCGATGGTCGATTCCACGATCAGAGGGGAGGCGTGAGTGACGAAGGGGCAACCCGTCGGTAAGGCACACTCAGTCCGACTACTCGATGCGGGGCAGGCCGAGGCCCAAGCAGAGGTCGTCCCGCGCGGTGTTGAGTCCAACGTACGCGGCATCGATTCGGTCGCCGATCGGCATCTGACCGTCCCATGTCCCGGGCATCCGTGAGCACTCCTCGAAGACGCCGCTCCGGACGGTCAGGGCTACGACAAGCGCGTCCGCGCTCGCCGCAAGCTCCGGCGGCCAGGCGTAGCCCGCGACGTCGCTTGCCCAACTCGCATCGACGATCGCCTGGTCGGCGCACCAGTCGGGCTGATCCTCCCACAGGACCATGTTCCCGTCGCCGTGCGTGTTGCGGGCGATGTCGGAACTGGTTTCCCACTCGATCTCCATCACCAGGAATGCCTCCCGGGCAGGCGCCATCGGGTCGATCGTGGTTGTTGGCGCGGCAGTGGTGGAGGTCGAATTGGAGCTGCCCGTCGTCGCTGAGACGACCGTTGGCGCCGGCTGCGTCTCGGCAGGGTCCGCAGTGGTCGGGAGCGAGGATGCCGAGGCAGTGGTCAACACCGACGATGTCGCCGGCGCGGTATTGGCCGAGGCGCAGGCGCCCATGAGCAGGGCGAACACGACAACGCACCGGGTGCGACGATCCATCACGCGGTTCCTCCTGGTGGACACTTGACCGGGCAAGGGCCGACTCGCGCGTTCTCGAATCTGCAACCCCGGACGGTGGTCCGGCAGCCAGTAGCCCGCAGCAGAAACCGCAACAGGGTCGGTGTGCTGCCTCATGTGTCACTCCCGCACCCCGGGGTAGAGCTCCCAGGTACACCGCTTCTGAAGCGTGTACTCGCCTGCTTCGCCCAGCGTGCGTGAATGTCACTCGAGGAGAGTTCGGCTCCCTGTCTATGCGTCTTAGACGCCGAGGTCTTAGACGCCGAGAGCGGACAACAACCCTGGCAGTTGTTTGAATACGAATTCTTTGATCTCACTCGCCTCGGCGGCTTCGATGCGAGACGAAGGGGGGATCGAAGCGACGTCGACGCTGACCCGCACCCACACCTCACCCGGGTGAACGTTGATCTGGACTCCGGCGAAGTCGTGCACGACCGCGACTTCGATGCCGCCGATGGATTCCAGCGTGTAGCCGGGTGTGAGACGGCTGAGGAACAGGGCTGGGTCGTCATCCTCGATCCATTCCACGCGGAGTACTCGGTCGGGCCCGTACTCGAACGCCAGCTCGTAGGTTGAGAAGATGGGGTTCGGTGGCGGGGTGTACCAGGCCGGAGGGCCAAGGTCGGCAGCAAGAAACTCGGCCGCCGCGCTGCCCCGAGGCGGCAGTTGGGAAGGGTCAGGGCGATCAATACTTTGTGGCCGTAGATCTTCGGCGTCGAGGCCGAAGTCGCTGAGGGGGATCTCATCGGAACTTGGGACTACAACCACCGGATCGAGTGCAACCGAATCTGCTGCGCCTGGAGCGTCGAGCTCTTCCCTCGGAGGAGATGAGAATGCTCGCGGCGAGTCGCTTTCGCCGGTACCACCGATTCGGGCCCATCCGAGTGGCAGAGCGAAAAGCAGGGTGGTGGCCGCCGTCGCGATTCCGACTATCCAAACCTTGCGGGGTCTCGCCGCCACTTCGAACCTCCCGTGGGTCAACTTGGTCCGCTGGTGTCAAATGTTGCCCAGTTGCTGCCAGCAAGGTTGAGCACGTACCACTGCCCGGTTGAAGTCCTGTGACCGAACCAGATGTTGCCGCCCGTGGTGGTCTTCCAGGATTCGAAACCGAGGTAGCTCGAGTAGTAGGTGATCCGGCTCGCGTACTTCAGCCACGTCTGGTGGCCGACCAACCCGTCGACACCGAGGCCGTATAAGGACTGGAACGACCGAACGTCCTGATGCGTCAGTGCCCCGTACTGCCCATCAATCCCGCTCTGCCGGAAGCCCTGCGCCCAGTTGATCCTCTGCACCCCGGTAGTGAAGTTGCTGTTGTACAGACATTGGATCGTCCCTGAAGTGTTGTAGCCGATCCACCAGTTGTTGTTCCACACTGCGGGTGACGATCCGATGGCCGACGTGTTGTGAGCGCACTGTGTGTGAGCATCCGCTGGAACCGGGAGAAGTGTCAGTGACAGGATCACCACGGCAGCAACCCAGACCCGTACCTTTGATACGGCTGCCATAAACTCACAATATCCCCCCCCGGCCAACCTGTCAATCCCCTTTCCGCACCCCCCAGCCGATCCGTGACCGGGTGCTGGTGTTGCGTCGGCAACCCAGGTGGGTGCGGCCCATATCGGCTTCGAGGTCGGGTTGGCGGCCTCGACGGTGCAGGCGATCCTCAACGCTGAGGGGCTGGGACGCCAGGATCGAGGCGACCGAGCTGACGGTTCGAGGCCTGCTCCGCGCCGCTATCAGCCTGACACACCGGATTAGCTGATCCACCTGGATGTCAAGAAACTCGCCGGGATCCACCCGGAGGCGGTTGGCGGACCCGAGGACGCGGCTACGCCGGCGAGGGCGCCAAGATCCGTCAGGTCGGCTACAGGTTCCTGCATTCGGCGATCGACGACCGCAGCCGCATCGTCTACTCCGAGATCCACGACGATGAGCCGGCTGTCACCGCAGCCGGGTTCTGGGCACGCTCCGCCGCTTGGTATCAGTCCATCGGAATCACCTCGCAGCGGGTGATCACCGACAACGGCTCGTGCTACCGCTCCGGCCTGTGGCACCGGGCGTGTGTCGCCACCGGCACCACCTCGAAAAGGACCCGGCCCTATCGGCCCCAGACCAACGGCAAGATCGAACGCTTCCACCGCATCTTGCTGGAAGAATGGGCCTACACCCGGCCCTGGACCTCAGAGACCCAACGCGCCGCGGCCGACCAGGGATTCATCCGCTCCTACAATCATCACCGGTCCCACGGATCACTCGGATGGGCCACCCCCACCAGCATCCTCAGGGACAACCTCCCCGCGATGCACACCTAGGTCAGCGGAGGCCCACCTGGAGCAGCACCTCGGGGTGCGCCGGGGCGAGCACCGAGCGCAGTGACTCAACCGCATCCGGGTCGACCCGATAGTGGACCCACTTGCCGCGCCGCTCCCTGACCAGCAACCCGGCGTCGGTGAGCACCTTCAGGTGGTGGCTGACTGTGGGTTGGGAGAGCCCGACCGTCTCCACCAGATCGCACGCGCACACCTCGCCGTGGCCGGCGACGAGGGAGAGCAGGCGTAGGCGGCTGGGGTCGGAGAGGGCGCGGAAGCTTGCCGCCAGGTCGTCGGCGTCGGCCGAAGAAAGAGGCTCTTCGAGGATGGGTGAGCAGCAGATCTCGGTCATCACAGAACATATTGACAGATGTCGATATGTGTGTCAACATATCGATCTCCGTCTATATGGGAGGAGGTCGAGATGATCGGTGATCCGAGAGCCCTTGGTGGCGACGGCTGCTGCGACAGCGACTGCTGTGGCGGTGGTGCTGGCTGCTGCTGAGCGAACAGGGGGCCCGGCGCACGACAAGAATGCGCCGGGCCCCGGCGCGTCCGGCTCTAGTGCCCCGGGGCGCCCGCTTCTGCGAGAATCCACGATATGGCGCAGTACCCGGCCGAGTACGAGTTCCACGTGGTGCTGCGCGACGGCGGCATGGCGCACATCCGCCCCGTCACCCCGGACGACGCCGAGTCGCTCCACGAGATGTTCCATCGGATGAGCACCGACACCGTGTACCAGCGGTTCTTCCACCTGAAGAACGACCTCACCCCCGAGGAGCTGCACCACCTCACCAATGTCGACTACGACGACCGCATGGCGTTCGCCGCCTTCGTCGGCTCGGACATGGTGGCCGTCGGACGGTACGACCGGTCGTCCGACGATCCGACGGCGGCCGAAGTGGCGTTCGCCGTGGAGGATGCCCACCAGGGGCGGGGCCTGGCCACCCACCTGCTCACGCACCTCACCAACTACGCGACCGACCACGGGATCAGCTCGTTTCGCGCCTATGTGCTCGGGGACAACTACGCCATGATGCGGGTGTTCCGCGGCTCCGGGTACACCATGCACCGCGACCTGGAGCAGGGCGTGTACACGGTCGAGTTCCCCACCGAGACCACCGAGGCGGTGGAGAGGCAGGCCGGCGCCCACGAGCAGGTGGGGGTGGCGGCGTCGCTGCTCCCGGTGTTCTTCCCCAAGTCGGTGGCGGTGATCGGCGCCAGCCGCGAGGAGCACTCGATCGGCCGGCGGCTGCTGGCCAACCTGCTGCGCGGGCCGTTCGCCGGGACCGTTTACCCGGTGAACCCGAGCGCCACCTCGGTGGGGGCGGTGCGGGCCTACCCGTCGGTGCTCGACGTCCCCGACCAGGTAGACCTGGCCATCGTCGTGGTCCCCGCCCGCTTCGTGCTCGAAGTCGCCCGCCAGTGTGCAGAGAAGGGGGTGCGGGGCCTGGTGGTCATCTCCGCAGGGTTCTCCGAGACCGGGCCCGAAGGCGCCGCCCGGGAGCGTGAGCTCCTCCACATCGTGCGTGAGGCAGGGATGCGCATGGTGGGCCCCAACTGCATGGGCCTGCTCAACACCGACCCCACCGTTCGGCTGGACGTCACCTTCGCCCCGGTGTTCCCGCCCCGGGGGAACGTGGGCATGTCCAGCCAGTCGGGCGCCCTCGGGATCGCCATCCTCGACCACGCCCGACGCCTCGACATCGGCATCTCGACCTTCGTCTCGGTGGGCAACAAGGCCGACGTCTCCGGCAACGACCTGCTCCTCTACTGGGAGGGTGACCCGGCCACCGACGTCATCCTGCTCTACCTGGAGTCGTTCGGGAACCCGCGCCGTTTCGCTCGCATCGCCCGCAGGATCGGGCGCAGCAAGCCGATCGTGGCGGTGAAGTCGGGGCGGACCGGGGCCGGGGCGCGGGCCGCAAGCAGCCACACCGGGGCCCTGGCCAGCATCGAGGGGGCGGTGTCGGCCCTCTTCCGCCAGACCGGCGTGATTCGCACCGACACCCTGGAGGAGTTGTTCGACGTCACCACCCTGTTGGCCAACCAGCCGCTACCCGCGGGGGACAGGGTGGCGATTCTCACCAACGCCGGCGGCCCCGCCATCCTCGGCAGCGATGCCCTCGAGTCGGAGGGTCTGGTGGTGCCCGAGTTCTCCGAGGCGTTGCAGGAGCGGCTCCGCCACGGGCTCGCCCCCGAGGCCTCGGTGCGCAACCCGGTTGACATGATCGCCTCCGCCTCGCCCGACAACTACCGCCACTGCCTCGGAGCCCTGCTCGACAGCGATGAGGTCGACGCCGTGATCGTGATCTTCATCCCCACCGCACCCGGTGGCCTGCAGGCGGTGCAGGCGGCGGTGGCCGAGGTGGTGGCAGAGTCGCCCGATGCCAAGACCGTGATCGGCGTATACATGGAGGCCGACGTGAACACGACGCCACCCAAGGCGCCGGGCGAGGTCCGGATCCCCTCCTACCCGTTCCCCGAGTCGGCGGCGCGAGCCCTGGCCCGGGTGGTGCGCTACGCCGACTGGCGTCGGCGGCCACTGGGCGAGGTGGTCCACTTCGACGACGCCGACCGGCCTGCGGCCCGCCGGGTTGTCGATGCCGCCCTCGCCCGCATGGGCGATGACGGCGGTTGGCTGGAGCCGGCCGAGGCCGAGGCCATTCTCGACGCCTATCGCATCCCCCGGGCACGGTCCCGGGTGGCGGCCACCGGGGACGAGGCGGTGGCGATCGCCGCCGAGATCGAGGGCCCGGTGGTGTTGAAGGTGGTGGCGCCCTCGGTGCTGCACAAGAGCGACGTGGGCGGGATCGCCCTCGGGGTGCAGGGCGACGACTCCGTCGCCGCCGCCTTCGACCGGGTGTTTTCGGTGGCTGCCGACGCCACGGGCGCGCTGGTGCAGGAGTTCGTCCCCGGCGGTCACGAGGTGATCATCGGCATGACCGAGGACCCGTCGTTCGGCCCGCTGATCGCCTTCGGCCTGGGGGGCGTGTTCGTCGAGTTGATCGGCGACGTCGCCTTCCGCATCCATCCCCTGACCGACACCGACGCCGCCGAGATGATCGGCGAGGTGAAGGCGTCGCGCCTGCTCGACGGCTATCGGGGCGGTGAGCCGGGCGATTTGCCTGCGCTGCGGGAGACCCTGCTGCGGATCTCCAACTTGGTGGAGGACCTCCCCGAGATCACCGAGATGGACCTCAACCCGGTGAAGGTGCTGGGCCCGGGGGAGGGCCTGCGGGTCGTCGACCTGCGAATGAGGATCCACGCCGTGGAGCATGGCAGGCTTCCGGGTCGTCGCGACATCCCGGCAACCGAGCGGGTGTTCTGAGAGCGGTGTTCGACACCGCTTGGTAGCCTCCCGGTTCGGCGCAATCAGAGAGGTGGTCGACATGGTGGACGGCTCGGGCGGGACGATCGCAAACCTGACCCTCGATGCACTCAAGTCCATAGCCATGGCCGGCCGTCAGGGGCCGGCCGCCGTGGCCGCCCAGGTGGAGGCTATCGCCGCCCAGCTGGGGGTCTCGCCTGCGGTGGTGATCCGCGGGGTGGCGGTGAGCATGGGAGCTGCATCCAAGGCGATCGCCGGGTGGGGTGGCACCGCCACGGCGGCGGTGCAGTCCGCCATGGAGGCAGGCACCCTGGTCAAGGTCTCGATCGAGGGCCTGACCGCAGGGTCGGCAGCGGCGGGTGGAGCAGCAGCGGGTGGAGCAGCAGCGGGTGGAGCAGCGGCGGGTGGAGCAGCGGCGGGTGGAGCAGCGGCGGGTGGAGCAGCGGCGGGTGGAGCAGCGGCGGGTGGAGCAGCGGCGGGTGGAGCAGCCGCGGGGGGATGGGTGACGACCGGCGTGACCTGGTTCGGCGGCCTCACCGTGGCGGCAAAGGTGGCGGTGGTCGCGGCCGTGGTCGGGGGGACCGTCCTCGTCGCTCAGGGCGCGGGGTGGCTCTCGTCCGACTCGCCCTCGGCGGTCCCCGGCTCGGGTCCCGGCACGACCGCCGAGTTTGGCCCCGGGGTGTCCTCGTTCCAGGAGGCGTATCAGGGAGTCGGGGTGTACTCCGACGGCGTGCTGCGGATCATCTCGGTGCGGGGCACCGAGGCAATCGCCGAGGGGATCCCGGGATGCGAGTTCCGTCACGGCGGGATCGACTGCACCACGCCGGCCGACGTGCGGACGCTGACGGCTGAGTTCGGCACTGCCGCCGATGCCTCCGCCGCCCTCTGTGAGCAGTTCGCCGGGCCGATCACCACCCCCGCCCTGGCCGACGGCTGGGTGATCTACCAGGGGGATCGGAGCGTCACCCTTGATGACTGGGGGAGCATCGACTGGGGGGTCTGCGAGGAGGCGCTCGGTTAGGACGGGAGTCACGCAGCCGTGGTGACGGTCGACGTGGGGGCCATCACGGTCCGGCCGATAGGTCAGTCGCCTCCGGCGGCGCAGGTCTCCATTTCCGGTCCCAGGTCGAGGTCCTTGAAGATCAGCGAGAGGCCGAGCCGACGGGCCACGGCGCACGCCTCGCTCGTGGCGGCCTCGTACTCGGCGGCGAACACCGCCTTGCCGGCCTCCAGGAACGGGTGGGCGGCGTCGCATTCGGCGAACTCGACACACTGTTCCACCAGCAGCCAGTCGAAGTGATCGACCAGCGGCTCAGCCTGGTCGAGATCGTTCTTCAGGCCGATCGACAGCTGGCGCTCGTGAGCCTGGTCGGCCAGCCACCGGTTGAACGCCAGCTGATCCGCAGCGACTAGCGGGAAGCCGGTGTCGTTGAGGTGCCCGTCGACGTTGTCGGGTTCGACGCCGTCGCAACCCCGCGCCCGGGCCAGATCGAGCCGGTCGAGGAGCACGGGGGAGAGGTCGTCGATCGCCCGGATGTCGAGCCATCGCTCGTCCGGCCAGCCTTCGAGGGGCTTGCCGATCGTGGCGTCGGGAAACCGTTCGGCGTCGGGTCGCCACTGCTCCACGGACCCGGCGCTGAAGTAGCAGACCACGATGCGCCCTTCCCGGTGGAGTCGCTCGATGGCGGCATCGTCGACCTCGAAGAGGTCCACGTCGTACATGGCGACATCCAGGGCGGTGTCGATGGTGCCGGTCAACTGCCACTGCCAGGTGGTTCCCGGCGCGGGCGTCCACGCCCCGGCGGGGGCGGTGGTCGCCGCCGTTGCGCCAGCGCCGTCGGAGCACGCCGCCAGCAGCAGGGCCATGCTCAGGCAGACGACCAGGCGTGGTTTCACTCTCATGATCATGGCATGACCGACTCGAAGCAGTCGTCTCGGGCGTGCAATCGGAGTGTCGTTGGCCCGCCTCCGACCGGACCTGGGACCGAGCCCGTCGAGTCAGGACGACTCGGCAGGCTGCCGCCGCCATTGTCGGGTGCCGAGCCGCCTGAAGCTCGTACACAAGGGTTTCGGCATCCTAGAACGGAACGGAGAGGCGCTCGGATCTGCCTCATCCACAGAAGTCATCAGCCTCCCCCTATCGAAATCGGCTCGGGCCTCCTCCTTGCTGCCGGTGGTGTGATTGCAGTTTCCAGGTTCGAGGGGTTATCGAGCGCCATGGGTTACTCGTTTCCGAAGAGCCGGACATGGCCGGCGGCGGCCGATCGAAGACAATTCCTCGCCTCGCCTTATCAGCGCTATACGATTGATTCTCGGGAGGACGCGGTTGGCTCAGCGGTCGAGTCTCGGCTTGAGGTCTTCGAGGATGAGCGACGATCCGCGCCTCTACATGAGTGCGCAACGCAACTTGAGTGTGCAACGCAACTTGAGTGTGCAACGGGAATTCGTCACCGCGAAGAGAGTGCAGGGGACCGAGTGGCGATACATCGCGATCACCGCTTCAGGGCCTCAACAGGCTCGATGCGGCTGGCTCGGATAGCGGGGGCCAAACCTGCCAGAAGGCCCGCGCCGGCGCCGATGGCGACAGCAACGAAAGGCACAGCGGGGTCAAGGACGGGAGTCCATTCGGATCGGGAGGCGACAGCAACGACGGCGATGATCCCGACACTCGCGCCGAAGGCTCCGCCGAGGGCACCCACAATCGTGGCTTCGGTGAGCACCAAAGACGCGATGTCAAGGGGGGTCGCACCGACGGCACGCCGCAGCCCGATCTCGGAGGTACGTTCGAGCACGGCAACGAGGGTGCCAGTGGCAATGCTTAGGGAGCCAATGAGGAGCACGATCCCTGCGGCGACGAGGAAGGCAAATCGAGTATCGGACTCAACGGCCATGCGCAGGGTTCGGGGATCCGGGGGTGCAGCGGCGACCAGTAGGTGGGGGGCGTCGGGCCGCAGGGCGGGGCCGGCTTGACGGGCGATCGTCTGCGCCGCTCCTGGCTCGGTTTGGATGATTACGATCCGGCGCCCGGCCTCGCCTTCGGCCTGGCTCTCGGGCACCATGATCCACCCCTGGCTCCGTGGTTCGGTCGGAGCGCTGCGCAGCACCCCGACGACTGTAAGGGGCCGGCCTTCCACGTAAACCACCGGATGGGTCCAGAGTGGCGGAAGCGAGAGCTGGGTGGCGACCCCGGAGCCAACGATCGCAACGTCAGTCCCCGGCTGATGGTGGAATAGGTCGAATGTACGACCCTCGGCGAGGTCGAATCGGAGAGCCGCCTCGGTACCAGGAGAGATGCTCACAAGCCCGGCGAACCCGGCGGCACCAACTCCGCCAAGCGCTGTCATGGTCACCCGGACATTGAATTCGTTCTCGGAGACAGAGCCGACGGCGACAACGCCGTTGAGGTCGCTAAGCCGCTCAGCAAAGTCATGGGGGAGCTGGGAGGCGTCGAGTCCAGGAGAGAGCGCGAGCCGGACCTCGGTCGCTCGCAAAGCGTCGAACCGCGCCGAGACCTGCCGCCCAGCAGTCTCGGCAAGGCCGAGCGTGGTGACCACCGCGGTGACTCCGAGGAAGGTACCGGCCATGGTGAGCAGGGTCCGAAGAGGCCGCGCCCGGATCGATGCGAACGCCTCAGTGACGACGTCGGTGAGCCGCACCTCAGCGACCCACCAAGCGGTCGGGGGTGACCATGCCGTCGCGGACCAGGATCACCCGGTCACTCCCTTCAGCCACTGCCCGGTTGTGGGTGACGATCACCACCGTCAACCCGGTGCTATTGAGCTGATGGAAGAGGGCCATCAGCGCATCGGTAGCCCGTGAATCAAGGTTGCCGGTGGGTTCGTCGCACAGCAGTGCCAAGGGTCGCCCGGCGATAGCCCGGGCAATCGCTACCCGCTGCTGTTCACCTCCCGACAGCGTTGAGGGCAGCGCCCCGAGGCGGTGCTCGAGACCCACCGCCACCAATGCGGCCTCAGCGCGCGCCATCCTCTCCCTTCGTTGGACGCCGCGATGGACCAATCCCAGTTCGACGTTCTCCAAGGCGCTGCGATGAGAGATGAGGTGAAACGCCTGGAAGACGAACCCGAGAGCCGACGCTCGAAGTCTCGTTCTAGCCCGCTCATCGAGTCGAGATGTGTCTTCATCGTTGAGCCAATACACCCCTGCCGTAGGGCGATCCAACAGTCCGATCACGTTCAATAACGTTGACTTTCCCGACCCGCTCGGACCCATTACCGTCGCAAATTCCCCGGGCAGGACCTCCAGGTGGCAATCCTTGAGCGCCTCCACCGGCCTAGTTGCCTCGTAGGTCCGCGCGACGCCCACGAGCCGGATGTAGGCCCCGGTGCTCACCGCCATCCCACGACGACCGGCAGCCCCGGCTCGATCCGCTCATCGGGATCGACTAACTCCACGAATCCGCCGATCACCCGCCCTGGTGTTACCGGGATACTGACCTCGACGCCTTCGATCACCAAGATGATGTTCGACACGCCGGACGCATCGGTGAATACTGAGGCCACCGGCGCCGCCAGCACCTCATCCTCGGTCTCCGCCGTCGTCAATACTGCCCGGGCGAGCATCCCCACGTGTCTCGCCTCGAGCCCGCGCACCGCGAGGATGACCTCACGCGAAATCCCCTCGCCCAGGTCCGCTTGCTGCTCACCCACCGACACCACTTCACCGACTGTCTCCAGTCCGGCGGCGTCCACTAACACCCGAGCCAACGAGCCTGGTACCACCGAATTCGACGGCGCCCCCCTCACCGTTACCGATACCAGCGGCTCACCTCGCACCAGCCTCACCAAGATGCTACTGGGGTCCACGCGTTGTCCTCTGCCCGTCTCGATGGCCGCGGCAATCGCCGGCAACCCCTCGACGATCACTATCTCGTCGATCAACATCCGGAGCTTCGGCGCCTTCGAAGACGGCATCCCATCCCCGCCGGCCCCCGGGGGCGGCGATGGATCGAATCCAAGATGCTCATACAACGCGGCGACTGCAATCTCTGTGTCACGCCCGAAGACGCCGTCCGCCTCCGCATCCAGATAGCCGAGACGTATCAGCGCCTCTTGGATCAGGGACACATCGGGGCCCTCCATGCCGCGCTCAAGGTCCCGGTACAACGGGAATTCTCCACCCAGCACGATCACCGGCCTTCCCGACACCACCGCCACCACCGAACCCTCTGCGATCTCGTCCCCCTCCGCAGGGACCCAGAGCACCACCGCCGACAATGCTCCGTCGGGTAGCGGCGCCGTCACCGCAGTCGGGTTCGGCGACACGACCTCGCCCGAAGCAACGACGGTGTCCGAAAGCCGCCGCAACACCACCTCAGCGACGATTACTGAAGGCTCGCCCGGCAACGCATCAGCCGCCGCCTGTGCCGGGCTCTTCACTCGCGAACCAGCCCACCAGGCTCCGCCCGCCAGCAGCCCAGACACCAGAAGCCACAACAGCCAGACCGAGGTTCCCCTACGCATGGCACCGCCGCCTTTCGCCCATGCTGGGAGACTCCCAACCGGCCAGCCAAGGGGCTGCAGTCCTACTGCCCGAGCCGAGCGTATTCTGGGAACTCATCGACGATCCTTTGCACGATCTCCGTCTCCAGGCGGACCTGCACTGGCCAGATCGTCACCCGCGCACATTCGAGATCCGCCACTGCCGCCGCGACCTCGAGCGCGAGGAATTCATCAACGCTCGGAGAGTCCGCCATCGCCGCCGACAGTTGGACGACCATTAGGCCCTCTGCTGAGTAGTCGAAGCCCCGTTCCAACATGCAGGCCACCCACGCACGCCTCTGAGCCACTAGCTCGGGATTAGATTCAATTGCGGCGATTTCCTGGCTGACAATCCTCAGGACACCGGAATCTCGTATCGGAGCGCCTGTCGTTGCCTGCGCGCGCCCGCGACACGACTCGGGGTCCGGAGAATCTGTCTCGGACACCCCGCCGTCAAGATCATGAAGATACGCGACCCTCTCCTCAGCGCTGAGTCCATCCCACACCGCACTGTTGGCATTCAGAGTGTCTTGAAGCTGCGTACCAGGGCCGGGCGCGATGGCGAGGCCAAAACCGTATTGCCTACGCCACTCCAGCCGGGCGCCGACCGTCCTCGGTTCGTTTTGGACGTCAGCGGTAGGGTCGATCGGGTAATAGAGCCATCCCAGATCGCCCATGCAGGTGGCCACCAGCCGCTCTTCCTCGGCAAGTCGATGATCAGCGGTGGCGAAACCTCCGCCGAGGAAGTCGAGAAGTGGACTGATGCTCTCCGCGTCGCCGAGCGCGTCCACCCCCGCGTAAGCAGACGTTATCCCGAAGCCCTCCGAAACGCCATCCGCCTGTCCCGGGGGATGCGCGCCTTCGCCGCATGCGGCCGTGAACGTCCATAGCGCCAACGCCATGGCAACCACTCGTGGAGCGCGGGACATCATAGTGTACCTGATTCCAATGTCTGCACGCTCCCTAATGCTAGGAGCTGGCGAGTGCTACGGGTCGAGGTTGGGTGAGCCAATCAAACAGCAGCACTTTGAGGCAACGACGGCCACTGTCTCCCATCGACTCAGCCGCTACGCAATCATCCCCAAGCCGTGGCGTCCGGCGCGTGCCAAATATCTCGCAAAAGGAACGCCTTGAGGGTGTTTGCGCTGGGCCTGTGGAGTGTCCCCGACCAGTTGCTGTTGCCCGACTTGTACGTCAGGCCGAGAGTGTCGCCAGTGTATGCACCATTGCCGCGAGCCGTCCATAGCATCGAGAAGGAACTTGCGGTAATGATCCGCGCCCACCCCGACGCACATAGGACGCCCCTGTATCTGAGTTCCAGAACCCCGATGAGGGTGTCAACCGACCTGATCGTTGACGCGCCGCCGCACTCCCAGTAAGCGTTCGGGTTGATACAGTCTGGGAGGTCGGCCCCCCCCGGGTATGGGCAGTTCGAAGCCGCCGCCGGGGGAGCAGCAGCGACAAACGCGATCGATGCGATGCCTACTAGCGCTGCAACGGCCAAGACTCGGGCCGTGGCTGATCTCGAGCGAGTCCACGGCCGAGTCAGGATTCCAACGGGCCTGAACATCTTGCGTACCCTTTCTCCCTTGTGGCCTCTCCCTTTCGTGGCAATGCCCCGCGTATTGCCTAATGCAACCAGTATGAGGTGTGGCGTCGGTTGATGCCATTGAAAGATATCGCGGCAACCGCGGTTGCAGTCGATCGAAGCCGTCGCGATTGACCTCTCCAGCGAAGCCGAGTCAGCACGCATTCGCCAAGGTGCCTGCCCCCAATCCGGATCCAACCGCCGATCGTCTCCGCCTCGACGGCGCGCTCGACCTAGCGCGCGTCGCTAGAGCAGAGCGATTACACTTAGGGCACCGGATCGCGGGCGAGCCTTCTCCATCGCGTGAGGCTCTGGTGTGTGCATAGGAGGGGCTGGGGAACGGACGATCCAGGCGCACGCAGAAGTTGCTAGGTCACCGCGAATTCGCCAGACCAGTTTTGCTTTGAGGAAACGCTCTAACGCGCACCTCCGGACGGTTGTTACTGGGAAGATGGCCAGCCGGATGCTTGAAGTCCCCGGCCGTGCATCTTGGCTTCGCTTGGTCTGTCAACACCGCCTGAAAGCTGACCCTCTGGCACCGGGTGATAATTGACCCGAGGTGCAGTGCCAAGCCCGAGGGTCTTGACGAGGTGGCCCGCAGCCAACCGGCGCGGCCGAGTGCCATCCTCGCCACCCTTACCGTGTCGTCGCCGATCTACCGATCGGGACCTCGGGTCGAAACGGGCCCGCAGATGTCTTCGCAGTCGGTGACCAGGGCCACCAGCATCTTCTGTCCGAGCAAGGGGTCTGCCTGGAACGCCGGAGACGAGGCGAGTGTGTCTCGGGCCATCCCGACCTCCCTCAGCACCTCGACGAGGTCGAGGGCGAGCGGCAGGAAGGCATCCGGGCCAATCAGGTTCTCGAGGCCTCCGGAATGGAAGACCCGAACGAGGAAGAGCTCGGAGCCGATCTCGAGGGCGACCCACTCATCGGGGTCGTCACCCGAGTTGTGACCGTAGGCGACACCTTCGCCCAGCCAGACCCGGCCGGCCGGTGTATCCGGCGGGAGGTCCTCCTCGACCATCGAGTAGGCCGCCAGTTCGCGTCTGGCGATGAGCTCCAGGGAACCGTCGATGCTCGGGTAGACATCGACGTCCACCCAGGTCTGAAACCCGGGAGCCGTGCCCCGGTAGCCGAACCCCCAGCCAGGCCAGAAGATCGCGCCACCGATGGCGCCACGCTCAGACAGCGCCGACTCGATCAGAGCGAGTGCGGCGCGAATCTCATTGGGCGCGGGTGCCTGGTCCGCCGGTGTGCGGGTCCTCCTGAGGGCCTCGGCGGCAGGGTCGGTGGCCCCGAAGGCTTGGGCGGCTTCGGCCGGCGTCAGCGTCAGCTCCTCCAGGCCGACGGCCGTGGCCGGGGCAGAGTCGGGCGCCAGGTTGGGGGAGAGGCCCTCGGAGACCGACGCCAGGTCCCGGGCATTGGAACTCAGGTGTAGTTCCTTGGTCTGCGGAGGCGGATCGTCGCCGGCGGCACTCACCGCGCCGATCGCGACGACAGGGGCAATGAGCAGCATGGCCATAGCCGCGGCAATCGGCCCTGAGACTTGCCGACCCTTCCTCACAGGTTGTTCGCCTTGACCTCTAATCATCGGCCCGAATCCCTCCTAGATCGGCAGGCAGTCGTCGCCAGGCCAACTCCCGGGAGGCGTGGCGTCTGCGCGCACGTAGTACCAGGAAGTGTCAACTTGGAGGCAGTAACTACCGTTGGGGACCCCATTGACTGCTCCAGCACACGGCCGGATTGCGAGAAATGGGTCTGTTGGATGTTCGTTCTTGAGGTACTGGACACCAGGTGTGCCCTGGGAGCCACAGGTCCCGACCAGGGTCCAGGCCCTGACGGTTCCCCATTCGTCCATTCGAACCCAGCTGTTGTTGCCGACGATGCCATCGGATGTGATTCCGCGAGCTGTCTGCCAGGACTTGACTTTCGACTCAGTCGCCGGCCCGAAGTACCCGTCGACTGTCAATGAGTAGCCCTCGCCGTCGATGGAGGCTTGAACCCAAGCAGTGAGCCCGCCGGCGGTGTATCCCGGCGAGTAGCGGCGAGTCCAGCAGGTCCCGTACAGGCTGTGGGGATCGGAGTCGAGATACGGGTTCCGATAGATGTCGACATCGGCGTCGCAGCCCGATGGATATGCGTAACCATGGGAATAGGCAAGAGCGATGGACGGTGCTACGACCGATCCAACGACAAAGAGCGACCACGCGAGGCCGAGGGAAACGACCAGTCTGCTTTGAAGGATGCGGCCGACGAACCCTCCCACGGATCCTCCCTTACTCCGTCAGCGTACACCCTGTGCCACTTCCTGTCAATGGCCGAGACCATGTCAGCGCTGCTACGGGCTTGGGTATTGAGTGCATCATCCAACTAGACAGCTCCGTGATCGCCCCGGAGTGGGCTGCCCGCGACAAGGTGGTGCCGCTGACCGAATCGTGGTGCAACTCTCGCTGTCAATCATGGGCGAGTAGAGCAGGGTATCTCGGGTGCCCCCGGTACACGTACCCCGGCGCTGTCACCAAGCGAATCAGGAGGAGGCGGGTCTGGTTCGGGTGGCTTCGCCCAAGCTTCCCGCGTGTGCACCTGAGTGTGCCCTCGCCCCCCTCACACCGAGGCCCGGCCGGCCTCCCCGCCGATGGTCGCCTGGGCCGCCGCCAGCCGGGCGATCGGCACCCGGGGCGGGCTGCACGACACGTAGTCGAGCCCTGCCCGCTCGCAGAAGGCGATGGTCGCCGGGTCGCCGCCGTGCTCGCCGCAGATTCCCAGCTCCAGGCCGGGCCGCGCCGCCCGACCCTCGGCGGCAGCGATCTCGATGAGCCTGCCCACCCCGGCGATGTCGAGGGTGGCGAACGGGTCGGAGGCGAGCATGCCCTCGTCCAGGTATCGCCGCAGGAAGGCCTCCTGGGCGTCGTCGCGGCTGATACCGAAAGTCATCTGTGTGAGGTCGTTCGTCCCGAACGAGAAGAAGGCGGCATGGGTGGCCAGCTCGCCGGCGCACAGGGCGGCGCGGGGGATCTCGATCATGGTCCCCACCGGCACCTCGCGCTCCAGGCCGACCGCAGCCACCTCCTCCTGGATCATCCCCTCCATCAGCGAGAGCTCGGCCCCGGTAGCCACCAGCGGGATCATGATCTCCAGCCGTGGGTCGCCCCCGGCATCCAGCCGCAGTCGAACCGCCTCCAGGGCGGCGCGCACCTGAGCCCGATACAGCTCGGGGCGGACCACGCCGAGGCGTACCCCGCGCAGACCCATCATCGGGTTGGCCTCCTCGAGGCGCTTCACCGCCTCCACCATGCGGTCGACCTCCACGGTGTCGCCCCCGGCGGCGGTCAGTGCGGCGCGCTCCTCATAGAGGTCGAGGCGCGAGGGGAGGAACTCGTGAAGCGGCGGGTCGAGGAGGCGCACCACCACCGGCTTGCCGTCCATGGCCTCGAGCAGCGTCTCGAAATCGCCGACCTGCAGGCGCTGCAACTCGGCCAGGGCCGCCTCGGGCTCGTCCTGCAGGATCACCCGGCGCACCACGGGGAGGCGGTCGCCCATGAACATGTGCTCGGTGCGGGCCAGGCCGATCCCCTCCGCACCCCAGCGGGCCGCCTCCCTAGCGCCTGGACCGTCGTCGGCGTTGGCCCGGACCCCGAGCCGGCGGATCTCGTCGGCCCAGGAGAGCAGCACCTCGAGCTCGGGTCCCGGTTCCGGTGAGGTCACCGGGAGGCCGCCCAGGTACACCCGTCCGGTCCCGCCGTCGAGGGTGATCATGTCGCCCTCGGACACCACGACCCCGTCGACGGTGAACCGTCGGGCCGCCTGGTCCACCGCGATCATCCCGGCGCCGGTCACGGCCGGGATCCCCATTCCCCGGGCCACCACCGCGGCGTGGCTGGTGCGGCCGCCGTGGCTGGTGAGGATCCCCTGAGCCGCTGCCATCCCGTGGATGTCGTCCGGGGTGGTCTCCCACCGCACCAGGATCACCGGCGTCCCGGTGGCCGCCACCTCGACGGCGCGGTCGGCGTCGAACACCGCCTCGCCCCGGGCAGCGCCCGGCGAGGCGTTGAGCCCGGTGGCTATCGGGTCCGCCTCCACCGGCTCCACCAGCCGGGGATGCAGAAGCTGCTCCAGCGTCGAGGGATCCACCCGGAGCAGGGCGGTGCGGCGGTCGATCAGCCCCTCGGACTCCATCTCCACCGACATCCGCACGGCGGCGGCGGCGGTGCGCTTCCCGACACGGGTCTGCAGGATCCACAAGACCTCGCGCTCGATTGTGAACTCGATGTCGCACATGTCCTTGTAGTGACCCTCCAGCGTCCCCATCACCTCGACCAGCTGGGCGTGGTGCTGCGGGTGGCGCCCGGCGAGGGCGTCGAGGTCGAGGGTGTTGCGGATCCCCGCCACCACGTCCTCCCCCTGGGCGTCGGGGAGGTAGTCGCCGTAGGGGCGGTTCTCTCCGGTCGCCGGGTTGCGGGTGAAGCACACCCCCGTCCCGGAATCCTCGCCCAGATCGCCGAACACCATCATCTGCACGTTGGCGGCGGTCCCCAGACTCTCGGAGATCCCATGGATGCGGCGGTACTCGCGGGCGCGCCTGTTGTTCCACGAGCCGAACACCGCCTCCACTGCGGCGTGCAGCTGGTGGAGAGGGTCGGCGGGGATCTCCTCGCCGACCTCCGCCACGATCCGGCGGAACCTCGACTCGGCCTCCTCGAGGTCCTCCGGGGTGAGAGAGGCGTCGTCGGGCACCCCCCGGCGCTCACGCAGGTCGGTGAGCACCTCCTGGAACCTCATCTCGTCGATCCCGAGCACGACCTTGGCGTAGGTCTGCACGAACCGCCGGGCGGCGTCCCAGGCGAAGTGCGGGTTCCCGGACCAGGCGATCAGGGCGTCGACCGTCCCGGCGGTGCAACCCAGGTTGAGGACGGTGTCCATCATCCCTGGCATCGAGAACCGGGCGCCCGACCGCACCGAGAGCAGCAGCGGCGCTCTGCCGCCGTCGCCCCCCAGCCGCCTTCCGGTCCGTTCCTCGAGGCGGCGCACCGCGTCCACCGCCTCCGTCCACATGGTCTCGGGAAGCCCGCCCTCCTCGAGGGTGAGCAGGCAGGCTTCGGTGGTGAGGGTGAACCCGGGGGGTACCGGAAGCCCGAGCCGGGTCATGGTGGCCAGCCCGGCCCCCTTCCCGCCGAGCAGGTCGGGATCGGGCTCGCCGGGGTGGTCGAAGTCGTAGGCGTACCGCGCCATCACCGTCATTCTGCCCACCAAACTCCTGACGTCGCCAGGGTCGAACGTCGATCGGACCAGGCCGACGGTCCCGTCCGGGCGTTCACTCCGACCCGGTCGGGTCCGCTCCGCTGGCGCTCAAGGGCAGGGACACCATCACCACGGTTCCCTTCCCCGGGGCGCTGTCAAGCTTGTACTCGCCGCCCACGACGTTCACCCGTCTCACCAGGTTGGGGAGGCCGAGACCGCCGTACTGAACGCTCGGATCGAAGCCGACGCCGTCGTCGACGACGCTTATCAGCAGCCGGGAGCCGTCGCAGGCCACACGCACGTCGATGCTCGACGCTCGGGCGTGCCGCAGGGCGTTGCTCACCGTCTCCTTCACCACTGCGAGCACGTGGTCGCTGAGGGGCGGCTCCGGCACCTGGGGCGGGCAGTCGACCTCGACGCCGACCGCGATCCCGTACGGAGCAGAGATGTCGGTGACCAGGCGGCGCAGCTCGACATCCATCTCGGGTCGGGCCCACAGAGGAGGACGCAGGTCGAAGATGTACCGGCGCAGCGAGGCGATGGCGTCGTCGAGGCGGTCGACACCGGATGCCAGGCGCTGTTCCACCGACTCCGGTTCCGAGCGCACCTGGCCGGAGGCGCGCTGCAGGTCGAGGCCGAGGGCGAAGAGGTCCTGGATGATCGAGTCGTGGAGGTCGCGAGCGATCCGCTCCCGATCCTCCTGCAGTGCGGCGCGCCTCAACCGCTGCTGCAGGCGAATGGTGGACACGGCGGCGCCCGCGGTGACCGCCAGGAACTCGACCAGGGTCTGGTCGGCGTCGGTGAACCCGCCCTCCTTCTCCGTCAGGTAGAGGTTGCCGAACACCCGGTCGCCGACCCGCACCGGAACGCCGAGGAAGGAGTGCATCGCCGGGTGGTGCTCCGGGAATCCGACCGAGTCGGGGTGATCGGCGACATCCTCGAGCCGGACGGTCTCGGCCCGCCGGGTGATGGTGCCGAGCACGCCGTCGCCCCTCGGGAAATGGGAGATGCGGGCGGCATCCTCGGGGCTCATGCCGACATGGACGAAGTCGACCAGCGTTCCGTGCTCCCCGAGAACGCCCAGCGCCCCGTAACGGGCGCCGGTGAGCTCGACGGCGGTCGTGACCGTCGAGTGCAACAGCGACGAGAGATCGATCTGTCCGGCGACGTTGGCCGCCGCCACCACCAGGTCCCGAATTCGCTCCGACGAGAAGTCGACCATCGACCGGGAGTCTACGGGTCGCGCCTGGCGGCATCCCTACCGTCCACGGTGTGACCATGGTCCCTTCGAACAGTGTCCCCGATGGGCCGGTGCCTGGGTGCCGTGACGCGATATCGTGGGCATGTGAAAGACGTCCTGCGGGTCGAGTTGGTGGACGACCACGAGGTGGTTCGGCAGGGGGTGCGCTCCCTGCTCGACGGCCACGAGGGTATCGAGGTGGTAGGTGAAGCGGGCTCGGTGGAAGAAGCGATCCGCCGCGTCGGCTTCGACCAGCCCGACATCGTGATCCTCGACGTGCGACTCCCCGACGGTTCCGGGATCGAGGCGTGTCGGGAGATCCGGGCGCGCTGGCCCGAGATCAGGGTGCTGATGCTCACCTCCTTTGCCGACGAGGAGGCACTCTTCTCATCGATCATGGCCGGGGCTTCCGGGTACGTGCTCAAGCAGATCAAGGGCAACGAACTCGTGGAGAGCATCCACAAGGTGGGGCGCGGCGAGTCGCTGCTCGATCCGGAGATGACCGAACGCGTCTTCAGGCGAATCCGGGGTGAGGAGACGGCCGATCCGCTGCTGGCCCGGCTCTCCAAGCAGGAGCGCAAGATCCTCGACTACATCGCCGTCGGCCTCACCAACCGGCAGATAGCCGAGGAGATGTTCCTCGCCGAGAAGACGGTCAAGAACTACGTGTCGAACGTGCTCGCCAAGCTGGAGATGAGCCGTCGTGCCGAGGCGGCGGCGTACGTCGCCCGGGTGGCGGCAGAGCACGAGAACCGCTATCCACCGGAGCAGTGGCCGCAATGAGGATCGTGGTCGGTGTCGACGACAGTCCCACCGCCGAGAATGCGCTGCGGACGGCGCTTCGTTATGCCGCCGTTCTCGAGGCGAGCGTCGATGCGGTGCACGTCACCCATGTCCCGGTGACAGTGCTGGCGGCGATGGGTGGGGTGCCGACCATCGGTGAGGAGTTCGCCGCCGCCCAGCGGCATGCGGTCTGGGAGAGGATGGCGCCTGCGCTCCAAGGCGCCACCGTGGAGGTGCGGCGAATCGACATCGAGGGGTATCCCCCCGACGCTCTGGTCGAGCATGCCGCCGAGGTGGGGGCCGAGCTGGTGGTCGTGGGCAGCAGGGGCCGGGGCGACCTGGCGTCGCTGCTCCTGGGCAGCACCAGCCATCGTGTGGCAAACCATGCCCGCTGTGACGTACTAGTGGTTCGTTACCAGGAGGAGTGAGATGAAGGTTCGAGACCTGATGACCACGGAGCCGATCACCACCACGCCGGAGACCGGCCTCAAGGAGGCGGCGCGTGCCATGCTCGACGCCCGCGTCAGTGGGCTTCCGGTGGTGGATGGCGACGGTCGCCTGGTCGGGATCGTCACCGAGGGCGACTTCCTCCGCCAGGAGGCCACGCGTGACCAGCCCTACCGTTTCAGCCTCCTCGACGCACTCTTCGGCGACCAGCCCCCGGCCCACCCCGGAGCCGAGACCGTGGGCGAGGTGATGACCGAACAGGTGTTGACCGTGGCCCCCGACACGAACCTCGGCGAGGCGGCCCGCGTGATGGCCAACCGAAAGGTGAACCGGCTTCCGGTCATCGACGGTGGCGGCGTGCTGGTCGGAATCATCAGCCGCGCCGACGTGATGAGCGCGTTCACCAAGCCCGATGAGGTGATCGAGGACGAGGTGCGCGAGGACATCGTGCGCCGCCTGCTGTTCCTGCCACCCGACGCCATCGAGGTGACGGTGAGCGATGGTGTGGTCGCCCTGAGAGGCGAACTGGAGAATCGAACCGAGGCCAACCTGCTCGAAGAGCTCACTCGCCGCATTGCCGGAGTGGTGAGGGTGGACAGTCACCTCACCTTCCAGGTGGACGACCAGAAGCAGGAGAAGCCCTACCCGCTCTCCTGATGGCCCGGCCGGCGCACCATCGGCGGCTCGGTAGCATCGCTGGCCCATGCTGCTGTCGGAACGGATCCTGAGAACGCTCGCCGCCGGGATCTCGGATGCCTCGGGTGGCGGACTCCGCCGCGTCGAGGTCGAACTCGACCTCGATCCGTTCGATCTGGTCCGCTCGGGTGCGTCGGCCTTTGGCTTCGCCGCCTGCTTTTCGTCACCCGAGGGCCGGGCGATCGGGGCGCTCGGCGTGGCCCGCCGATTCTCGGCATCCGGTCATGGAAGGTTCGGCGCCATCGACGCCGATATCGTCGGGCTCGAGAGAGACCTCCCGGTCCTGATCGGGTTCTCCTTCGACGAGGCCGGCCCCGCCGCCGTCGAGTGGGAGGGGTTCGGCGCAGCCACGGCCGTGGTGCCGGAGGTGGCGGTCATCGGTGACGGCGGGCGAACCCGCCTCGTCCTGGTCCTCGCCCCGGGTTCGGACGGACAGGCCGTGCTCGGGCAGCTGGCGACCATGCCCAGGGTGGAGGCGCCACGGAGCCGCCCGGACGACACCCCGCCACAGATGGAGGAACGGCCGCCCCCGTCCGAGTATCTGGGCGAAGTCGACGAGGCGGTCGCCGCCATCCGCGCCGGTGCCATGCGCAAGGTGGTGCTCGCCCGCTCGGTGACCGTGAAGCGGTCCCTGCCGATCGACCCGTTCGATCTTGCTGCCCGGCTGCGCGACCTGCACCCGTCCTGCCGGGTGTTCGCCTGGCAGGAGGGTGAGGGAGCGTTCGTCGGCGCCAGTCCCGAACTGCTGGTCGAGCGGCGAGGCGAGACGTTCCACTTGAGCCCCCTCGCAGGCTCGGCGCGGCGTGACCCCGATGCCGGTCGCGATCGGCGGCTCGGCGAGGCCCTGTTGGCCAGCGACAAGGATCGGTGGGAGCACGAGATCGTCGTCGAGGATGCGATGGCCCGGCTCGAGCCCCTGGTCACCACCTTGCACCGGTCACCGTCGCCGCGCCTCGAGCGGTTCGGGAGTGTGCAGCACCTGGCTACTCCGATCGGCGGCACGACTTCTTCCCGGCTCCTCGAGCTGGCGGGGGCACTGCACCCGACTGCCGCGGTCGGGGGGTATCCCCGCAACGAGGCCGTGGCGTTCATCGCCAAGATCGAGGGTTTCGACCGCGGCTGGTACACCGGCGGCGTGGGCTGGGCCGACTCCGGCGGCGACGGAGAGTTGGCGATCGCCCTTCGCTGCGCCCTGGTGCGGGGTGATCGGGTGACCGCCTTCGCCGGGAGCGGCATCGTTGCCGAGAGCGAGCCTGCAGCCGAGCTGGAAGAGACCCGCCTCAAGCTGGCCCCGATCGTCGAGGTCCTCTCCTAGAGACCATCCAGGGCGGCGGCCACGGCCTCGCGGATCTGCCGGTGGAGGGCAGCATTGGCCGATCGGTCGGTGCGGGCCAGGATGAGGCGCGGCCGGTCGTTCGGAGAGGCGACCGACGACGCAAGGCGCTCCGCCTCGTCAAGGATCTCGGCCTCGACCCCGAACGCCTCGGCGACACGCGCCAGGTCCAGGCCGTGCGGGGTGCCCCAGAGCCGCTCGAAGTGGCGATGACCTTCCTGGGGGAGCATGTGGAAGATGCCGCCGCCGTCGTTGTCGATCACCACCACCTTGAGCGGTATGCCGAGACGGCTGGCGGTGGCCAGGGCGGTGGCATCGTGGATCAACGACAGGTCGCCGGCGAGGGCGACCACGGGGACGCCTCCCGCCGCGGCCGCCCCGAGCGCCGTCGAGACGAATCCGTCGATTCCGTTGGCGCCGCGGTTGGCCATCACTCGGAGTCGCCGCGGCGAAGGCCGCATCACGGCGTCGAGGTCCCGGACCGGCATCGACGAGGCGACCCAGAGCATCGTGTCCGAGGGGAGAGCGGCCTCGACGGTGCGGACCACGGCGGGCTCGTTGGGGAACCCGGCGGCATCGATCGTCGAGTGAAGTGCTTCGGCGCCAGCTGCATCTGCGGCCGCCCAACGGTTCCACCAATCGGAGCCGGCCGGGTCGGGTCCCGCCTTGGCCAGGGAGTACAGGGCGGCACCCGGATCTGACCGCACGACCAGGCTCACGGAGCCGCCGGGATCGCGCCAACCTGCCGTGTCGATGATGACCTGAGGCACATCGGGATGCTCCGCCAGCCAGTGGACCACCGGCTTCGAGGTCGGGATTGCTCCGCAGCGGATCACGACCTCGGGCGAGACGCGATCGAGGAAGCCGGCCCATCCCAGGGCGTCGGAGGCGGCGAGCACCCGTGAGAGGTCATGCTCTCCGGCGCGCACCCCGCTCAGCGGGTCGGCGAGGATCGGCCAGCCGAGTGCGGCGGCAGCGGCGGTGGCGGCACCTGGGGTTCCCGGATCGGCGTCGGGTCCGGCGATCAGAAGGCCGCGCCGGCCCGAGACCAGGTCGGCCAGGCGGTTCACGGCCGCGGGGTCCGGGCGAACCCGCGGGCGCAGGATCTCGGGGACGAGGGTGGCATCCGGCGGTACCGAGCCCATGAGGGGCTCTCGGAAGCGGAGGTTGAGATGCACCGGTCCCGCCGGCGGATCACCGGCTTCGGCGACGAGGTGAGCCGCCAGGGAGGCGGCGTGACCGTACGGCACCAACGCCGGATCGGGCACCCCGGTGTCGTGCGACCACTTCACCGTTGGGCCGAACAGCCCCCGCTGGTCGATCGTCTGCGCGGCACCGACGTCGCGCAGCTCGAACGGACGATCGGCGGTGATGGCGATCAGCGGCACCCGGGCGGCCCTCGCCTCGGCCAGTGCCGGGTGGAGCTCGGCGGCGGCGGTTCCCGAGGTGGTGATCACCGCCACGGGGCGTCCAGTCGCCCTGGCGACACCGAGGGCGAAGAACGCCGAGGAGCGCTCGTCGTGGTGGGACCAGTCGGTGATGGGGGAGTCGGCCACGGCCAGTGCCAGGGGCGTGCTCCGGGAGCCGGGAGACACGCAGGCATGGTCCACCCCGAGCCGGTGGAGGGCGTCGACGAGGGTCGAGGCGAAGGCGGCGTTGCGCTCGGTCACCGTGTGGAGGCTACTTGTGTTGCCCGGGGTCGATCTTCAGAGCGCCACCCCGACGCCCAGCAAGAGGCCGACCGCGGCATGGAGCCTCGCCGTGGCCTTGAGGGCCCTGACCAGCTCGGGGCCGCTCTCCTCGGTGAGCACGAGCCGTGCCGGGACGATGGCCAGGGGAAGGGCGACCATGGCTAGGAGTGCCCCGGCGGACACCAAACCCGAGGCGACTGCGATCCCGATCGTCACGAAGGCGGACACCAGAAGCGAGCAGAACATGATCTGGGAGCCCCGCCGTCCGAGGCGCACCGCCATGGTGCGCTTGCCCGCGGCGCCGTCGGTGTCGATGTCGCGCGTGTTGTTGGCGGTGAGGATGGCTGCGGCGAGCAGGCCGACGGGCACTGCCAGTACCCAGGCCTCCCTGGGGGCGGTGGCATCGTGGACGAAGCGGCTCCCCACGACCGCCGCCACGCCGAAGAAGAGGAACACGAACGCCTCGCCCAGGCCGCGATAGCCGTACGGCCAGGGGCCGCCCGTGTAGGCGAGGGTGGCCACGATGGCGGCAGCACCGATGGCGATCACCTGCCACCCCGAGATCCACGCCAGATAGAGGCCGCAGCCGGCGGCCAGGGTGAACACGACGGCGGTTCCCGCCCACACCTGGCGGGGGGTGAGCAGTCCCGACGCCACGGCACGCGGTGGCCCGATCCGCTCCGGCCCGTCGGCGCCGCGGGCATGGTCGGAGGCGTCGTTGGCGAAGTTGGCGGCGACGTTGATGAGGAGTGCGGCGAGCAGCGTGACCAGGAAGGCATCGAGGCGGAACACCCGGTCGCCCCACGCCAACCCGCTCCCGACCAGCACCGGCGCCACCGCCGCCAGCAGGGTGGGCGGCCGGGCGGCTACCAGCCAGGCCCTCACGGCAGCCGGGGGAACTTCCCGAAGTCGGGCTTGCGCTTCTCGACGAAGGCGTCCCGTCCCTCCTGCGCCTCCTCGGTGAGGTAGAAGAGCAAGGTGGCGTCCCCAGCCAGTTGCTGCTGGCCGGAGAGGCCGTCGCCGGCGGCGTTGATCGCAGCCTTCATCATGCGGATCGCCAGCGGCGACTTCTCCAGGATCTCCTTGGCCCAGGCAACGGTCTCGGCCTCCAGCTCGGCGAGCGGGACCACCTTGTTGACCATCCCCATCCGATACGCCTCGTCGGCGGTGTACTGGCGGCACAGGTACCAGATCTCCCGCGCCCGCTTGTCGCCGACCATGCGGGCGAGGAGGCCGGCGCCGTAGCCGCCGTCGAAGGAGCCGACCTTGGGGCCGGTCTGGCCGAAGACGGCGTTGTCGGCGGCGATGGTCAGGTCGCTGACGAGGTGGAGGATGTGTCCGCCGCCGATGGCGTAGCCGGCGACCATGGCGATGATCGGCTTGGGGAGTCGCCGCATCTGCACCTGCAGGTCGAGGACGTTGAGGCGCGGGGTTCCGGCAGGGTCGAGGTAGCCGGCGTCCCCCCGGATCCGCTGGTCGCCTCCCGAGCAGAAGGCCAGATCGCCCTCGCCGGTGAGGATGATCACCCCGATATCCGGGTCGTCGCGGGCGACCTCGAAGGCTGCGCTCAGCTCGAACAGCGTGGTGGGACGAAAGGCGTTGCGCACCTCGGGCCGGGAGATCGTGATCTTGGCGATTCCATCGATCGTCTCGTAGCGGATGTCGGTGTACTCGCCCTTTGGTTTCCAGTCGAAGGACATGGTGCTCCGGTGGGGGTGACGGGCAGTCGATGGTAGTTGCGGAGAACGGGGTCATCGGCTCGTGGTGATAGCTTGACCGCATGGATTGGTTGCGTCGCGCCGCCGCCGACCGCCCGGCGGCCCCGGCACTGGTCACACCGGGACGGGTGATCACCTACGCCGAGCTGGATCGCGCCGCCGACGTCGTCGCCACCGTGGTCGTGCAGAGCGGGCTGGAGGGCGGCGCCGTCGCCTTCTGGGGCGAGCGCCACCCGTCTGCGGCCGCCGCCCTGTGGGGGATTCCGCGCGGCGGTGCAACGGCGGTTCCGGTCGATCCTGCCTGGCCGCCGGATCTCTCGATGCGCCTGACGCGGCTCTCCGGCGCCAGAGGGTTGTGGTCGACCCTGGACGAAGCCACCTTCGATCGGCTCCTCGATCGCACACCGCTCTCGGATCTTCCGGGCACCGGTCCGCCGGGGCCGTGCCGGTTCGTGGTGTTCACCTCGGGAAGCGAGGGGGAACCGCGTGGCGTGGTGCTGACGGGGGAGAACATCGCCGCTTCGGTTGCCGGATCGGCACAGCGGCTAGGCAACGGCCCCGACGACGGCTGGCTGGCGGTGCTTCCAACTTTCCACGTCGGCGGGACTTCCATCCTCTGGCGGCAAGCCGAACAGGGGGCACCGGTGCTCTTCGAACCGACCTTCGACCCGTCGCGGGCAGCGGGGCTGCTCGAAGGCGCCGCATTCGCATCGGTGGTGCCGACCATGTTGCGACGTCTCCTCGCCGCCGGCGCGGTCGGATCGAAGACTCTTCGGGGCGTGCTGGTGGGTGGCGGTCCCGCCGACCGCCACCTGCTGGAACGGGCCATGGACGCCGGCATCCCCGCCCTGCAGACCTACGGAATGACCGAGACCACCTCTCAGGTGGCCACGGTCGCACCGGGCGAAGAGCAGATCGACCTGGGGACCTCAGGACGCCCCATCGACGGAGCCGCGGTTCGCATCGGGGAGGATGGGCGCGTGGAGGTGCGTGGACCGATGGTGTCTCCCGGGTATCTGGGTGAGCAGACTCGGGAACCGGGGACATGGTTGCGCACCGGTGACCTAGGCGAGATCGATGATCGGGGGCGGCTCGTGGTCCTGGGTCGCGCCGACGCCGTGATCGTCACCGGTGGCGAGAAGGTGCATCCGACCGCGGTGGAGTCGGCGTTGCGGATGGTCCCCGGGGTCGTCGACGCCCGGGTCACCGGCGCCGCCGATCCGGAGTGGGGGAGCCGGGTGGTCGCAGATGTCGTGCTCGACGGGGTCACCGTCGAGGAGGTCGCCGCTGCGGCCCGCCGCCTGATGCCGCCCTCGGCGGTGCCGAAGGAGTGGCGCCCGGTGACATCGCTGCCGACCAAGCTGTTGTAGGACGACGGGCCGCCAAGCGGCCACGGGTCAGCGGGTGCGGGGACGCGCCTCGTTGACGTTGATTCGACGGCCGTCCATCTCGTACCCGTCGAGTGCCTCGATGGCCTTGCGGCCGTCGGCATCGGGCATCTCGCAGAAGCCGAAGCCGCGGGAGCGTCCGGTGTCGCGATCGCTGATCACGGACGCACGCTCCACGGTTCCGTACTGGGAGAAGAGACTCACCAGGTCTTCGCTGGTGGTCGTATAGGGGAGATTCCCCACAAATAGATTCACTTGGGTCCCTTTCTCGAGTCCCCACCCGATCGATTTGATCGAGTGTCGGCTTTGGGTTCTCGAGACGCAACGCTCACCAACCACGCAGCCGTCACCAATGATAGCGGCCCCTGGAGCGCGTAGCGCATCCGGCGCCATCTGCTGGCAGGGGATCGTGCCACGATGGTGCAGAACAGCCGAGCGGGAGGGACCTTGTCGACCGTCGTGACCATGGTGGTGGAGATCCCACGCGGGAGCCGCAACAAGTACGAGATGGATCCGGAGACCGGAGAGATCTTTCTCGACCGGATGCTCTTCACTGCCACCCGATATCCGGCGGACTACGGGTTCATTCCCGACACCCTCGCCGAGGACGGTGACCCTCTCGACGTGATGGTGCTGACCGCAGAGCCGACGTTCCCCGGGTGCAGGGTGCGGGTGCGGCCTCTGGGCGTGTTCCTGATGGAGGACCAGGGCCTTCCCGATCACAAGGTCATCGGGGTGCCTGCTGGGGACTCACGCTGGGACGGGACCGACGATGTCGCCGATCTCCCCGATCACCTGAGGCGCGAGCTGGAGCACTTTTTCGAGGTGTACACCGCCCTGGAGGGCAAGAAGACGGCGGCGCTGGGGTGGAGCGGGGTGAAAGTTGCGGAGTCCGTCATCGCCGAGGCCCGGCGGCGCCACCCCGGCTGAGCCGCCTCAGGCCTGCTCTTCGGTGGCTTCGGTCTCCTCGGCGTCCTCCGGGAGATCCACCCTCAGGTAGATGAGGCACTGGCACGACGACTCGGCCTGGATCAGCCACTCGACGCGCGCCGTGCACGGATCCTCGATGAGAGTCAGTCTCCTGCTGCCCCCCGGAGCCGAGTCGCGGGCGTACCGCCCCTGCTCGCCTCCGCATCCATCGCCGAAGTCGAAGTCGGAGAAGACGATGGCGTCGGCCGCCTCGTCGTAGTCCCAGCGCCCGATGACGGGCAGGTTGTCCACGGCCTCGCCCGCACGCACCACGCCGTTCGGCTCGAACAGGAGGTAGCCGGTGAACGTCGTGGGTTGGCGGAAGAGGCCGGCCCACGGTTCCAGGTCGGGGTCCACGGGAAGGGGAATGGTCGAGGAGGTCGTGGTCGAGGCGACCGTCGTCGATGTAGTCGTGGTGGCCGGCGCTTCGGAGGTGGTCGTGGCGGCGGCATCGGGGACCGTCGTCGAGGTGCTCGTTGTGGGCACGGTTGTCCCAGGGGGATCTGTGGTCGCAGGCGTCGACGCCGCCGATCCGGAACAGGCGGCGAGCAGCAGGGCGAGACCAGCGGAGAGGGACAGGGCTCTGTGCATGACCGGCGCAAGAGTACGGCCTGCTGGAAGAAAGGCGCAGTCAAGGCGTTTGCCGATAGGGCGAACCGGTCGGTCCACCAACTGTAAGGGAGAGCGGCCAAGCCGGGAGGGCGGGCAGAAGCAACACCGGTCATGCCCGGTGTTGCTGTAGGCCGGGTCGCGCGGTTGCCCCTCCGGCCCTTCGGGTCACCTCCTGGGGTAGGGCCGGTCGCCTGACCTGTGCCGGATGCTGCCCCGCCAACAGCACCCGCCCTGGGAAGCCGGTAGCCTCCGGCCAAATGGCCGACGCACCACTCCCTCCACCATCGCCCCCACCGTCTGGTGCCGGGGCCATGTCGGGCCGGACGCCCACCCCGCCGCCTCCGCCCCCGCCTCCTCCCCCGCCATCCGGATCGTCGGGCGCCGGAGCCGGCATGCCGCAGTGGATCCAGTACCTGATCGGTGGCGCCGCCGCCCTGGCCGTCATCGGCGTCGTGTGGGGGGTGTTGCTGAAGGACGACGGCGAGCCGGTCACGGCGAGCACTTCGACCACCGTCGTGTCCACGACCGAGCCGGGGGCGACGACTCTGCCGCCGGCAACGACGATCGGGACGACCACGACCACCGCCCAGCCCACCACGAGTGAGGCGACCACCACCACCGAAGCCCCCACGACGACCACCACGACCACCATCCCCGGCATCGGCGACCAGTTCGACGGGCCGACTGCTGCAGTGTCACCGTTTGATGCATCGGTGGTGACGGTCGAGGTCATGAATGGCAGGGCCGAGGTGACCGCAGGCACCACCGGGGTGATTCCCGTCCTCTACCCGGAGCCCTTCGGTGACGCCATCATCGAGATGCGATTCCGGTCGGATGTGGGCACCGCCGCCGGGGCGGTCGGCGTCATGCTGTTCGCAGACGATCCCTCCGACGGTTCCCTGACCGATTTCCTGGTGGTCGAGGTGCGCGAGATCGAGGGCACCATCCTCGTGGCGCCGTTCCTCGCCGGCGCATGGGGGGATCCGGTCGTCACCGGGATTCCCGCCGGCGCAGCATTCCTGGCCGACGACTACAACGTCTTGTCCCTCGAGACCGCTTCAGGAGTGGTCCGGGTGAGCCTGAACTCGGTGCTGGTCACGGAGTACGCCGGACCGGTGCCGACGACGAGCGGCCGCCTGGGGTTCCTGGTGACCGCTTCGGCGGCGGGGAACCGGCTGGTGGTCGACTACTTCACGGTCGAGCCCCGGTAGCCGCTAGGCGACCTCGATCCGTTCTGCTGCCGTCTCCCAGGCCATCTCCGCCGATGAGGCGAACACGGGAAGGGTGACCACGAACCTTGCACCGGGACCGTCCGGTCGGGCCTCGACCCAGACCCGACCTCCGTGGGCCTCGACCAGGGTGCGGACAAGGTAGAGGCCGATCCCGGTTCCCTGAACCGTCTGGTCCCGGCCCCTGCGGAAGCGGTCGAAGATGGCCTCGCGTTCCTCCTCGGGGATACCGTCGCCGCGGTCGTCGACACGGACCACGAGGCCGGACTCGGTGTCTCGCCGTATGGACACCTCCACCGGTGACTCCTGAGGGGTGTACTTGGCGGCGTTCTGGAGCAGGTTGACGAACACCTGGCGGAGCCGGCCTGCGTCGCCCTCCTGGATGACGAGGTCGGGCTCGAGGTTCAGCTCGATGCTTCTGTGCGGATACAGCGTTCTCACCAGTTCGGCGGCCTCCTCGATGACAGAACCCACGTCGACCTGGCACCGTTCGTAACGGAGCAGGCCGGCTTCGAGGCGGGAGGTCACCAGGAGGTTGTTGATCAGGGACTCAAGGTGCGCCGACTCGCGGTGGATCAGCGAGACGAACTCCTTCCCCTCATCGTCGTGCACGTGGTCGGCAAGGATCGCTCCGAAGCCGATGATCGAGGTGAGCGGAGTGCGCAGCTCATGGGAGACCGCCGCCACGAAGGTGGTCTTGAGCCGGTCCAGCTCTTCGAGGCGTGCGATCGCCGCTCGTTCTCTGGCCAGCAGTCGAGCGATCCCGATTGCGGCCGCCCCCTGGGAGGCGACCCCCTGTGCCACCCGGATCTGTTTGGCGCCGATCCGATCGCGACGGCGGCGGTCGAGCACCAGCACGCCGAAGCTCTGGCCCCAGGCGCTGAGGGGGACGAACAGCATCGTCTTGATCCCGAACGGGGCGACCCACTCGATCGGGATCTGGTCGGGTTGGTTCTCCGGGTCGTCGATCACCTGGGGCATGCCGCTTCTCATCACGGCGGTGGCGAGAGGAACCTCGAAGCGGGTGCCGACGAAGCGCTCCCAGGCGGCCTCGTCGACGTGGCCGTCGGCGAACTGACTCATCGTGGGTTGCAGGGCACCGGTCGCCTCGTCGACCAGGAACACCGAGCATCGGTCGAAGTGGGCCACCCGGGCGGCGTTCTGGGCCACTGCGGCGAGCACCGAGGTCAGCTCGGTGGTCTTGGTGAGGACGCTCGCCACTTCGAGCAGTGCCTCGGCATCGCTCGCCCGTCTGTGCTCGTCCTCGAACGCTCGAGCGTTGGCCAGTGCAGTCGTGACGTGGTCGGCGAGCTCGGCGGTCTCCGATTGATGGCGGCGAAGCGTGTCGACGTCGCCTTCGACCATGAGCACGCCGATGAGTTCGCCGTCGCGACTCAGAGCGAACACCACGAACGGCTGGATGTCGTAGCGCTGCACGACCTCGGGGGGCAGGCCGTCGGTTGGTGAGAACGGGTCGGTGACCAGCATCGAGCCGACCCCGTCGCGGATCCGATCCATGAGGGGGAACTTCTCCGGGTCCAGCGCTCGCCACTCGTCGTAGAGGGCTGGGTCGGCGCTGCCGTCGGCGTACTCGGACACGAACGGCTCCATCCGGCGATCGGGTCCCCGGGCCAGGAAGAGGGTCACCCGATCGAACGAGAACGTCTCGGCGAAGAACCGAAACATCTCGGCCACCACGCGGCCGGTCGACCTCTCGGTCCCTGCCTTGCGGAGGAAGTCGAGGACGGCACGGGCGAAGGTGGCGTCGCGTGACGGCATGGGCTGATCTTCGGCCGGTTGTGGCCGATTGTTGAGGATTTGGGGGTTGTGCCAGAGTCGGAGGCGTAGGCTGCGGCCATGATCGAGCCTCCTCCGCCGCCGCCCGCGCCGCCGGCCGACCTCCGCCCGTGGCTCGCCTTCGCCTCGGGGGCGATGCTGGTGCTCGTGATCGCCCTGATCTGGGTGCTGATGGCGGACGGTGATCCTGCCCCTGACGACCTGGCGGCGACCACGGCGGTTCCGACCACGGCCGCCGTGACCACCACAGAGGCCTTGCCTGCTGCGACCACCACGGTCGTCGCCACGACGACGACCATCCCTCCCGACTTCGAGGATTCGTTCGAGGGATCGTCACCGCTCGCCGTGATCGATCCGTCGGCGACTCTGGAGGTGACGGCCGACGGCAGGGGCCGGATCACGGCCACCCAGTCGGGTGTGGGGCGGTTCGAGTACCCGGTCGCGCTGGACCTGGCGAAGCTCCAGTTCACCCTCACCTCGGACGCATGGGGAACCGGGACTCGATTCGGTGTGCTGTTGTTCCTCGACCCTGATCGCCACTACCTCTCGATAGCGGTCAACCCGGCGTCGGAGACCGGGTTCCTGGAGTTCGTCTCGCTCGGGACCGCCGACGGCGTCGTGAACCTGATGGAGGTCTCGGAGGCCCGGATCCCGGCGGAGGCCGGATTCGACCCGTCGGAGGCCACCGCGGTATCGATCGTGATCGATGGTGGCGGGGTGACGGTGAGCATCAATGGGGTCGCCGTCACCACCTGGAATGGCACCCTTGCTGCCACCGCCGGGACTTTCGGGTTCATCCTCTACGCAGATGCCGCCGGCCACACGATGATCGTCGACGACGTGATGGCCTGGGCGCGCAAATGAGAAGTGACGCCTACCGCGTCACCACGAGCACTGCCAGACCGAGCACGATCAGGTTGCCTACAACCGAGGCGATGAACCTGAAGCGATCGGGCAGTCGGCGGTGTGCCGAGGCGCCGATGGCGGCCAGCAGGGTCTGCCACGACAGGGATGCGGCGAAGGCCGATCCGGCGAACACGATTCCCTGAGTGGCGTCGAGGCTCTCGGCGATGCCCAGCCCTACCACGAATACGGTGAAGTAGACGACGGTGAGGGGGTTGACCACCGTCAGGCCGAGGAACTTCCCGTAGGTACGGAGCAGCTCGCCCCGGTTCGGAACCTGGTCGAAGGTGGTGAGACCGGCCGATCGCGATCGCCGCGCCTTGCGGAGCCCGGCGAAAGCCATCAGCGCCAGGATGGCTGCGCTCCCGTACTTGAACGGCGTCGCCGAGGCCTCGACAGCCGAGGCGATGGCGGCACCGCCGAACACTGCTGCCGTTGCGTATAGGAGATCGGCGGTGGCGGCGCCTGCCCCGGCGAAGGCTGCGCAGCGGAACCCGCAGCGCATGCCGGTCTCGACGATGAGGATGGCGATGGCCCCGACCGGGATGGCGATGCCGAACCCGGCGGCGAGCCCACCGAGAAGCGCCTCGAGCATGGAACACCTCCTGTGTGGGCCGGGATTGTCGCCGAAGTCCCGCCCGGTGCCGCCGTGGCGGTCAGATCACGCGATCTACCAGGTCGCCGAGGGCTTCCGGTGCGGTGAGGTAGACGATCGCAGCCGCGGTGACGAACACGATGGCCGCCAACCATCTCGTGTAGATGCCGCGGGTACGGGTCCAGAGGACCACGGCCAGGGCCCCCATGGCCGCCGGGAACACAACGGCGACATCTCCGAGTGGCACCTCCTCGCCGCCGACCGTGGCGCTGGACGAACCCAGGAGAGTGCTCAGGTCGTACGAGATGTCGAAGACGTTGACGACGATCAATGAGATCGTGAGCACTGCCAGCAGCCATGATGCCCATCGTGTGGAGGCGCCCTCCGTCCGGTAAGCCTCGTAGCCCACGGCCGGCACCACGAAGGCGATTGGATACAGCACCGTTTCGGTGAGCAGTCCGAGGAGGATCCCGAGGCCGGCGAGGACGGTGAGGGCGATGCAGATCGGAGTCGCATACGTAGTGGGTCGGGCCATGGGACCTCCTCCTGTCCATCGCAACTGTAGGAAGGGGAGCCGGTGCGGCAATGGATCGTGTCCGCCGTCGGTCGAAGACGGCGCCGGCCGGCGGGTCGAAGCCGGTTTCGGTCACCCCCGATGGATACGGTCGACACATGAGCAGTGAACGACCCTGTCCGGGGTGCGGCAAGGGTCGCCTGGAGCCCGTCGTCGGAGACGGGGTGCCCGGCTCCAGTTCGCCCAGGGAGGCGACCCGGGGGGTCGAACTCCCCGACTGCGCCGTCGCCGACGCCGCTCCGACACATCGGTGCCCGGACTGCAGGACCTTCGTCTGGACGCGCGGTGTGTTCGGCCGCGGCGGGAGCCATCAGGTGCGCCTCGGCGCTCACGGACAGGACATGCACGGTGTCTACACGGTCGGCGGTCCGCTGCTGCTCCGGGACCGGGTGACGATGGTCGTGGTGCATCCAGACCACGTCGACTCGGTGGTGCTCGCCGGGCTGCTCACACTGTTCGACGACGGGGCGGTGCTCACTCGCTGGCTGCACGACCTAGCGCTGTCGGCACATGGCGAGGCTTCCGGCGCTCTGATTCGATTCTCGCTCGGTCCCGACACGCTGGTGGTTCAGTCGGAGGACGGCGAGATGACCGTCGACGACGGCCACGACCGGCTCGTGCTCCATCTGGTGGATGACGTCGTCAGGCATCTCGGTCTGGTCGGCGTCGCAGGAGTGGCGGAGTGGATGGAGGAGCACGCCTGCGAATTCATCCTGGTCGATGTCGGCGAGTGAGTCTTGCTCACTGTCGGCCCCCCATTTCGGCACGAGATGGCTTACGCTCGCACACATGAGGCTTCGCAAGGGGATGCGGTTCCGGGAGTTGACCAGGAAGGTCGGGCAGGTGGGACGGGAGGGTCGCGTCCTCGGGGTGCAGGGCTCCACCGTCCATGTGCTCTGGGACGACGGGCACCGCTCGTCGGTCAGCGGCGGCCACCTCATCCCGGTCGTCCGGCGTCCGAGCACCTGATCGGTTGGCGCACCCGGCGATCGATGGCCGAGAGGGGTCGGGCGGGCAGTCGCTATCGAGAGGGGTCGGCAGGCGCCTCAGCGCTCGCGCGGGGCCAACTTTCGGGCAAGGCGCAGCAGCACCTCTCGCTCGTGTGGATCGAGGGGGGCTGCAAGGTCGGTCATCTCATCCAGGAAAGCGGCGAGGTCGGGGCCCTCGGTCCTGGCCACCGGCGCTCGAGGTGGCCCGCCCTGCGACGACGGCCGGCGATCCCCGGTGAGCCACGACGGGTACTCGGTGGTGAGGGGTCCCCGCTCCTGGCGCTGTTCGGCAGCCGCCATCAGCTCGTGGCTGCGAAGTCCGAGTGCCTCGGCGATGGCGATGAGCACCGACGACGACGGCTGCTTGTTCCCGTTCTCGATGGAGGCCAGGTAGGAGTACGAGATGCCGGCACGGGTCGCCAGCTCCCTGCGCTTCAGCCCCCGGTCGGTCCTCAGCACCTGGATGCTTCTGCCCAGAGCCTCGTAGAACCCGGAGTCGGCACCGGTCGCCTCGGTGGCCATCGGCGCAGCATAGGCGCTCCGGGATAGGAATGTGAGGCTGGTTGCCCCATTTGACACGTTTCGACGTCAGCAGAATAATAATGTCTACGCACGGAGTCGAATCAGGGGAGTTCTGCTCCGAACCGCCCCTGTGCGTTTCTGTCGCACGCCGCTGGTATCAATGAGGCTGAAGGAGGAAGACCACATGACCACAGACACCCCGGTACACATCGCCGTCGTACTCGACAGGTCGGGCTCGATGGCCTCGATCGCCGACGACGTCGTCGGCGGCTTCAACGCCTACCTCGGCGAGCAGCAGAAGGTCCGAGGCGAGGCTCGGCTCACGCTCGCCCAGTTCGACTCGGAAGACCCTTTCGAGGTGCTGGTCGACGGCACCGACATCACGACCGTGCAACCCCTGGCGCGGGAGGCGTACCGGCCCCGAGGCACCACGCCCCTGTTCGATGCCATCGGCAGGATGATCGCCCGCATCGACACCGAAGTCGCCCGCAGGAGAGTCGACGGCGAGCCCGCCGAAGACCAGGTCGTGGTGATCCTCACCGACGGCTTGGAGAATGCCAGCCGGGAGTTCAGCCGGGCCGACGTCCTCCCACTGATCGAACACCGCCGCTCCAGTGGCTGGGTGTTCGTGTTCCTCGGTGCCGACCAGGACTCGCTCGCCGCCGGCGGGGCGATCGGTGTGGCGGCACCGAACGCGCGGAACTGGTCGAAGTCCAAGCAGGGCGTGGAGCAGGTGTATCGCGACCTGAGTCGTTCGACGACCCTGCACCGGGAGAAGGCGGCAGCACTCCGGCGTCAGGATGCCGACCACTTCTACGTGCCTGAGGCGGAGAGCGAGCCCGCGAAGTAGCGCCGGTACCACCGCCCGGGGACGGCCTTGCCCTAGCCGGTGATGGTTCCGAATGCCCAGAGTCCGAACCAGACTCCTGCCACTGCCGCCGCCGCCTGGACTCCAACCCAGATCCAGTCTCGGCGGTTCATGAGAGCAGCCTCCGTTTCGCCTTGGCGAACTCGTCATCGCTCAGGGAGCCGGAGCGATGGAGTTCGTCGAGGCGTTCGAGGGTGGCGACCAGATCGTGGCCCTCGATGGATTCGGACGACGGCGGTGCCTCCGCCACCGGGAACGGCGCCACCACAGGGCCGATGTGGGGGCCATCCACTTCGGTTCGCCCGGATCGGATGCCGCCGGCGCTGAAGCCTCCCATCCTTATCCAGAGCCACAGCGGCACGGCGCCCATGAGGACGAAGAGGACTCCAGGGATCAGCCACCCCCACACCGGCCCTGAGCCGACGGGCGGATCGAACGAGTACTCGAGAAAGTTCCAGCCCAGTGACACGAACAGCGCCGGCCAGAAGAAGGCGACGAACGAAGGGATGCGGGCGCGGGCGGCAGTAACCGCGTAGATGATGGCGGCGATTGCTCCCAGCCAGATCGAACCCACCATGACCCCGGCGACCCCATCGGGGCAGTGGTGCTCGATGACGTAGGGGCCACCTTCGGCGCAGAACCCGCCGATGTCCATCACCGACCGCATCCCGAGGAAGAGGGCGGTGATCCCGGCCGAGGCGAAGGCGAGGCTCACGATGAGAGTCGCTCCGGCCTTCGGCGACACCCTGAGGTGCTCGGTGGTCACAGCGGCAGGTTATTCGTCGGCGAGCGGTGATCGAGGCCGCTTCCACGCCGACCGGCGGTGGGGCAAACCCGCATGGAGTCGGCTGGACGCCCGACGGTCGTGCATGCGGCAGTCGATGCGCTGGGGGCAGGTACCCGTGCATCCTGTATCCTCGGCGCCCCTGCCCCCGGAGGCCAATGCTCGACTCCGTAGAGATCACCGGAGCCGCATCTGGGCGCCGCGCCGAGATCCTCACCCCGGAGGCACTGCACTTCCTGGCCTCGCTCGAGCACCGATTCGGCGGCCGTCGCACCGAACTGCTGGCCATGCGCCAGGAGCGCCAACGCCGATGGGACGCCGGCGAGCTGCCCGGCTTCCTGCCCGAGACCGAGTCGCTTCGGGCAGCAGACTGGAAGGTGAGCCCCCCTCCCCATGATCTGCTCGACCGCCGCGTGGAGATCACCGGGCCGGTCGAACGCAAGATGATGATCAACGCCCTCAACTCGGGGGCTCGCGTCTTCATGGCAGACCTCGAGGACGCCAACGCTCCCACCTGGGACAACATCATCGACGGGCAGGTGAACCTCTGGGATGCGGTGCGCCGGGCGATCTCCTTGACCACCGACGATGGCCGGCACTACAGCCTCGCCGAGGAGACGGCCATTCTGATGGTGAGGCCCAGGGGGCTGCACCTCGTCGAGCGCCACGCCCTGGTCGACGGCGTGCCCATGGCCGCCGGCTTCTTCGATCTCGGCCTCTACCTCTTCCACAACGCCGCCGAACTGGTGCGCCGGGGAAGCGGGCCCTACTGCTACTTGCCCAAGATGGAGAGCCATCTGGAGGCTCGGCTGTGGGACGACCTCTTCCTCCACGCCGAGGCGGTGCTCGGCCTGCCGGTGGGAACGATTCGAGCCACCGTGCTGATCGAAACCGTCCTCGCAGCCTTCGAGATGGAGGAGATCCTTCACGAGTTGAGGGAGCACTGTGCCGGCCTCAACGCCGGGCGTTGGGACTACATCTTCAGCATCGTCAAGACCTTCCGCAACCGCCCCGAGATGGTGCTTCCCGACCGCGGCTCGATCACGATGACCGTGCCCTTCATGGGCGCCTACACCCGACAGCTGGTTCGGGCATGCCACCGGCGAGGTGCCCACGCCATCGGCGGCATGGCGGCGTTCATTCCCAACCGGCGGAATCCGGAGGTCACCGAGCGGGCTCTGGAGCAGGTGGCCGCCGACAAGCGGCGCGAGGCGAGAGACGGCTTCGACGGAACCTGGGTGGCCCATCCCGACCTGGTGGCCACCGCCATGTCCGAGTTCGACGCCGTGCTCGACGGCCGGCCCAACCAGGCCGGAAGGCTTCGCGACGATGTCACCCCCGACGCCGCCGCCCTGCTCGATGTGGCCGTCCCCGGTGGGTTGATCACCGAGACTGGTTTGCGTCAGAACGTGTCGGTGGGAATCCGGTACCTGGCGTCCTGGCTGAGCGGCGTCGGCGCCGCCGCCATCGACGACCTGATGGAGGATGCCGCCACCGCCGAGATCTCCCGCACCCAGGTGTGGCAGTGGGTTCGCCATGGGGCGGTCATGGACGATGGCACCGTCATCACCGATGGGCTGGTGAGGGCGATCGCCGCCGAGGAGGTGTCCCGGATCGAGGCCGCCGAGCCGCCGCCACGTCTCGACGATGCCCTGGGCCTGTTCCTCGAGGTGGCGCTCGCCGACGAGTTCATCCCCTTCCTGACCATTCCCGCATACGATCTGATCTGAGGTGAGAGCCGTGTCCGACTTCGAAGCCCGCGCCACCGCCATGACCCGCTCCTGGGCAGAGGACCCTCGATGGGAGGGGGTGACGCGCGACTACCAGGCGGCCGCCGTCGTACGCCTGCAGGGCTCGCACCCACCCCAGCTGCCCTACTCGATGTTCGCTGCCGGACGCCTGTGGAGCCTCCTGCACGAGCGCGACTTCGTCGCCGCCCTCGGCGCCCTCACCGGCGGCCAGGCGGTGCAGATGGCCAAGGCCGGCCTGGAGGCGGTGTACCTGTCCGGCTGGCAGGTCGCCGCCGACGCCAACCTTGCCGGTGAGACCTACCCCGATCAGAGCCTGTATCCGGCGAACAGCGCCCCGGCACTGGTGCGGCGGATCAATGCAGCTTTGCGGCGCGCCGATCAGATCCAGTGGGCGGGCGGGGGAGGAGACGTCGACTACTTCCTACCCATCGTCGCCGATGCCGAGGCCGGCTTCGGAGGCGCACTCAACGCCTTCGAGATCATGCGAGGGATGATCGAGGCGGGCGCCGCCGCCGTCCACTTCGAGGATCAGCTCGCCTCTGAGAAGAAGTGCGGGCACATGGGTGGCAAGGTGCTGGTCCCCACCTCTCAGCACGTGCGAACCCTCACCGCCGCTCGACTGGCCGCCGATGTGGCGGGCGTGCCCACCCTGTTGGTGGCGCGCACCGACGCCAACTCGGCGACGCTGCTCACGAGCGACGCTGACGAGGCCGACCGGCAGTTCCTCACCGGCGTGCGCACGCCGGAGGGGTTCCACGAGGTGCGAAGTGGGATCGATGCCGCCATCGCCAGGGGGCTCGCCTACGCCCCGTACTCCGACCTGCTGTGGTGCGAGACCGCCCATCCCGACCGGGAGGAGGCGGAGCGCTTCGCCGAGGCCATACACCTGCGCTTCCCGGGCAAGCTGCTCGCCTACAACTGCTCGC
Source organism: Acidimicrobiia bacterium (assembly GCA_030584185.1). Taxonomy (NCBI): domain Bacteria; kingdom Bacillati; phylum Actinomycetota; class Acidimicrobiia; species Acidimicrobiia bacterium. The sequence goes on along the minus strand of CP129495.1, from coordinate 801,846 downwards.
CGTCGTTCAACTGGAAGAGACACCTCGACGACTCCGCCATCGCCTCCTTCCAGAGGGACCTGGCGGCGATGGGTTACAAGTTCCAGTTCATCACCCTGGCCGGGTTTCACGCCGTCAACGCCTCGATGTTCTCTCTGGCGAAGGGCTATGCCGAGTCCGGGATGCCGGCCTACGTCCGCCTCCAGGAGGACGAGTTCGCCATGGAGGATGACGGCTATACGGCGACGCGACATCAACAGGAGGTCGGCGCCGGGTACTTCGACCTGGTGGCCGAGGTGGTGGCCGGCGGTCGTGCCGCCACCCTGGCTCTGACCGGCTCCACCGAGGAGGAGCAGTTCGTGGGATGACCGACGTCGGGCCTGGCGACCCGGCGGCCGCCGGACTGTCGGTGATCCTGGAGGCCTACGCCGCCCACCGCTGCGAATTCGACCGCATCACCGCCCGCGCCGGTACCCACTTCGCCTCCAGGCAATGGCGAGAGATGCAGGCCGACGCCACGCGGCGTCTCGGCTCCTATCGGGCGGCGATCGACCGACTGGAGGAAGCCGTAGCCGCAGCCATGGGCGGCCGCACCGGGGATAGGTTCGTATGGGCCGAGATGAAGCGCAGGCTGGCTGCCGAACTGGCAGGACGGCACGACGCCCCGCTGGCTGCGACCTTCTTCAACTCGATCACGAGGCGGCTGTTCGGCACGGTCGGCGTGGCCCGCGACGTCGAGTTCGTCTCCGGGGAGGCGCCACCACGGGAGGGAAGGGGCGACCCGGTGAGCCTGCCCATCCCGAGCGCCCCTGCTCCCGAGTTGGTCGGAAAGATCATTGCTTCGGTGTCGCCGGGTGTCGCCTTCGAGGATCCCGTCCGTGACGCCCTCCTCGTAGGCGAGCGTATCGCCGGGGCGATCCCACCCGGCCCCGTGGCCGCGGAGATGGCGGTGAAGCCGTTCTACCGCGGCCTGGGCGGCTACCTGGTGGGGCGTCTGCTTCCTGAGGACGGACCGGCGCTTCCCATCGTCCTCGCCGTGGGCAACCACCCCGAAGGTGCCCGCGTCGAGGCCGTCCTCCTCGACGAGCAGGACGTATCCATCCTGTTCTCCTACACGCGGTCCTACTTCCACGTCGAGACGGAGGACCCGGCGGCCCTGGTGGAGTTCCTGAGCGGCCTTCTACCTCGCAAGCGACGCGCCGAGCTCTGGATCTCGATCGGATTCGACAAGCACGGCAAGACCGAGTTGTACGGCGACCTCATCGGATTCCTGGAGTCCAGTGGCGAACGATTCGAGCGAGCCCCGGGTGTGCCCGGGATGGTGATGGTCGCCTTCGGCATGCCGTCGCAGGACCTGGTGTTCAAGGTGATCCGGGACTCGTTTCCCGCTCCCAAGCAGACCACCCGGCGCGCCGTCATGGAACGGTACCGCCTGGTCTTCGGCCATGACCGCGCCGGGCGTCTCATCGACGCCTGGGAGTTCGAACACCTCGAGCTGGATCGGGACCGCTTCGAACCCGGATTGCTCGACGAGCTGCTCTCCACCGCAGGCCGTTCGGTCGAGGCGGTCGGAAGCAGGGTGGTGCTGCACCATGCATATGTGGAGCGCAGGGTGACACCACTCGACGTGTATGTGCGAACCCGGCCGTCGCAGCAGGCGGCGGCGGCCCTGATCGACATGGGTGATGCGGTGCGCGACCTGGCACTCTCGGGGATCTTCCCGGGCGACATGCTGGTGAAGAACTTCGGCGTCACCCGCTCCGGGCGGGTCGTGTTCTACGACTACGACGAGCTGGCACTCCTCACCACGGTCAACTTCCGTCGGATCCCCGAGCCGGAGCACCCGGAGGACGAGATGCGTTCGGGACCGACCTGGGGCGCCGGACCTGCCGACGTGTTCCCCGAGGAGTTCCGCTCGTTCCTCGGTCTGCCGGAGCCGTTACGGGAGATCTTCGAGACGGTGCATGCCGATCTCTTCGATCCGATCACCTGGCATCGGATTCAGGACCTGGTTCGGCGGGGGGAGCCCGTCGAGATCCCCCCGTACGCCCCACAGCGACGGCTCGACACGACTCGGTGACCGCGAACCGAGGGTTTAGGCGGCGGCGCCGTTTCGTCGCAGCTCGATCAGATACCCCACGATGCCCACCAGCAGGGCGGTCCCCATCAGCGGCGTGAACACCCGCTTGATGGGCGCGTTGAGGAAGATCAGCCCGGTGGCGAACCCGGCGATCCCGACGTTGACCCCCCACAGCAGGATGCGATCGACAGCACTGTTGCTGGCCCCATGGAGTCGCACCGCCAGGACCCCGAAGAGGAGGTTGGTCATCACTCCTATGAACATGACGTGGTCGAATGTGAGGATGAGGCCTTCCTGAACCTCGGTCAAGGCGTCGACATCCAGGCTCCCGTTTGTGATCTGAATCACGAGCGCCGTGATCAGACCGAGGTAGACCACGAGGAAGGCGACACCGATTCGCGGGAAGGCTCCGGTTCCGGCCCCCTTCCATGACGCCGGGGTCAGCATCGCCCTATGGCGCCAGACCAGCATCACGACGGCCACGATCATCAGCAGGTTGGCAAGACCTACGATCTCCTCTTCGCGCCCGGTGATGAAGCCGATGTTCACCAGGACTCCGGCCACGAAGGTCAGCCACATCTGGATCGACCCGGATCGGCCGGTCTTCCCCCCGCCGATCAGCCACTCGATAAGGGACATCGCCGCCAGGAGCAGGAAGCCGATCACCATCGCCGGAGGATGCGCCTCGGCGATCGAGTCGGCCACCTTGTCGGAGAGGCCGGGGACCTCCCCCCGTGAGATGGCGATCCCGAGGACGATCCCGAACACGGCGCCGATCAGCATCGACCACCAGGCGAGGATGAGCCCGATCCTTGCCGCCGACGATCCCGTTGCCGTCCGGTTCGCCCTGGTGACCCAAGCCAGGAACCAGATCACCACCAACAGGAGCAGGGTGCCGGCGATGGGTCGAGCGATGCGGTCGCCCGGGATGGCATCGCCGGCGAAGAACGCGGCCACGTACAGGGTCACCGCCCCCGACAACGCCCGGGCGATGGCCGTCGCCCCGGTCCCGCCCCACACCAGGAACGAGGTGCCAGCTACCGCGAGTGTGATCCACCCCAGGGTGCCGGCGTGGACGTGGCCGATGAGCGTGTCGTGGTCGGGTTCATACAGATCGGCTCCGTTGAGGATGCCGATGACGATCGTGGCCACGAACAGGATCAGAGCGGTGACGAACACCGTTCGGGCCGCCAACGGCAGCCGGTTCTCGTGTTGAGACATGGTCGTGCCTCCCTCCCAGATCTCCACCCCAGTCTTCATGCGCAATCGTACAAGTAGCCGCAAAGGCCTGCCGGACGGGGCCGTCTTAGACTGCCGCCGATGTCGCCCAGGCGCCTCCCGCTTCTCGCCATGCTGGCGGTGATCGCCGCCTTGGCCGCTGTCGGTTGTGCCGATCCGGCGGAGGCAGACGACCCGATCCGTGCCGGTCGCACCGTCTACGGGGATTCCTGCTCGGCGTGCCACGGAGCGCGAGGGCAGGGCGGCGTCGGGCCTTCACTCGAAGAGGTGGTGATCGACTTCCCCGCCTGCTCCGATCAGCAGAAATGGATCCGTCTCGGTTCGGACCGCTGGCTCACCGAGGTGGGCGCCACCTACGGTGCCACGGGAAAGCCTGTGAATGGCGGGATGCCTGCCCACGACCGGCTCGGCGACGACCAGATCGCCACCGTGGCCCTCTACGAGCGCGTCGAGTTCGGCGGAGAGGACAAGGCGAGAGCCTTCGCCGATTGCGGATTCACCGGCACGGGGGACGGAGCAGTGCCCGGCTCAGATTCCTGAGGCCATCCGGTCGACGATCTCCTGGAGCAGCCGCCGGTCCTCGAGTGCCAGGCTGCGGAAGGCGTCCAGCAGGCGAGCCTCGTCGGCGCCGGGCCCTTGCGCAGGCGCCGGAGAGTCTTCGGCCTCCGGGTCACCGTGGAACCAGCGGCGACGCGGAGGAGGGACGAGCGACAGGTTGGTGGCACGATCCACCCTCTGCTCGGCAGAGGCGAAGAGCTCGTGGCTGCGCATTCCCAATGCCTCGGCGATACGCAGCAGCACTTCCGAGGACGCCTGCTTCTTGCCGGCTTCGATGGCCGAGAGGTACGAATACGAGATCCGGGAGCGTGCTGCGAGCTCCTTGCGGTCGAGACCGCGGTCGGTGCGCAGCACCTGGATGGTGCGGCCCATGGCTGCGTTGAACCCGCCCTCTGTTGCCTGGTCTGCTGCCGGCATTGCACTCTCCGCTCGTCGTAGGTAGATGTCACCTCGGAAGCCATTGGCAACCTTTGGCGTTTTTCGTCACTCTCGTCGTGTAGTTTTCCGACGGCAAGCCGGAAAGGACGCATGGAGAGCGAAAGGCGAAGGCGATCCTACCTGGTCGGGGCTCGCATCTCTCGAGCCCGGATGGAGCAGGACTCCCCCGAGGACGCCGCAGCACTCGATGCCGTAGGCGACGACGACATCATCGTGGTGTCCGGGGCATATGACAAGGTGGAGTGGGTGTTGGAGGCCCTCGGGCTGCCCCACCACATCATCAAGCCCGACGACGTCGCCTCGTTCCCGCTGGCGCCGGACCAGCTCCTGATCGTCAACTGCCCCGGTCGCCTTGGACCGGATGGCATAGAGGCTGCGAGCGCCTTCGTCGATGGCGGCGGGTCGCTGTTCACCACCGACTGGGCTCTGCGCCACCTGATCGAGCCCGGATTCCCGGGAACGATCCGGTTCAACCGGAGACCGACCCGCAACGACATCGTCCGGATTTCGGTAGGCAGGCACGACAACCCGTTTCTGCGCGGTGTGCTCGACCCCGAGGACGATCCGCTGTGGTGGCTGGAGGGCTCCTCCTACCCGATGGACATCCTCGACCCGGGCAAGGTCGAGGTGCTGATCACATCCGGGGAGTTGGAGACCAACTACGGCGCAGACCCTGTGGCGGTGGTGTTTCGCCACGGCCTGGGGGAGGTGTTCCACACGGTCAGCCACTACTACCTGCAGCGAGCCGAGACCCGCACCCGCCGTCACAGCCGCTCCGGCGCCTTCTATGCAGCGGAAAAGGGGATCGGGCTCTCCTCGGAGGACCTCGCCCTTGCCGCCGATCTCCAGCTGACCGAGGTCGAGGCTGCGGCGTCGTCGACCCGCTGGCTTTCCAATGTCATCGCCGCCAAGAGGCGCGCCGCCGAGCAGAGCCCTTTTCGCGGCGACGACACCGACCCACCACCTGCTTCCTGAGACCGGAAGCGGCGGGGTCCCGCCGGGTCGGGCCTATGTTGGGAGCCATGAGCAGACACAACTTCAGTGCAGGTCCGGGGGCACTGCCGGCAGAGGTCGTGGCGCTGGCCGCAGACGAGCTGGCCGGGCGGGAGCGTCGCGGGGTCACGGTCATGGAGATCTCCCATCGCAGCCCCGAGTTCGTCGCCATCGCCGAGAAGGCGGAGCAAGACCTTCGCCGTCTGCTCGACATCGGTGACACCCACGCCGTCCTCTTCCTCCAGGGCGGCGCCACGGGCCAGTTCTCGGCCGTCCCGCTCAACCTGGTCCCCGACGGGGGCAGGGCCGCTCACATCGTGACCGGCCACTGGTCGCGCCGGGCGGCCGACGAGGCGGGGCGGCATTGTCCGGTCGACATCGTCGCCGATGCCGAGCCGGGCGGATTCATCGGCGTACCCGATCCCTCCACCTGGGAGGTTCCAGGTGACGCCGCCTACCTCGCATACGCTTCCAACGAGACGATTCACGGCGTCGAGATGACCGAGCCACCGGCTTTCCCGGTTCCGCTGGTGGCCGATGCCTCCTCGAACCTGCTGTCCCGTCCTCTGGATGTGTCCCGCTTCGGAGTCCTCTATGCGGGTGCCCAGAAGAACCTGGGCCCGGCCGGGCTGACGGTGGCGGTGGTGGCGCGCGACCTGCTTGGCCGGTCGGGCCGTGTGATCCCCACAGTCCTCGATTACGCGGCGATGGCGGCGTCGGGATCGATGTTGAACACGCCGCCGACTCTCGCCTGGTATCTGGCCGGCCTGGTCTTCGAGTGGTTGATCGCGCAGGGTGGCCTCGAGGAGATGGAGCGACGCAACCGGCGAAAGCAGGCGCTGGTCTACGAGGTCGTCGATGCCTCCCCGATCTACACAAACCGTGTGGATGCCAGGTATCGGTCGTGGATGAACGTTCCGTTCTTGCTGACGCCAACCGACCTGGAGCCGGTGTTCCTGGCCGAAGCGGCCGCCGAGGGATTCATCGGCCTCAAGGGCCATCGCTCGGTGGGGGGGGTGAGGGTCAGCCTGTACAATGCCGTCACCGAGGAGTCGGTGCAGGCCCTGGTCGGGTTCATGCGGGACTTCCAGGACCGCCACGGCTGAAGTCGATGCCCTTCACCATCCTCACCCTCAACGAGATCTCCCCTGCCGGTCTGGCGCGGCTGCCGGCAGATCGCTACACGGTCGACCGGTCGGCCACCCATCCCGACGCCATCCTGGTTCGGTCTGCGGACATGACCACCATGGACATCCCCGAGTCGGTGCTGGCCGTCGGCCGGGCCGGGGTGGGTGTGAACAACATCCCCGTCGCCGCCCTCAGTCGCCGCGGGGTGCCGGTGTTCTACGCCCCCGGCGCCAACGCCAACGCGGTCAAGGAGTTGGTGATCGCCGGAATGCTCATGTCGGCGCGACGGATCCTGCCGGCGTGGGAGTTCGTTCGCGGGCTCGACGCATCGTCGCCTTCTCTCGCCGAAGAGGTCGAAACGGCCAAGAAGCGGTTCGTCGGGTTCGAGTTGCCCGGGAAGACCCTGGGCGTGGTGGGGCTCGGCGCCGTCGGGGTCGAGGTGGCCAACGCCGCCCTGGCGCTGGGCATGAGGGTGATCGGGTTCGATCCGGCGATCTCGGTCACCCGGGCCTGGCAGCTGTCGGCCGGTGTGCAACAGGCGGCCAGCCTCAACACGCTGTGTGCCGATGCCGATGTGGTGACCCTCCATGTCCCGCTCATGGAGAGCACGAAAGGCATGGTCGATGAACGGCTGCTGGCGTGGATGAGGCGCGGGGCGGTCTTGCTCAACTTCGCGAGGGAGGGCATCGTCGACGAGTCGGCGGTCGCGGCGGCACTCGACAGGGGCGACCTGCAAGCGTACGTCACCGACTTTCCCACCGGGGCATTGAAGGACCACTCCGGTGTGATCGCCCTTCCCCACTTGGGGGCGTCAACGGCCGAGGCCGAGGAGAACTCGGCGGCGATGGTGGCCGACAGCTTGCGCGCCTACCTGGAGGAGGGCGTCGTGCGGCACTCGGTCAACTTCCCCGACGCCAACCTTCCGTTCGGCGGGGGGGTGAGGATGGTGGTGGCCAACAGCAACGTGCCCGGGATGGTCAGCCAGATCTCTCAGGAGGTGGCCAACGCCGGGCTGAACATTCGCGAGATGCTCAACGCATCTCGCGGTGATCTCGCCTACACGATCGTCGACGTGGACGGTCCGTTCGGCGAGGGCGTCTTCGCCGGCGTGTGCTCCATCGAGGGGGTCCTGACCGCACGGGTGCTCACCCCGGGCGGTTAGCGCTGGGAGACCTGTGTCGCGAGCCTCCCCAACACCGACCGGTTACTCGAACACCACGGTCCGGTTTCCCGACACCAGGATGCGATCCTCGAGGTGCAGCCGGACCGCCTCGGCGAGGACGACGCGTTCCAGGTCTCGGCCCTTGCGCACCATGTCCTCGACGGTGTCGTGATGCCGAACGGTGGTGGTCGCCTGGGCGATGATCGGCCCCTGGTCGAGGTCTTCGGTCACGTAGTGACCGGTCGCCCCGATCAGCTTCACGCCCCGTTCGTGAGCCTGGTGATAGGGGCGTCCTCCGGCGAAGGCGGGAAGGAAGCCGTGGTGGATGTTGATCATGCGATGCTGCCATCGCCCCACGAGTTCGGGCCCGAGAACCTGCATGTATCGGGCAAGCACGACCAGGTCGATCCGCGCCTCGTCGAGAAGTGAGGCCAGATGAGCCTCCTGGGAGTCGCGTTTCCCGGGCGTCACCGGGAGGTGGTGATAGGGGATGCCGTGGGGTTCCACGAACCCGGAGAGATCGGGATGATTGGAGGCGACCAAGGGAATGTCCGCATCCAGTTCTCCAGTGCGCCAGCGCCACAACAGATCGGCCAGGCAGTGGCCCTCGCGGCCGACCAGGATCGCCACCCGCGATCGGGTCCCGGTCCATCGCACCCGCCAGCGCATGGAGTGGCGATCGGCCACCGGGGACCATGCCGCCCCGAACTCCTCCGCGGTCAGACCGAAGCCGGCCGCCTCCACCTCGACCCTCATGAAGAACTTCCCGGCCTCGATGTCGGTGTGCTGATCCGCATCGACGATGTTGCCGCCATGATCGGCGATGAAGCCGGAGACGGCGGCGATGAGCCCCGTGTCGTCGGGGCTGGCGATCAACAGTCGCGCCGTCTCTCCCACCGGGTGTTCCTCTCGGCTGATGCGCGCAGCGTATCGCCGTTCGTGGTCAGCGCAGCAGGGCCGCGCCGAGGAGAGCGAGCGGCACGGCCCAGGCCGTCCAGCGCAGCCACGGGGACGTGAAGCGCCACAGGTTGTGGACCTCGGCGTAGATGGCGGCACCCGCCAGCGAGACGGCTCCGATCGCCGCGCCTGCGGTGACCACTCTGTCCAGGACTCGTTGTGCCGAAGTCCCGGTCGCCGGATCCGCTGCCATCAAGGTCAGCCCGGCAAAGGCGGCGGCGCCGGTTCCGAGTACGCCGAGGAAGGCGGCGACGCGGAAGCGATCGACCAGCCTGGCGTCGTGAGCCGACCTCGGTTCTCTCATCACCGTCCTCGGGGCGAGCGGGGTGTTCGACCGGAGGAGTATTGCTACCCACAGGCAAGGGTTCAAGTTGTGGAGGCACCCTGCCGATGCGGTGGCTCACGCCGTTGCGGATGGAGGGCGACGCCATGCGTCGGAGAGAAGACTCGGGGTTCACGCTGGTCGAGATGGTCGTCGTGGTGGCGATAGTCGCCGTCCTACTCACCATCGGCCTCGTCTCCTACCGAGGCGTGCAGCGGCAGGCCGAGGCGCGCGGCGTGCAGCTCGACCTGGTCACGGCGGTCAAGGTCCAGGCGCTTCTCCATCTCGAGACCGGTGCCTTCAGCTCCGACGCCATCACCTTGACCGCTCTCGAACCAAACCTGCAGTACTCGCTCGACGGAGCGAATGGGACGATCGTGGTTGCGTCCGAGGTGGGCCGGGAGGATCTCGATGTGTGCTTGTTCGCCAGCACCCAGGATGGGGCGTGGTTCTCCATGTACCACTCGTCCTCGGCAGGCGACCGCTACGGCCAGTCGGCGCCGCTTCAGTGCACCCCGGCGAATGTGGCGGCGTGGCCTACCGAGTCCTGGTAACGGTTCCTATCCGTCGTCCGTCGAACGGCGCCTGCGCCACCACCACAGACCCGCGAGCACCAGTGGCACCCAGAGGAAAGGCACCGCGGCGCCGGCGCCGATGACCGCCACTCCCACCAGCCACTGCAGCGACTCCCAGGCCGACTTCAAGGCATCGGTGAAGCCAGGCAGGGAGGTGTCCTCGACGACGTGGGGCGAGGCCGGCGTCGTCGAGGTCTCCACCTCGACATAGAGGGGAGCCCCCTCCTCGTCGATGGCTGTGGCGGACACCTGGGGCGCAGTCCAGTTCCGGGGATCGGCCTCGGTCTCGAATGCGAGGATGAGGCGATCTGACGGAGCCAGAGGAGCCTCGGGGTCCCCGGAGACGGCGATGAGGTCGGAGTGATCGGCGTCGAGCCCGTCGTCGGACACGGCGATCTCGGCGAGGGTGGTGTCGCCGGTGTTCACCACGGTGAAGCAGAAGGTGACCTCCTCGCCCTCTTCCAGGGTTATCTCGTTCCGGGATCCCGGGCACCCGGTCCCACCGTCGTGACCGGGGTAGACGGTCTCCACGACCTCGATCATCGGGGCCGGCTGGGGTTCGCCGAGGACGATCACGATCGTCGCTAGGGCCACCTGATCGACGAGGGTACGCAGCTGCCCCCGCAGCAGCTCCAGGTCGGTCTCGCGCGTGAGCAGCTCCGCCTCGATCTCGACGACGTCCTCGACGGTGGCCGCCGTCTCGAAGAGGGCACGCAGCCGGGCGACGCTGGCCTCGGCGGTGGCGATGCGGCTCTCCAGGTCGACGACTCGCTCGGTGACGTCGTCGGCTGTCACCGACTGTCGGATCAGCCGTCCGACGCCTCCCAGCCTCTCCATGGCCTCGGAGAATCGGTTCGGCGGGACCTTGATCGTGAGCACCGACCGAGGCTGGTCTCCGGTCGTCGTCTCCTGGCCGAAGACGATTCCGCCCAGGTCGGCGACGGCCGCCTGGACCTGGGCCACGGCGGCGCCCACATCGGTGACCTCGACCTCGATGGCGGCGGTGTAGACGATGCTCCGTTCGATGCCGCTGACCAGGACGGTGGCCATGGCGTCGGTTCCGGGCGCTGCTGGCTCGCGAGCGTCACCCTCCGAATCGTTGTCCGAGGATGGTTGTTCGGTCACTTGCCCGGAGGAGCCCGCCGTCGCCATCGTCGTGTTCGCCGCGTCGTCGCCGCCCCCGGAACAGGCGGCCAGCGCCAGGGTGGAGGCGAGCAGCAGGGCGGTCAGCGGGTGGGTTGCGGTCATCGCTCCTCCGTTTCGTCCTCGGTTGGACGGCCGGAGCGATCCCCCGGTTCCTGCGACTCGCTCGTCAGGACTCGCCCCCATCGGCATCGTGGCGTCGCTCGACCCGGATCGTGCAATCGGTGACCACGGCGGCGATGGCGCCCACGGCGGCCGCCATCGGCAGCAGCAGTGCCCCGACCACGCCGATCGTCAGCGGAAACTCCACCAGCGTGCGCCCATCGGCGTCGGCGATCACCAGCCTTCGCACGTTGCCCTCGCGGACCAACTCCTTGACCTTGGCGAGCAGTTCCTCGCCCCTGACCGAGAACTCTTCCCAGCGATCGTCCACTCTCCGCTCCTCTCCTCGCCCCAATTTTGCCCGACCACGGCGACTCCGACAGGGCAGAACGGCAGGGCTTGACAGAGTTACCGAACGCCGATAACTTAGCGACGCTATCAATCGATGAAGTGAGGGGAGACTCGTATGTCGGCGCTGGGCAGGTTCGTGGTCCGGTTTCGGTGGGCGGTGGTGCTCGGGGCGATCGTCTTCATGGCCCTCGCCGGAGCCATCGGGGGCGGAGTGGCATCGTCCCTCTCCAACGGTGGTTTCGAAGATCCGGACTCCGAGTCGAGCATCGCAGCCGATCGACTCGCCGAGGAGTTCGGTGTCTCCGACCCGGCTGCGATCTTGATCCTCACCGTCCCGCCGGGGAGCGACGTCGACGATCCGGCTCTCGTCGCCGAAGGCCTGGCTCTCACCGAGCACCTGGCAGCCGAGGACGGGGTGACCGCGGCCTCCTCCTACTGGTCCATGGGCAGCCCGCCGCCGCTGCGCTCCTTCGGGCGCGACCGAGCGTTGATCCTGGTCTCGATCGAGGGCGATCAGGGTGAGGTGCTCGACCACGCCGCAGTCATCGCCGAGGAGTATCGGGGCACCCAGGGCTCGTTCGAAGTCCTCGTGGGCGGGTTCGGCCCCCTGTTCGCAGAGGTGCAGGAGACCACCGAATCCGACCTGGCGCGAGCCGAGCTGATCGCCTTCCCGGTGACGGCGCTGCTCCTCCTCGTCATCTTCGGGGGGGTGGTCGCCGCATCGCTGCCCCTTGCGATCGGCGGCCTTGCCATCGTCGGCACCTTCCTCATCCTGCAGATTCTGAGCGGTTTGACCGAGGTCTCCATCTTCGCCCTCAACCTCACCACCGCCCTCGGCCTCGGTCTGGCGATCGACTACTCCCTGTTCATCGTCTCCCGATTCCGCGAGGAGCTGGCGGCGGGCCTGTCGACGCCGGATGCGGTGGTGGCGACGGTACGGACCGCCGGAAGGACCGTGCTGTTCTCGGCAGGGACCGTCGCCGTCTCGCTGGCAGCAATGATCGTCTTCGACCTCGCCTTCCTTCGGTCTTTCGGATACGCCGGCATCGCCGTGGTCACCATGGCGGCGGTCGGCGCCGTCATCGTGCTGCCGGCGATCCTCTCATTGCTCGGGCCTGGCGTGGAGCGGCTGCGAGTCCGCCGAGTCAGATCGACCGCCGTCGAGACCGGAACCTGGCACCGCATCGCCACCTTCGTGATGCGCCGGCCGATTCCGGTCGCCGCCGCTGCCCTGACACTCCTCGTGGTCCTGGGATCGCCGTTCCTTCGGGTGGAGCTGGGCCAGGCCGACGATCGAATGCTTCCGGAGTCCTCACCATCGCGTATCGCCGGCGACGTCCTGCGTTCCGAGTTCAGCGGATCGGAGTCGTCCCCGGTGGACGTGATCGCCGCCGGCGTCTTCGACGAGGAGGCGATAGGCGAATACGCCGCCACCCTGTCGAGACTCGACGGTGTGTCGCGGGTGGACACGGCAACCGGTTCCTACCTCGGTGGCGTCCTGGTGCTACCGGCGACCCCCGCCCACGCCCGGTTCTCATCCGATGCGGGCACCTACTTCGCCGCCATCCTCGGCGTTGCGCCTTCGTCGCAGGAGGCGGAGGCCGTGGTGCGTGAGATCCGGGCGCTGGAGTCCGGTGTCCCAGTCGAGGTGACCGGGGTGAGTGCCTTCCTGGTCGACACCAAGGACTCGCTGTTCGGAGATCTCCCCCTGGTCCTCGGGCTCATCGGCCTGGCCACGTTCCTGCTCCTCTTTCTCATGTTCGGATCGGTGGTGGTGCCGGCCAAGGCGTTGGTGCTGAACGTCCTCTCCTTGTCGGCCACCTTCGGGGCGCTGGTGTGGGTGTTCCAGGACGGGAACCTGTCCGGGCTTCTCGGGTTCACACCGACCGGGTCGCTGGAGATCACCATGCCCATCCTGATCTTCTGCATCGCCTTCGGGCTCTCCATGGACTACGAGGTGTTCCTCCTCTCCCGGATAAAGGAGGAGTACGACGGCGGTGTCGGCAACGAAGCTGCGGTGGCTCGCGGGCTGGAGCGCACCGGGCGCATCGTCACGGCGGCAGCCCTGCTCATCTCGATCGTGTTCATCGCCTTCGCCACCTCGTCGGTTGCGTTCATGAAGATGTTCGCCGTGGGGATGACCCTGGCGGTCCTGGTGGATGCCTTCGTGGTGCGGGCGACCCTGGTCCCGGCGTTCATGAGGCTCGCCGGCGAGGCCAACTGGTGGGCGCCGCGCTGGATGAAGCGAGTTCACGCCAGGTTCGGGATCAGCGAGTCGGCGGGTGAGCGGTGACCCCGCGCCGACGCGCCCGCAAGGGTGAAGGCGACCTGCTGCGTCAGGAGATCCTCGACGCCGCCGAGCGGCTCCTCTTGGAGAAGGGCTCGGTGGAGGCGGTCTCGATCAGGGCGCTCGCCAAGGCCGTCGACGTATCGCCCCCTTCGATCTACCTCCACTTTCCGGACAAGGCGTCGGTCTTCTTCGAGACGTGCGCCCGCGGCTTCACCCGCTTCGAGGCATCGCTGAGGCAGGCCGCCCAGGGCGGCGGGGATGCCATCGATCGCCTGCGGAAGATGGGTCGGGCCTACGTCGAGTTCGGCCTCTCCCACCCCGCCGAGTACCGGGTCCTGTTCGGGGGCGGGGTGGCGCCACCCGACGATGCCGGATCCGACGACCCGGGGGTACGCGCATTCACCCTGGTGGTGGGGACCATCATCGAGGGCATGGCCGCCGGCACGGTGCGCGGCGACCAGGATGCCATGGCACTGGCTGTCGCCATGTGGGCTGCGGTACACGGAGCCGTCCTGGTCCTGATGCAGGCGGAGAGCCTGTCACCTGTGATCCAGGTCGAGCCGGCAGAACTGATCGAGGCCGTGATCGGGGTCGTCGTCTCCGGCCTGGCGCCGCCGACCGCGGGCGCCCCGGGCGGGTAACCTGATCGGTCGGTTCCCTCCGATGTCGGGTGCCGGAAAGGAAGCAATGGAACACTCGCTCTTTGCCGGGCGCGTGGGGCGCATCGGGACCGAGCCGGCGTTCGCTCTCGGCGCCCGCATCGCCGAGGTCGAGGCCGAGGCGGGACCGGTGATCAGGTGCAATCTCGGCCAGCCCGACTTCCCCCTTCCCGCCCACATCGCCGAGGCCGTGGTCGCCGCCATCCGGGCGGGACACACCACCTACTGCGATCCGCAGGGCCTCCCCGAGGTGAGGTCGGCGATCGCTCGGCGGGTCGGTGAGGATCGCGGTCTCGAGGTCGATCCGGAGCGGGTCGTGGTCTACGCCGGCGGTCGCCCCCCGATCGGGCTGACCCAACACGCCTACGTCGAGCCGGGAGACGAGGTCATCTATCCCTCGCCCGGCTACCCGCTCTTCGAGTCGTTCGTCGAGTACCTCGACGCCGTACCGGTCCCGCTGCGGCTGCGTGAGGAGACCGGGTTCGACTTCTCGGGCGACGACCTGGCGGCCCTGATAACGCCTCGCACCAAGCTGATCTTCCTCAACTTCCCCTCCAACCCGACCGGCGGGGTGGCCTCCAGAGAGCGCCTCGCCGAGATCGCCGCCGTCATCCTGGAGCGCACCGGGCCAGAGGTGCGCGTGTACTCGGACGAGGCGTACGAGGCGATCGTGTTCGACGGAGCCGAGCACGTCTCCATCTCCTCGTTGCCCGGGATGGAGGGGCGCACCATCATCGCCTCCGGCGCCTCCAAGACCTACTCCTGGACGGGAGGCCGGATCGGGTGGGGCGTCTTCCCCACCGTGGAGGAGGCGAAGGTGCAGCGGACGCTGAACATCAACTACTTCGCGTCGATTCCTCCCTACAACCAGCTGGGCGTCAAGGCGGCCCTGGAGTCGCCTGAGTCGGCCCCCGAGATCGCCGCCATGGTCGCTGCCTTCCAACGGCGCCGCGACCTCGTGGTGGGTGCGCTCAACGAAATCCCGGGAATCACCTGCCAGAACCCGCGCGGGGCCTTCTACGTGTTTCCCAACGTGGCCGGGGCACTCGACGCACTGGACGCACCCGGCCTTTTCGCCTCGTTGCCGGCCGAGGTTCGAGGTCGGTCGTCTCCGGCCACTCTGTTCCAGCTCTTCCTGCTCCATCACCATCGGGTGGCCACCATGGATCGGCGTTCGTTCGGCGTGCTCGGCTCCGAGGGGGAGCACTTTCTGCGGATCTCCATCGCCACCGGCGATCGGGAACTCACCGAGGCGATGGAGCGGATCGCCGCCGCCGCCTCGGACGCCGTCGGCTTCAAGGAGTTCGTGGGCTCGGCGAGGCGTCTGACGCTGTGAGGTGCCGATCATGAGCCCTTCGTTCGGGCCGCGACGCGCCGTCTGGCTGAAGGTCGACGGCGCCGCCGACGGTGTCGATCGGGCAGCGATCGCAACCCTGGAGCGGTACGACCTCTACTACCGGACCCTGGTCTCGGTGATGTTCAACTTCACCCAGTCCGGCCATCCTGGAGGGTCGATCTCGGCGGGGAGGATCATCACCGCCCTGCTCCTCGACTCCATGGAGTACCAGATCGGCGATCCGGTTCGCTCCGACGCCGACATCATCGCCTTCGCCGCCGGCCACAAGGCTCTCGGCCTATACGCCACGCTGGCGTTACGCGACGAGGCGGTGCGGCTCCAGGCCCCCTGCCTGCTCCCCGGCGAGGATCGTCTGCGCCTTCGCCTCGAGGATCTGCTCGGGTTCCGGCGCAATCCGACTCAGTCCACGCCGCTGTTCAGGGAGTTCGGATCCAAGGCCCTCGACGGTCATCCCACACCGGCCACACCGTTCGTGAAGATCGCCACCGGCCCGTCGGGCGTCGGGGTCGGTTCGGCTCTGGGCCTGGCGATGGCCGCAGCCGATCTCCACCCCTCGGATTCGCCAATGGTCCACATCCTCGAGGGGGAGGGGGGGCTGACGCCGGGCAGGGTGACCGAGACCGTGGCCTTCGCCGGCTCCGCCAGGCTGCGCAACGCCGTGATCCACCTCGATTGGAATCAGGCGTCGATCGACTCCGAGTTCGTGACCCGCGAGGGCGATCGGCCAGGGGAGTACGTGCAGTGGGATCCGATGGAGTTCTTCCATCTCCACGATTGGAACGTGATCGAGGTCGCCGACGGGTTCGACTTCGGACAGGTGATCGCCGCCCAGCGTCTGGTCGCCGGGATCGAGACCGGGCAGCCGACCGCCATCGTCTACCGGACCGTCAAGGGGTGGCGCTACGGGATCGAAGGGCGGCGATCCCACGGGGGTGGCCACGCCATGGGATCCGACGGTTACCAGGAGTCGGTGAGGCCCCTGTTCGGCGACATCGAACTGCCCAGGTATGACCCGAAAGACCCCGTCGCCGTCGAGGCTGCCTACTGGTCGACCCTGCAGAATATCCGCCGGATGCTCGGCGACGATCCGGTGACCGGGGAGGTGGCGAGCCGGGTCGAGGCGACAGGACGCCGCCTCGACGATCGGGGACGCAAGCCGCGCCCCGATGCCCCCCGGGTGGAGGCCGTCTTCGAGGGCCTCGAACCTGCGGCCACCCCCGCCGGGCTGATGTTGGAATCGGGCAGCGCCATCGCGCTCCGGCAGCAGCTGGGGAAGGCGCTCGGATACCTCAACACCAGGTCGGGAGGGGCGATCCTCATCGCCGCCGCCGACCTGCTCGGTTCGACGGCCATCGCCGACGCCGCTGCCGGCTTTGATCCCGGTCCATACGACATGATCTCCAATCCGGGGTCGCGCACGCTGCCGTTCGGCATCTGCGAGGACGGGCTGATGGCGGTGATGACCGGGGTCTCGGGCTTCGGTCACCACATGGGTGCCGGTGCCTCCTATGGGGCCTTCATCGCACCTCTCGGCCACATCGCGGCGAGGGTGCACGCCATCTCCGACCAGATGCGCCAGCAGACCGATCCCGGTCCGCTGCATCCGGTGATCCTGGTGAGCGGTCACGCCGGGATGAAGACCGGGGAGGACGGCCCCACCCATGCCGATCCGCAGGCGTTGCAGTTGTATCAGGAGAACTTCGTAGCCGGGACTGCGGTCACCCTGACGCCGTGGGAGCCCTCCGAGGTGTGGCCGCTGCTGGCAGCCGCCCTGGAGGCGCGCCCATCCGTGATCGTGCCCTTCGTCACCCGACCCTCGGAGCGGGTTCCCGATCGTGAGGGCCTGGGTCTGGCTCCGGCCGCCGCCGCCGCCGGCGGTCTGTACCGGCTGCGCACATCGGCCGGTACTCCTGACGGCCATCTGGTGATACAGGGCTCGGAGGTCGCCTACGCATTCGTCGTGGAGACGATGCCGCTGCTCGAGGCGGCCGGCATCGATCTCGAGGTGTTCCTGGTGACCAGTGCCGAGCTGTTCGATCGGCGTCCTCCCGAGGAACGCCGGGAGGTGTTCCCCGAAGAGATCTCGCAGCGGGCCATTGGGATCACCGGTTTCACGCTTCCCACGATGTATCGCTGGGTGCGCAGCGACCTGGGAAGGGCCCACACCCTCCATCCCTTCCATGGCGGCCACTACCTGGGCAGCGGCTCCGGGGAGATGGTGGTGCACGAGGCGGGACTGGACGGCGATGGGCAGTTCGCCGCCATCAAGCGGTACCTGGAGGCCACCCGCAGGACCCTCTGATGCGGCTCCGGCGCCAGCGGACCTCAGCCGGTCGCCAGCGCCAGGCAGTCAGGCGAGAGGGTGACCGCCACCGGGACGTTGGCGCTGCGCAGCTCGGCCGAGGCTTCGATCCGGAAGACCTCGGCGGCGGGATCGTCGCTGGGACCGGAGCGGCTGTCGAGGACGATCTCGTACTTGAGCAGCACCCGCGTGCCCTTGGCGATCCAGTAGTCCACCTGATTGTCGGTCACCAGAGCGCCCGACTCCGATCCGAACCCGGACACGCTGAACCGGTAGTGGACGGCGTCGATTCCTGCGATCGGCTCCTCGCCGACCACGACCGGATTCTCGGGGACAATGCTGATGTCGAAGAGGCGTTGCATGGCCTCCAGGGCCTCGCGCTGCTGCGGGGTGGCCGCCTCGTAGGTCCAGGACTCGCCGTCCCACTGGCAGGACTCGTTGCCCACCTGGTAGAGCTCGGTGATCGACTCCTCGGCGCCTTCGAAGTCGGGGCCCGTCTGGGTCATCGAGGTGCGTGAGAGCCGGGACTCGGGGTCACGATTGAACGCCCAGTCCGTGGTCGTGATCGAAGTCTCGGCGGCGCTCGGGCCGATGGTCGAGAGCTCCATGTGCCACTCGTAGTTGTCGAAGGTCCCCAGCCCTTCCTGGATCGGAAGCGGCGCAGCGGCCAGGTCTCCGATGTCACCGATGCTTCCGTTGCCGTCGGTGGTGGTGGTGGATCCCTCGCCTCCGGTGGAGGTCGTGCCCGAGGTTTCGCCCGGGAGCGTCGACTGTGGTGGGTTCGACGAGAAGAGGGGAGCGTCGATGTCGTCACCACAGGAAACGAGCACCAGGGTCAGCACCAGCAGGATCGTCGCGGACCGGGCCATCGGGACACTCCTTCAGTCGACACGTAGCAGGTCGGCGGGCCGGGCCCGCAGGACTCCGGTGGCCGCCGTCACCACGGCGACTACCAGGACCGCCGCGGTCACGGTCGCCGCCCGCACGATACCGCCGGAGTCGAAGACCGCGCCGATCGTCAGGCCGAGACCATCGACGGCGACCACCGCCCCCATGGCCCTGGCTGCCAGGATCGCCGTGGCGAGCCCGAGGGCGGCGATGGCGGTGCCCTCCAGCACCAGGTACAGGACCGTGACCGAGCGGCCCATCCCGATGGAGCGCAGCACCGCCAGGTCCCGCCCCCGCATCCGTGCATTTCGCCAGAGCACGGCGGCGATCACTGTCCCGGACGCTGCGGCAAGGGCAGCGTTGGCCAGGTCGGCCAGGGCGAACACCGGGTCCCACTCGCCGGCAAGGGTCACGAAGTCACCGCGCCGGGCGACGCCCAGCGGTCCGGGAAACGAGTCACCTTCCTCGATCGGACCGTCGCCGGGGATCACGAAGAGAGACACCCCTTCGTCCCAGCCGAGGAGGCTTCGGGCGTCGCCGAGCGAGAGCCAGATCTCGTTGTCCGCATAGGTGCCGGTCCGAAACACGCCCACGATCGGGTAGATGCGGCCCCTGACCGAGACGGCATCACCGGCGGTCACCAGGCGGGCCTCGGCCAGGTCCACCCCCAGCATGGCAGTGCCCGGGAGGTCGTCGGGCCCCAGGGCGCTCCCGGCCACCATTTCGAAACCGGTGACCGATCGATAGCGTGCCGGATCGATGCCACGAACCAGGATGGCATCACCGGCTGAGGATCCGGCCACTGCGTGGATCTCGGGAATGGCGAAGGCGGCGCCGGCGGCGATCAGGTCCACCCCGACCGACTCGGGGATCCGGCTCCCGGTGATCTCGCCGACGCTGTTCGCCTCCTGGACGATCAGGTCCCCAGAGGCCACCTCGGCGAAGTCGGCATCGATCCCGGCGGCGAAGGCGTGCAGGAGCAGCATGCCGGTCAGGGGGACCGCCGCCAGCATCGTGGCGCCGAAGAGTACGGGACCCCGGAAACGGAAGTCGGCGGCTGCGAGGCGAAGGGCCGGAATCATCGCTGAACCAGGAGCGCCCGCACCGGCAGGCGGAGCGGGCGGCGTAGTGCCAGCAGGGTGCCCGCCGCCGTTGCGGCCAGGGCGAGCACCGAGCCTGCGATCCAGGCTCCGGACGACACCGAGGGCTCGAATACGAGCGATCGAATCGTGGTCGTGCCTGCCGCCGCCAGGACGGGCCAGGCCGCCAGCGCCCCGATGGACAGGCCGATCAGCGTGAGCAGACATGCTCGAACGGTGGTCAGCGCCGCCAGCGATCGTGGGTCGAATCCAAGTGATTGGGCGATGCCGAGGTCGCGACGGCGCTCGGTGAGCATCAGGGAGGCCAGGTTGAACGCGGCGAAGGTGAGGGCGGCGAGGGCGATGATCGTGGACACGATCGCCAGGCTGGATGCGGCACCCTGGCGAGCGCCCTGCTCCTCGGCGAGGATCGTCTCCTCGTACACCGAGAAGTCGCTGCCGGCGACCGCCTCGAGTCGCAATCGCAGGGTGGCGACGTCGACGCCGGGCCGGGGGGCGACGGTGATCATCTGGACCCCCGACATCCCCTCGAACAGGTCCTGGGCACGGTCGAACCGCATCCACACCGAGGCGAACTTGGTGCCGGACGCCCTCACCAGGGCCGACACCGCAAACTCGGTCCCGAACACCTCCACGGTCGAGCCCACCGTCCACCCTGTTGCGATCGATGCCCCTTCGGTGATGGCGATCTCGTCGCCGGATCCCGGCCACCGGCCATCGAGCAGGGCCAGTCCGTGCACCGTCTCCCAGGTGGAGAACGGTGCCGCCCGCAGCTGCATCACACGATCATCGATCCGGATCGGGCGAAAGATCATGGGCGCCACCGCGGCGTCGCCGGCCACCGTCGCTTCGGCCATCGTCAGGACCGACGGATCGAGGCGGCCGGCAGCAGGATCGAGGGCGTTGGGGGAGAGCAACACCAGGTTGCCGCCAGTGACCGCCTCGGCGCGCAGGCCACCCGCTACCGCCATCAGAATCAGGTAGGCGACGACGATGGGGATGAGGGCGGCCAGGTGGAGGAGGCTGCGCATCCGGTCGGCGGCGGCGTCGGCCCAGGCCAGGCGGAGCAGCGTCACCCCTCGAGCCTCCCGTCGCGCAGGGTCACCACTCGATGGGCATACTCGATGAGCGCAGGATCGTGGGTGACGGCGACGATGGTCAACCCGCGACTCCGGTTGAGACCGACCAGCATCTCCATGATCGAGGCGGTGGTCACCGCGTCGACGTCGCCGGTCGGCTCGTCGGCGAGGAGCAGGACGGGATCACCGGCGATCGCCCGGGCGATTGCCACCCGCTGCTGTTCTCCACCCGACATCTCGGCCGGAGTGTGACCGAGTCGTTCGCCGAGTCCCAGGGACTCGAGCAGTTCCTCCGCCTTCCTTCTGGACTCCCGCCACGGCGTTGCGCGGGCCAGCAGTGCCAGCGCCACGTTGTCGCGGGCGTCGAGGGTGGGGATCAGGTTGAAGAACTGGAAAACGAACCCGATGTGATCCCTGCGGTAGCGGTCCAGGCCCCGGCCCGACTCGCCGGTGACGTCGCAGCCGGCGACACGAATCGTGCCGCCGTCGGGGCTGTCCAGCCCACCGATCAGGTTGAGCAGGGTCGACTTGCCGCCTCCGGACGGACCCATCACCAGCAGCAGCTCGCCTCTTGGGACGATCAGGTCGACGCCGCTCAGAGCGGAAACGATCCGCCTGCCGCGCCGGTACGACTTCTCCAGGCCCTGCACCCGGACCAGGGGCTCGGTGACCACGACCGGCAGGCTAACGGGGTAGGCGCGTCCGCTCCCGAGCCGGTACCGTCTTATCACCGAAAGGGGAGTACCGATGACTGGTTTTCTCAACGGACTGGGCGGTGTCGGGAGGCTGCTGTTACTGATGGCGCTGGGTGCGGGCGTCGGCGCAGTGTTCGCCTCGGGTGACGCTCGCGGGACTCTCGGCGTGATCGCCCTCTCCCTCGTGATCCCGGGGTTCGTGCTCACCTCGATCGCCCGCTCGATCGGCAAGGTGAGCGGCGTCTCCAAGGACCTGGCAGCGACCGGTGTTCGCGGAACGGCGGTGGTGCAGGCCATGGGGGACACCGGGGTGACGATCAACGAGAACCCGGTCGTCCGTTTCGACCTGGAGGTGACCCTCGAGGGCGAAGAGCCATTCACCGTCGGGATCAAGCAGATCCTGCCGCGTCTGGTGATGGGGGCGGTGGTACCGGGGGCCACGGTTTCGGTGATCGCCGACTCCGAGACCAGGCGCAACGTCGCCATCGACTTCTCTCAGGCGCCCGGCGCCCCACAGACACCCCAGCCGAGCAAGCCCACCTTCGAGGTGAGCAGCGCCGCCGATCTGCTGCGAACCGGGCGTCGCGGCACGGCGACGATCAGGGCGGCGACCGACCTCGGTGACATCTCGGATCTCGGTGTCGTCTCCGAGGGCTCGCCGAACGAGGACGACCGGGTGTTCTTGATCGAGATGGACGTCAAGCTTCCCGGTCGGGAGCCCTTCCCGGCCAAGGTCGGACATCGGGTTCCGATCGCCATCTACGGCAAGGTCGGGCCGGGTGCCACGGTGGATGTGGCCGTCAACCGCTCGAACGATCAGGATGTCGCCGTCGACTGGGACACACTCGTCTGATCGGCGGCGGGCGGCTCTCCTTCACCAAGGAAGTAGCGGTAGAAGCACACCACCGAGACGGCTGAGAGCAGATGCCACAGGGCATGGCCCTGGAGCAGGCTGTCGGGCTCACACCAGGGCCCGGCGTCGCGCGACAGGTTCCACACGACGAAGGCGACGGCGAACGATCCCAGGCCCGCCCAGAACCAGGGCATGCGGCGTGGGTCGAGCCGCCGGGGCGCCCAGGGCCGAAGGGCGGGGTATGAGACCGCCGCTTCGACGCCGAGGGTGACAATCACGAAGACGCCGAACAGGGTGCGTCCGTGTTCGGGTGGCACCAGGGCGATGAGCAGGGTGAAGAAGGTGAGGAGAGTGGCGTACCAGGCGAGGAACCATCGCCAGGCACCATCGTGGATTCGGGCCAGGTCGTAGGCGAGGATGAAGGCGAGGAAGGCGTGCATCGACTGCACGTCGAGGAACCCGCCCCAAGCCCGCATCGAGCCATGGAAGGCGAACGATCCCAGCCCGAGAAAGACGGCGATGGCGCCGTAGAGAGCGGGGTACCGGTCGTCGACCGACATCCGGCCCGAGCCACTGCGCCGGCGCCCGGAGGCACCGAGCACGAGCAGTCCGACGGCGACGAACCCCAGGTTCGACCACGCGTTGGCCGGCTGGGCGTCGACACCGGGTCCGATGGCTTCGCAGTAGCAGTCGCCGCGGGCGATGCACTCGTCGGGCCCTCCGGGGTAGCCGCCGAGCGACAGCGCCCACATCACGCCGAAGAAGGCGATCACGGCCCCGACGCCTACGAATAGCGCCTTCCGCCGCACCATCACCCCAGTCCCTTCTCGAAGCGTTGCCGATCGACCCGGTGTCGGACGATCTCCCCGACGGCGAGGAGCCGGTCGCCGGAGCTCACCTCGACGCCGAAGGAGAACCTGCGCCCCGACACCTTCTCCAGCGAGGCCCGGGCCTCGACCGTTGCGCCGGGGCCCACGGCCGCCAGGTGGTCGAGCACCACCCTGATCCCCACGGTGGTCTCGCCGGGTCGAAGGAGGCCCTCCAGGGCGGTCATCGTGGCCTGCTCGCAGAGGGCAACCACGGCGGGAGTTCCCAGCACCTCCACAGAGCCCGAGCCGAGCGTGGTGGCGAGGTGCTCGACACCCACCACGACTTCGGCGAATCCTCCGGCGCCCGGCTTCGGTCCCATGTGGGGCGACGCTAGCGGGAGGAGCCTGCGTCAGGCAGGCGGGGGCTCCCTCGGGTCGGCGTGGGGGATGCGGCCCAGCCGGCCCGCCTGGTAGTCCTCGAAGGCCTGGACCAGCTCCGCTCGGGTGTTCATGACGAACGGGCCGTACCAGGCGACCGGTTCGCCGATCGGCCGACCTCCAAGGAGCAGCACGTCGATGCTTCCCGAGGTCTGCTGGCGCTCTTCGGCGGCGATCGTCACCGCTCCTCGCCCTGCCAGCACCGCCAGCTGGCCGGCGGCGACCGGGCGTCGCTCCTCGCCGGCGAGGGCGTGCCCGGCGAGAACGTAGGCGAGCGAGTTGAAGTCGTCGCGCCATGGAAGCCGGACCCGAGCCCCGGCGGCGATCGTGGCGTGGATCATCGTGATCGGAGTGTGCGTCTCGCCCGGTCCGGAGTGCCCGTCGAGCGTTCCGGCAATCAGCCGAAGGAGGGCGCCGCCGTCCGGGGTGGTGAGGAGGCCGACGCTGCCGCCACGGATGTCCTGGTAGCGCGGAGGCAGGAACTTGTCCTTGGCCGGGAGGTTGACCCACAGCTGGAAGCCGTGGAACAAGCCTCCCGAGAGCACCAGGTGCTCCGGCGGTCGCTCGATGTGAAGGATCCCGGATCCGGCGGTCATCCACTGCGTGTCGCCGTCGGTGATGACTCCGCCGCCGCCCTCGGAGTCCTGATGCTCGAGGATGCCGTCGAGCATGTAGGTGACCGTCTCGAACCCGCGATGAGGATGCCACGGAGTGCCCTTCGGCTCTCCGGGGGCGTACTCCACCTCACCCATCTGGTCGAGGTGGATGAACGGATCGATCAGCGAGAGGTCGACTCCGGCGAAGGCCCGTCGAACCGGGAAGCCCTCGCCCTCGAAGCCCAGCGGTGCCGTGGTGACCGAGACCACCTGGCGCTCGACGGTGTCGCCTGGTGGGGCGATCCGGGGGAGGGCGAGGACATCGGGAACGGTGACTGCCGGCACGTGGTCCCCAACCCCACCGGCGACGCAGGGATTCCCCGCACGCGTTTGGGGCGGCCCTTCCGGACCGCCCCAAACGGTTTCATCGGCGTGCTCAGCCGACCACGAAGAACCGCCACACCAGCAGCACCGACAGCACGTACATCGCCGGATGCACCTCGCGGTGCTTTCCGGTGGCTGCGTGGATCACCGTGTGGGCGATGATCCCGAGGCTGATGCCATCGGTTATCGAGTAGGTGAAAGGCATTCCGACGATCGCCAGGAATGCGGGAATGGAGGTCCGGTAGTCGTTCCAGTCCACCTTCGCCGCACCGGTCATCATCATCGCCCCGATGACGATCAGCACCGGGGCGGTCGCCACCGCCGGGATGACAGTGGCGAGTGGCGAGAGTCCGATCGCCAGCAGGAAGAGGACGCCGGTCACCAGTGAGGTCAGCCCGGTGCGGCCGCCCTCTTCGATCCCGGCCGCCGACTCGATGTAGGTCGTGGTCGACGAGGTCCCGAGCAGGGCGCCCGCCGTGGTGGCGGCGCCGTCTGCGGTGAACGCCGCCATCGGGGCCTCCATCTTCCCGTCTTCGGAGAGCATCCCCGCCTTGTCCGAGAGTCCGATCAGGGTCCCGGCGGTGTCGAAGAAGTCGACGAACAGGAAGGTGAACACCACGCTCAGCACGCCGGTCTTGAGGGCGGCTCCGATGTCGAGGGCGCCGATCAGGTCGCTCGGCCAGGTGAACCCGAAGATCCCATCGGTGAAGCCTGGGAACTCGGCACCCTGGTACACCTCGGCACCGGTCAGTATCGCCACCACCGTCATCGCGCCGATCCCGATGATCAGGGCGCCGGGAACCCGCTTGGCAACCAGGGCCGCGGTGAGCAGGAGCCCGCCCCCTGCCAGCCACAGGATCGGATCGGTCCAGTCGCCACGCGTGACCAGGGTCGCCGGGCTGTCACCGATGAACCCGGCACCCTGGAACCCGATGATCGCCAGGAAGGCTCCGATCCCGGCCGTGATGGCGTGCTTGAGATACAGAGGTATCGAGTCGAGGATGAAGGTGCGCAGACCGGTCAGAGACACGATCAGGAACATCACCCCGGACAGGAACACGGCACCGAGTGCCGTCTGCCACTCGTAGCCGAGCGTCAGCACCACCGTGTATGTGAAATAGGCGTTGAGGCCCATCCCCGGCGCCAGGGCGTAGGGCAGGTTGGCCCACAGCGCCATGATCAGCGTCCCGAAGGCGGCCGCCATGCAGGTCACCGTGAGCAGCTGCGGGAACGCCCCATCGAAGTCGATGGCGTTGGAGAGGATCGCCGGGTTGACGAAGATGATGTAGGCCATGGCCAGGAACGTGGTCAGGCCGGCACGCACCTCCGTCGCCACCGTCGATCCCCGTTGCGAGATCTTGAAGTAGCGGTCCAAGAACGACGACTTCTCCCCGGTGACGGTTGCCATCGGGCTTCCTCCTCCCAGTTGTTCGATCTTCCCGGGCGGGACCCTAACCGGAGCAGCAGGGCGATGCAGGGCCAACCGGCAGTGGTCGTGCAGCCGGCTGGTGAAGGCAGGCGTCGGGGCATCGGCGTCGGGATCCTGCCGTGACGCCTCGCCGGAGGCCATCGACGGTTCCGTGGCTACCGTGGCCGCCATGGACATCACGCGCTATGGCATCGGAGTGGCCACCCGACTCGGTATCGACGAGGCGGAGGCTGCCGTTCGAGCGGCACTGTCCGAGCAGGGGTTCTCGATACTCACGGAGATCGATGTCGCCGCGACCCTCGAGGCCAAGTTGGGGGTCGCCAGGGAGCCCTATCGCATCCTGGGGGCTTGCAACCCGCATCTGGCGTCCCGGGCGCTGGCGATCGACCCGCAGGTCGGGCTGCTTCTCCCGTGCAACGTGATCATCCACCAGACGGCTGAGGGAACCCGCGTGGAGGTGATCGAGCCTTCGATCATGGCCGAGTTGGTCGCCGATCCGGCCATGGCCGGGGTTGCCGAGGAGGCACGGCGGCGGCTGGTCGATGCGCTCGGTGCCCTGGTCGAGGCCTGAGTAGGCAGATCCAGTATCAGGCCGGGCGCCTGGCGGAGGTCGCAACGTCACTCGGGGACCCGGATCGGCGCGCAAGCACGAGGAACGGCATGGATGCCAGAAGTACTCCGGCCGAGATCAAGTAGGAGGTCCCGTACCCGAACGCGTCGGCCGATCGTCCCAGCGCCGGCTGGGTGACCACGCCCCCCGCCGAACCCAGGAGGGCGTCGAACGAGAGGACGGTCGCCCTGGCGTCGGATCCGATCAGACCGTTCAGGTACGCCTGTCGGAGTGGTGTGGCGGCAGCAAGGGCGACCCCCAGCATCGCCACCAGGACGAGGGCGACGCCCAGGTGCTCGGTGACCCCGATTCCGGCCAGGGCGATGGACCCCAGAGCCACGGCCGATGCGATGGCAGTCGAACGCCTTGCGAAGATCCGGCGAACCGCTGGGACGAACAGTCCTCCTGCAATCTGGGCGGCGGCGAGCAGGGCGGCGGCAAGTCCCGCCACCCAGTACGCCGTATCGTCACCATGGAGGTCCAGCAGGTGGGGTTGGAGGGCGTAGAAGGAGTAGATCGCCACTCCCATCAGGAACGGCGAGGTGAGCATCATCCACCTGATCTGGGGTAGGCGCAGGCCGCCGTCGACGGATGAGCGCAGGATCCGTCTGACCTCGGCGATCGGCCCGGTCTCACGGTTGGGCCGGAACCCGAGGTCCTTCATTGCACGAAAGGCGACCGCCAGGGTGATCCCGAGGACCACCGCCCGCACGATGTAGGGCACTGCCAGCGTGGTCGCCTGGGCGATCAATCCGCCTGCCACGGTTCCGGTGAGCATCGCCACCCCGGCGACACTCTGGGCCTTGCCGAAGACCGTCTCGAGACTCCCGGTGAATCCGGTGGCGGTGAGAGCATCGACCAACCACGCCTCTACGGCACCCGAGAAGAAGGAGAATCCGAGGCCGATCATGGCCGAGACGATGGCCCAGCCCCAGAACGGCGCCTCGATGCTCCACATGAGCAGGTAGAGGAGGGTCGAAACCAGCAGCGTGCCGGTGCCCAGGAGGAAGGAGGACCTCCTGCCGCGAGTGTCGGCCACCACACCGGTGGGAATCTCGAAGAGGACCATGCCCAGGGTGAACGAGGCGTTGGCGGCGAACGCACTCGTGGGGGTGAGCCCGGCATCCAGCAGAAAGAGGGTGTTGATCCCCCATATGAATGAAGCGGCCAGAGTGCTGAGCAAGGTCAGCAGCAGGTAGGTGCGCTGGATCGAACGCGCTCCCTCGGTCACCGGTGCACCCTATCGGGCCTGGCCGTGCAAGGCACCAGATCAGGGGAGCAGCGTCAGGACCACGTCGGCTTTTCGGTTCCCCGAGATCTCGTTGCCGGAGACCTCCAGCACCTCCTCGGGGGGCCATCCTTCGACCTCGAACCCCCAGACATACAGGCCGATGTCGTTGTCGGTCACGACGTTGTCTGTCAGCCGGTACCCGAGGGGCGACTGGTCGTCCTCGTCGCTGATCTGGATGGCGGGTCCGAGGTTGTGGCGGAGGATGTTCCCCCTCAAGGTGACCTGTCCGCCTCCGTCGATCCAGAGGGCACCGTCCCACCACCCCTCGGCGGTGGCGTCGAGGTCGTTGGCGGTGATGGTGTTGCCCTCCACGACGACGTCGAACGAGTCCTCGACCAGGATCCCCGCCCCGCGGTTGTCGTGGGCATAGTTGCCGCGAATCACAACGCCGCGGTTGCCGTAGGTGTTGATGGCGGTACCGAGGATGAAGCGGCCTCCGGGCAGCGGGCCGTTGTCCCATGCCTCGGTGTCTTCGATGACCACCTCCGTGCAGCCCTCGATGTGGATCCCGTAGCCCTCGATCTCCCAATCGGTCAGCTGCGCAGCGGTGCCGTTGCCATGGACGACCAGTCGCCGCAGGGTGACGCCGTCACTGTCGACCACACCCACTCCGATGTCGGTGAACCCGGTGATGGTCAGATCCTCCACGATCAGCCCTGGACAGTCCTCGCAGAAGATGCCCAGCGGTTCCGATCCTTCTCCGTCGAGGATCGCCCCAGGCTCGCCCTTGATGGTGATGGTCGCCAGCCCCTCGGCGCGCAACGATCCGTGATGGCGTCCCGGCAGCAAGCGGACGGTACCCCCCGGGCCGGCGATCTCCACTGCCCGCTGGAGGGTGGCGACCGGGTCGAGCATCCCCCCCGATGCGGCATCGGAACCATCCGGCACCACCCAGACGCCGTCGGCGGGCGGTGCGGCGTCCTCAACCTGCCCTTCGGCACACGCCGCGAGTAGGAGAACGACCAGGAGGGCACCGGACCAGGTGCGGGCCATGATCGATCGTAGGCCGCGGGACCGGGCGGGTGCCCTCGCCGGCGCCCCTATCGTCGGCCGATGCGCCGGGTCTGGTTGGCACTGGTGATCGCTTCCCTGGGATGGGGCACGGCGGGCGTTGCCAGCCGCGCCGTCCTCGCCGAGGGCGTTGGCCCCTACGCCCTCGCCGCGATTCGATCCATGGTCGGGGCCCTGGTGGTGGTCGGCTTCCTGATGGCGCGGCGATCGGGGATGCCCAGGTCGGCGGTGGCGTGGAAGGTCGGCGTCTTCATGGGGGTCACCAACCTGGCCGTGCCCTACATCCTCTCCAACGTCGCCCTCCAGTACGCCTCGGCAGGCTTCCTCGGGCTGTCCACCGCCCTGATCCCCCTCTTCACCGCCCTGCTGGCCCACTTCCTGCTACCCGCCGAACGGCTCGACGGCATCCGCGTCACAGGACTGGTGCTGGGGTTCTCGGGCGTCGCCGTCCTCCTCGGGTGGGGGGACAGCGGCCTGGCCGAAGGCGGCCGCCCGCTGCTAGCCGGGCTGCTCGCCGTACTCGCCGTGGCCTCGATCGCAGTGGGTGGCATCTACGCCAAGCACCACTCGGGCGGGTACCGATCACTGGAGGTGACCGGGGTCCACTTCGTCAGCGGCACCGCCTTCATTGCGGTGGCGATGCTCTTCTTCGAGGGGGTGCCGGCGGCACCCACCGTGAAGGCATGGAGCCTGCTGACCTACATGGGGGTGTTCTCGACCTTCCTGCCCTTCGTCCTCTACTACTGGATGCTGCGCTCCGTCTCGGCCACCTGGGTGTCGCTGTCCGGATACCTGGTGCCGCCGATCGCCCTGGTGGGTGGGATGGTGTTCCTCGACGAGCGCCTGCAGCCGGGGCTGCTCCTCGGTGGTGCGCTGATCCTGATCGGGGTGCTGCTCACCGACCGGGCCGAGCGCCGGGCGCGCCCGACGCCCTCACGCCGCGCATCCTGAGAGCATCGGCGAGACGCTGCATGTCGGCCTCCGTGTTGTACGGGGCGGCCGAGATGCGGAGCATGCGGTGCGGCGGTCGCGGCCAGGAGACTACGGGCACCTCGATGCGGTCCTCCTCCAGGAGGGCGACGTTGAGTGGATCGGATCGTCCGGTGTGGGATGCGGGTGCGACCAGAGCGTCCACCGGAAGGGTCGCCATCGACCCGATCATCGCCTCGGGGGGCAGGTCGTCGGCCTCGACGGCCTCCGCCACCAGGCGCCGCCCCTCCAGCGCCAGTGCCCGGCCGGCGGCGCGCAGCCCCGGCCAGCCATCCTCATGGAGCGCTCCCACCTGGCGGATGGCCTCCGGAACGCACAGGAATGCAGTGGGGTCGTCGGTGCCGGTCCAGTCGAACTGCAGGTGGTAGCGGCTGCGGTCGGTGCGCGGCGAGTTGTACCCGTGGCTCAAGACGGCGGGCACCAGCTGGTGGCGGCGATCGGCCCGGGCGTAGAGGAAACCTGCGCCCTTGGGGGCACACATCCACTTGTGGCAGTTGCCGGCGTACCAGGAGCAGCCCAGGGCGTCTACATCGAGTTCGAGCATCCCGGGCGCATGGGCGCCGTCCACCAGCACCGGAACCCCGCGTCCCTCCAGCTCGGCGACGATCCGCTCGACGGGGAGGACCAGTGCGGTCGGGCTGGTGACGTGGTCGACGAGGACCAGCACCGTGTGGTCTCCGACCGCATCGACGACCCGTCGAAACACCAGGTCCGGGTCGATGCCGGAGAAGGGGAGGGAGACCGTGCGCACCGTGGCCCCGGATCGCTCGGCGGCGCGCGACACCACGTTGGCGCAGGCGTTGTAGCCGTGATCGGTCACCACGATCTCGTCGCCGGGGTGGAGGTCGAGCGACCCGACGACGGCGTTCACCGCCTCGGTCGCATTCGACACCGGTGCCAGCCCTTCGGGGTCGCCACCGATGAACTCGCCCAGCGACCGGCGGGCATCGTCGATCAGACCCTCGAGATCACGGGTCAGGAACTGGACCGGCTGTCGTTCCATCCGGGCCCGCAGCGCCGCCTGGAACTCGAGCACCGGGTCGGGGCAGGCGCCGAAGGACCCGTGGTTGAGGAAGACGAGATCGGGCTCGAGGCTCCAGATGGAAGGGTTCATCGGCAGAGGGAGGCTATCGCCGCCGTCACTGGAAGGAGACGTAGACCACGGTCGGCTCGAGGTCGAGAATCACTTCAGGGGCCATCGGCCCGGGCACGTCCTCGTCGAAGAAGCTCTTCCATCCGAAGAGGAAGTCGGATTCCTCCCAACCGGCGGTGGTTCTGTTCCAGGTGGTCAGCTTCTCCGGATAGGTACCGAACCCGTCCATCTGGATCACGAGGGCGAGCTCCTTCGGATGGTGGATGAGGTCCCGGTCGCGCAGCATGTCGTCGCGGAACTGGTGCAGCAGCAGCACCTTCTGGGGGAGGGCGTTCTCCCGCACCAGGTCGGCCAGCCAGTCGACCACCTCGTTGACCTCCTCGGCGCCCACTCCGCCGATCTGCTGCAACGGCAGCTGATCGGGACCCAGCTTCCACTCCGGATCCAGGGCCAGCCCCACGTGGGGGTACAACAGGAGCTCCTCGTAGAGAACCGCCTGGTCGATGAATCGCGCCCGGCCCGGTTGCAGGTCGAGCAGGACGTAGGCGCCCTCGGCGGCGGCGACCTCGATCCAGGCGCGGAGCAGGTCGACCGGCACTTCGTTGGAGTAGTCGCCGTCGTTTCCGGGGTTGCCTGCGGCCACGGTGGCGATGATCTCGAACGTGGGGAGGATCTGCGCCCCGTCGGCGTCGAAGCCGACGGCGAGGGTGTCGATGCGATCCAGCCCGGCCTCCGGTCCCTGCTCTCCGAGTACGCCGAGCGAGGTCGTCGCCGGGTTGCCGTACAGGGCGATGAGACGGCGACCGGGGAACATCAGGAACCCGCCGCCGGGCAACTGGTCGCCCCTGAGCAGCACCTGCGCCTGCCATCCGGCGTCCGGATTGGCGCCGACGATCTGGATCGCCCTCACCAGGTCGGCGATGGGCATCAGGTCTCTGCTCACCGCGGTGTCGGCGCGCAGATCGTCACCGTTCACCAGTGCCATGAAACCGCCCGAGGTGAGCGCCCCGGCCGCCGCCACCAGGGCCGCCTCGGGTTCCTCGACGTCGACCAACCACAGCATCCCCGACTCGCCGGCCCCGGCGACCACGTCGTCCCCGGTGGTGGGAGTCGCCTGGGTCGTGCCGTCGGTGGTATGCGAAGTGAGGTACTTGCCGGTGACCATGGCCTCGACTGCGACGGCGACCGTGGCCGTTCCGCCTTCGGGGGGAAGGAAGATCTTCTCGTCGGCCCCGCTGAGACGGGCCACCTCGGCGGCGATGGTGTCGATGTCGCCTTCGACACGGGTCACCTCGGTCCACTCCGGCGCTTCGGCAGCGGAGTCACCGATCAGCCAGAGGCGTTGAGGCGCCAGCCGGTCGAGCTCATAGGCGAGCAGGCTCGTCATCCCCTCGTCGCCGAAGAGGAGTGGCGCCTGCAGGGCGACGGCCAGGGTGGCCGCCATCGCCACCAGGTCGAGGGAGGCGGTGCCCACCACGACGACGTCGGTGGCGCAGTCGAACATCGCCTGTGAGGCGGCGACGGCTGCGGCGTGGGGATTGCCCGCTGGGAGCCGTTCGACCACGGGCTCGGTGCTGCTGCCTCCTTCCGGAGCGATCACCGTCGTGCCCTGGCAGGGCCTTGGGTCCAGGGTGGTCGTGGTCTGGCCGGCGGGCACTGTTGCCGGCGGTCCCGAGGGCAGGGTCGTGGATCCGGCACCGCCCCCACAGGAGGCGGCCAACAGGGGCACGCAGACGAGCAAGATGGTGCGGCGCAACAGTGCCTCCGGGTTGGCCGGGAGGCTAACCGGGCCCGGTGCCGAACAGTTCCGCCACCGTCTCGGGGTCCGGTGGGGACTCGGGCACAGGGTCGGCCTCGGGTGGAACCCGCCAGATGTGGACGGGCATCCCGACGAACAGTTGCGACTCGAGCCAATCGGCATCCCAGGTCTCCACCCGCACGCATCCGTGCGACGCCGGGTAGGTGGGAACGCTCCTATATCCGTGGATTCCGTAGTAGTCGGTGAAGGCCCAGTACTTGTACACACACCATCCGGTCGTCGGGTCACACACCCAGGTGCGCTGATGCCACTTGAGCCGGAAGTCGCCCTCGGGCGTTGAGGCGGTCACCGCCCGCCCGGTGCG
Source organism: Acidimicrobiia bacterium (assembly GCA_030584185.1). Lineage (NCBI taxonomy): Bacteria > Bacillati > Actinomycetota > Acidimicrobiia > Acidimicrobiia bacterium. The sequence continues at coordinate 768,822 of CP129495.1, read as the reverse complement.
GGCGCTGCGGTAGGTGTACCCGCCCCCGCTGGACACCGGGATCACCTGGTGGAGGACCCCATCTCGAAACAGGAACAGCAACTGCCGACCCAGGTCGATCTCGATGCGGTCGGGTTCGTCTGTCCGTTCGGGCAGACCGGGATCGGGGAGCCCGGAGAGGCGGATCCAGTCGAGGGCGTTGAACACGTCGCTGCGCTCCAGGTCCAGGTACTTGTGGAATGCGATCACCGCCGAAGCCGTTGAACGGCCGTACTCGCCGTCGATGGCGTGGTGATAGAAACCGGCCTCGGTCATGGCCTTCTGCAGGGCGGCGACGTCGTCTCCCGCATCCCCGGGCGACAGGCGCACCAGGGGTTCGTAGCCATTGACCGGAGCGAGGGTGAAGCGGCCCTCTTCGGCTGGCGCTGCCGGGACGAATGCGGCCAGGGCGAGCAGGGTCGTCGCCAAGAAGGCAATGGTTCGCTTCACGCCGCCTCCTTCCCGGTTCCTGGCATCGTATTGCGTGCCGCTCCTGCCCCATGTCGGCAGGTGTCGGAACCGGCTGGAGCGGCGATGTGATCAGCCGGCCAGCGTGCCGGCGAACACCTGCCAGGCGAGGGCCGACTTCGCCACCAGGCTGAGCGTGGCGTAGGCGCGCTCGCCGCGGAGGTAGTCGGACCAGCCACCGATCCTGCGGTACTGCAGCCACATGTTGATGGCGAACGAGTTGAAGAAGAGGAACAGTGAGATGTAGATGCCGTAGACGAAACCGGGTGGCGAGGCATCGCTCCCCGGGGTGATCAGGTAGATGCCGATCGCCACCCACGGAATGGCACCGATCAGCGACCCCAGCCAGAACGGGACCAGGCTCCCGCCGGGGGACTCGTACCTCTCCTGGACCCACCCGAAGAAGATCATGGCCGCGTTGGCGGCGGCGATCGCGGTGAGGGCGGCCACGTCGTAGATCCCGGTGAGAAGGGCGATCAGCACCAGCATGATCGAGGCGCTGATCGAGTACTCCACCCAGCGGGCGTGGTTGTGGCCGGAAGCCAGACCTTCCTGGTAGCGATCGAAGTACCAGGGTGAGGCGATCAGGAAGTGGGCTGCGGCCGAGACGAACAGGAACGCGGCGACGCCGCCCGCCATCGACACCTCGAATAGGGTCCGAACCGTGCCCGGTCCCGAGCCGGGCGGTCCCTCGAGAAAGGATCCGGTCACGGGTAGGGCGAATCCGTTGGCCAGCAGGAGGATGGCGATCCCCTGGACCAGATGGAGCACTCCCAGCATCAGGTTGGTGCGGCGGAGGCGTCTCGAGACTTCGGGTGCGATGGCAACGGTCATGGCCGGCAGGCTACGGTGTCGGTGTTCTGGGTCAAGGCAGGCGGGCCGAGCTCCGATACCACTCGGATATCCGGTCGACGGCAAGGATGAACGATGACGCCCATCCGAGCGGTGCTGTTGGTTGCGGCCATCCTGGTTGCGGCGACCCCGCCTGTCGCCGGCCAGGAGGGACCCCCCGTCCTCGACTTGGAGTGGATCGTGCTCGGCTACGACCATTTCGAGGCCGAGCAGTACGAGGTCCAACTGATGCGCCCCGACGGGACCGACCGTCGGGTGTTGACCGGTGGGGCAGGGCGATACCCCGACCCCGAGATCTCACCTGATGGAACCGCCATCGCCTTCATCCGGTACGGCGAGGGCTATACGCGTCAGTTGACCCTCATCGACGTCGACGGGGGCAACCCCAGGGTCGTGGTCGAGGGGGCGGTGTACAGCCCGACCTGGACACCCGATGGCATGGAGATCGTCTACACCTCGGGCTCTGAGCTCTTCGCAGTGTCCCGTTTCGGGGGAGAGCCGCGCCTCCTGGCCGAGTTGGAGGGAACTGCGTTGTACCCCGATGTTTCTCCCGACGGTGCCAGCATCGTCGTGGAGCACCGTGATCCGACTGGAACCCTGACACGGGTGAGCCTGGTCTCGTCTGTCGATGGATCGGTGACCCTGCTGGCCGAGAACGGCTCGGATCCCTCCTGGGCACCCGATGGCAGCCGCATCGTGTTTCGCTCCTCCCGGGAGGAGTCGATCGCCACCATGTACCTGATGAACCCGGACGGCTCCGGTCAGACACCGTTCGAGACCGGAAGCAACGATTTCGCCCCGCGATTCTCGCCTGACGGGTCCAGAATCGTCTATGAGGCGATCGCCGACGAGACCGCCCTGATCCGGATCGTGCCGGTCGGTGGGGGTGCACCAGTCGATCTGCTGGCGGCTCCTTTCGGCGACTTCCGATGGGAGTACCCGATGTGGTGGGCAGCCACCATCCCGCCCGTTGCCGCCGAGCCGCTCGCTTCGACCACGACTCAGGCACAGGCCGTGACCACCGCCGCCGGCGGACCCGAGGAGAAGACGACCACCCTGGCGGATGTGGCTCCCGGTGATGGTCCCTATGCAGCCGACGCCGAGGAGTCGAGCTCCAACCGTGCGCTGGTGCTCACCCTGGCTGTTCTCATGGGCCTGGTGGTCGCCTTCACCGGTGGAATCGTCGTCGGCAGGCGTCTGGCGATGCCGACGACGCCGCCTCTCGAGCCGCCCCCGCCGCCGGCACCACCCCCTGACTAGCCTCCGGCCATGACCGGGTGGCGATGCCGCCTCCTGCCGGCGGCAGGCTTGATGCTGGTGCTCGCCGCCTGCTCGGACGATGACGCCGCAACCACCAGCACCACCGGTTCAGGGACCGTGGCTGCGAGCACGACGATCGAGGTGACCACGACGACGACACCGGCCCCCACTCCCAACGGCCCCCCGATCGCCTCCCCCGGAGACGACAACGAGGTGGCCGCCGCCTTCCAGTTCCTGCTCAACTGCGCCGGTCTCGGCCCACTCGAGGTCGACGGGGCCTTCGGTCCGGCGACGAGAGCCGCCGTCGAGGCCGCACAGGAGGCGATGGAGCGAGAGGTCACCGGTGCCGCAGACGAGGACATGCTGCGCATCCTGTCCCGCCAGTGCGACGACTCACGCCGCGTGGAGACGGTCGATGGTCTGGGTGTCTCATTTGGCAACGCCGGTTCTGATGACCCGGAGCTGTTCTTCGTGCGCGCCGATCAAGGCGGGCGGCTGGCAGTCGTGGCGGCGGGTCAGGGGGGTGTGGCTTCCATCGAGATCGCATCACTCGACGGAACCGTGATCGCCAGCGGATCGGCGGCGGTGGCAGCGACGGTGGCACCCGACCAGGATCAAGCGGTTCGAGTGGTTTCCATCGGCGGCGACGTCACCTTCCGCCTGTTCGTCTCCACCAGGCCTGAGGCGAGACCTCCGATGAAGGCCGCCGCACCGGGCACCGTGCTGGTCGATGGGACGGAAGCGGCGGTGTCGTCGGTGTGTGTCGACACCACAGGCGAGGCTGCGTTCGTGGCCGAGACCGCTGCCGGTTTTCTCGCCGTCGCCACCGGTGCGCCTGGAGAGTTCACCGGCACGCAGGGTGGCATCGGCGCCCCCGTCGAGTTCGTCTATCGGGACGGATCGCCTGGCTACGTGGGGTTCGCCCGGGACCTGACCGTCGAGGTGGGGGAAAGGGTCATTGGATCGGCCCCGGTCTTCCTCCTGGGGACGCAGCGGATCGCCGATGAGGCGGTCGCCATCTCGTTCGACTTCCTCCGCTCGGCCGTGCCCTGTACCGGTGGCGCCGCCACCTCCATCGTCCTGGAGAACGACGGGCTGGGCGTGATCGAGTTCGGGGTCGCCGATGACACGGCGATCGCCGCCGTGCGCCAGGCGATGCCCGGAGCCGCCCCGAGCGTGGACTCCGGCTGGCAGACCGTCGATCCGCAAGACAATCCCTATGGAGCGTGTGTCGCCGGAACATCCGAGGTGCGGGTGGTCGAGATCGACAACCTGACGCTGTACTTCTCCGACGGCCCGAGCACCTGGAAACCCGAAGGCGGGCGCCACCTGGTGGCGTATCGGGCGACCTCGGGCGCCTTCCCCCTCGCCACCGCCTCCGGTGCGGGGCCGGGGGCGACGATCGGCGCTTTCCTCGACGCCCATCCCCACGCCGTGGCCACCGTCGGGCTGCAGGGTGGGATCGACGTGTTCGTATCGTCGCCTCCGGGCAGCGATGCCTGGCTCAGAGCGCTGGCACCGACCGCCGCTCTTCCCACCGACCTCGATGTGGTGGTCGGGGCGGTGGTGGGCGGTCGGTTCTGCGACCTCTAGAGCAGCCGGTTGGCGAGGGTCGCCAGATCGTCCAGAGGGAAGGCCTTTTCGGAGAGCACCTGGATCCCGACGTGGTCGGCGCCCGCCTCCAGGTGTGATCGCACCCTGTCGGCGATGGCGTCGGCGTCTCCCCAGGCGACGATGGCGTCGACCAGGTCGTCGGAGCCCCCGGCGTCGATCTGCGCCTCGCTCCAGCCGAGGCGAATCAGGTTGCGCCGGTAGTTGTCGAGGAGCAGATAGCGCTCCATGTGGTTGCGCGCCAGGGCACGGGCGAGGCCGGGATCGGTCTCGAGCACCACCGCCTGCTCCGGGGCCAGCCAGGCTCCGGGCCCCATGACCTGGCGGGCGAAGCGGGTGTGCTCCACCGGGACGAAGTAGGGATGGGCCCCGGCGGTGCGCTCGGCGGCCAGCCGCAGCATCTTCGGCCCCAGGGCGGCGAGGACCACCGGCACCGGCGGGTCGGCCTCCGGTCCCACGAAGCGCGCCCTCTCCATCCCGTCGAGGTAGCCGATCATCTGCTCCATAGGTCTGCGATACGAACCGCCCCGCGCCGCCACCGATGGCGCGTGGCTTACGCCGAGGCCGAGCACGAAGCGCCCCGGCCACGCCTCGCCGAGGGCTACGGCGGCCCCCGTGGCGGCGTCGGGATCGCGCGCCCAGACGTTGGCGATCCCGGTGACGGCGGCGAGCCGTTCGGTTGCGGAGAGCACGATCGCCGCCGTGGTGAAGGCCTCTCGCCCGCGGCTCTCCGGGAACCACACGGCGCGAAAGCCCATCTGTTCGATGGCGACGACGGCGGAGCGCACCTCGGGGGCCGGGCGGTCGACCAGCGACCAGGACCACACACCCACCTTCCCCAGGGCGGGCACCGGGGCATCGAGCCTCATCGTGCCGCCAGCTCCCGCAGCGACACCGCCTGGGCGAGCACGAAGCGCCGCAGCTCGTCGAGGTCCAGGCTCTCGTCGGGGCCGTGTGCTCGGCACTCCGGATCGGCAGCGCCGGTGAGCACGATGGCAGCGTCGGGCAGCAGCTCGGAGAAGACGGCCACGAACGGGATCGAGCCGCCCATTCCGACGTCCACCGCCGGGTGCTCCCAGGCGGCGGCAAACCCGGCGCGAAAGGCGTCGAGCCGGGGATCGGCATCACCCAGCTGGAACGGCCACCCCGACTCGAGGGGGGTGGCGGTCACCCTGGCCCCCCAGGCGGGCTGTGATTCGAGGTGGCGGACCAGGGCCTCCATGGCGGTGCCCGGGTCGTCCCCCGGGGCGAGGCGGACACTCACCTTGGCCCGCGCCTTGGGGAGCAGCTGGTTGATGGCTCGTTCCACCGGCGGTGCGTCGACGGCGAGGACGGCGGCGGCCGGACGGGACCAGAGCCGCGACGTGAGGTTTCCGCTGCCGATCAGTTCCACCTCGGGCAGCACGCCGGACTGGGCGCGCAGTTCGGCCTCGGTGAGGTCGAGCGCCTCCGACTCGTATGAGAGCAGCCCGGGAACGGTGACATTTCCCGCAGCGTCGTGCAGGGAGGCGAGGATTCGGGCGAGGACGGTGAGGGCGTCGGGTATCGCCCCACCGAACTGTCCGGAGTGGACGCCCGCCTCCAGGACCTGCACCTCGAGCACGACCGAGATCAGGCCGCGAAGCGAGGTGGTGATGGCGGGGACCCCGACCCTCCAGTTCCCCGAGTCGGCGATGACGATCACATCGGCCCGCAGGGTCTCGAGGTGCTCCTCGAGGAACCCGGCGAGGTGGGCGGACCCGACCTCCTCCTCGCCTTCCACGAACACCTTGACCCCCACAGGGGGGTTCGCTCCGAAGATCCGGCCCATGGCGACGTGGGTCACGACCCCGCTCTTGTCGTCGGCTGCGCCACGTCCGTAGAGACGCCCGTCGCGCTCTTCCGGCTGGAACGGAGGGACGCTCCATCCGTCGTCGTCGCCCGGCGGCTGCACGTCGTGGTGAGCGTATAAGAGGACGGTGGGGGCGCCCGGCGGCCCCGGTATCTCGCCGAACACGGCCGGGTGGGCACCTTCGAGCTCGAGGAGGCGGACTCCCTGGTACCCGCTCGCCTCGAGGAGGCCGGCGACCGCCTCGGCACTGCGGCGTACCTCCAAGGGATCGAACCCGGTGGCGCTCACCGACGGGATGCGCACCAGTGCCTCCAGGTCGGCGCGGATCGAGGGGAAGAGGTCGTCTACGGCGCGGGCGAGGTCTTCGTGCATGGCCGCGACGCTAGCGGGTGGCGCCTTCCCCTCAGAGCTCGACCGGATCCCCAGGGGTCGCCTCCACCATGCGGATCCCCGAGCCCTCGAGGGCGGTGGCGAGCGCCGTCGGGGTACCCGCCAGGATGGGGAAGGTGCCGAAGTGGATGGGGACCACCGCGCTCACTCCAAGCATGCGGGCGGCCCGAGCGGCGTGGTCCGGGCCCATCGTGTAGTGACCACCAATGGGGAGAAAGGCCACCTCGGGCGAGTACAGCTCGCCGATGAGGGCCAGGTCGGAGAAGACCGCCGTGTCGCCGGCGTGATAGATGGTGGGCCCACCGGGCAGCTCCAGGACCCAACCCGCCGCTTCGCCGCCGGGGACGATCCCTCCATCGCCCGAGATCCCCGACGAGTGCACGGCTTCCACCAGGTGCCCGCGAATGCCTCCCGGCGCCTCGACGGCCCCGCCCTTGTTGAGACCCACGCAGTTGCCGACGCCTCTCGACTCGAGGTACGCCGAGACCTCGTGGATGGCGAAGATCTTGGGGTCGTGAGCCTCCGCCAGGCCGCCGGTGTCGCCGATGTGGTCGAAGTGACCGTGGGTGATGAAGATGGCATCGGCCCTGTCGGGCTGGTGGAACGCGGCGGGACACGCCGGGTTTCCGGACAGCCAGGGGTCGATGAGGCAGGTGGTGCCGTCGGTGAGGCGGATTCGCACGGCGGCGTGCCCCAGCCAGGTGATCTCGTGTCCGGACATCGTTCCTCCCCTCGTCTTCTGCCCCGAGTCTACGAAACGCGGCACCGCCTTCACCAGGCCTTTCGACCCGCAGGGCCACCGTCGTAGACTCGCCGCACGAGGACAAGGAGAGGTGTGAGCCGTCAAACCGCAGACATCGTGATCGTAGGGGCGGGGATCATCGGGCTGTCCGTGGCACACCAGATCAGTCGCCGCCACGACGCCCGTATCGTCGTGCTCGAGAAGGCGCTCAACGTTGCCGAGGGGAGCACCGGCGCCTCGTGCGCCATCCTCCGTCAGCGCTACACCCACCCCGAGGCGATCACAGTCGCTCGCGACGGGCTGCGCGCCCATCGCAACTGGTCCGCTTACACCGGCCTTGTCGAGCCCCGAGCCCGGTTCCATCACTCGGGTGTGCTGTGGATGATGGGGGAGTCGGCCGCGGCGATCGAGCAGGGCCGGGCGAAGATGGCCGGACTGGGTATCGGCGTCGAGGTTCTCGACGCCGCCGGGGTCCGGGAGCGCTTTCCGGCTCTGAGCGCCTGCAACCGCCCCTTCGACCTGACCTTCGAGACCGAGCACGAATGCCAGGACCACGACGCCTTCCTCTTCGAGACCGAGAGCGGGTTCTTCGACCCGGTATCCGCAGCCCAGGACCTGCTCGAGGCCGTGCGAGGCAACGGCGTCGACGTCCGGTTCAGGGCCCAGGTGACCGGCGTGCGTTCTTCGGGCGGTGCGATCAAGGGTGTCGATCTGGCCGACGGCACGCGGATAGACGCCCCCGTCCTGGTCAACGCTGCCGGGCCGTGGGCGCCGCGTCTCGCCGGTCTTGCCGGGTTCGACTACAAGACGAACGGGTGGACCATCGCCCCGATCCGGGCTCAGGTGATCTATCGGGAGTGGCCGCGCGACGTGGTTCCCGGGCCGCTGCCCGTGGTGGCGGACTCTTCGGGCGGCATTTACTTCCGTCCCGAGGCGAGCGGCCAGCAGATCCTGGTCGGCTCGATCCGCGAGGAGGACGAGCAGGAGCTCGTCGCCGACCCGGATGTCTTCAACGGGAACATCGACGCCGCCTTCCGCGACGTGAAGATCCACGCCCTGCACCACCGCATCCCCTCCCTGCCCTACCGGGGCCAGATCACCGGGGTGGCCGGCATGTACACCATGAACTTCGAGGACGTGCACCCCGTGATCGGGCCCACCTCCCTGGATGGCTTCATCGTGGCCAACGGCTTCAGCGGCCACGGTTTCAAGGAGTCGCCCGGCGTCGGGTCGATGCTGGCCCGGTTCCTCACCGGTGTGGAGCCGGACGAGTGGGACACCGAGGCGCCGATGGACTACTTCTCGATAGAGCGGTCGCCGATCGTGCTGGAGCAGAAGGCGGTCCTTGCCTGATGCGCCGGCCCAGAGTCGGGGCGGCCCTTCTGCTCGCCCTGGCGCTGGGCCTCTCCGGCTGTGAGGAAGGCGGTGGCACCGCCACGACCGCTCCAGGCACCTCGAGTATCACGAGTTCGGTGACGATCACCGCGCCCACGACGGTGACCTCCGCCGCGATCGCAGCCACCACCACGGCTCCTGCTCCTCCCGAGCATCACATCGGTGTGCGTACCGTCGACGGTGCAGGCCGGTTCTACAACCGACTCACCGGCGAGGAGTTCGTTCCCCGCGGCAACAACTACGTTCGCCTCGGCCAGCAGACGACCGCCGATGGGTCCAGCACTTTCGGCCACGCCCTCTTCGACCCTGGCCGGTATGACGCGGCGACGGTCGCCGCAGATCTGGCCCGCATGCACGTCGACGGGTACAACGTGGTGCGTGTCTTTCTGAGCCCGGACACCTTGGGAGCCGAAAGTGGCGGGCTCTCGCCGGAGTACATGAAGAATGTGGTCGACTTCCTCGGGCATTCCCGCGATACGGAGATGTACGTCATCTTCACGCTCGACTGGCTCCCCGGTGGCCGGTACGGCGAGATCCTCAATGCCGACTGCTGCGACGAGTTCGCCCTCATGAACGCCAACTTCCTGCCGCCGGCGGGAGTGGCCGCCAACCAGGCGTTCTTCCGCGACTTCGCCTCCGAGCTGATCGATCGCGGGGCGGCGGTGGAGCACGTGATGGCCTATCAGGTGCGCAACGAGATGTTCTTCGACTCCGACCAGCCGCCACTCTCCTTCTCGGCGGGGGTGTTCACCACCGCCAACGGGAGCTCCTATGACATGTCGCTTGCGGCGGAGCGCGAGGCGATGATCAGGGAGGGTGCGATCTTCTTCGTGGACTCCGTGGCGGCCGCCATCCGCGAGGTCGATCCCAGCGTGCTCGTCAGCGTCGGACTGTTCGTACCCCACGGCCCCAACTCGGTGCGGGTCGGCGACCCCCGCCTCGTCGTGTCCGGGCCGATCATCTGGGAGTCGACGCTGGACTTCGTCGACCTGCACGCCTACACCGGCTTCGAGCTCGACCTCCCCGAACACGTGGAGAACTTCGGCGTGGACGGGATGGAGGAACGGCCCATCGTCATGGGCGAGTTCGGGGGCGAGGTTTCCCGGTTCCCGTCGACGTCGGCGGCGGCGCTCGCCATGCGCGACTGGCAGGTGGAGTCGTGTCTGCTCGGGTTCGACGGTTGGATCTTCTGGACCTGGGACCTCTTCGAGCAGCCGGACTTCTTCCATGCCCTGATGGACGGGGGGGCGATCAATGGTGTGCTCGCCCCAGTGATCCGACCCGACCCCTGCACAACCTGATCTCGGCGCCGCCGCTGCCGGGTCGGCTCAGGCGCCCTCGATCCCCAGATACCTGAGGAACGCCTGCTGGTCCGGCTCCCTGCCCAGGAAATCCCGCAGCAGTTCCATGGGGTCCTTGGAGCCGCCGGGGGTGAGCACCAGGTTGCGGTAGTCGGCTCCCACCTTGGGATCGAGCACCCCCTCCGACTCGAACCGGCTGAACATGTCGTCACCGAACACCTTGGCCCACATGTACCCGTAGTAGCCGGCGTCGTATCCGAAGAGGTGGCCGAACGAGGCGGGGAAGAAGGTTCCCTCGTGGAACGGAAATCCGGCGATCTCACTGGTGCGTCGGGTGATCTCGTCCAAGTCCTTGGGTTGGCCGGCACCGTGGAACTCCATGTCGAGCATGCCGAACGACACCTGGCGCAGCATGGCCAGGGCGACGTGCAGGTTCCTCGCCGCCACCAGCTCGTCGACCAGGGCATCGGGGATCGGCTCCCCGGTGGCGTGATGGCGAGCGAAGCGACGCAGCACGTCGGCGTTCCAGCACCAGTGCTCCATGATCTGTGACGGGGCCTCGACGAAGTCCCATTCGGTGTTGTAGCCGCTGAATCGGGCGAGGCGGGTGTGGCCCAGGCTGTTGTGCAGGACATGGCCGAACTCGTGGAACAGCGTGGTCACCTCGTCGTGGCGCAGCAGTGACGGTGCATCGGCCGTCGGTTTGGTGAAGTTACACAAGATGGCGGTGCGGGGGAGCACATATCCCTCGTCGCCCTGATGGGCGGCGATGAGGTCGAATGCGGCGGCGTGCCCGAACTTCCCCTCTCGGGGGAAGAGGTCCATGTAGAACGTGGCGAGCAGCTTGCCGTCGGCCGAGTCGCGGATCTGGTAGGCGGTCACATCCGGATGCCACGCCTTCGGATCGTCGATCCTCTCGTAGGCCAGTCCGAAGACCTCGCCGGTGATGGAGAACATGCCGTCCACGACCTGTTGCAGCGGGAAGTAGCCGGCCACGGTCGTCGGGTCGACGCCGAACCGCTCCCGTTTGATCGCCGTGTGGAGGAAGCGGTGATCCCACGGCTGGAGGTCGTCGTCGCCGAGGGCGGCCCGCAGGTCGTCCAACTCTTCGCTCGCCTTGGCGGTGAGGGCGGGGACGATCCCGGCGTACAGGTCCTCCACCGCCCCCGGATGCTTGGCCATCTTCTCCTCCATGGCGTAGTGCGCCCACGAAGGCATCCCGAAGATGGAGGCGATCTCGGCTCTCAGCCGCACCGCCTCCTCGAGGATGGGTCGGTTGGCCTCCACCGCCTTGTTGTAGAACTTGAACTGGAGGGCGCGTCGCAGGTCGCGATCGTTCGCCTGGTCCATGAACGGGTAGTAGTCGGGGTAGTCGAGACTCACCCGGAAGGTGCCCGGGGTCGTTCCCGGGGAGTAGCGTTCGATGGCCGAATCGTCGAGGCCGTCGAGTTGCTCCCTGGTCAGGTCGAGGCCGTCCTCGAACTCGTCGAGATTGCGGTTGAAGGCAACATCCAGTTCGACGAGACGGGTCCGCCGCTCCTGCACCGCCGCTCGCGCCTCGTCCGAGAGGGCGTGGCCGGCCCGGCGGAAGTCCCTCCGGATGTGCTCCAGGAACCGCTGTTCCTCGCCAGCCAGCCCGGCGGCCTCTTGGGTGGCGGCAAATGCTTCTGCCGCCTCGTAGAGGTCGCGTCGGAAGACCAGATCGGATCGCCACTTGGAGAGCCGCTCTTCGGCCTCCTGGGCGGCATTGCGCACTTCCCGATCGGGATGGGCGCGCGCCATGAAAGGGCCCTGGCCATAGGCCTGTACGAGGTTCGCTGCCAGCCGGTCCAGGGGGAGCATCGTCGACTCCCATGAGGGGTCGGGACGGGAGCCGACTGCGGCGGCGACCAGATCCTCCCCGCGGGTGATGGCGTCCTCGACGACGCCGCGCACGGAGTCCGGTGTGGTGGTGGTGTAGTCGTGCAGCACGGTCGAGGAGGTTACCGCCCGGTCGGGAACGGTTGGCCGCTCAGTTGTCCGCCTCGCCGATTCCGTACATGTACCCGTCACGGCTCCCCACGAAGATCATCCCCTTCCACACCGCCGGCGTGGCCTCGATGTGGCTCTCACCCACCTTGAAGGTCCACTCCAGGCGCGGCTGACGCGGGTCGGCGAGTGAGAACGAGCGGAGGTAGCCGGTGTTGGCCGCCACCAGGAGGCGGTCGTCGACGATCACCGGGGACGACCAGGACCCGGCTCCGATGTCGACCACCCACAGCTCCTCGCCGGTCTCCTGGTCGACGGCGATCAGGTACCCCTTGTTCACGACGGCGTAGATCACGCCGTCGCCGAGGGCGGGCGTCGACCACAGGCCACCCTTGTAGGGCGGCTCGGTGAGCGAGTACATGCCCCACACCACGGGGTCACCGTCTGTGTACGGGTCCAGCTTGACCAGCTGGCCCACCTCCTGGGCCCGAGTCAGGTACCGCTCGTACTCGGCCGACACGTAGATGTACCCCTCGTCGTCGACGAAGATCGTGGCGTCCACGTCGTCGCCGACCCAGTAGTCGAACACCATCTCGATCCGACCGTCGTCGATTCCGGTGATGTCGAGCCCAATCACCCTGCCCCCGGAGTTGGCGAAGTAGATCCTGCCCTCGTACATGGCGGTGGAGTTCTCCACGCTCACCGCCGGGTACGAGGGCCCGATCGCATCCAGGAGCTCCTGATTCCATGTCTCCAGCTCGTACACGACCTGCGGATCGACCTGGACCAGCCCCAGGTCGTCGTAGCTCCGGTCGAGATCGAAGATGTAGAAGATCGAGTTCTCCGAGCCCTCGAACATGTAGTCGTTCATGATCAGGGGGCTGGCGTCCCAATCGTCGTTCCAGCGGCCCTTGCCGGCGGCGTCGTACTCCCAGAGCACCACCGGCTCGTTGCGGTCGAGCGCCACCGCCCGGATCTTGTTGTCGCGGCTTCCGAAGTACACCAGCGGATAGCCATCGGGGTCGATGGTCGGCGTCCCCTTGATGATGTCCCCCGTGAGGATGGGGGAGCGGGTCGGGCGGCCGGTGTCGGCGTCCACGAAGTGCAGCTTCCGGTCGTAGGCTCCGAAGATCATCTCGGTGGTCCCGTCGGGCCGTTCCCAGATCACCGGCTGCCCGGTCCAGCCGTTGCCGCACCACGTGGAGGTGACCCCGAGGTCGGTGGAGGTGGAGCACATGGGGGTGCTGGGGTACTTCCACTTCACCTCGGGAGTGCTCGGCAAGGGGCCCTTCCCGTAGTAGGTGCGCGTCGGGTTGCCGCGGAAGGTGAGCAAACCCTCGACGGCGTCGCCGTACGGCTCACCGACCTGCCTCCGGTCACTCCATGCGTGCATCGGAGAGGCTGGGACCGTCGTGGTCGGAGCGGTCACCACGACCACCGTGGAGGCCACCAGCGTGGAACCGGTGGTGGAGGTGGCAGCCGTTTCGGACATGGTCGAGGGGTCGCCCACCGCGGTCGAACCCACGGTTGCCGTCCCTTCGCCTCCTCCGGCGAACAGCCAGAAGAGCAGCACGCTCATGCTCCCCAGGAGGAGAGCGAGGGCGGCGCCGACGTGGATCGGACGGTGGGGAGGCCTCGGCATCGAGGCGCCGAGTGTATGGCGGGCCCGAGGCAACGAACCGCCATTGCCTCCGGAGAGGGGCTGGCGACGCCGATACTGGGGGAGTGGATCGGGAGATACTGAAGGCGACATGGAATCGGCTGAGGCGCGCCGATCTCACGCTGAACGGTGCGGCGGTCGCCTTCCACACCTTCTTCGCCATCATCCCGCTCGGTTTCGCCCTGCTCGGCTTCGCCGCCTGGATCGGGAGGGATCAGGGGGCGGTGGCGCGTGTCCTGGGGGCGCTGTCTCCGATCGCCCCCGAGGCATTCGTCGAGTTCATCGCCGGGGTGCTGGCCGAGTCGGAACGGCGGATCGCCGGAGAGTGGTGGGTGGTGGCGGTGTCGGTCGGTGTCTCCCTGTTTCTCGGCGCTCGTGCCGTCGTTGCGCTCCAGCGCGCCCTGGCGGCGGTGCAGGGGACCCTGGAGCTTCGCCAGGGCGCCCGGCTCCGCCTGGTGGCCATCGGGCTCACCGCGGCGGGCGGTGTCGTCCTGCTGATCACCGGGACCGTGCTCGTGGGAGGGCGGACCTTCTTCGCCTTCCTGGAAGGATGGAGTGGGATCCCCGGGCTGTTGGGCCTGTGGGCCTGGCTGAGTGTTCCCGTCGCTACGGCCGGGCTGTTCGGGTTCCTCATCGCCTGCTACCGCTTCGGCCCACCACGGCCGATGCCCCGGGCGACGCTGGCAGCCACGATCGGGACCGTCGGGGTGTTGGCGCTCAGCCTCGGCTTCGGGCTGTACCTCTCGCGAGTCGGGTCGCTCGGTGTCTACGCCGGAACCCTCGGGACCGTCGCCGTGATCCTGACTTGGCTCTACCTGGGAGCGGTGGCGATCCTCGCCGGAGCCGCTCTCGTGAGTGGTGAGAGCCAGTCTTGAGCGTGGTCGATTCGCATCGAGGCACACGACTGCTAACTTGACCTCACCGCACCGGGTGGAGGCCAGCGCCAAGTCGCTTCCCCGGTGAACCAACGGCCCGTAGTTCTCACCGGTTGGATTGCCTCGTCGACCGACTCTCGAACCCGCTTCGTTCGTCGTCGCGTCTCGAGCGAGACCAAGCAACCAACCGACTGCCCCTTCGCGGGGTGAGGAGAACCATGACCATCGACTTCGCCCATCTCGGGCTTCCCGAACCGCTGATCGCCGTCCTGCGGCGGCGCCAGATAACCAGTCCATTCCCGATCCAGGCCTCCGCCATCCCCGAGATCCTCTCCGGCCATGATGTCGCCGGGCGGGCTCCGACCGGATCCGGCAAGACGCTCGCATTCGGGCTTCCGCTGCTTGCTCGTCTGGAGAAGGCAGGCCCGCGCCGACCGCGGGCCCTGATCCTCGCCCCGACGCGCGAGCTCGCCGAGCAGATCAAGGAAGAGCTGGCTCCGCTGGCATCCGTCGTCAACCGACGGGTCACCGCCGTCTATGGGGGAGTCGGCTACGGACCCCAGAAGGGCGCTCTGCGCGGCGGCGCCGATGTCCTGGTGGCCACTCCGGGCCGCCTCGAAGACCTGATCGAACAGCAGGCGCTGTCTCTGGCCGAGGTCGACGTCGTGGTGATCGACGAGGCAGACCGCATGGCCGACATGGGGTTCCTCCCCGCAGTGAAGCGCATCCTCGGTCAGACTCCGCAGCGCCGACAGACCCTGCTGTTCTCGGCGACGCTCGATGGCGACGTGGCGGTCCTGATCCGGGACCACCAGCGCAAGCCGGTTCGTCTCGAGGCGGGATCGATCGAGCCTCATGCCACTCCGGCCCGCCATCACTTCTGGAAGGTGAACAACCACGATCGGGTGCGCCACACGGCGGGCCTCATCGCCGAGGCCGGCAGGACGATCGTCTTCACCCGGACCCGCCACGGCGCCGACCGGCTCGCCAAGCAGCTCGCCGGTGAGGGCATCGATGCCGCCGCCATCCATGGCGGCCGTTCGCAGAGCCAGCGCAACCGGGCGATCGAGGCGTTCTCCGCAGACCGGGCCCGGGCACTGATCGCCACCGACGTGGCGGCACGCGGAATTCACGTGGACGCCGTGGAAGCGGTGGTCCACTTCGACGTGCCCGCCGACCACAAGGACTACCTGCATCGCTCCGGGCGTACCGCTCGTGCCGGCGCCGGCGGCGACGTCGTGACGCTGGTCACCGGGGGCCAGGAGAACCTGGTCCGGCGCATGCAGCGCGCCCTGGGGATGCAGGTGCCGATCGAGGCGCCGCGTCTTGGAGCACTTCGCGACGGTCGCCCGCCGGCTGCGGCGCCGCGGCGTTCTCCGACCCCGGCGCCTTCGGTGGAGGCCACGCATCGTGAGAGGCGGCCACAGCGGCCTTCGGTCGACGGGGAGAGCATCTATGTGGCCAACCTGCCATACGGCGCCACATCCAAGGACCTGCGTTCGCTGTTCAGGCCGTTCGGTGAGGTCGACGAGGCCACGGTCATCGTCGATCGTCGCAGCGGACGGTCCCGCGGCTTCGGGTTCGTGCTCATGCCCGGGGAGGTCGCCGGCGCCGCCATCGAGGCGTTGCACGGATCCACCATGGGTGGACGCGAGCTGACGGTGAGAACCGCCGAGCCCGGCCGCCGCTCCGCCTGAGGTTCGGGGCCCTCCTAGGGCACCACGACCAGGCGGCGTCCGTCCAGGTGCAGATCCCCGCGCGAGGCGGCCTCGATCACGGAGACCGCCTCGTCGAGCGGGACCCTTTCGACCTGCGGTGGGATCAGATCGCCGGTGGCGAGAGCCGCCAGCACCAGTTCCACGTCGCCGGGAAGGCTTCCGTACGACCCGGCGAGCGTGTACTCGTTGTTCGACCACAGAACTGCGGGTAGCGTCGCCACCGGTTCCACACCGACCCCGACCACCACGGCTCGGCCTCCGGGTCGGAGCGACTTGACGGCGGCGTCGACCGTTGCCGCCCGGCCGACGAACTCGAGTGCCACGTCGGCACCCCCATCGGTGATCATCTTCACCTGGCGGCCCAGCGAGACGCCTGGCTCGACAAGGATGGTCTCATCAGCGCCCAGTTGGGTCGCCCTGTCGAGAGCGGACGGGGAGATGTCGGCTGCGATCACCGGCCCGGCACCGGCGTTGCGGGCGATCTGCACCGCATAGCCGCCGAGCCCGCCGACGCCGAGGATCAGGACAGCGTCCCCGGCGCGCACTCCGCCGGTTCTCATCACGGCATGGCGCGCCGTGGCCCCTGCGTCCACCGCCGTGGCCGCTTCGGCTGGATCGAGGCCATCGGGCATCGGGATGATCGATTCGACGGGCACGACCACCCGTTCGGCGAGGCCGCCGTCGGAATCGATGCCCAGGACGACCGTTCGCTCACAGATGTTGGGACGGCCCTCGAGACAGGGTCGGCAGCGGCCGCAGTAGGCGCCGGGACGCAGCACCACGCGAGCCCCCGCACTCAGCCCGGCGGTGTTCTCACCGAGGACACGACCGGCCACCTCATGCCCCAGCGTCATCGGGAGCCGGGCGGTACGCGCCGTGCCGTCCAGGAAGTGGAGGTCGGACCCGCAGACCCCGCAGGCGTCAACCTCGACGACGGTCTCGCCCGCACCGGCTTCGGGCTCGGGCACCGACTCGAGGCGCAGGTCACCCGGTCCGTGGAACCTGAGAGCCCTCATGATGGAAGTGTCCCAGAACCGGGCACGGCTCGCATGAGGCTGCCACTCTCCGGATAGCATTGGCCCCCCACCAATCCCGGGAGTCTCCAGATGTCCAACATCGTCCATGTGGTCGGCACCGGCACGATCGGAGAGCCCTTGATAGGCCTTCTCGCCGATCACTCTGCCGACTTCGGTATCGACGAGGTCACCTTCCACAAGCGGACCCCGATGATCGAAGAGCGAGCCAAGGTACGTGACCTGGTGAGCCGGGGGGCGGTGCTCGCCGTCGACGACGATCGCCGTGTCTCGTTCGAGGAGATCGGCCACTCGCCCAAGCTGGGATCCGTCGAGGCGATCGAGCGGGCCGCCGTGGTGATCGACTGCACTCCTGCGGGCAACGCCAACAAGGTGGAGTACTACGAGCGGGCGCGGGGTCCGAAGGGGTTCCTGGCGCAGGGCTCCGAGTTCGGCTTCGGCAAGATGTACGCCCGTGGGATCAACGACGCCGCCCTGGTTCACGACCAGGATCGGTTCATACAGGTGGTGTCGTGCAACACGCACAACATCTCGGTGCTGATCAAGACGCTGGCGATGGACGAAGACGGGACCTCGCACCTCTCGAGCGGTCGGTTCCTGTGCATGCGGCGGGCCAACGACATCAGCCAGGACGGCTCGTTCATCCCGAGTCCCAGCGTCGGACGCCACGACGATCCCCGTTTCGGTACCCACCACGCTCGGGACGCCCATCACCTGTTCGAGACCCTCGGATACGACATGCCGGTGTTCTCATCGGCGGTCAAGCTGAACACCCAGTACATGCACGCACTGCATTTCTCGCTCGAGCTCGATCGAGAGATGACGACCGGCGAGGCGATCGACCTGCTGGCGGCCAACCCCCGGGTGGCCCTGACCCACAAGCGGTCGGCCAACCAGATCTTCTCCTTCGGCCGGGACCACGGGTACTACGGGCGGATCCTCAGCCAGACGGTGGTCCCGATGGAGACCCTGACGGTGCGCAACGGCAACGAGCTGGTCGGGTTCTGCTTCACGCCGCAGGACGGAAACGCCCTGCTGTCCTCGATCGCCGCCACCCTCTGGTACCTGCACGGAGATCCCGGTGATCGTCTCGAGTCGCTGCGTCGCTACCTCTTCCAGGAGGTCTGAGATCTCGTCGGTCGACGTCGCCGAGGTGGGTCCCGGTGAAGTCGAGCGGTTGGGACGCCTGATCAGGGAGGCGTGGGACGAGGCCGGCCCCGGCGCTCCCGGCTGGTCTGGTGCCGACGACGCCACCATCGCCGAGATCTCGACCTCGGAGGCTCTGCTCTCCCGGATCGGAGGGCCGCAGCAGCGTATGTTCATGGCCACAGCGGACGGGAGGCCCGTCGGTTTCGCCGCCACCCGCCTCATGGAAGGTCGCTCCATCGAGCTCTCGGGGATCATCGTCCTGCAGAGCATGCTCGGGGGCGGCATCGGCACCCAGCTGCTCGAGGCGGCAGTTGCCCAGGCCGTCGAAGAGGGATGCCTCAGGATCGAGGTGCACACCGAGGTCGACAACGCCGCCGCCATCGGTTTCTACCGGTCCCACGGGTTCGACGAGGTGGGTGAGACCACGGTGTCATTCGACGGGGAGCGGGTGCCGCTCGTGGTGTTGGAGCGTCACCTGGTCGAGTCGCGTGATCCCGCCTAGGAGCAGGCCCGCCGCAGATCGATCACCCTGAGAGCCGCCCCCGGCGTTGGCTTCGCCGGTGGTGGTCGGGAACGGTGATCAGTTCTTGTAGCGCCAGACGATGCGGCCCCGGCTGGGGTCGTACACCGACAGGTCGAGGTCCACCTTGTCCCCAGGGAGGATGCGGATGTAGCGGCCGCGGCGCATCTTGCCCGAGGCGCGCGCCAGTACCTCGAGGCCGCCCTCGATCTCAACTCGAAACATGGCGTTGGGGAGGGCCTCGACGACCGTCCCCTGAACGCGTACGACATCGTCCTGCTTGGGCAAGGGGTGCTCCCAACCGGGGGGCGCGGCACGCCCCTACGGGTCAACTCTCCCACTCGGTGGGCATCTGGTCAAACGGGAGGGCAGCCGCATCCTCCAGGAACGCCACCACCTCTGCCACCTCCTCGGGCAGTCGTCCTGCGGTGGCGACGACGGCGGACTCGGGGATGGCCGGGGGCACATCGACGGGGGTATCACTCACGAGGATCACCCGGGTCACTCCTGCGTCCACCATCGCCTTCAGCCAGACGGCAACGACGTCGTCGGGAGGGGCGAAGTGGGTCTCTCGGCCGTCGGTGGCGGCGGCGTTCACCAACACTGCGCAGAAGGCACCGAACGCCGCCCCGGCAACATGGGAACCGTCGCTTACATCGCCCACGGCGGCGATCACGCCACCGGTACGAAGGCCGGCTGCCGCCTCTTGGGTCGATACGAAGGCGCGCAGCTCGATCGTGCGTGGTCGAATCGCCTCGATCGTGGCCACCCCCACGGGCGTGTCGGCACCGATGACGATCGTTGGCATGTCCGAAGAATGGCATGCATAACGCGCCAGAGATGTTGTAATGGCGACGAGCGGTCGGCGCCGGGCACGGGTCGGTCTTCCCCCACTCCCCAGTCCGTGCCGGCGCTGCCCGCTCGCTGCTTTTCCCCTTGTCTCGGTGCGGGCACCTGCCACAATCGGGCGCAGGCACTCATCGGAGGGGACACCGCGTGGCCACCGTCGACATCGACCTCGGAAAGTATCAGCTCGGCTGGCACGACGAGGAGGACTACATCTTCAAGCCCAAGAAGGGCTTGAACGAGGAGATCATCCGCGAGATGTCGCGGATGAAGGGCGAGCCGGAGTGGATGCTCGAGTTCCGGCTCAAGGCGTACCAGCGGTTCCTGCGCAAGCCGATGCCCAAGTGGGGCGGTGGTGGTGCGCTGGACGAGATCGACTTCGACGACATCTACTACTACATCAAGCCGATGGATGGCCAGGCCAAGGACTGGGACATGGTCCCGGAGTCGATCAAGGACACCTACGAGAAGCTGGGCATCCCCGAGGCGGAACGCAAGTACCTGGCCGGAGTCACCGCCCAGTACGAGAGCGAGGTCGTATACCACCGCAACCGCGAGGATCTCGAAGGCCTCGGGGTCCTCTTCTGCGACATGGACACCGCCCTGCGGGACTACCCCGACATCGTGCGGCAGTACTTCGGGACCATCATCCCGCCGAACGACAACAAGTTCGCCGCCCTCAACTCTGCGGTGTGGTCGGGCGGATCGTTCATATACGTGCCGCCTGGCGTGCACGTGGATCAGCCGCTGCAGGCGTACTTCCGCATCAACGCCGAGAACATGGGCCAGTTCGAGCGGACGCTGATCATCATCGACGAGGGGGCGTTCTGTCACTACGTGGAGGGCTGCTCGGCACCGGTGTACTCCACCGACTCCCTCCACTCGGCCGTCGTCGAGATCGTGGTCAAGGAGGGCGGACGCTGCCGGTACACGACGATCCAGAACTGGTCGAACAACGTCTACAACCTGGTGACCAAGCGGGCCGCTGCGTACCGCAACGCCACGATGGAGTGGGTGGACGGCAACATAGGGAGCCGGCTCACCATGAAGTACCCGGCGGTGTGGCTCATGGAGGAGGGGGCGCACGGCGAGGTGCTGTCGATCGCCTTCGCCGGACCCGGGCAGCACCAGGACGCCGGGGCGAAGATGGTCCACGCCGCCCCCAACACGACGTCTCTGATCACCTCCAAGTCGCTGTCGCGTGGCGGCGGACGGGCGGGTTACCGCGGCCTGGTTCGGGTGGAGCACGGCGCCGAGAACGTCAAGTCCTTCGTGCGCTGCGACGCCCTCATCCTCGACGACAAGAGCCGGTCCGACACCTACCCCTACATGGAGATCGAGGAGGCCGACGCTCAGATCGGCCATGAGGCCACGGTGTCCAAGGTGGGCGACGATCAGCTCTTCTACCTGATGAGCCGCGGGCTCTCCGAGGCCGAGGCGACCGCGATGGTGGTGGCCGGGTTCATCGAGCCGATCGTCAAGGAGCTCCCCATGGAATACGCTGTGGAGTTGAACCGCCTCATCGAACTGCAGATGGAGGGGTCGGTCGGCTGAGAGGAGCGGCCCGATGGCCGAGGGCGCCATTCCGCCGTTGGAAACCTGGCGCTGCTTTGGCTGTTCTCCCGGGCATGACGGCGGCCTGCGCCTCACCTTCACCGTCCCCGGGCCCGATCGGGTTCGCACCGAGTTCGTCGCATCCGAGGATCACGCCGGCATGGGATCGATCCTCCACGGTGGCATCGTCGCCGTGGTGTTCGACGAGGTGATGATGTGGTGCCTGCTTCGCTATCGCCGCCGGTTCCATGTGACCGTGTCGATGGAGCAGCGGTTGCGGCGGCCGGTACGGGTCGGTATCCCGCTGGTGGCCGAGGCGGAGCTCGATGACGATCTCGAGGCCGATCGGGTGCGGCTGATCGCCAGGATGTGGGCCGCCGCCGACCCGGAGGCGACTCTCGCAGAAGGCTCCGGCGTGTTCGTGCCCCTGCCGGAGCGGATGTTGTCCTTGATCCCGGACGATCAGCGGCAGGAGATGGAGGCGATTCTGACGGGGTTCGCCTCCCAGGACCTCACCCGGTAGGGCCGCCGGCCGACGGGTGCTCAGACCCCGGTCAGGTCCCGCCGTTCGAAGCCGCGGAATCCGGCGACCGTGAGGGCGGCTGCGGCGGCGGTGAGCAGGAGGAGAGGGGTCATCCTCACCGCCACACTGGGAGCCGCCGGCACGTGGGCGAACGGCGACAGGTTCATCACCCATCGGGGAAGACCGAGGATCGCCCCGAGCTGGCCGAGGACGAGGAACCCGGTGAGCAGTCCCCAGGCTCCCATCGCGAACCGGGGGACCAATCCGAACAGGGCAAGCGTCATCCCGCCCAGGACCAGCACCGCCGGAATCTGTGCCATGGCGGCGGCGAGGAGGCGGCCGGCCTGTGATGGGACATCACCGGTGGTGGCGCCGTAGGCGATCCCCGTGACCAGGCCGCCGACGATCATGGCGAACGACGGTCCGGCTGCGACCAGGATGGCGTGCGAGGCCATGAACCGGGAGCGGTCGACCGAGGTGGCGAGCAGGGCCTCGGCATGTCCGCTCTGCTCCTCGGATCGCAGTCGGAGCGCCGCCTGCACCGCCGCCGAGGCCGCCAACAGCCCGAGCATCCCCAGTCCGGCCGAGAGGAAGATGTCGATGAGTGCACCCTCGCCCCCCAGGCGTTCGAACATCTCGCGTAGCTGAGGGTTGTCGTCGAAGACGTCGACGATGCTCGGCCCGAGCCCGCCAACGATCAATCCGTAGACGGCGATCCCGGCGGTCCATCCGGCGATCGACATCCGGTGGAGCCGACCCGCCAGTGCCAGCGGGCTGCGCAGCCGCCTCGACGCCAGGGGCGGTCCCAGCCGGGGAGCGATCAGGCCGGCGTCCAGGTCGCGGCGCCCCGACAAGAAGTAGCCGAGGAACCCGAAGATCACCGCCCCGGCACCGAGCAGGGCAAGCACTCCCCACTGCTCGCCGGCGAAGGGCCGGACGGCGTGCAGCCACCCGACGGGTGTCAGCCAGGACAGCCACGACCAGTCGTCGCCCCCGAGGTCGCCCGCGATCCGTATCAGGTAGGCGGCGGCGATGGCGGCGCCGCCGATGCCGCGTGCCGTTCGGGGGTTCTCCACGAGTTGGGCGATCAGGGCCCCCAGGCCGGCACAGAAGAGCGCCAGCCCGGCCCATGCCGATCCGGTGGCGACCGCACCTGCGGTCGCCTCACCGACGACGACAAGTGCCATCGCCACGCCCCCGCCCATCAGCATCGCCTGGATGGACAAGACCAGGAGCGCCGCCGTTAGGGGGGCGTGCCTGCCGACGACGGCGGAGCCGATCAGCTCTCGGCGGCCCGCTTCCTCCTCCGTGCGGGTGTGGCGGATCACGGAGAACAGCGCCGGCAGGCCTCCGAGGACGACGCCGAACATGGCGGTTCGCCAGGCGGTCAGCGCTCCGACGGATGATCCGTACAAGGGGCCGAGGAACGCCGTGATGCCGGGGTTGGCCGACATCATGGTGGCGAACTGCCGGCGCGCCTCTTCGGTCGGGTAGAGGTCGCCGAGTGCGGATGCCGTCGCTCCGACCAGCACGGCCGGGAGCAGGATCCATATCGGCAACAGCCAGCGATCACGTCGCAGGATCAGGCGGACCAGGGTGCCGAGACCGGTGAGCCCGATCACCCGCTCTCCGCCGGACTTGCGTAGTGGCGCAGGAAGAGCTCCTGCAACGTCGGAGGGTTGCTCACCAGCGAGACGATCCCCAGCGGCGCCAGCCGGGAGAGCACCTCGCCGAGGGCGTCGCCGTCCACCTCGAAGCGGGCACGACGACCGTCGATCACCAGGTCGTGCACACCCTCCATGCCGGCGAGGAACTCAGGCGGAGCGGAGACGGTCACGTCGATCGAGGTCCTGGTCAGGTGCCTGAGCTCGACGAGGGTGCCCGACTCCACGTTGCGGCCATCCCGGATGATGCTCACCCGGTCGGCGATTGCCTCCACCTCGGCCAGGACGTGGCTGGCGAGCAGCACCGTCCGGCCGTTGCGGGCTTCGCTTCCGATCACCTCCCGGAAGGTGGCCTCCATCAGCGGGTCGAGTCCCGAGGTGGGCTCGTCGAGGATGAGCAGCTCCACATCGGACGAGAGCGCTGCCACCAGGGCCACCTTCTGACGATTTCCCTTCGAGTAGGTGCGTGACTTCTTGGTGGGATCGAGGTCGAAGCGCTCGATGAAGTCGGCCCTGCGGCGTGGGTCGAGGCCACCGCGGAGGCGACCGAGGAGGTCGATCACCTCGCCGCCGGACAGGGACGGCCACAAACTGACGTCACCGGGGACGTAGGCGAGCCTCCGATGGAGGGCAACCACATCGCGCCACGGGTCGCCGCCCAGCAGGCGGGCAGATCCTGCATCGGCCCGGATCAGGCCGAGGAGGATCCGGATCGTGGTGGTCTTTCCGGACCCGTTGGGGCCGAGAAAGCCGTGTACCTCTCCGGTGCGCACCGTCAGGTCGAGGCCGTCCAGGGCGCGAGTCCGGCCGTAGCTCTTGGCCAGCCCGTGGATCTCGATGGCTGCGCTCATTGGTTCCTCCGGACGCACACGATACGCCCCCCGGCGAGAGCGGCGATCAGGTGCCCTTGTAGTTCACCAACTGGGTGAGCACCGTGTCCACCTCCACCAGATCCTCCTGGTCGAGCATCGCCTGGTCGATGTCCTTGTAGGCCTCGGGCGACTCGTCCACCAGAGTGGCGGCGTGCGCCTCCAGCCAGACGGTGCCCTTCATGGCCTCGTCGAGCGACTCGACGGTGAGGGTCTTGCGGGCCTTGCTGCGGCTCATCCGACGCCCGGCGCCATGGGCGCACGACTCGAAGCTGAGCGGACTCCCCTTGCCGCGCACGATGTAGTTGGGGCTTCCCATCGATCCGGCAATCACCCCCATCTCGCCGGCACCGGCTCGGATCGCCCCTTTTCGGGTGATCCACACGTCTCGACCGAAGTGACGCTCAAGGGCCGTGTAGTTGTGGTGACAGTTGATCCTGCGGATCTCGCCCGGGGTCCGTCGCGCCACCCCACCGATGCCGTCGAGGAGCAGGTCCATCATCCGCGCCCGATTGGCGAAGGCGTAGTCCTGGGCCCAGTGGAGATCCTCCAGGTAGCGGTCGAACTCCTCGGTCCCCTCCTCGAGGTGGGCCAGGTCGGCGTTGGGGAGGGAGACGCCTCGGCACAGGTGCTTGGCGATAGCGATGTGGTGCTCGGCGAGCCGGTTGCCTGCCCCCCGGCTGCCGGAGTGCAGCACCGTCCACACCGTTCCCGATGGATCCCGGCAGACCTCCACGAAGTGGTTGCCGGCTCCGAGGCTGCCGAACTGCTCGACGGCGCGTCGCTCCAACCCGAGGGTGCTCACCGAGAGGTTGGGGTGGGAGCGGAACCACTCCTGGCCACTCCGGACTGCAGCCTGGCCTCGCCCCACGCCCGCCGGGATCAGGTCGCCGATCCGTCGCAGCAGAGGTTCCAGGTCGGAGGGGAGATCGTCGCGGTCGAGGTCGGTCTCCACGGCGATCATCCCGCACCCGATGTCCACGCCCACGGCGGCCGGAACGATCGCCCCGATCGTGGGGATCACCGAGCCCACGGTGGCTCCCTTGCCGAGATGGGCATCGGGCATGAGGGCGACGTGGCCGGCGATGAAGGGGAGCGAGGCCGTCTCCATGGCCTGTGCCACGGTCGCCTCGTCGATCGTCGAGGCCCATGACGCCAGCCTCTCGGTGAACCAGCGCACCTGACACCGCCCGTTCGCGGCCGCAAAGGGGAGCGGCCGACAGGGACAACCGTACCCATGGCGCCGGAGCGATCAGATCTCGCGTCGGTCGATTCGCAGCACCGCCACCCGGAGCAGCAGGGTTGTGGAAGCGAGGGCGCTGACCGTGGAACGCAAGAAGTCCAAAGGCTCAGCGTCGCTCGCAAGATCCATGGCGGCACCGACCAGCTCGCTGGGAAGCCAGGGCTCCACGGCGGCGATCAAGCCCACCGCCGGGATGGCGATGGCGGTGGCGAGCGCGGCGAAGATCGTGGTGGTCGTGCCGGCGGTGAAGGTGGAGATCGCCGCCACCAACGCCACCAGGAACCCGAGGTAGATCACGGCCAGCCCCGTGCCGAGCGCCACCCCGACCGTGTCGAGCGGCCCGATCAGGATCTCGGTGGCGATCACGGCCATGAAGGTCCCGACGATCAACGACAGAGCCGAAGCTGCAAGTGGAACCCAGTACCGGGGGGCGACGACCTGCCAGGCGTTCTCGACCCGGGTGCGATAGAACGCCGAGATCTCGGGGCGAGCGTCGATGGCGAGGGCGCTCGCCGCAACGATGACAACCGCCAGCACGCCCAGCTGGCTCCAGTTGGCGGCGAACTGGGCGATCCCGTCGATTGGTTTCGGATCGGGGAAGGTGACCTCGATCTCGCCCCCGAATCGGGCGATGATCTCGCCCAGGTAGCGAGCGCTGAGCGGTCCCAGGAGGCCGAAGGTTGCGAACACCCCGGCGAGCAGCATCCAGCGGTTGGTCCGAAGCAGGCGGGCGAGCTCCACCCTCCACAGGTTCATGAGGTGAGCTCCAGGAAGGCGGTCTCGAGGTCGGTGGCCGGCTGGATCGAGACCACGGCCGCACCGGCCTCCGCCAGCACTCCGGCGATGCGGCGCTCGGCGGCGTCGGGTGAGGACACCGCGATCCGCATCCTCCCCGGGGCGGGCTCGACTATGGAGGTCACCCACGGCTCGGCTTCGAGCATCCGGCGGGCTTCGCCTACTGGTGGCCTGACATGCACCAAGAGCACGCCCGACGTGCGTTCCAGCAGTCTCTCGAGGTCGCCCTGGAAGCGGAGTACCCCCCGGTCGATCACCCCGACCGTGTCGCAGACCTGCTGGACGTCGGAGAGGATGTGGGTGGAGAGCACGATGGTGATCGCTCCGCCGAGGCCGCCGATCAGGTCGAGGACATCCTTTCGTCCCGCCGGGTCGAGCGCCGACGACGGCTCGTCGAGTATCAGCACCTTCGGGTCGCCCACCAGGGCGGCGGCGATCCCCAGGCGCTGGGTCATTCCGCGGGAGAACCCACCGACACGCCGGTCGGCAACCGCGGCGAGTCCGGCGGCCTCCAGGGCGTCGGTCACCCGCTGTCGGGGGAGATCCGGGGCCACGAGGCCACGAGCCAGATCCACCACCTCGGCGGCGGTCAGCCACGGTTCGAACATGGGTGTGTCCACCAGCACCGCCAGGTGCCGCCGCTCCACCGCGAGGCGGAACCGACCCGAAGTCGGCCTGCGCAGCCCGGCGAGGATCGAGAGGAGCGTCGTCTTGCCGGCTCCGTTGGGACCGATGAGGCCGAACACGCTTCCCTCGGGAACGGCGAGGTCGACGCGGTCGAGGGCCAGGGTCTGCCCGTAAGCCTTGCTCAGGCCTTCGGTGGCGATGGCCAGGGTCATGCGTCCCGCAGTGGATCGAACTCGTGAGGCGACACCCGCCCGACCGTGGCGTAGACGATGGCGCCCAGGGGAACGCTGCACACGATGATGATCGCCCAGGCCCATTTGGGGAGGTGGCGGACCCGGTTGCGGCTGAGATCGAACAGGGTGATGGCGATCACCAGCAGCGCCGTGGCAAGCAGGCCGTAGAGGATGCCGGGCATCGGAACCACTCCCGAGGTCGCTGGCCTCGGATCGTAGCCAGGGTCACGACCGGGACGACCCGGGGTACCCTGGGCACCATGCAGCCCGACCTCCTGTCGCGATCCTTCCGGCGCAACGAGCGGATCGTCGCCATGCAGGCCGAGGGCATCACGCACGAAGAGGCGTTGACGGTCGTGCCCTACAACGTCAACTGCTTCAACTGGGTGCTGGGGCATCTGGTGGCAGGGCGCGGCCGGGTGCTGCGTGTCCTTGGGGCGGAGCCGGTGATGACCGACGCCGACGAGGAGCGCTACCAACGGGAGTCGGACCCGATCCGGGGCGACGGCCCGGGAGTGATCCGCTTCGAGCGTCTGCTCGAGATGCTGGCGGAGTCCTCCGACCGGATCGAGGCGGCGCTGGCGGCGGCCGACGCCGACTTCCTGGCCGAGGAGATCCCATCCGAGGAGGGCAAGGTGCTGCCCCGGCTCAGCCAGTTGATGTTCTACCTGTTCCACGACACCTATCACACCGGGCAGACCGATCTCATCAGGCAGCTGGCAGGGCGGTCCGACAAGGTCATTTGAGCCCGTCCGGGCTCAGGTGGGTCGGTCCTCGTCGAGCAGACGGTGGAGAGCCTGGCGGAAGTCTGCGGCCAGCTCGGGTCGGGAGAGGCCGACGGCGGCGGTCGCCTCGAGCAGCCCCGACGGCATCCCCACGTCGAGCAGGTCGTCGCCGACGATCACGGCGCGGGCCCCGCTGCGGCGGGCGGCGCGGTCGATGGCGTCGGTCAGCTGGATCTCGCCTCCGTGGCCGGCCGGGATCGCCTCCAGGTCGTCGAAGATCTCAGGGGAGAACACGTACCTTCCGACGATCGCCAGGTCGGAGGCGGCTCCGGCCCCGGGCTTCTCGACGGCGGCAGCCACCTCCAGCACTCCGTCCTGTGCCTCCCCGGCAGGGGTGACGATCCCGTAGCGATCGAAGAAGTCGGGCGGAACCCGGCGCACCGCAAGCACTGGCCTGCCGTCGAACTGGCTCGCCAGGCGGCCGCTGAAGGAACGGCCGGGGCGCGGGAACATGTCCGAGAGCAGGCACATGAACGGCCGGTCTCCGACGGCCGAGCGCGCCGTGAGCACGGCGTCGCCCAGGCCCATGGGCTGGGACTGTGTTACCGCCACGAACGACACCTGCTCCAGCCCGGCCATCGCCGGTCCTTCGGTGAAGTGGGAGAGCACGGGGTTCCCCGGTCGTTCATCGACCACCAGGATCACCTCGGTGATCCCGGCCTCGACGGCCTCCTCCACGACGTACTGGATGACGGGGCGGTCGACCACGGGAATCATCGGCTTGGCGACCACCCGGGTGGCCGGGCGCATTCGCGTTCCCGCTCCGGCACAGGGGACGACCGCCACGGTCACGGCGCTCATGACGGCACGCTACCCGACGGCGAGGGCCGGGCGGCGAACCCCGTTAGCCTCGCCGTCCATGAGGCTCCTCGTCGCCCGCTGCTCGGTCGACTACTCCGGGCGACTCGATGCCCACCTCCCATCGGCGGTACGCCTGATCATGGTCAAGGCCGACGGCTGCGTCGCCGTTCACGCCGACGGTGGCGCCTACAAGCCGCTCAACTGGATGAACGCACCGAACCATCTGGAGGAGGGCGAGGATCGGTGGGTGGTGACCAACCCGTCGGGGGAGACCCTCACCATCCTCGTGGAGGAGATACTGGTCGACCTGTCCCACGACCTGGGCCCGGACCCCGGTCTGGAGAAGGACGGCGTCGAGCGGAACCTGCAGGCACTGATCGCCGAGCGCCTCGCCGTGATCGAAGAGGGCCTCGAGATCCTGGAGCGGGAGTATCGGACCGAGGTGGGACCTGTGGATCTGCTTTGTCGTGACCCCGACGGCCAGGTGGTGGCGGTCGAGATCAAGAGAAGGGGGGAGATCGACGGCGTCGAGCAGCTGACCCGGTATCTCGCCGCCCTCAACAAGGATCAGACGCTGGCTCCGGTCCGAGGGATCCTGGCGGCCACCGTGGTCGTGCCCCAGGCGCGCGTGCTGGCGGCGGATCGCGGGATCGGGTGGGTCGAGGTCGATTACGACCTGCTGCGCGGGCTGGAGGGCCGGGCCCCGAGGCTGTTCGAGGTGTGATCCTCCCCGGGGTCCGGGTGTCCTGGCCGTCTCGCGGAACCGTCACATGCCGCTGGTAGCGTGATCCGGTCCCACGGATCCGACCGATCGAGGTGTGAGCGTGAAGCTGGCGATGTTCGCCGACCTCCATTTGGATGCCTCCTTCGCCAACCTGGGCGATGCCGGCAGGCGGCGTCGCGACAACATCCGCTCCACCCTGACCCGAATTCTCGAAACGGCAGCGGCAGAAAGGGTGGACGCCATCCTTTGCGGCGGCGACCTCTACGAGCACGAGCGGTCCGGCCAGGACACCCTGCGGTTCCTCGAGCGAACCTTCGCCTCTGTGGATGTGCCGGTGCTGGTGGCTCCGGGCAACCACGACTGGTTCGGGCCGGCGAGCCTCTACGCCCGCGGGGAGTGGAGCCCGAACGTCCACGTGTTCGAGGAGGCCCGGCTGACCCCCTTCGAGCTCGCCGACGGCCTCACCTTGTGGGGGGCGGCACATCGCGCCCCTGCGGGTACCCCCGGCTTCCTCGAGGGCTTCTCGGCCCCGGACTCGGGGGTCCACATCGGACTGTTCCACGGGGCGGCGTTGGGCGGGATCGCAACCGAAGACCGCGACCACGCCGGTCGTCCCAAGGCCGGCCATGCCCCATTCCGGCCGGAGGCGGTCGCCGAGAGCGGGCTGAAGTTCGCCTTTGTCGGGCACTATCACCGGGCCCGGGACGAGGCGACCTTTCTGTACCCCGGAAACCCCGATCCGCTGTCGTTCGGGGAGCGAGAGAACGCCGGGCTGGTGATCGCCGAAGTCGGTGGCGACGGCAAGGTGGCGGTGTCGAGGATCTCGGTGGCCACCTCGCGGGTCGCCGACGTCGAGCTCGATGTGACCGGCCTGACCGATGCCACCGCCCTGGCGAACAGGGGCAGGGAGCTGTTGGCGTCGCTCGAGGGGTCGGTTCGGCTCACGGTTGTCGGCGAGATCGATCCGGCCCTGGAACTCGACCTGACGGCGCTGGGAACCCTCGGGCCCGATCTCGACGCCCTACAGGTGGTGTCCGGCGCCCTCATCCCTTCCTATGACCTGGAATCGCTTGCTGAAGAGCAGTCCATCCGCGGGGAGTTCGTTCGCAGGGTGAGGAACGCAGGCCTCGACGAGGCGGAGTCGAGGGAGGTGCTCCTGGTCGGGCTCAGAGCGCTCGAAGGCCATCCGCTGGGGGAGCCGTGAGGTTCCGAAGAATCGATGTGGCCGGATTCGGTGCCATCTCCGGGCGGTCGCTCGAGTTCGCCGAGGGCTTCAACGTGCTCGTAGGTCCCAACGAGGCAGGAAAGTCCGCCTGGCACGCCGCCCTCTACGCAGGGCTGGGCGGTCGGCGGCGAGCGCAGGGGTCAACGGCGTTCGACGCCGCCTTCGAGAGCCGACATCGTCCTTGGAACGACACACCCTGGGAAGTCGCAGTGCGGGTGGTGGCCGATGACGGAACCGAGTATGAGATCCGGCACGACCTCGGAGGTCACCGCGGGTGCCACATCGTCGAGCTGACTACTGCCAGGGACCTCTCGGCAGAGCACATGCACGAAGGGTGTCCCGACGGATCGGTACTCCTGGGGCTCAGGCGGGAGCTGCTGTGGCCGACCCTGTTCATCCGGCAGGCCGATGTGTACGCCGCCTTCGTGGAGCGCAAGCCCGGAGCCGAGAGGGTCCCGCTTGCCGGGAGCCTGCTCCAGGGACCGCTGGAGCAGGCGTTCGACTCGCGGTCCGGCGACGCCAATGTGAACCGTGCCCTCGAGCGACTCGCCAGGCACCTGGCCGATGACGTGGGCACCGTTCGTGCCCACACCAAGCCGCTGCGGATCGCCATGGACCAGGAGCAGGAGGCCACCGCGGAGATGGCGCGCGCCCGGGAGGCACACGCCGAGATCGATGCCCGCCACGAGGCGCTTGCCACCGCCGACGCCGAACTGGCGGCGGCGAACCGGCGACTTCGGGAGGCGCGCGCCTGGGTCGCCGTCGAGGAGGCGGAGCGCCTGGGCGAGGCAGTTGCCGAGATCACCGAGTTGGCGAACAGGTTCCCCGACCTGGAGCGGCCACTGTCGACATCCGGCCGCGAGGATCTGGTTCTGGCCGCGAAGCAGGCGCTCCAGGATTGGAGGCGTCTGGGTGCCGAACCCGAAGGTGCGCCTGACCTGCCGACGGAAGAGGA